>CACZAN010000026.1 GCA_902779165.1 uncultured Bacteroidales bacterium
AGTTGACAAGTTGACGAGTTGAATCCGGGCAGCTGAACCGAGTTGAGGGCCGTGTGCCCTCACTCGGATTCAGTTGGAAAATTAAAAAATTAAAAAATACAAGAATTAAAGAACCAGAAGAAGAAAGGAGGAGGATATGACAGAAAGTACGAAGAGGACGCTGAAGCGCATCATTGACATCGTGATCGCGGTGCTGACGGCACTCATCACCACCATCAGTGCTCATGCCGCTGGAATCGTGCGGTAGAGAAATGTTGAAACTTGAAACGTGGAACTAAAAGCTCTGCCCGTTATGAGACGAGGCAGAGTTTTTTTGTGGATGTACCTGAAGGCTGGAACTTAAATATAGAATTTCAAGTTTTGCATGTGATGCCGTAGGCATCTGACAATGGTAGCCAGCCATTTCAATGGCTGGTAATGAGTATGTTAACGGATAGCGTGCCGTAGGTACGCGACAGGGATTTGATGTCGCGTACCTAAAGGCACGCTTTTTTTCCTGGCTGCTTTATACCAGCCATTGAAATGGCTGGCTACCATTGTCACGCCCCGCTGGGGCTTTGTATTGCAGCTGGTTCTTCGAAGAGTCGAAGCGAACAAAGTTCTAGCGGAAACGTTGAAATGTTGAAACTTGAAGCTAAACCTGAAACTTGAAACTTGAAACGTGGAACTAAAAGCTCTGCCCGTTATGAGACGAGGCAGAGTTTTTTTGTGGATGTACCTGAAGGCCGGAACTTAAATATAGAATAAAAAAGGGGGGATTATCGGGGCGTTTCATGTTTTTTAGCGTTTTTCATAATGGATAGATGCGGAAAAGGATGTACTTTTGTAGGCGAATATGAATATGGGAGCATTCTGCACTTGCGAAATCGAGCCTGCTGAGTGATTCCAGCTATAAAGAGTATTTAAGACAATGAACCAAGACACAAACAAGCCGCAGAGCACGGGTGGGGCAGGGGAGATCTGTCACCTCGAGAGCGACTACAACAACGGAGCCCACGAGGCAGTGCTCCGCCACCTCATCGAAACCAATGCCGAGCGCACGCAGAGCTACGGCGACGACCGCTTCAGCGACCAGGCACGCCAACTCATCCGCGAGGCCTGCCAGGCTCCCGAGGCGCAGATATGGTTCCTCGCCGGAGGCACCCAGACCAACGCCACCATCATCGACTGCGCACTGCAGCCCTACGAGGGCGTGCTCTGTGCAGACACCGCTCACATCAATGTCCACGAGTCTGGCGCCGTGGAGTTCACGGGTCACAAGGTCATCGCGCTGCCCTCACACGATGGCAAACTGGATGCCGATGAGCTGAGGGCGTGGCTCGACGCCTATTTCGCCGACGAGACCGCAGAGCACATGGTGCGCCCGGGAATGGTCTACATCACGTTCCCCACCGAACTGGGCACCCTCTACAGCGCCGACGAGCTGCGCACACTGCACGACATCTGTAGCGCTTACGGCCTGCTCCTCTATGTCGATGGTGCGCGCCTGGCCTACGGCCTTGCAGCCAGCTCCGATGTCACACTGCCGCTGCTCTCGCGCCTGACCGACATCTTCTATATCGGGGGCACCAAGTGCGGAGCCCTTTGTGGCGAGGCCGTGGTCTTCCCCAAGGGCAACGCCCCTTCCCACATGCTCAGCCGCATCAAGCGCCACGGTGCCCTGCTGGCCAAGAGCCGTGTCGTGGGTGTTCAGTTCCAGGCCCTGTTCCAGCCACTTGGCGGCGTCACTCATGGTGAGCCCGCCCCCACTCTTTATCAGACCATTGGGCGCCAGGCCGTGGATCTGGCCCTGCGTCTGCGTCGTCTCTTTGTCGATCGCCTGGGCTACACTCCCTACATCGACTCGCCCACGAACCAGCAGTTCTACATCATCCCCAATGCCGACCTCGCAGCGCTTCGCCGCCACATCGGCTTCGAGGTGTGGTGCCCTGTCGATGCCACCCGCACCGCCTGCCGTTTCGTCACCAGCTGGGCCACCACCGAGCAGGACATTGCCGCCCTGGAGCAGCTATATACATAAGTTTCTGACGTGTCGGGGCCGTTATCGCATGTAGATTCGCTTCCTGCTATTCTGGATGATGACGCCGCGCTCATGCTCGTTGGCTACCGTTGCGTTCAGCCGATAGGCCGTGCCACTTCCCGCCTTGCGGCCTTGCGTGCTCCCAACGGCCGTTGAGGGTCCGTCGGGCTGATACGCTTCGCGCTGCAGCACCTGCGTCATGCAATGCGCTGCCCCAAATCCCTTAATCAGGTTTTCCAGCGGAATCCATTCCACGCAGACGCCAGCCTCGCGGAAGCGCTGCTGCAACTCCTCCGACTGCCCTCCTACGGCCATAATGTGGCGTGGTGCGATGGTGAGGAAGTTGTTTGCATAGTGCATCTCATCGGCAAAGTCGATGGGAATAATCTGAATCCCCCTTCCCTGCAGGAACTCCACGAAAGGAATCTCCTGCTTCCATAGCGAATAATCCTTCGTGCCCGGTTGCCGCGCCCAGATGTCGCAGGTGTTGAATTCCGGCTCGCCGGGCTGCGCTGTCAACCGGCTTCTGACCATCGTACAGAGGTCCTTGTCGATGATGTTGAAGTACGTATCCAGGTGCATCTGCATCTGCCATCGCTTATGGTCGCGCACCACCACCACGGTGTCGTGTCCCAGCGCGTCGGCCTCCAACATCTGCCTGATGCCCTCGTCGTTCGTGCGCATACCGCACCCGATGAACGAGATGTTGCCGGCCGGAATGTAGTCGCCGCCCTCCAGTCGGCCTTCGCCCGTGATGCGCATGATGGGTTTCAGTCCCAGATGCTCGTAGCAGAGGTTGATGATTTCCGTCTCCGGAGACCGCTGCTTGCTGTTCATGTTGCAGATAATGTGTCCGCGAGGGGTCGTGATGCTCTGGTCGCGAGTGAAATAGAGGTTCATCAGCGGATACTGGAGATACTCAGCCTCGTAGTGCGTGTTGTTGTCCGTCTTCGAGAGCTTCACCGTAGGTTGCAGCAGGATGCAGCGAATCAGGTCGCCGCGGCTCATGCTCTGGAGCACATGCTGACGATAGTCCTCCGTTTGGGCGGCAGTCTCGTCGGGAATGCTGCTGGCGTCGTAAACCAGCAGCTTGTCTGCCAGTGTCCTCAGGCTGTCGATGCCCACCTCTTTCAGGATGCCGGTCACCGTGTGCACACGGATGCCATTGTTCTCCAGCATTTTCATATATCCTCGATGCTCCTCAGCCGCCAGGTCCACATCAAAATACTCATCAAACAGCCCCGCTGCGGGGTGTATGACCCCGCAGAACAGCTCATTGCCGGGAGTGTGCATCAGGATGTCGCCCGCCTTCGACCATTCAGCCTGCGGGTAAGCCATTTCCTTCGTCTCTTGCGCCTGCACTCCCATGCAGCATATCGCCAACAGGGGAGCAATCCATCTACTTGTCCCTTTCATAATTTGTCTAATGTCTTTTAATTTCGTAGATCGTATCATGTTCTTTAAATTTCTAATCATGTCATCTCCAATTCATAGATTTTTTTAGATGATTAGTTAATAGAGTTGATTAGTTTGTTCCCCAATTATCGTTAATTGTCAATTGTTAATTGTTAATTGTTAATTGTCAATTGTCCTGTCAGCTGCCTCGTTTGCCGCCAGCGCCGTGGTGCTTGCGTTTCTTCTTGGTGGTGTTGTTGGCAGAGGGGATGGTGCTGGCGGTGTTGCCGGTGGGGCTGTTGCTGGGGATGCTGCTGTGGCTTTTGCCTTGGTTTTTGCCTTGGCTTTTGTTGCGGCCGTGGCTGCGGCTGCGGCTGTGTCCTCGTCCTCGTCCTTTTCCGTGTCCTCCCTTGCGGCTTCGTTCGCCTCGTCCAGTGTAGGCGGGTGCTTCGCCGAGTTCTGTGGGCACGGGTTCCTTGGTGACTTCTTTTTCGAGGAAGTGCTCGATGGCGGCGAAGAGTGGCTGGTCTTTCTCGCTGACGAGGGTGATGGCGCGGCCGTCCTTGCCGGCGCGTGCTGTGCGTCCGATGCGGTGGACGTAGTCTTCTTCGTCGTGGGGCACGTCGTAGTTGATGACGAGTTGTATGTCGTCGATGTCGATGCCTCGTGCTACGATGTCTGTGGCTACGAGGATGTCGACTTGTCCGGTCTTGAAGCGGTACATGACGTCGTCGCGCTGTTCCTGGAGGAGGTCGCTGTGCATGGCTTCGGCGTTGTAGCCGCGGCGCTTGAGGGTGATGGCTACGTCCTTGGTGTGTACTTTCTTTCCGACGAAGATGATGACTCGCTCTGGCTTCTGCTGTTTGAAGAGGTGTTCGATGATTTGCATCTTCTGTGCTTCGTAGCAGACGTATGCGCTCTGTCGGATGCCTTCGGCGGGTTTGTTGAGGGCGATTTTGACTTCTGCGGGGTTGGTGAGGATGGTGTGTGCGAGTTCTACGATTTTGTCGGGCATGGTGGCGGAGAACATGATGGTCTGTCGGTCCTTGGGTAGGAAGCTGACGATTTGCATGATGTCTTCGGAGAAGCCCATGTCGAGCATGCGGTCGGCTTCGTCGAGGATGAAGAAGCTGACGCGCGAGAGGTCCACGTTGCCGAGTGAGAGGTGGCTGATGAGTCGCCCGGGTGTAGCGATGATGACGTCTGCTCCGAGCTGCAGTGCGCGTTTCTCCTGTTCGTAGCGTATGCCGTCGTTGCCTCCGTAGACGCTGACGCTGGAGATGCCGTCGAGGTAGTAGGAGAAGCCTTCCATGGCCTGGTCTATCTGCTGTGCGAGTTCGCGCGTGGGTGCCATGATGATGCAGTTGATGGCATCGCGCGGGTAGCCTCCGTCGCGCAGTCGCGAGAGTACGGGGAGGAGGTAGGCGGCGGTCTTGCCGGTGCCTGTCTGGGCTACGCCGATGAGGTCGCGCCCTTCGAGGAGGGGCGGTATGGCTTGTTCCTGAATGGGGGTGCACTCGGTGAAGTTCATGTCGTAGAGTGCGTCGAGGATATCGTCGTGGAGGTCTAAGTCTTCGAATTGCATGTTAATGGGGATTAATGGGGCTAATGGGGCTAATGGGACTAATGGGGAGGGGTAACTATTATCTTTGGGCTTTGCGGTAGAGGATGAGTGCGATGGTGGTGAAGAGGATGTTGGGGACCCATGCGGCGAGGATGGGTGGCCAGTCGCTGTTGATGGCGAAGGTGGAGCTGACGGTCTGGAGCATGATGTATCCTGCGGATAGTGCGAGTCCGGTGCCGAGTGCTGCTCCCATGCCTCCCTTTCGCTTGCGGAAGCTGAGGCACAGTCCTATGGTGGAGAGGATGAATGCGGCGAAGGGGTCGGCGAAGCGTTTGTGGTACTCGACCTGGAAGACCTTGACGTTGCTGGAGCCTCGCAGCTGCTGGCGCTCGATGTAGTCGAGGAGTTCCTGGTTGGTGAGTGCCTGCTGCTGGTTCTCGATAGCGAAGAAGTCGCTGGGTTCCATGATGATGACGCTGTCGATGAATGCCTTGGTGGTGATTTCCTCGCGCAGTCCTTGCAGGGTTCGTATCTTCACGTCGTGGAGTTTCCAGTGGAAGCGTTCGTCGGCGAGGGTGTCGTAGACGATGCGCTGTGCGGTGAGGTGGCTTACGAGGCTCTTCTTCTGGAACTTGTCGAGCGAGAAGCGGTAGCCTGTCTTGCGGTCGCCGTCGAAGTAGTCGAGGTAGGCGATGACGCCGGTGTCGACCTGCAGCTGCATGTGTTCTGCAATCTGCGGTTTCTTCTTCTGCTTGTAGCGCATCTCGAATTCTATGCGTTTCACCGAGCCGCGTGGGATGACCTCAGCGCCGAGGTAGTAGCTCATGAGGGCGATGATGGCTGAGGAGAAGAGGTAGGGGCGCAGCAGTCGGCCGATGCTGATGCCGGTGCTCATCATGGCGATGATTTCGCTGTTCTCTGCCAGTTTGGAGGTGAAGAAGATGACGGCGATGAAGACGAAGAGGGCCGAGAAGAGGTTGGTGTAGAAGGGGATGAAGTTCAGGTAGTACTTGAAGAGCCCGAGGGCGGGGGCGTGGTACATGGTGAACTTGTCGGAGTGCTCGGAGAAGTCGAAGACGACGGCGATGGAGATGATGAGGATGATGGAGAAGAAGTAGGTTCCCAGGAACTTGGCGATGATGTAGCGGTCGAACCTGGAGAAGAGATTTCTTTTTATGTACTTCAGATACTTCTTCATTACCTGTTAGATGAATTAATCTGTTGTTCTCAAGATTGATGCCGTAGGCATCTGATAATGGTAGCCAGCCGTTTCCGCTCGGCCCAAAGGGACGCTTGACCCTTCAAGAACGGCTGGTAATGTGTTGTTAATGGAAAGCGTGCCGTAGGTACGCGATAGGGATTTAATGTCGCGTACCTAAAGGCACGCATATTTATTGCCATTGTGTACCAGCCAATGAATTGGCTGGCCGCTCGGCTCGAAGAGACGCTTGACACTTCAAGAACCTCTATTAAGCCCCACTGGGGCTTTTTATTTCCACTGATAAGCCTCATGTCTAATATAATAATTCAGGGGGTGGGTCTATAACCTTTGACTCAATCTTGGAATCATGACCTCTTTCCACGTGCGGAAATCGCCTTCGATGATGTGGCGTCGGGCCTCGCGGACGAGCCAGAGGTAGAAGGCGAGGTTGTGGATGCTGCCGATTTGCAGGGCCAGCAGCTCCTGGGCCTTATACAGGTGGTGGAGGTAGGCGCGGGTGTAGGTGTGGTCGACATAGCTGGTGCCGTTGGGGTCTATGGGTGTGAAGTCCGTGGCCCACTTGGCATTGCGCATGTTCATGATGCCCTCGGAGGTGAAGAGCATGGCGTTGCGTCCGTTGCGTGTGGGCATGACGCAGTCGAACATATCCACTCCCAGGGCTATGGCCTCGAGGATGTTCACGGGTGTTCCCACGCCCATGAGGTATCGCGGACGGTCGTTGGGAAGGATGCCGTTGACGAGTTCTATCATCTCGTACATCACTTCGGCAGGCTCGCCCACGGCCAGTCCTCCGATGGCGTTGCCCTCGGCTTCCTTGGATGCAATGAACTCGGCACTCTCGGTGCGGAGGTCGCGGTAGGTGCATCCCTGAACGATGGGGAAGAGGGCTTGGTGGTAGCCGTAGCGGGGTTCCGTCTCGTTGAAGCGTTGGATGCACCGATCGAGCCAATGATGCGTGAGTGTCAGGCTCTTACGGGCGTAGTCATAGGGCGCTGTTCCAGGCGGACATTCGTCGAATGCCATGATGATGTCGGCACCTATGGAGCGCTCGATGTCCATCACTCGTTCTGGCGAGAAGAAATGCTTGGAGCCGTCGATATGGCTTCGGAACTCACAGCCTTCTTCCTTCAGTTTGCGGATGCCGGTGAGCGAGAAGACCTGGAAGCCGCCGCTGTCGGTGAGCATGGGGCGCTGGAAGCCGTTGAAGCGGTGGAGGCCGCCAGCCTGTTCGATGATGCTGGTGCCGGGGCGGAGGTAGAGGTGGTAGGTGTTGCCGAGGATGATTTCGGCGTTGATGTCCTCATAGAGGTCGCGCAGCTGCACGCCCTTGACGGAGCCCACGGTGCCCACGGGCATGAAGATCGGGGTGTGGATGTCGCCGTGGTCGGTGTGAATCACTCCCGCACGCGCGCTGGATTGGGGGTCAGTATGTTCAAGTGAAAAAGTCATTCTGTCTTTTCTTTTTCCTCGTCGAACTTAAACTGGATGGGGCGCTCGACCTGTTCCTTGAGCAGGGCGAAGTCCAGTACGTCGAGAATCGTCTGTACGTAGTGGAACGAGAGGCCGCGGAGGTACATCTCGTCGATTTCCTCGATATCCTTGCGGTTGTCTTCGCAGAGGATGATGTCGGTGATGCCGGCGCGCTTGGCGGCCAGAATCTTCTCCTTGATGCCGCCCACGGGAAGCACCTTGCCGCGCAGGGTGATCTCGCCCGTCATGGCCAGGTTGTGGCGCACGCGACGCTGGGTGAGTGCCGATACGAGGCTGGTGGTCATGGTGATGCCCGCGCTGGGACCGTCCTTGGGCACAGCACCCTCGGGCACGTGGATGTGGATGTTGTAGTTGTCGAAGATGCGGATGTCCACTCCGATATCTTCGGCATGTGCCTTGATGAACTCCACGGCGAGCATGGCGGATTCCTTCATCACGTCGCCGAGGTTGCCGGTGAGTGTCAGCTTCTGTCCCTTTCCGCGACTGAGGCTGCTCTCGATGAACAGGATCTCGCCGCCGACGCTGGTCCATGCCAGTCCGGTGACGACGCCTGCGAAGCCGTTGCCCTGGTACATGTCGCGCGAGAATTTGGGCTTGCCAAGGATGCGCTCCACGTCTGCTGGTTCTACCTTGCTGGCGGGGAAGGAGTTGTTGCGCTCGTAGTAGAGCACCATCTTGCGGTAGAAGCGGTCGAGTTCCTTCTCCAGTCCGCGCACGCCGCTCTCGCGGGTGTAGCGCTCGATGAGGAATTCCATCGCGGACTTGGTGAACTTCAGTTCCTTGCGCTCCTTGATGCCGCAGTTCTCTTTGACGCGCGGTTCCAGATGGCGGCGGGCTATCTCTATCTTTTCCTCAGTAATATAGCCGTTTACCTCGATGAGTTCCATGCGGTCGAGCAGGGGCTGGGGGATGGTGCCCACGTTGTTGGCTGTGGCGATGAACATCACCTTCGAGAGGTCGAAGTCCACCTCGAGGAAGTTGTCGTGGAAAGCGGAGTTCTGCTCGGGGTCCAGCACTTCGAGCAAGGCGCTGGCGGGGTCGCCATTGTGGGTGTGCTCCGTGATCTTGTCAATCTCATCGAGCACGAAGACGGGGTTCGACGAACCCGCCTTGATGAGACTCTTGATGATGCGTCCGGGCATGGCTCCGATGTATGTGCGGCGGTGGCCGCGGATTTCAGCTTCGTCGTGCAGTCCGCCCAATGATGCGCGCACGTACTTGCGCTTCAGTGCCGATGCAATGCTCTTGCAGAGCGACGTCTTGCCGACTCCGGGAGGGCCGTAGAGGCAGATGATGGTGGACTTGCCTCCCGAGGTGTTCATCTGTCGCACGGCCAGGTGCTCGAGGATGCGCTCCTTGACTTCCTTCATGCCGTAGTGGTTCTTGTTCAGCACGCGCTCGGCATGGTTGAGGTTCAGGTTGTCGGGGGTGACAATTCCCCAGGGCAGCTGCAGCATCGTCTCAAGATAGTTGTACTGCACCTGGTAGTCCGGACTCTGGGTGTTCAGCCGCTCCATCTTCTGCAGTTCGTGCATGAAGGTCTCGCGCACCTCGTCAGACCAGTGCATGTTCTGGGCTTTCTTTCTCAGCTTGGCGCTGTCGTTCTCTGCCGTGGAGCCCAGCTGTTCCTGAATGTTGTGGAGCTGCTGCTGGAGGAAGAACTCGCGCTGCTGGTTGTCGATGTCGGCCTGTGTCTTCTTCTGTATCTCGCTGCGGATGCGGGCGAACTGAATGTTGCGCGCCACCAGACGGAGCAAGTCGGTAGTACGGGTGAGTATGCTGCGCTCGGCCAGCAGACTGATTTTCTCTTCGACGGACAGCTGCATGTTGGAGCAGACGTAGTTGACGAAGAAGCGCATGCTGTAGGCATTGTTGATGCCCACGATGTCCTCGTCGGTATAGCGGTCGTGGAGATTCAGGAACTCCACCAAGCGCTCGCGAAGGGTGGCCTTGAGCACGCTGAACTGGGCATCGTTCATCTCGTTGTAGCGCTCAGGCTGGCGCTCGGCGAAACCGTAGATGTTGCCGTCCTCGGTGCGGATGTTCTTGAACTTCACGGGGGCCAGTCCCTGGATGATGGCGGTGCAGGTGCCGTCGGGCAGGTCGAAGATGCGCAAGACGCGCGCTGCCACACCCCTATCAAAGAGGTCCTCGCGGGCGGGAAGCTCGGTGCTGGGTAGGCGTTGTGTGGCAGTGGCGATGATGAGTCCCAGCTCTGCCGACTTGCGCACGAGGTCTATGGAGTTCGGACGTCCGATGGTTATGGGCATGATGACTCCGGGGAACAGCACCGTGTCGCGAAGCGGAAGTATATGCAGGGGATTGCTGTATTCTACTTCGTAGATGCTTTTCTCGTCGCCGTCGTATTCTGCGATGAAGGAGAATGGATTGTTATTCTGTTCGTTGTTCATGAATGACTATTTTATGGTCTGAATGTGCTCTTTTGTGGCCCTAAGATGTTGTCTGAGGTCTAAAGAGCGCGCAAAGGTAGTGATAATTTGCGAGATTTCATGCATTTTGTTGCAAGAAACCGCCTACCAAAGGTAGAAATCGCCGGTTAGAGCGGCATAATCGCAGCTTCTGCCTCCGTTGTCGTTCAAAATAAGCGGATTTTCTTCTTCCCAGGAGCACAGCTGCCGGCAGAAGGTGGCGAGCACGCGTTTGGGAGCTTTCCGGGCAGTCCCCTGCACCGTTCTGTAACGTTTCAGGAAGAGTCCTTTGATGACGCAGAGTTGCCGGAAGCGGTCGAAGGCAGACGTGGGAAGAATCGTGCTGAAGCTGCCGTCCTCACGAAGTAAAGTAGCCGTTCCTGCGACCAGTGATTCGAAGCTCAGCGACTGTACGTGGCGTGCAAGACTTCTGTTTGCCTCGGGCGGAAGCAGTGATTCCTCGAAGAAGGGAGGATTGCAGACGATGGCGTCGAAACGTTCGCTGGTCGCTGCCAGTTCCTGCAGGTATTGCAGACGTACCTCGACACGGGACTGGAAAGGCGAGGCTGCCACGTTCTCGCGAGCCTGCTCCACCGCTTCTCCAACGATGTCAATGCCCGTCACCTGAATGCCCGGAGACCGCTGTGCAGCCATGAGGGCGATGAGCCCCGAACCCGTTCCGATGTCCAGCACCTTGCCTGTTGCGGGCAGTTCCGCCCATGCTCCGACGAGCACTCCGTCGGTGCCCACTTTCATGGCGCAGCGGTCGTGGGCGATGGTGAATTGCTTGAACTGGAACGTCGGCGAGCCCATGCAACATCAACGGATGAGGAAGGTGATGATATTACTGAGCAGGCGGCGGCGGAAGTCGGTATCGGTGATGCTCTCTAAGGGGAACCCGATGGTCATGGCGCGATAGTCGCTGCCGTCGTAGGCCACAGCGGCCGATTGTCCTGAAGGATTGTAAACCATGGGGCAGAAGGCATCTTTCGTGGGTGCGAGGCAGTCCACGGACGGCACGCAGTAGCTGGTCTCGTTCAACCGGCGATATAGGTCGAAGGATCCGTCGTTGCTGGTCACTCCGCTGATGGAATCACTCACGAGGGCGCCGGCATATTCGTATTTCAGCAGGGTGCGGGTCAGCAGGCGGTCGGACTGGCTGGTCATGTCCGAACCCACGTAGGCGCCGCTGACGAGGAGGCTTCCTCCGGAACGGGCGAACTCTGCTGCCACCTGGGTGAGAGCATTGGGGAACACCTTATATTGCCGCAGGGAGTAGCCGTCGGCTTTCTCGGCTCCGAAGACGATGTCCATCAGATGGATGGGGCGGCTGTCGAAGTCGGCACGACTGACGGCACTCACGGTGCAGCTGGAGATACTCAATTTGCCGCCTGTGGCCACGATGAAGTCGCGGGCGTGGCGAGTGGTCCAGTCGCGGGTGTTGCCGGCCAGGATCATGCCTTCGAGTTCCCTGCCGCTGTAGCCCAGTCCTCCATAGGTCTCGCGCCCAATTCCCTTCTTGTCGAAGCAGAGCTGCTGGCCGCAGTAGCCTGGCATCTTGGCCATCGGCACACCGGGGTCGGCCAGGATATCGAAGCCCTGGGTGGTATCGTTGTCGAAGGGTTGAGGACCTGCCAGGCGGTCGAAGGCGTCGATGATGAGTGCCTGCTTGTCTGAAGACATGGAGAGGAACGCACACACTTCTTCCGAGGGCATACTCTGTCCGCCGGCATTGGCGGCAGTGACCTTGAAGCGATGCAGCACCTCGGGCTCTGCGGTGTCGAGTTCGAAGTGGGCTTCGCTGACATAGGTTCCGTTGTCGAAGTCTCCGTCGCCGACAGCATGGTACACGACGAACCCATCAGGCATGGCACTCTTCTCCAGTGGGTCTTCCACTGCCAGCCAGCTGACGCGGATCTGTCGGGTGCCCGGGGTGATGTATGCCCCTAAGGCTGTTACGGGCAGGGGCTGCACAACGACGTCGTTGTCGTCGTGCATGGAGTGGATGTAGCGGAGGATGCCCTTGTAGGCGGCTCGCGCTAAGGTGAACTTGAACATGGGGTCGTGGCCCATGCAGAGGTCTGCCCAGTTCTGGTGCGAGAGCATCTCGAGGATGCCGCCGGGCACTTCGGGTTCGCGGCTCTCGCTGTAGTTGCGGTCATACATCTGGCGGCGCGTCCATCGTCCGTAGGTCGCCTGCAGGTCTTCTGTCACCTGGGTCAGCACCAGGTCACAGAGGTCGCGGGATGCCATTCTGCTGGTGCCCGAAGGATAGCGGCCGTTGTTGAAGTCCGTGGTGTAGATGCTCAGTGAGCCGATGAGGCTATTGTCGCGGGTGTAGCCTGCGTCGGTGTGTAGGGCGAGGCTCATCTCTATGGGCACACACAGTCCTTGCACATCGGTGTTCGTGGTGTCCTGACGAATGACGTCGGGAGTATCGGAAGGAGCGTTGACCGTTGACTCTTTTGTCCAGGGCTGGGGGAAGGGGAGGTAGGCGCTGCCGCGTGCCAAGTGGCTGGCAGACAGCGAGCGTACGTTGATGTCCTCTGAATAATCGTTGGTCCAGCCTTTGTTGCCATAGACCCATGCCGGCATGCCTGCCCACTGGGCCGAGTAGCGTGCTCCTTCGAGGAAGCGGGGCAGGCCACTGACCTTCAGCGAAGTGCTGTCGCCGCGGGCAATGTTGCCCATACCTCCGCCGAAGCGTACGGCATCGGCCGTCACATGGCCGCGATAGGCGCTGTAGTTGGTGAGAACAACGCAATTGTCCTTGCTGCTGCCGGCAGCGAAATCAAAGGTGCCGAGGTACACCCATGTGCCGCCGCCCATCTGCTGATTCACGCGGAAGGAGGTCTGAGTGCCACGGTGGATGACGGTGTAGTGGGCATCCTGCACGCTGGTGGGCAGGGTAGTGTAGGAGACATAGACGGCGTATTGTCCGTCCTCGGGGATGGCGGGTGTCCAGATGATGCTGCTCGTCTGGTTCTTACGGTTTTGAGTGGATGCCTGACGGCTTGTGCCATCGCGGAAAGGGTTCTCCTTGTTGACGTAGGTGGCTTTCAGGTGAGCGAAGCCGGTGCCAGCAGTTTCCCATGCTTGTGCCCCTACGAGTTCCTGATAGTTGCCGTCCAGCTGGGGAGTATCGTTATCGACGATGGCTTCGTGCTTCTGCCAGTCGCGCTCGCGGGCAGAATAGACGATGGCGCCAGCATTCTCGAGCATGGGAATGAGGTAGGGGACGACGATTGTCTGGGAGAGCAGGTCCTCGGTGGTGCAGAACAGGCGGGGACGTTGCCACACCCACTCCTGTTCACGGATGGAATAATAGCGGCCATGACTGGCGCAGACGCCGAGGTGGCGGCCTTCCAGGCCTTTCTTCGTGGAATAGGGGCGGTCGAGCGGTGTCACCCAGGCGTTGCCTCGGTGATCCCTGTCGCTCCATCGGCGGTCGGATTCGTGTTCCCATCCTCCTTGCACCAGCTCTTCTATCAGTTTGCCTTTCGAATAGAGCAGGAGTTTGTAGTCCTTGTAGGTTGCGGGCAGGATGTTGCGCAGCTGCTGGTAGGTCTGTTCCACCTTGGCACGGTCGAAGGAGTACCACGCCAGCACCTCATTTGCATAGACCCGCACTTGTCTCGACTCGTTGTCGATGATGAGGTTCTCGAGTTTGCTGGCCTCCCTGCGACCTGCGTAAACGGAAGAGTAGCCTGCGACAAAACTGGCAATATTGGTCTGTACCTGTGGCTCCTGTGCAAAACAAACGGCTTCTGCCTGAAACAGAAGCCCTATAGCGAAGAGAGTCTTAATAAGTCGGCTCATAGGATGGTGAAAGTAACTCAAATGATGAAGATCAAATGAAGGTCAGATGATGAAGTTCTGTGGTTTCTTGCCCTTGAAGGGACGGAAGTATTCTTTGATTTCCTGCATCTGACCATCGACGTCGCCATTGGGAATGATGCTTTTCGTGCAGACGATGCGCTTCTGGGCGTAGTCCAAGCCAAAGAGCAGGATGGGCAGTTCAGCCTTCAGGGCGATGTAATAGAATCCTTTCTTCCATTCGGTAGTGGGCTTGCGCGTCCCCTCAGGAGTGATGCACAGTCCAAACTTGTCGCGCTCGCGGGCCACTTGTGCTAACTGGTCGGTGAGGCTGGTGTGCTTGCTGCGATACACCGGGATGCCTCCCAACTTGCGGAAGATGGGTCCCAGAGGCCAGAAGAACCATTCTTTCTTCATCATGAAGTCACAATGGAAGCCCTCGGCACGGCTGTAGAGCAGTCCCATAATGAAATCCCAGTTGCTGGTGTGCGGTGCCAGGGCAATAATGTATTTGTCGGGCAGGGTCATAGAGACTTCTACTTGCCAGCCCAGCAAGCGATAGAGCAGGAATCGCAAGAACTTCTGCATATGGAAAGTGGTGTTCAGATAAGATGATAGATGTGGTCGATGATTTCATTGGTGCTCACCGTGAGGTCGTCGCGCAGTTGAGCGAAGAACCGTCCTGTCTGTCTGCGATCCACATGGCTGAGCCTGCTGATGAAATCTTCCTGCATGAGCAGGATACTTTGTGCGATGTTCTCTACATCTTCGTCTTTGATATTCGGGTTCGTTTGCTTAACAGCTAAGCACTCGATGAGCAAATCTGCACTGACCAGATTTATCGCCTTTTTCAGTTCTCTTCTTTTTGCCATAATACATCGGGTATATTTGAAAATCGCGGCTAAGGTACCATATTCTCTGAACTTATCCAAACATTTTTAATTTTTTTATGATTCTGGCGGCCTTCTTTTATGTTTTATTGTTTAAAAAGGCGATTCGTCATTAGTTATCTGTTTGAATCTGTACGAATTGGTCGAGGTTTTCGTCGACATAATGGGCGATAAGGGCAGTGATGTCTTCTTCGTTCTCGATGAAGGTGTCGTCGAGGTCGTCGAAATCGGGATATTGCTCGAAGAGAGCCATGAATTCATCCTCGCTGCACGGGCGCGTCAGCTCGTTGCCATATTGTTCATAGAGCTGGCGTCCTTTGTAGATGAGTTTCGAGAAATCGTGGAGGATGGAGGTGCCGCTGTCTGCTTCCACCTTTTCTCCCCAAAGGCGCATGGCCTTGGCGAAGGGGTTGAGGAAGATGAAGGGCCCAAGTCCATTGTGAATCAGCTGGATGAATCCTCCGTCGGTGACCTCGTCGTGCAGCATACGATAGGCCAGTAGCGTGATTTGTTCGCCATTGAGTTCGGGCATCGTTTGGGCGTTGAGTTCGCCGCCGATGGCTTCGAGAATGGTGTCGGAGATGAGGTGCAGGAAGGCATCCATACCTTCTCCTGCGGCAGCTATGATACGTGATTCAGGGAGCGTGGGAAGCATATTATTCAAAGAATTTGGGTTTGTTGGAGCGGGCTTCGTCGAAGGGCAGCGGAGAGGATGAGGCAGGGACTTGCGAGGCCTGTCGGCGCAAGGTGTCCTGCTCCTCGGAGAGTGTCTTTGCAGCATCCTCTGCAGTAGCGGGATTGAGGAAAGGAGCTGCCAGGGGAGCATTCTGAGAGGCATCGCAGACATGGATGACAGGGCCTCCATAGGCGGGAGCTATCTTCAAGGCAGTGTGGAGATTAGAGGTCGTGGCACCGCCAATCATCACAGGGATGCTGATGCCCGCCTCGGCCAGGAGGTGAACGGTGTGGACCATCTCTTCCAGCGACGGGGTAATGAGTCCTGAGAGTCCGATGACATCGGGCTTCAGTTCCAACGCTTTCTCTACGATGGTTTCGGCCGGCACCATGACTCCGAGGTCGATGACTTCGTAGCCGTTGCAGGACATGACGGTGGCAACGATATTCTTTCCGATGTCGTGCACGTCGCCTTTCACCGTGGCAACGAGGATGCGGGGTCTCTGCTTGGTCGTGGAACCCTCGGGAGAGGCCTCTGTGACAATGGCACGCTGGGCTTCGATATGTGGTTGCAGGATTTCCACCGCGCGTTTCATGGTGCGGGCAGTCTTCACAACTTGAGGAAGAAACATTTTTCCTTCTCCGAAGAGCTGTCCGACGAGATTCATGCCTTCCATCAAGGGCCCTTCGATGATTGCGATGGGCGAGGGATAGAGAGTCAGCGCGGCTTCGAGGTCTGCCTCGAGCATGTCGGTCTGTCCACGGCGCAGGGCAGAGATGAGGCGGGCTGCAACGGAAGAAGCCGTGGCGGAAGCACTGGATTCGGAGGAATTGGCATGGGCTTGATCATTGCCTGCGTTGCCTGCCTGTTCCTTGGCTGCCGTTTCCTGTTCCTTGAGGGATGTTGCCAAGTCGATAAGCCGTTCGCAGGCGTCTGCCCTTTGGGCAAGGATGGCATCCTCGATGATGCTCAGCTGGTCGGAAGGGATGTCGGCATAGGTGACCTTGGTGGCTGGGTTGACGATGGCCATATCCATTCCTGCCTGTCGGGCATGGTAGAGGAACACGGCGTGCATGGCCTCTCGAAGGTAATTGTTGCCGCGGAACGAGAAGCTGAGGTTCGAGACACCACCACTGACATGAGCACCCGGCAGATGGGTCTTGATCCAGGCCGTGGCGCGGATGAAGTCGGCAGCGTAGGCGTCGTGCTCAGACATACCTGTGGCAATTGCTAAGATGTTGGGATCGAAGATGATATCTTCTGGCGGGAAACCTACTTCCTCCACGAGCAGACGATAGGCGCGCTGACAAATCTCGGTGCGGCGCTCGAAGGTGGTGGCTTGTCCTTCTTCATCGAAAGCCATTACGATAGTGGCGGCACCCAAGCGTCGCAATTCGCGGGCATGATCGAGGAAAATGCTTTCGCCTTCTTTCAGCGAGATACTGTTGACGATGGCCTTGCCCTGAATGCAGCGAAGGGCTGCCCTGATGACATTCCAGTTGGAAGAGTCGATCATGAAGGGAACGCGGCATACGTCGGGTTCCGCTGCGAGGAGGTTGAGGAAATGACACATCTCCTCACATGTGTCGAGAAGACCGTCGTCCATATTGATATCGAGCACCAACGCTCCGTCGTCCACTTGCTTGCGGGCGATGGCGATGGCTTCGTCGTAATTCTTTTCTTGAATCAGTCTCAGGAACTTGCGCGAACCGGCAACGTTGCAGCGCTCACCCACATTGATGAATCCCACTTCTGGGGTGAGCACCAGGGGCTCGAGACCGGAAAGTGTTAAGGAGGAAGGTCCTTCCGAAGCGTTGGCAAAGGGAAGTGTGCGTTTCGTCTTCGAGTTGTCTGCTTCTTTCCGGATGGCTCGGATATGTTCGTCTGTGGTGCCGCAGCAACCACCGATGATATCCACCAGTCCTTCTTCGAGGAAGGGGCGCACGTGCTGTGCCATGCTTTCCGGCGTCTCGTCGTATTGTCCGAGTTGGTTTGGGAGTCCGGCGTTGGGGTAAGCACTTATAAATAAAGGTACGTGCGCGTGCGCGTTGTGCTTGTCGATGATACTCCTGAGCTGTCGGATTGGTGCAATCATATCTGCTGCACCAAAGGAGCAGTTCAGGCCGATACTGAGCAGAGGAGCGTGAGCCACGGAGGCGACGACGGCTTCGAGTGTCTGTCCGGAGAGGACACGACCGGCACGATCACTGATGGTGAGGCTGAGCATGATAGGCACTTCAAGGCCTGTGACCTGCATCGTCTGCTGGGCAGCGTAGAGAGCGGCCTTGGCATTGAGGGTGTCGAAGAAAGTTTCGAGGAGGAAAGCATCAACGCCAGCACGGATGAGTGCTGTCATCTGTTCCTCGTAGGCGGCAGCCATTTCATCGAAGGTGATGGCGCGGAGAGCGGGATCGCTGATGTCAGGACTCATGGAGAGCGATTTGTTCGTGGGGCCAATAGAGCCCACGACAAAACGGGGACGATCGGTCGTCTCGGTGATGGCTTCGCGTGCCAGACGCACAGCGGCCGTATTGATTTCCTCTACGAGGTGTTCGCTGTGGTAGTCGGCGAGTGAGACGCGCTGGGCACTGAAGGTGTTTGTGGTGATCATGTCTGCACCTGCGGCGAGGTAGCGGCGATGAATGTCGCGAATGATATCCGGCTGCTTAAGACAGAGGAGGTCGCTGATGCCTTCCTTGTAACCGTAGGATTGCACCATAGTTCCCATTGCGCCGTCGAGTACGAGCGGACGATTGTAGTTCTGTAGGGTGTCGCGGAGGGTTGTGTTCATTGTGTAGAACCCGAAGGAAAGCCTACGGGCATGTTAATAGTTGTGCTTGAATTGTCGGTCTATGGCTTTGCGGTCTTCCTTCTCCTTCAGCGTCTCGCGCTTGTCGTAGCTGTGCTTGCCTCGTGCGAGGTAGATGTCAAGTTTGGCACGTCCGTTCTCGTCGATGAAGAGAAGGGTGGGGACGATGGTGGTGCCAGGACTCTTGGTGGCGTTCTGCAGACGGTTGATTTCGCGTCGGTTCAGCAGGAGCTTGCGGTCGCGGCGGGCAGCGTGGTTGTTGTAGGTGCCGTAGAAGTATTGGGCGATGTTCATGTTCTTCACCCATACTTCTCCACCAATGATGATGCAATAGGTGTCCACAAGGCTTGCCTTACCAAGACGGATACTCTTGATTTCCGTTCCGGTAAGGACCAGCCCTGCTGTGTATTTCTCCATCAGGAAGTAGTCGAATTCGGCTTTGCGATTCTTGATGTTGATGGTCTTCTGTTTCTCTTTTGCCATGGTCTTGTAATTATTCCGACGGGGGGAACTGTCGGGTACACTAAAATTGGCATTTGGGTTGTCTGTAGCAAAGAGCCCAGCCCTTTGCGGACCGGGCTCCTTGTTTGGTTAAGCCGAAAGCAGGCGGAAAAGGGGCGGGTGTCAGTCTTCACCGTAGGCCACCATCTTGATGGCGGTCACGGCACATTCTGTGCCCTTATTGCCCAATCGTCCTCCACAACGTTCTGCAGCTTGTTCGGCGTTGTTACAGGTGAGCAACCCATAGATGACGGGAACATCGGCTTTGAGGTTGAGCTCAGCCAGTCCCTGAGTCGTGCCCTGACAGATGTAGTCGAAGTGCGGTGTGTCGCCACGAATGACGCATCCGATAGCGATGACGGCGTCCACCTGTTCGTTTTCTACCATCCATGCCGCACCGTAGATGAGCTCGAAGCTACCGGGAACGTGCTTGACGATGATGTCATTCTCGTCGGCTCCGTGTTTCTTCAGCGTCTCGATGGCTGCTTCTGCCATGGCGTAGGTGTACTGGTCGTTCCAGTCTGCAACGACGATAGCGAAGCTCATACCTTTGGCGCTGGGCACCGAAGTAGCATCGTACGATGAGAGGTTATGCAGGGCTGATGCCATTATTTGCTAACGCGCTCGATGTACTTGTCAATCTCCTGATAAGCCATGGAGTTGACATACTTTGTCTTTATCTCGTTGTAGCATTCGAGAGCCTTCTCGGGCTTGCCTTGTGCCTCGTATAGTTCACCGGCCTGAATGAGGAAGGTGGGCGAGAGGCTGTTGTTGTCTGCCTTCTTGGCAGCCTTCAGCAGATATTCGATGGCCTTATCATTCTGGCCGAGGTTGGCGTAGACGTTGCCGAGCAGTCCGAGGGCGGCAGGAGATACCATAGCATCATCCTGAGTGTCGAAAGCTTCGAGTTCGGTCTTAGCTTCTTCCCACTTTTCGGTCTGAGCATAGCAGATACCTGCATAGAGGTGGGCAAGGTTACCAGCTTTGGTGCTGCCGAATTCATCGGCCACCTTCAGGAATCCCATGCAACCCTGTCCGTCGCCGTTGAGGGCCTTGTCGTAGTTGTCGGCGTTGAAGAGAGCCTCGCACTTGGCCAGTGCCTCGTTGGCTTTCTGGATGTTCGGATTACGAACGAGCTGCACATAGCCAATCCATGCTGCAGCGATGACGATGACAGCGAGGATGCCATAGAGGATTTGTTTCTGATACTTGTCGAAGAACGCTTCGGTTTTTGTTACTGCCTCGATGTCCTGAGGCGCAGCTTGATTCTGTTTCTTTGCCATTTCTTTTTATGAGTTTTGTTGAATTATTCCTTAATTAAATGCTCATGTGTGCGCGTATCGCGCCAAAAAGCGGGGCAAAAGTACTTATTTTCTTTCGGATGTTCAACTTTTTCTATGATTATTTCGTTTTTCGGGCAAAGAAATTGTACTTTTGTCCCCGTTTAAGAGTGTCAACGCCCATGATTCTACGTGAAATCTCCATATTAAACTACAAAAACATCGCACAGGCAGACCTTTCGCTCTCCCCGAAGATGAACTGCCTGATAGGCCAGAATGGCGAAGGAAAGACTAATTTCCTCGATGCCATCCATTTCCTGTCGCTCTGCAAGAGCAGTACAACGAGTTTGGATTCGGCCTGCATCCGTCATGGTGAGGAATTCTGCGTTTTGCAAGGGCATTTTGAGCGTGAAGATGGAGTGCGCGAAGAGATTTATCTGGGCATGAAGCGTGGCGAGAAGAAACAGCTGAAGCGCAATAAGAAACCCTATAAACGCTTGGCTGAGCATATCGGACTGATTCCGCTGGTGATGGTGTCGCCCATGGACAGCCTGCTCATTGCCGGAGGCAGCGAGGAGCGGCGGCGTTTCCTCGATGTCGTCATCTCGCAGACTGATCGTCGCTATCTCGATGCCTTGGTCAACTATAATAAAGCGCTCGCCCAGCGCAATGCCCTCTTGAAACAGGAGGAACCGGCTCCCGACTTGGATGTGCTCAGCTTGTGGGAAGAAGAGATGGCGCGCCACGGCAACATCATCTTCGAAGCCCGCCAGCGCTATGTAGAAGAGTTCCTGCCTATCTTTCAACGCATCTATGCCCACATCAGTCAGGAGAAGGAGACCGTAGGATTACAGTATGTATCTCATGCTCAGCGTGGACCGCTGCTCGACATCATTCGTCGCGACCGCCACAAAGACCTTGCTGTTGGCTATTCACTTCATGGTGTGCATAAGGACGAGTTGGAGATGACGTTGGGCGGTTATCCCATCAAGCGCGAAGGCTCTCAGGGACAGAATAAGACCTACCTCATTGCATTGAAGCTGGCGCAGTTCGACTTCCTTCGGCGTACGGGTAGTCAGACAGCTCCTTTGTTGCTGCTCGACGATATCTTCGACAAGCTTGATGCCTCGCGTGTGGAGCAGATTGTGCGCCTCGTTTCAGGCGACAGTTTCGGACAGATATTCATCACCGACACGAATCGTGACCACCTCGACCAGATTCTTGCACGCACGGATAGTGACTACCGTTTATTCCATGTTAGCGAAGGGAGGATTGAGTCATGAGAAAGAAGAAAGCAGAACAGGTGGGATTGCTCGTGCAGCAATTCTTGCGCGAAGAAGGACTGGAGACACCCTACAACGAGTACCGGCTCATCGAGGCGTGGCCCGAGGTGATGGGGCAGGGGATTGCCAATCTCACCACGGACTTGCAGATTCGCAACCGTGTTCTCTATGTTCGTCTGCGTTCCTCCGTACTTCGACAAGAGATGATGGCCAGTCGTCGTCAGCTGGCTCATCGTCTGAATGAGTTTATTGGCGCACAGGTCATTGATAATATCATTTTCTGCTGATACAGATATGAACTATAACATGAAGAAAGTCTATAAAGCTCATATCCTTTTCACAAAGGAGGTAAGCCGTTTCGAGGTGTTAGAGAACGGCTATCTCGCCGTAGGCCCTGATGGACGCGTGGTCGGGGTGTCATCAGATCTGGCATCGCTGGATAGCGGGGATGCAGAGGTCGTTGACTTCGGCGACTGTCTGCTGATACCTGCTATGAATGATCTCCATGTGCACGCTCCGCAGTATCGGAATCAGGGTATTGCCATGGACTTGGAACTGCTGCCTTGGCTACGGAACTACACCTTCCCCGAGGAGATGAAATATGCTGACAGAGCCTATGCCGAAAGGATGTATCGTCGTTTCGTGCGCGACCTGTGGCGCTTCGGCACCATGCGTGCCTGCGTTTTTGCTACCATCCATACAGAAAGCACCCGTCTGCTGATGAATCTCTTTCTGGAGGCAGGCATGGGGGCATTTGTGGGTAAGGTGGCCATGAACCGCCACTGCCCAAAGGAACTTTCGGAATCGCTGGACGAAATGACGAAAGGTTATGAGGAACTGGTTGCAGAATTCAACGAGCCGGAGGCACTGGTGCGGCCTATCATCACGCCCCGCTTCATACCTTCTTGTTCACCGAATATGCTGCGCTCGTGTGGCGAACTGGCGGCCAAGTACCAGCTGCCCGTGCAGTCGCACCTCTCAGAGAACAAGTCTGAGATTGCTCTGGTGCAGTCGCTGGAACCGGAAAGTTCCTGTTATGGTGATGCTTATGATCAATACGGCCTCTTCGGGCAGACGCCAACTGTGATGGCACACTGTGTATGGACCGATGGGGAGGAACTGGAGTTGATGAAACGCCGCGGTGTAATGGTTGCCCATTGTCCCACGTCGAATTTCAATTTGGCATCGGGCATGGCTCCCATCCGTAAGTTCCTCAACGAGGGACTGCACGTGGGACTTGGAAGCGATATCAGTGGTGGCCACGACCTGAGCATCTTCCGTACGATGGTCTATGCCATACAGGTGAGCAAGATCCTCCATCAACAAAACAATGAGCGTGCGTTCCTCTCTCTGTCAGAGGCGTTCTGGATGGCAACCAAGTCGGCAGGCAGTTTCTTCGGTCGGGTGGGAAGTTTCGAGCCCGGCTATGAGTTCGATGCACTCGTTATCGACGACCGCGACCTGAATCATGATAATTATTCGCCGCTGGAGCGTCTGGAGCGCTTTATCTATCTGGGTGATGACCGCCAGATTGCGCACCGTTTCTGCCGCGGAAAGATAATAACAGAACCCAAATGAACAGTATTAAATCTTTTATGCTTGCCCTTGTGGCAATAGCTGTGATGCCGGTAATGGCGCAGAAATCAATCCCTCTGGTTTATGACCAAGAGTTTACGGGTGCCGGATATCCTGCCCCCCAGTTCCCTACCGTAGAGGAGGCAGTCGTCTCGGAAACGCTGACGAACCCGTTTGAATTTTCAAACAGCAATGTACAGCTGAAGGAGTTCAAGGATTGGGAGAGACGTCGCGCCGAGATCGTTCACGAGCTCCAACATTATGAAGTCGGCGAGAAACCGATGGTCGACAAGAAAGATATTGAGGCCAAGCTGGAAGATAGTACCTTGACTGTAATTGTCCATCGTAACGACGAGACGCTGACCATTACTTCAAAGATATCGTATCCAGAGGGCGACGGCCCGTTCCCGCTCATGATCGGTACTTCTCACAACAGTCTTCCGCGCCACTTCTTCAGCGAGCGCAAAATCGCTACGATGAGGTTCAGCGAAGGGCAGGTCAACAGCTACTCGCAGCTCGGAGGCTTTGGCGGTGGCGGTAAGAAGAAGGATCGTGGCGAGTATGAGTTCGACCGTCTGTATCCCGAACTGGTTGACAACGGCGCTTACTCTATGTGGGCCTGGGGCGTAAGCCGCATTATCGACGGACTGGAGATTGTGGGTGCAGCCAGTAAGATAGATATGCAACACATAGGCGTGACGGGTTGCTCATACGCCGGTAAGATGGCTCTTTGGTCTGGGGCTTTTGATGAGCGAATAGCTCTTACCATCGCTCAGGAACCGGGTGGCGGTGGAGCGGCTGCGTGGCGTGTTTCGGAGACTTTGGGCAAGGTCGAGAAGCTGGGCGCTACTGACGAGCATTGGTTCAAGAAGTCCATGTGGGAATGGAAGGACGAGAATGTGTCGAGACTCCCTTATGACCACCACGAGCTTTGCGCCCTCATCTGCCCTCGTGCCCTGCTGGTGCTCGGCAACACGGATTATGAATGGTTGGCCGACGAGGCTGCCTACGTCAGCTGTGTAGCAGCCCGTGAGGTCTGGAAGCGATTCGGAATCGAGGACCGCATGGGCTTCTCTATTCAGGGCAAGCACGGACACTGCCAGCTCCCCGAAAGCCAGTATCCTGAGGTCGAGGCTTTCATCGACAGGTTCTTGCTGGGCAAGGAGGAAGCGAATACCATCGTCCAGTTCGTTGACGAGACTCTTCAGGACAAGGAGGTCCAGAAGTGGATTCCCTGGGCAACCGTGGATTTCAAGTAGTCTGTTGTTGTTTTTTTTGTTTCATTCTTTCATCGTTATCCGTTCGTGCAAGAGTCTTTTTGCATGTTCCTGTTCGGTCTGCTGCTTTTTACTGAAGGATTCCAGACTTTCGCTGAATTTATTTTGAGGGGTCGGCTAATATGTGTACCTTTGCGGCCGAAATAATTAAACTGATAGAAATATGAGAATCGAAACAACAAAAACTACAGCATGTATTAAGAAGATACTGTTTTATTCTGTACTTGCAGCGTTCATTAGCGTGATGACGGGCTGCATGTCAGATGACCCGTATGGAGATATCAATAATGGTTCCAACGGAGGGAACAACGGTGGGGGAATGTTTGGCGGGAACGGAAACTCGACGACGACAGGCGAACTGGCGACGTTCGACATTATGATAGACAAGACTTCGGCAGAGCCCACGACTTCGGCCAGCGAATACGTTCCCGACGAGGAGGACGTGCTGTCGGCCAGCGATTTTACGACCGAGGTGAACATCGACCTCTCGAATCCCATAGCAAAAACGGAGAATGGCGTGGAGGTGACGGTCAGCGGTGGTCACGTGACAGTGAATCACGGCTCGACGAAGAAGGTCTGTTATGTGGTGAGCGGCACTACCGACAATGGTTCTTTCACCGTACTGGGCGACAAGAAGTACGCGGTGAAGCTCAATGGCGTCAATATCACCAACCCGGATTCCGCTGCGCTCAACCTGCTTAGTGGCAAGCGGGCTTTCATCATTCTTGCTGATGGCACCTCAAACACGTTGGCCGACGGTTCGGGTGGCAGTCATAAGGGTGCGCTCTACTGCAAGGGCAAGCTGCTCTTCAATGGTAGCGGACAGCTCAGCGTCAGTGGTAATACGAACAACGGCATCCATTCTGCAGACTATATTGTATTCAACAAGGGCAACAATATCTATGTGAAGTCAACCGCCAACCATGGTATCAAAGCCAACGATGGCGTTTTTATCAATGGCGGCATCCTGAATGTCGAGGTGTCGGCGTCAGCGGCGAAGGGTATCAACAGTGAAAGCCATATCTTTGTGAACGGCGGACGAACCACCGTGCTGACCACAGGCAACGGAACCTACGACAGCGATGAGCTCGAGGCAAAAGGTGCGGCGGGCATAAAGGCAGACTCGACATTCGTCATCAACGGCGGCGAGTTGAGACTGAAGAGTACCGGCTCGGGTGGAAAGGGAATCAATGCCGATATGGAGGCCTTCTTCAAAGGTGGCAGTGTTTATGTCATAACCTCGGGCGGACAGTATCAGAGCAATAATGATACTTCTTCGCCAAAGGGCATCAAGACAGACGGCAACATCACTATTAGCGGAGGCCGGATTTGGGTTCGCACCAGCGGAAACAAAGGTGAAGGTATAGAAACCAAAGGCACGATGAATATTACCGGTGGCGAAGTGGCCAGCTATGCCTACGACGATGCCATCAATTCTAAAGGCGATATGACCATTAGTGGAGGCTACATCTATGCTCACGGCCAAAACAACGACGGATTGGATGCCAACGGCAACTGCTACATCCAAGGTGGAACCGTCTATGCCATCTGTTCAGGCTCGCCCGAAGTGGCCATTGATGCCAACAGCGAGCAGCAGAAGAAGCTATACGTCACGGGAGGAACCCTCATTGCAGTGGGTGGACTGGAGAGCGGTTCGCAGCTCACGCAGGCTTGCTATCAGTCTTCATCGTGGTCACCTGGCACCTGGTATGCACTTTCCATAGACTCCAGCACCTTCTCCTTCCAGACTCCAACGGGTGGGGGCTCGGGTCTTGTCGTCTCAGGCGCATCGCAACCCGTGCTGACATCTGGCGTCAGTGTCAGCGGAGGCACTTCTTACTTCGGTGGCATGGGTAATGAAGGAGGTACGGTCAGTGGCGGAACCTCTGTCAGCCTATCGTCCTACTCGGGTGGTGGCGGAGGCAATATGCAGGGTGGCGGAGGCCGTTGGTGATGAAAGGCTAACAGATGATGGCATCCATAGGGAGGTCGTGCTGTTCTGCCGGAAGGGACGAAATAAGTTGAAAGGGCCAGCAGATGCCGACTTTGTGGACATCAGGAAGGCGGGATAATAGGCGGTCGTAGTATCCGCGACCGCGTCCCAGCCGTTGGCCGTCGGCCGTGAAGGCTACTCCGGGGATGACGGCGAGGTCGATGGCCTGATAGTTTGTGAAGAGACCGCCCGTGGGCTCCTGAATGCAGAACGCTCCTTCTTTAAGCGAGGCCTCGCCTTGATATTCATGCAGTTCGAGGTCATCGCCTACGACAACAGGCAGCAGCACACACTTTCCTTCTGAGCAGGCCTGACGGATGAGGTCGTGTGTGCAGACTTCATCGGGCAACGAATGGTAGAGGAGTACCACCTGAGCTTGCTGCCAAAAGGGGCTTGCCGTGAGTTTCGCAATGACTTCGCACGACAAGAGTGCCCGTTCCTCTTGGGAACAGGCTGCCTTTCGGCGTCGAATCTCCTGTCGAATCTCTTGTTTCGTCATGATATTGTGAAGAGTTTCAATAGTGGAATTCACGAGTTCCACCAGTGGAATTCGTCAGTTCCACCAGTGGAATTCGTCAGTTCCACCAGTGGAATTCGTCAGTTCCACCAGTGGAACTCGACTATACGTATAGTTGTGCGATGCGGGATGAGATGACATGGGGGCGTGCTTCGCCACAGCTACTCAGTCTTGCAGTTGCTTTGTCTTCGTCGGTCTTTTCTTCCTGTGGTGCTTCGGGCATGGACTTACCTTCTTCGAAGAGCTGAAGGGCGCGTTGCACGGCGGGGTCTTCCTTGCTCAGGTACTGAAGTCGCCAAGCCTGATCCTGGGCGTTGTAGATGATGTTCGATATAATGCTGCGCTCAAAGAGCGGGGCGCTGCGCTGGAGCATCAGGTTACGACGCTTCAGGCCATGTTCTTCGCCGTAGCGTGCGAACTTCTCGAGCAGGTTTTGGCGCTTGAGCCATTTTTCCATCTCATCTACGCTGTCGAAGCGACCGAGCTGTTCGCGGTTCTCGTCGGTGAAGAGGAAGGCGAACTGGATGGTAAGTCCCGTCCATTGGGCTTCCTTGAAGTAGCTGGTGTAGAGCGTGGTGTCCTCGGGGATGAAGATGTCGGGCATGATGCCACCTCCGCCGTAGACGGTGCGCCCGAGCAGTGTCTTGTATTCCGGCCCGTCGTGATGAATACTGTCGGCAGAGAAGAACTCTCCGCGCTCGTAGCGGGCCATGAGGTCGTTTTCGTACTCTTCGCCATGCCCCTTTTCATAGGGTTTCTGGATGCAGCGGCCAGAGGGGGTGTAGTAGCGGGCAATGGTCAGGCGCACCACGCTGCCGTCCTTGAACTCAATGGGTTGCTGCACCAGTCCCTTGCCGAAGGAACGACGCCCGATGACGGTGCCCCGGTCATTGTCTTGAATGGCTCCGGCGAAGATTTCGGAGGCAGAAGCTGAACCCTCGTCGACCAGTACTATCAGCGGCAGCCGCTGGAAGGTTCCCCGGCCGTCTGTGCGGTATTCTTCGCGCTCGCTCTTGCGGCCTTCGGTATAGACCACGAGCTCTCCGCCAGGAAGGAACTCGTTGACCATCTGAATAGCTGTCTGCATATAGCCGCCCCGGTTGCCGCGCAGGTCCACGATGAGGCTTTTCATGCCTTGCATGTTCAGTCGTGCCAGCGCCACCAGCATCTCGGGATAAGTGTTCTCGCCGAAGTTCTCGATGGAGATGTAGCCCGTGTTGCCGCTGAGCATGAAGTAGCTGTCCACGCTTTCCACTGGCACGTCGCCGCGAACGACCGTAATGTTCAGCGGTTCCTTGTAGCCGTGACGGCGGATGGTGAGCTTGACCTTTGAGTTCTTAGGTCCGCGCAGACGCTTCATGATATTACGGTTGTCCATGCCGATGAGTGAGCTGTCGTCGGCAGCGATGATACGGTCGCCAGCCAGCACTCCCACCTTCTCCGACGGACCGCCCTTGATGACATTCATCACGTTGACGGTGTCCTTCTGCACGGTGAATCGTACTCCTATTCCAGAGAAGCTGCCGCGCAGTTCCTCGTTCGTCTCTTCGGCATCCTGGGCTGGAATGTAGCTGGAGTGGGGATCCAGTTCAGAGAGAATGACGGGCATGGCATCTTCCACCAACTCGTTGACATTCACCGTGTCCACGTAGTTGTTGTCGATGATTTGCAACAGGTAGTTCAGCTTATTGCTGCCTGTGTTGATGATGTTCAGGCGGTTGCCTGAGAAGTGGTTGGCATAGAACGTTCCAATTAGGATTCCCACGACGACAGCAATGGCCAGCAGTAGTGGGACGAGACGTGATTTGGTATTCATGATGGGGAATGGGGCTTATGAGACTAATGGGGCGAATAGGTCTAATGGGGCGAATGGGTGAGTAAGTCGTTACTCGTAGTTTTCGATGGGCATGTGCACCACCTCGATGTTTGCCCGCTTAAGGAGGTCTATGCCGTCGGTGAGGCGGTAGGAGCGGGCAAAGACCACCCGTCTGATGCCAGCCTGTATGATGAGCTTTGCACATTCGATGCAGGGCGAGTCGGTCACGTAGAGGGTGGCTCCCTCGGAGTTATTGCCAGAGCGGGCAATCTTGGTGATAGCATTGGCCTCGGCATGAAGAACGTATGGTTTTGTGACCCCGTCTTCCTCACAGATGTTTTCGAAGCCAGAGGGCGTGCCATTGTAGCCGTCGCTGATGATCATCTTATCTTTGACGACAAGTGCTCCGACCTGACGTCGGATGCAGTAGCTGTTTTCGCTCCAGATGCGTGCCATGCGCAGGTAGCGAAGATCGAGATTCTTATTTGATGCCATTTCTTTTGAGTAATGCTTCTATGGTTGGTTCGCCTCCGCGGAAGCGTTTGTAAAGTGTCATGGGGTGTTCCGTGCCGCCTTTGGAGAGGATGCAGTCGCGGAACCGCTGGGCTGTCTCGCGGTCGAAGATCCCGTGTTCCTTGAATACGGAGAAGGCGTCGGCGTCCAGCACCTCGGCCCATTTATAACTGTAGTAACCAGCGGCGTAACCGCCAGACATGATATGACTGAACTGTACGGTCATGCAGGTGCCGGGAACGGTGGGGAAGAGTAGTGCACGCTTCCAGGCTTCTTGTTCGAACGTCAGCAGGTCTGCATCGAAAGGTTGTTCCAGCGTGTAGAACGCCATATCGAGCAGGCAGAAACTGACTTGTCGGATGCAGGCGTAGGCAACGTTGAAGTTTCGGCTGGCCACGATGCGGTCGATGAGATCCTGCGGGATAGGTTCGCCCGTCTGGTAGTGCTGGGCGAAAGTGTTGAGGAACTCGGGTTCCACTGCCCAGTTCTCCATAATCTGAGAGGGCAGTTCCACGAAGTCCCAATACACGTTGGTGCCTGAGAGCGAGGCAAAGCGGGTGTTGGCGAAGATGCCGTGCAGGGCGTGGCCAAATTCGTGGAGGAAGGTCTCGACCTCGCCTAAGGTGAGCAGGGCAGGCTTCGTCTCTGTGGGCTTGGTGAAGTTCATCACCAGCGAGACGTGTGGACGGCTGTTTCCGTCTTCCTTGCTGATCCATTGGTCTTTGTAGCTCGTCATCCAGGCGCCGCTCTGCTTGCCCTTGCGGGGGAAGAAGTCGCAGTAGAGTACCGCCAGGAATGATCCATCCTTGTCCAACACATCGTAGGCCACGACATCAGGATGATAGACGGGAATCTCCTTGTTCTCTACAAAGGTGATGCCGTAGAGCCGTGTGGCGAGGCCGAAGACGCCTTGCTTGACGCGTGCTAATTCTAAATAAGGCCTCAGCATCTCGGCATCGATGTTGTAGCGTTCCATCTTTACCTTGTGGCCGTAGTACGAGAAGTCCCACGGTTGCAGCTGGAAGTCGTCGCCCTCCAGCTCACGTGCTTTCGCTTCTATCTCAGCAACTTCCTTGCGTGCCGGTTCCATGTATGCGTCGAGCAGCTTGTCGAGGAGGTCGTAGACGTTTTGTGCCCTCTCCGCCATGCGCTCTTTCAGGACGAGATCTGCGAAAGTCTTATAGCCTAATAGCTGTGCGCGTTCACGTCGGAGGTTGACGATGCGGCTCACGATTTCCACGTTGTTTTGCTCATTGTCCTTGATGCAGAGGGTGTTCTTGGCCATGTACATCTGATGGCGCAGCTCGCGGTTGTCGGCGTAGGTGATGAAAGGGCCATAAGAAGGCGCGTGCAGGGTGAAGAGCCATCCTTCCTTACCGTGTTCCTTGGCGGTGAGAGCTGCCGCTTCACGAGCGGAGTCGGGCAAGCCGTTGAGGTCAGCCTCATCAGTAATATGCAGCTCAAAAGCGTTCGTTTCCTTCAGGTTGTTCTGTGAGAACTGAAGCGTGAGCAGGCTCATCTCGTTGTTGATTTCGCGCAGGCGCTTCTGATGCTCTTCGTCCAAGGCAGCACCGGCGCGGACGAATCCATCGTATGCTTTCTCCAGCAACATCTGCTCCTCGGGCGTAAGAGGACGTTCTTCGCCGGCCTTGTAGCGTTGCCACACCGACTGAACGCGCTGGAAGTAACCCTTATTGAAGAGGACATTGTTGGCGTGCTCGGTGAGTATGGGCGACATCTTCTGCGCCAGTGCTTCCATCTCGTCGTTGGTCTCTGCTGAGAGTAGGTTGAAGAAAACCTTTGTGACTCGTTCCAGAAGGTCGTCGTCGATGGTTACGGCGATAGTGTTGTCGAAGGTCGGAACCTCGGGGTTGTCCACGATACTCTGAATGAAGGCTTCGTCCTGACGGATGCCTTCGAGCATCGCCGGCTCATAGTCCTCCAACTGAATATCGGTAAAGGGTACCGTCTCGTGCGGCGTTTTATAATGCTTGACAAAGAATGGATTATCTCTCATTTCTTAAGGCTGTAGTTTAATTTATTGTTGTTTCTCAATTGCCCCCAGATCTGCTTTGAGCAAGGCCTCGAAGGACGGGACTTCGATACTCCTTCGTTCCATGATCAGGAGTCCGGCCGCTTGCATCTCGTGCAGCGCGTAGGACACGTAGCGCTTGTCTTCTCCGAGGTAGCGCCCCAGAATCCACATGGGGATATTGAAATGCTTGCGCCCGGCAGGCCGGCTGACGTGAGCTCGCATGAAGGCACGTATCCTTCCTCTAAGATTCTCTTCTGCCGGCAGCCAGTCTGTGAGTTCATTGCGAACGACGGCGGTTGTCAGCTGATTCAGCACATTCAGCCGGAAGACTTCGAAGTAAGCTGTCAGGGCACTGATGGTGCGTTTGTCGATGAAGAGCAGGCGGCATGTGCTGGCTGTCGTCAGGGTTTGAAGGTGATGACGTGTGCTGCCATAGAGGACTTCGAGTCCGACGACCGACGGAGCTGCCAATATCTCTTCTACACTCCATGAGCGGTCGGCAGAGAGACGCTGGGAGATGACTTTGCCTTCGAGTAGGAACAGCAGTCCCGTGCATGGTTGGTCCTGTTGGTGCAGAACGTGACCTTCTTCGATAGTATCGAAATCCAAACGCGTGGATTCGAGGATGCGTGTGAGGTCATCGTGTCCCAGTCCTTGGAACAGCGGCAGGCTCAGTAGTGTGTCGAACATCGAAGGATCCATGTGTCGGGCGCTTTCGGTGGCAGAGGAGCGTGTTGTCAGCTGATAAAGAGCATTTCGCGATACTTCGGCAGGGGCCAGATCTCGTCGTCGATAATCAGCTCCAGTTTGTCGGCATGATAGCGGATGTCCTCGATGAGCGGTGCCACGGTATCGTGGTAGGCGATTGCTTTCTCGCGCTCGCTCTCGATGCGGTTGGCCACCTTTCGGGCTTCGACCAGTTTCTCCACATGTTCGGTGATGTAGCTGGCGTGCTCTGATATCTGCTGGATGAGGTTGATGTTGTTGGCCGATAGGCTGGAAGCCATCTCGGCGGGGAATATCTGTGCGGTCTTGTGGACGTTGTCGATAAGGGAGCTCTGATAGCGCGTGGCAACAGGGATAATATGGTTCAGGCAGAGGTCACCGAAGATGCGAGCCTCGATCTGTATCTTCTTTGTGTAGGTCTCCCACTTGATTTCGTTGCGTGCTTCCAGCTCTGCACGATTGAAGACGTGCGTCTTGCGGAACATCTCAACACTACTTTCGTCTAAATAGCGGTCGATAACCAGCGGACAGGATGCTTCTACATCCAAACCGCGACGGGCAGCTTCCTGCTTCCATTCTTCGCTGTAGCCATTGCCGTCGAAATGAATGGGTTTGCAGGTTCGGATGTCTTCTCGGACGAGTTTAAGGATAGCCTGCAACTTATCTACGCCCTGTTCCATTAGAGCATCAACTCTGGTCTTGAAGTCCATGAGCGTTTCTGCGACGGCAGCATTCAAGGCTATCATAGCGCTGGCACAGTTCGCTTCAGAACCTACCGCGCGAAATTCGAAGCGGTTGCCGGTGAAGGCAAAGGGCGAAGTGCGGTTGCGGTCGGTGTTGTCGATAAGGAGTTCGGGAATCTGAGGAATATCGAGATGTACGCCGTGTTTGGTGGCTTTTGAGAACTCTGAGAATTCCGACAGTTCAGCGGATTCCGAGTACTCAATATGCTCCAGCACTTCGCTCAGTTGCTTGCCGAGGAAACTGGAGATAATGGCAGGCGGTGCCTCGTTGGCCCCTAAACGATGAGCGTTTGTGGCGCTGACGATGCTGGCCTTCAGCAATCCGTTGTGCTTCCATACGGCCATCAGCGTTTCAACGATGAAGGTGATGAAGCGCAAGTTGTCCAGAGGCGTCTTTCCTGGATTGTGCAGCAGGATTCCAGTATCTGTCGATAGGCTCCAGTTGTTATGTTTGCCGCTTCCGTTGATGCCGGCAAAGGGCTTCTCGTGGAGCAGACAACGGAAGCCGTGCTTGCGGGCCACCTTCTTCATGAGCATCATTAACAGCATGTTATGGTCCACGGCGAGGTTCGTTTCCTCGAAGATAGGAGCCAGCTCAAACTGGTTGGGGGCGCATTCGTTGTGGCGTGTCTTGCAGGGGATGCCCAGCTCCAGTGCTTGAATCTCCAAATCACGCATGAAGGCTACCACGCGCTCAGGAATGCTTCCGAAGTAGTGATCATCCATTTGCTGGTTCTTGGCGGAGTCGTGGCCAAGGAGCGTACGTCCCGTCATCACAAGGTCTGGTCGTGCGGCATAAAGTTGTTCGTCTACGAGAAAATACTCCTGCTCCCAGCCAAGATTCGAGACGACCTTCTTCACGTCGGGATAAAAGAGGCGGGCCACTTCTGTGGCGGCTTTGTCCACAGCGTGAAGGGCTTTTTTCAGGGGAGCCTTGAAGTCCAATGCCTCGCCGGTATAGGATATGAAGACGGTGGGAATCATCAGCGTGTCGCCAATCACGAAGACGGGGGATGCAGGGTCCCAGGCAGAGTAGCCACGTGCCTCGAAGGTAGAACGTATGCCGCCTGAGGGGAAGGAACTGGCATCAGGTTCCTGCTGCACCAGCTGTTTTCCCGTGAATTCCTCAACCATTCCACCTTTTCCGTCGTGTTCCACAAAGCCGTCGTGTTTCTCTGCTGTGCCTTCTGTTAAGGGCTGGAACCAGTGGGTGATGTGCGTGGCACCCAGTTCCATAGCCCATCGTTTCATGCCTTCAGCCACAGCGTCGGCCGTTGCCATATCCAGTGTGGCGCCGTTGTCCATCACGTCCACCATTTTCTTGAAGACCTCGGTGGGCAGATAGCGCATCATCTTCTGGCGGTTGAAGACATATTTGGCAAAGAACTCCGACGGACGTTCCTTGGGGCTCAATACTTCTACGGGGCGCTTTTTAAACGCCTCTCCGACGACTTGAAATCTCAGGGTTGATGACATATAGGGGATTTTGACGATTTGACGATTTTATGATTATACGATTTGACAATTGCGCTATTTTTCGATTTAGGGGAATTCTCGAATTACCGGATACCTCTTGCATTCAGCGCCTGTTGGTAGCGACGTGCATTCTTCAGGTGGTCTGCATAGGTGCGCGCAAAATTGTGGGTGCCGCTGAAGTCCTCCTTGGCGCACATATAGAGATAGTCGTGCGACTCGTGGTTCAGCACCGCATCGATACCCGCCACGGATGGCAATCTGATAGGTCCTGGAGGCAGGCCTTGGTTGCGATAGGTGTTGTAGGGATTATCGATGCGCAGGTGCTCGAGCAGGATGCGGCGCAGGGTGTCGTTGCCGAGCGCAAACTTTACGGTGGGATCTGCCTGAAGCGGCATTCCGGTGTGCAAACGGTTGAGGTACATTCCCGCCACACGTGGCTTCTCGCCATTATTGGCAGTCTCTTCGTCCACGATACTGGCCAGCGTTACCACCTCTTCGTGAGTCATCCCCATACGTGTAGCCAAATCATTACGTCCCTTGGCGCTCCAGAAGGAACGGTTCTCGCGTTGCATACGTTCCATGAATGCTTCCAGCGAGGTATTCCAATAGAGTTCATAAGTGTTGGGGATGAATAATGCAGGCAGCGTAGCCACCGTGTAGCCGTAGTTGCTGGCGAAGATAGAGTCGCTGAAAGCGAACGCCACATCTGCGGAGTCCAGCATCAGTTTCTGCGCCATGATGCCTGCCAGTTTTTCCAATCGTCGCACAGAAGGAATGGTGAAGCGGACAGGAGCCTGCTGCCCATGCTTCAACTTCCGGAATACAGCAAGCATCGATTCTCCAGGCTCTACGGCATAACGCCCCGTCATGGGTTGGAAATCCGATATCCAGCGGGCTATCGTCCATCCTCTCATGGTCTTGGCCTTGGCAACATCTTTCAACTGTTGCTTAACGGAGGCTTCTGTGTCCATCGGACGTATGTAAAGGTAGGTCGTCTCTGAAATCTCAAAGGGGGAACTAATCAGACCTCTCCAACTCCAGAAACCGAAAGCTAAGGCCACGACGGCGAGTGCGCCGAAGCCCCAGAGTAGGTATTTCCTTGTCTTCTTCATGTGCGCGCGTGCAAATAAACAATAAGAAACGCAGACACCCACAATATGATGGATAATCTGCGGTTTTCTTCTTCACTTTTGCTTCTGGAGCCAACAGGGGGACTCGAACCCCCGACCCACGCATTACGAATGCGTTGCTCTACCAACTGAGCCATGTTGGCAAGGCGTTTGCCTGAAATCGGCTGCAAAAGTAGTGCATTTCTGTGAACTGACCAAGAAACTGGCATGTTTTTTTACTTGTGAGCCTCATTTTTCTCCGCTTTTCGTCTCATAACAGGCCAAAATGCTACTTTTTTATACCATTCCAAGCAAAAACTTCAAACTTTAAACTCTAAACTTTAAACTTTTTCCTACCTTTGCACCACAATTAAACATTTTTCTCCCCTTATGAACGAAGAACTCATCCTTATTCAGATTACCGGTGAGGACCGTCCCGGCCTCACCGCTTCCATAATGGAAATCCTCGCCCACTATGGCTGTGATGTGCTTGATATTGGTCAGGCGGATATTCACAACACGCTCTCTCTTGGCATCCTCATCCGTGTCAGCGAAGAAGCCAGCGGCCATGTGATGAAACATGTACTGTTCAAGACTTCGGAACTCGGAGTGAACGTGCGTTTCTCGCCCACAAGCCGTGAGGACTATACAGCGTGGGTGGGGCGTCAGGGCAAGAACCGCTTCATCCTCACCGTCCTCGGCCGTAAGCTCGAGGCTCGCCAGATGGCTGCTGTCGCCAACATCGTTGCCAAACAGGGCTTCAACATTGATGCCATCAAGCGCCTGACAGGTCGTGTTCCGCTCGATGGTCCCCGCGAGGGGGTTCGGGCCTGCATCGAATTCTCGCTTCGTGGCGAACCCAAGGACCGCACCGCTTTGCAGGCCGACTTGATGCACCTGAGTTCAGAGATGGAGATCGACTGTTCGCTGCAGCGCGATAATATGTTCCGCCGCATGCGCCGCCTTATCTGCTTCGATATGGATTCCACGCTCATCACCACGGAGGTTATCGACGAGTTGGCGATGAGGGCTGGAGTAGGAGAGCAGGTGAAGGAAATCACGGCTCGGGCTATGCGCGGAGAAATCGACTTCAAGGAGAGCTTTACGGAACGCTGCAAACTTCTTAAGGGACTTGATATCAGCGTGATGCAGGATATTGCCGAGCACCTGCCCATTACGGAGGGTGCCGACCGTCTGATGTACGTTCTCAAGCGCTATGGCTATAAGATTGCAATCCTCTCCGGTGGCTTCACGTTCTTTGGTGAGTACCTCCAGAAGCGCTGGGGCATTGACTATGTGTATGCCAATGAACTCGAAGTCGGCGAGGACGGCAAGCTCACGGGTAACTATGTGGGCGAGGTCGTCGATGGACGTCGCAAGGCCGAGCTCCTGCGACTTATCGCTCAGGTGGAGAAGGTAGATTTGCAGCAGGCCATAGCCGTCGGCGATGGTGCCAACGACCTCCCGATGTTAGGTGAGGCCGGTTTGGGAATTGCCTTCCACGCCAAGCCGCGCGTGGTGGCCAACGCCAAGCAGAGTATCAACACGATAGGTCTTGACGGTGTGCTCTATTTCCTCGGTTTCAAGGATAGTTACCTCGACGAAAAAGCTGGAGGACGTCTATGATCAGGAACATCGCTTTCGACTTTGGCGGCGTACTCTTCGACCTCGCCTATGATCATGCCGTAGAGACTTTCAAGGCGATAGGTCTGGAGGATGCCGACCAGCGTTTGGACCGCTATCACCAGCGTGGGGTCTTCGAGCTCCTGGAGTCCGGACGTATCGGCGCAGAGGAATTCCTTCTGGAACTCGAAAAACTCTGTCACCGCTCGCTGACGTACGCTGACGTACTGGGAGCTTGGTTGGGCTACGTCGGTAACCCTATGGACGAGGAGAAACTCCACGTGCTCGATCAGCTGAAGGAAGAGGGTTATCGAACGTTCCTGCTTTCGAACACCAACCCTTATGTGCAGGCGTGGGCAGAGAGTGCAGACTTCAGCCAGACGCATCGTCCGCTAAGCAGTTATCTTGAAAAATGTTATACTTCCTATGAGGTGGGCATCATGAAACCCGATGCCGGAATCTTCGAGTATATGTTGGCTGATGCGGGTATTCTCCCAGAGGAGACCATCTTCCTTGACGACAGCCCTGCAAATATTGCTACCGCGGCCTCGTTGGGCATTCATACGCTACTCGTGGAGAAGAACCAGCCCTGGGAGGAGGCCTTGCGAAAATGCCTGAGCGTATGAGGCAGTTATTCTGTTCCCTTTTTCTCTTCATGTCTTTGATGACGGTTGCACAGACGGCCACCGACAGCACGTTCCTTGCAACTGCCATTCCAGATTCCATCTGGACACGCATGCAGGGGAAGACCTATCATCAGAATGCTTATGTTCAGCGCTCAGACCTCCGGTATCTGAGGCTGCACTACGTGGATTTCGAGGGGGAAGAAAGGGTAGGAGAGATGGTGTGTAATCGTGCCATCTCCGACGACCTCCTTGATATTTTCCGCCAGCTCTATGAGGCCCGCTATCCCATCGAGCGGATTCAGTTGCCCGATGATTTCGATGCCGATGACGAACGACAGATGCGCGCCAACAACACCAGCTGCTTCTGCTTTCGGGTCATCAAAGGAAGTACCAAGCTCTCTGCCCACGCACAGGGGTTGGCGGTGGATCTCAATCCGCTGTATAATCCCTGCGTGAAGACGCGTCGCGACGGTACCCTCTTCATTCAGCCCTCGACGGCAGCTCCTTATGTGGACCGCTCTCGCCGTTTCGCTCATAAGATTGATCGTCAGGACTTAGCTTATCGCCTTTTCATTCAGCATGGTTTCAGCTGGGGTGGCGCCTGGCGCAGCTCCAAGGACTATCAACATTTCGAGAAAGATAAGTGACCTTCATTCTGCGAAGTCTTGTTACGTAGATTTTAGATATCAATTCCACGCTTAAGACGTGAAAAATGATTTCTTTTTGTTCGCAAAGCCGTAGTTAAGATGTCAAATTTACAAATATTCTGCCTTGAAACGAAAAAAATGTCGGAAATGTAGTGCTCGTTTTCAATAATATTTGTATCTTCGCGCCGAAAATTATTTATTCACCTATTAATAAAACACGTTTTATGGAAAAACAGAAACGTTTCTTCTTGCCCGAGAGCGAGATCCCAACCGAGTGGTACAACATTCAGGCCGACATGGTCAACAAACCCCTTCCCCCCTTGCATCCGGGTACCAAGCAGCCGCTGAAGGCCGAGGATTTGTTCCCCATCTTCGCCGAAGAGTTGGCACGTCAGGAGATGAACCAGACCGACCCCTGGATTCACATCCCCGAACCCGTGCGAGACATGTACAAGTATTACCGTTCCACGCCGCTGGTGCGTGCCTACGGCTTGGAAGAGGCTCTCGGCACTCCCGCTCACATCTACTTCAAGAACGAGAGCGTCAGCCCTGTGGGCAGCCACAAGCTCAACTCCGCCCTCCCACAGGCGTACTATAATAAGATACAAGGAGTGACCAATGTCACCACCGAGACGGGTGCCGGACAGTGGGGTGCCGCTCTGAGTTATGCCGCCAAGGTCTTTGGTCTGGAATGCGCCGTATATCAGGTGAAGATCAGCTACAACCAGAAGCCCTATCGCCGCAGCATCATGCAAACCTTCGGTGCTACCGTGGAGGCATCTCCCTCCATGTCCACCCGTGCCGGCAAGGACATCATCACCCGCGACCCGATGAACCAGGGTTCTCTCGGCACCGCCATCTCCGAAGCCATAGAGCTCGCCATGAATACCCCGAACTGTAAATACACGCTGGGCTCCGTGCTTAACCACGTGGCGCTGCATCAGACCGTAATCGGCCTCGAGGCAGAGAAGCAGATGGCAATGGCCGGCGAATATCCCGACATGGTGATTGCCTGCTTCGGCGGCGGTTCCAACTTCGGTGGCATCGCCTTCCCCTTCATGCGCCACAACATCCTCGAAGGCAAGAAGACGCAGTTCATCGCTGCCGAGCCCGCATCCTGCCCGAAACTCACCCGCGGACAGTTCCAGTACGACTTCGGCGACGAGGCAGGCTACACGCCGCTGCTGCCGATGTTCACCCTGGGCCACAACTTCATGCCTGCCAACATCCACGCCGGAGGCCTGCGCTACCACGGTGCCGGTGTCATCGTCAGCCAGCTCCTGAAGGACGGCCTGATGAGCGCTGTGGACATCCAGCAACTCGAGAGCTTCGAGGCCGGTACGCTCTTCGCCCGCGCCGAGGGCATCATCCCCGCTCCTGAGAGCTGCCACGCCATCGCCGCCACCGTCCGCGAAGCCCTGAAGTGCAAGGAGACCGGCGAGGAGAAAGTCATCCTCTTCAACCTCAGCGGCCACGGACTCATCGATATGAGTGCCTATGACCAGTACCTCTCCGGCAACCTCCAGAACTACGAGGTCACCGACGAGGACGTAGCCAAAAACATCGCAAAGCTGGAGAAGGTCATCTGAGCCTCGCCCCCTCGATAACAGGAGAATCCCCTTCCCCTCGATAACAGCAATCCCTGCCGTGCCATTCCGACACAGCAGGGATTCTCGTTTTCACCTTTAATTCCTCTCGGCACAGAGGTGGTTCCCTCGCCCCTCCCCGCAGAGCGGTCAGGGGGTGGGTCTTTAAGGCTCGGGCTCTTCCTCCCCGCCTTCTCCGCCTTCCTTGGACTTGGGAGTCCAGTCTGCGGTGGTCTCGCCCTTCTTGGCTGCTGCCAGGGCTGCGGCCTGAGCTGCGCGGGTGGTGGTCTGTTCGAAGTTGGCATCGCGTCGCATGTTCTCGAAGCGCTTGCCGGGAGTGAAGATCAGGTTCAGCTCCTGGATGTTGTCCTCGGTGAACTTGTCGATGCTCGTGGCCCCCGTGCTCTTGATGGTCGGTTCCAGACGACCCAGCGCACCCACTTGGATGCTGTAGCCCTGAAGCAGGAGCTCGCGGATGCACTTCACCATGTCGGTGAGCACGCCCGTCACCGTGCCTTCGGTGTAGGTGCCGTTGTGGGAAATGACGTGTTCGCACAGGTCCTCGGTCGTGAAGTGACCTGCAAGCTGGATGTTGGCATAGGCCTTCATCGGATCGCCCTCATGGATGGGATTGGGGCGCATCGTGACAGAGTACTGAATTTTCTTTGCTGCCATGGTTGTGATTGTTTTAGATTAATAATTGTTGTTGATTAAGTGTAGATTGTGTGTCGTGTGTGTGGACTTCGGAGGGTCGCGACTTCTTTATCCTTTCACGTTGCAAAGATACGCATTTTTCTTGAATCCACCAAATATTTCCCCCCCTTATTTTCATTATTTTGCAAGAATAGCGCAAAATATTTTTCAGGACAAATTATCGTGCGTTTTTGGTCTCAAATACGCCTCATCCTAAGGGCGAAGTAGTGCAAAAGAGAGAGGCAGCTGTCTCACGACAGCCACCCCTCGACCATAAAACATCTATAACCAAGATAGGAAAAACAAATGCAATGCAATATTGCAATATAGCGCGGGGGCTACATCAACTTTCGGTACTTGCCCTTGTCTTCGCCACGGGTGATCTTCTCGGCAAGTCCTTGGTCACATAGTCTTTTCAACTTGCTACAGATACTGCCCGTCTTACCTTCGTATTCGAAGCACACATCAACGTCTTCCGACGTGAAGGGATTGGGTAGGCGCCTGTAGCCTATCAGTGTCTTCTGCTGGTGTCGTACATTTGACGCTTTATCTTTCTCGGCCCGATCATAATATGTGTCGAGAATGCCCTTGCAGAAGTACTCCTGAAAAGCAAGCTGAGCATTGGCGATGAGTATGGCCAACCGCACATCTATTTTGTCAACTTTGAAATCGGGACCGCATTTCCATCGTCCGTCTTCATCCTGAACCATCTTGTCCCAGTGGCGGCTGACAACAAAGGGTAGGGCGAAGTTGATGGCATGCCAGCAGGGGCGCTTTACGAGGTCTTCTTCGGCGTAGTCTTTGTCTTCGCCGGCATCATCCATGCGGTGTGTTGTCCACAGATGTAATGAATTGCTAATCAGTTCGCAGGGAATGTTGCCTTTGCAGTCATTGAGCCTGTAAGCCCATTCCTTCAGTTCGGTATCTCGCTGTCGGGCAGCGTCGTCGTAGTCATGCACCTCCAACATCTCGAAATTCGAATCTGCGTTGGGCACGATGGTGAATCTTGACATCAGACCATTGACGTTGTTGATTTCGGTGTTTATCCGCCGCAGGGCGTCGGACGTGCCCGTGTAAACGGCGTTGAAGTGAACAGGTGTCTCGCCCACCGGTGCACTTGAGGTCTTGAGGTAGGCTCCATGCGGTTCGTTGTGGTAGCTCTTGAGCCAGTAGGTTTGCAGTGCGTCCATGTGCCCCTTCTTCAGTTGCGCAAGGGTATTCTGCAGCTCGGTATCGAACTGGCTGACATGCAGCGGCCACTCCTCTCCGTCGATGGGCTCATGGGCGTTGGCTTCGGCTTCGCGCAGTGCCGCCGTGGAGGTCTCGGGGGGCAAGGCACGATAGATCCCCTTTGGTCTTGGGCTTTTATTCTTGGCGCCACCGTTATTCTGTTCTCGCTCCGCATTAAAGGCATTGAGAGCAGCTATTTGTGGGGCGTCGGACTTGCGGACGGGATCCATGAGGATGTCATATAAATCGCGAGCGATGGACTTCATGCTTCCCATTCGTCCGATGAGCATCACGAGTGCATTCAGTCGACTGCGCTTTCCTTTCTTGGGCCAGAATTCATACCAGCACCGAGTCATCAACGTTGTTGCAAAAGCGCCTCCGACAAAGAACGATGCAGCATAGTACTTTTGCTTCAGTCGGAAACAGAGCAGGAGCAGCAGTGGGAAGTACTTCTTGAGTTTCTCCATCTCAGCACCAATGCGTTTCAGGATATAGAGGATGTCATCTTCATCCGCCTTGCGACCAGTCTGCCGGGCGCGCTCTTCGGCCATCAAATTCATATACTTGCGCTTGGTCACCTCTTCAATGGCCCGCTGCATTTCGCGCGATGGGCGCAGGTCTGAGAGGGTCTCGCTCTCGCGCTTCTTCAGCCGTTTCTTGGCTGCGTCGATGATGTCGTCAATCTCCTTTGCGCCGCGTTCTTGAATGATTTCCTTCACCCACGAGAGCTTTCCCAAAGCCACCTGCACCAGATGTTCATCGCCATCCAGCAGTATCATCAGGTCGCTGGCAAGCTTCAAGGCAGACTGATGGCGACTGCCTGTGGTGACACCATTGGGATAAAGAGCGTTGATGAAGTCTTCCACTGGGTGACCGAAGGCACACAGCAGTTTCTCCTCTTCCTCGGGCGTCAGCTCCTTGGGGGACAACGCCTTCGGTATGGGTGCCACTTGTGCGGCCAAGCGCCTGGCAGCTTCGTTGTTGGCGAGGGGTGATGACTTGCCAGCCTCCGATGAGTCTTCGTCGAACTGGTTGGCGGGATTGGTGGGGACGCAATGACCCTCACCCTGCTGATACTCTGCGCGATACTCCTTGTCGAAGTCGCATGAATAATCTAATTCTTTCATAGCCGGAAAATGTTTTATGTTTTAAATGTTAAAAAGATGTTCTTCGTCGATAAAGTAGATGTCTTCCCGCATGGGGGTGTATGAAACCCTGGTTGCATCGATGCATGAATCATCGACCACGGCTTTTCCCGTGCTACCCTTCATGCCCATGAGCCCAAGTTCGCGAGCCAGGCATATCTGGTTGTCGGCGATGTTGCCCAGTTCCGGACGCGCCTCGCATACCAGCCTCAGACCATGACCTGAAGACGTCTTGTGCGCCAATCGCACTTCCCACGGGAAGCCTGAGACAAGCGTGCGTTCATACAACTCAAAGGGGTCGCAAGTCAAGTGGTCGGCATCGAACATGAACAGTCCGCTCAGCACCTCGATGTTCTCCAACTTGCGGCGGTGGTAATAGACCTGCTGCCCGTTCTGGTCAAGCACAGGTTTGCCGTCCTTCTCCTTGGCTACCAACCCGAAGTCCTTGGTACCGAAGATGAAGCATGGCAGCGAGGACTTCAGCGCATTCGTCCACTGCGTCAGCTGCTGCTGAAGCGTCAGCCCCTCGAAGCCCTTCTCCTTCTTCATCATCATGGCGCAGAAGCGCTTGAAGTTGTTGTCCTCGGCAAAGACGTCCAAGAGTTGCCCCTCGGCGATGGCCTTGTCCACCATGCGGCGCGTCGTTATCTTCCGCGCCACGTAGGGGGCATCGACATACTTGTTAAACACTTCGTGGGTGCATGGCAGGCAGTCGCCCCCATACTGGTTCTCTTGTTGTGAAAATCGATAATTCTTTTCCATATACATTATTTATTTAGTGTGTGTGAAATGATGTCTTGACGATAGCGCCCCAAGGTGACGTTCATCTGGGACTGAGCCTGCAGCAGCTGGCGCTCGATCTGCGCGGAGCACTGCAGTCGCGAAAGGATACAGACCTCGCCCTTGGCCGAGTCTAACCATACTTGCAGCGACTCTCCGTTGTCGAAGAGCATGCGCCCCTCTGACTCTGTGTCCAGTTGAGGCTTTGTCTTCTGCTGCTCGGCGGTCAGCAGCTTGAATTGCTCGAACATCTCGGCCACCGGATCGTCGCTCTTGCCGTCCACGTTGATGTGCAGGCTATAAGAGCTTTCCTTTTCGCCCTCACTCCGATAGAAACTGGAGTTGCCGAGCTGCCTGAACATCGTCCGGTTGCTGGGCTTTGAGCCTTGGGGGATGAATTCAGCATAGCCGCTGTCCCAACGGTTCAACTTGCCCTTCAGTGTCTCTGTGGGCTTCGTTTTCGGGCGAGCCAGGTAGGTTGCCGTGTCGCCGCCTTGCGAGGTTTGGGCTTTCGTTGTCTTAATATTATTAATATAATGTTCGCGCACGAGGTTATTTCCACTTCCATCATGCTGCGCATCTGATGCGCGCTGGATGCCGCGGGGGGCGGGGTTGGGATAATTTGTAGTTTGCATAATGAATTACTTTTAATTCGGTGCAAAGTTACACACTTCTTAAATTTCAGCCAAACATGATACAAACTTTTTGTAGGAAAAAAGCATCGCACTAATTAAATACTAATCGCACTAATTCGAGACTAATTCGAGACTAATTCGAGACTAATCGCACTAATAGAAAAAAAGTCGCACAAACGCTTTTCAGCATCTGTGCGACCAAACACGAGCAAGTATATTGTTACTTCAAAGGCCCCCTAAATCCACGATCTCTTAGAGCCGCGTCAAAGTTCTTGTCTATCCCTTGATAGATTTTGGCTGCGTGCATAGGACGATATATATCGCGATTTTTGACTTTCGCTCCAAACTTATCCTTATAAGAAACCACTACATCCGCAATATCGGGGTCATCCTTTCCATATATATCCTTGTAGAAGGCCCGCGCTGTCTCCTCAGAATTAAACAGAGGGGTAAACAGTTCTATGGTCATCTCTTCCACCGCCGTTGATCTTTGCTTCTGCAGTTCCTCGACCTTCTTTTCCAATTCCTGCTTCTGTGTCTTGGCATCGCTCAGCTTCTGCTCGTACTCTTGCTGCAGCCGCAGTTTCTCTTCCTGAGCTTTCTTCAACTGTTTTTTCAATTCATTGATTCGAGCCTGCATCTTCTCTGTTTCATCATCCTTCTCCACAGGTTCCAAAAGTTCTGGCGGCGTCCCCATCATGGGAGGGGCAGGGAACTTAAACTTTTCAAAGGGCAGTTTTGCAGGAAGAGGTTGTCCCGTCAGTTCAGAGCGCAGTTCATGAAGACTTCTGTAAGCATCGGGTATTGGAGCAGAAAAAGCCCCATATCCCTCCTCTTCCGGTTCAAGCAAACGAGCTATCAGACCCAACTTCTGTGTGTTGTCCTTACAAAGGAGATTGACTGCTTCGCTAATGTCTTTACCCACTGCCAGGCAATCTTTCAGAGACTCCTTGCCATCAACGACCTCTTGGATGTTGCGGGGGGCGAAGTCGCGGTCTATATACATTGTAAACCTATAATAAAAGCTTTCTGAAATTAGGGTTTTCGCAATATTTGTATCATCAGTGATGTGGTTATTACTAACTATTTTTTCTATTTCTCCACTGAGGACTTCAAAGAACTTATCATGATTAAATTTCTGCTTAAACCAATCTGTTTTATGCCAGCATTGCAAGATGACATAAATCATCGACAGTTCCACCACTGTGCGATGTTGTGACAAATCATCTTTTTGCTGATTAGGATTGGGAATCTTTCTATAGTCAGCATAGTGCGCTAAGGGGTTTTCGTCAAGGAAAAACAAAGTCATGAAGAAATGCACATCGTTGAAAATACGCCGTGTTTCTTCAGTGGCATAATCGTGCTTGGGATGCAAATAGTCAATCTTCAGCAGACGGTCATATAAGAACGCATTAACTATAAATTTTTTATGTCCGTTAAAAACATTAAACTCCTCGAGCTTTTTCCGCTCGCGGTAAATTAGTGGTCTTATCAATGAATAATTCATATGTTATATTTTTGATATTAAGTATTCACTTGCAAATCTACCACTTTTTTCTGACAATCCACAATTATCCCCCTTAAAAATCGTGAAAGAGTGGCCTTTTAGCCACAAAAAGGGCTTTTCACCATGATTCTGGAACGATTTCAGCCCGTCGAACTGCCATCTGTATTGCAATATTGCATTGCATTTCATTTCTCCGGATATTGAAGGAAGAGAAAAGTAAGGAGATAATTAGTAATAATATCACTTAATAATATAATATATAAATACTTATATAATATATACCCTCTATTCCTCTCTCATCCTACCATGCCCCTCCTCCCCATAAAAGCATTTGCAATGCAATACTGCAATATCCCCCCCCGGCACTCCTGCCGCACCACCTTTCCGCACGTATATACATAATCGCCCGCACGTATATACATAAATCATTTTACGTATATACATAAATCACTTTACGTATATACCTGCGCCGCTCGCCCCCCCCCTCTGCCTCTCATATCAGCCACCGTGTGAAAGGCGTAAGCCTTGCACCGCCACCCTCGTCTCATGACCGATGGCACACACGATCTCGGCCAAATGATTCAGGTAATGAAAACGGGCGTAGTCGCTGGCGAAGGCAGGCATATCCTCAGGCCACGGTGCCAGGATCAGCAGCGCCCCATGCGCACAGGCTTCGAAACGACTGCGTTCGGGTTTCCAATATCGGCCTATCGGGTCTGCCTGTACGTGAATCAATCGCAGTTTTTGTTGCATGGCCATATTCTTTATCCGTTTCTCACATTCAGAGATGCCCGGCGTGACCAACACATCTCCGCTATTGGCTGCCGAAATCAGACGCAGGCTCTCGGTCTTCCATACATCCGTATCTTCCGTGGGCACTCCTCCTGTGCGGCGGTGGAAGAATACCTGGTGCTTCTCGGGCTGACGCAGGAGGAGCATGTTGCCGAAAGCGCTGTACCGCGTTCCTCCTATCGTGATGCACAATGCGCGCTGGAACAGATGGGGGTATTCGCGCCGCATCATGTAGCGGAGTGGGTTATCGCGGAGATAGCGCTTCCAATTCTGCAGCTGGCCGTCGCGCATGAGAATATGGTCGTTGTAATTGGGCTCGAAGAGGGGAGGGCGGGAGACTGCGGCTGATGCCGCAGACGCGGTGGCAGATAAATGCCCGGCTGATGGTGCAGACGCGGTGGCAGATAAGTTCCCGGCTGATGGTGCAGACGCGGTGGCAGATAGGTTCCACCATGCACGGCTGACGCCGCCCTTGAAGGCACCAATAATAATGCCCAGATGCTTGCCCGCTGGCAATGGCTCGTTGATGCGGATTATCAGATGCAAATGGTCTGGCATGAGACATACTTGCCATATTTCGACCATGGGGTAGTAATAATGGATCTTGGGCAGCTCATTGGACAAAACTGCTTGTCCGAGTGGCGACGGCTTCAGGCGAGGCTGGTCGCCGTGCTCCCTTGTGGTCCCTACAATCTCGCCAAAGACGGGGCGCCTGTCGGCAACCGCCATGGTCACCTCGTATGTTCCTGGCACTGCGTAGTTGTGTCCGTACATGCGTCGGGTTTGACGACTATCGTTCATAACCTTATTTTTTTTGTAAGAATAACGTATATACGGGCGAACATTATATATATATCGCGCGGGCGAGGTTCCTGCGACGTCAGACTTGCGGGAAGAGGCCGTAGAGGTTGGCGTCGATTTTGTCGGTGATGGAGCGGAAGTCCTCGGGGTTGGCCTCGAACTTGCAGGTGTCACCGTCGACGATGATGAGGTTGCCCTTGTAGTCCTTGATCCAGTCCTCGTAGCGCGCGCTGAGGCCCTGGAGGTAGTCGATGCGTATGGTCTGCTCGTACTCGCGTCCGCGCTTCTGGATTTGTGCGATGAGGTTGGGGATGGTGGAGCGGATGTAGATCATGAGGTCGGGCAGCTTCACGAGGGAGATCATCAGGTCGAAGAGGTCGGAGTAGTTGGCGAAGTCGCGGTCCGACATGTATCCCTGTGCGTGGAGGTTGGGGGCGAAGATGCGTGCGTCTTCGAAGATGGTGCGGTCTTGGATGATGGTCTCGTTGGACTTGGAGATTTCTACGACGTCTTTGAATCGTTTGTTGAGGAAGTATACCTGCAGGTTGAAAGACCAGCGGGCCATGTCGGCGTAGAAGTCGTCGAGATAAGGGTTGAATTCTACGGATTCGAAGTTGGGTTTCCAACCGTAGTGGCGGGCGAGCATCTTGGTGAGGGTGGTCTTGCCGCTGCCTATGTTTCCTGCGATGGCGATATGCATGGTGTTTAATGTTGAAAGGTTGAAATGTTGAAAATTGAGATATTGAAAATCGTGAAATCGTCGAATCAATATGTTTTTTTACTCGGGGAAGAGCCCGAAGAGGGTGGTGTCGATGCGGTCGATGATGGAGGCGAAGTCTGCGGTTTGGTGCTGGAAGTCGAGGTCGTTGACGTCGATGGTGAGAACTCGGCCCCGGTATTTCTTGTAGATGAATTCCTCGTAGAGCTTGTTCAGTCCTTGGAGGTAGTCGATGGGTATGGTCTGCTCGTAGTCCCGTCCCCGCTTTTGGATGTTCTGTACGAGGTGTGGCACCGAAGAGCGCAGGTAGATCATCAGGTCGGGGTAGCGCACGATTTCTGTCATCTGCTCGAAGAGTTCCATGTAGGTGTCGAAGTCCCGGTCGCTGAGGTTCCCCATGGAGCGGTTGTTGGCGGTGAAGACATACACTCCCTCATAGATGCTTCGGTCCTGTATGATGGTTAGGGGTGAACTGGCTATCTCGAGGAGGTCGCGGAATCGCTGCTTGAGGAAGTACACTTCCAGGTTGAAGGACCAGCGGCTCATGTCCTTGTAGTAGTCTTCGAGGTAGGGGTTGATGTCTACGGGCTCGAAGCGTGGTGTCCAGCCGTAGTGCTGGGCGAGCATTCGCGTGAGGGTGGTCTTGCCGCTGCCTATGTTTCCTGCGATGGCAATGTACATGGCGTTTAATGTTGAAAAGTTGAAAAGTTGAAAGTTGAAATAGTGTAAAGTGATTGAAGTTTCGCAAGTGATGCCGTAGGCATCTGACAATGGTAGCCAGCCATTTCAATGGCTGGTAATGAGGATGTTGACGGATAGCGTGCCGTAGGTACACGCCCCGCTGGGGCTTTGTATTACAGCTGGTTAGCATACAAGCGAAACTTGAGTAAAGTGAAATTCGTAAAATTCGTCCAATCGTCCAATCCATCTACCGCTCGTAGGTGGGTAGCAGGATGTCTGAGAGGGAGTAGTTGTCCATAAAGCAGCTTCGGTCTACGTGGTGCCGGATTCCGGGCAGGCTGCCGGTGGCGGAGTACTGCCACATGACGAACGCGGCATGGTCGCGGAGCTGTGGTACATCGGGGTGATAGCGGGCGATCATGTATTTGTAGTTGGTGAATGGACCGGAAAGGTACTTGTTGTAGAAGTCGCGGGAGGTGTAGAGAATAGGTTGCACCCCATAGTGGCGTTCCACCTTGTCGATGAACTGCTTGAGTTTGCGCTGGAAGATGGGCAGGGGGTCGCGCCCTCGGCTCTCGATGTCGATAATGGGTATGAGGTCCATCTCGATGATGTTCACGGTCTGTGCGAAGTTCTGGAACTGCAGGTTCACGCTGGCCTTGGGGCGGTAGAAGTGGTAGGCTCCTACGTGCAGCCCTGCCCTGCGTGCTCCGATGAGGTTCTGGCGATAGTTGTCGTCAACGAGCTTTTCGCCCTCGGTGGCTTTGATATATACATAGCTGACTTCGCCACTGCGTGCCACGGCTCGCCAGTCGATGCGTCCTTGGTAGTGAGAGACATCGATGCCCTGAAGCTGCTGGTTGGGAGAGTGCATTACCTCTTGCGCCGCAATCACGAGGTCGTTGTCCAGCGGTGCTTGGGGCGAGAGTGGGGCGGGGAGGTCGTCGGGCTGCGGCAGGAGGTCATCGTACGAGACTACTTTCTTGGACTTCCCTTTCTTCCCGGGTGCCGAGCCGCTGGGGTCGGAACTCAACAAAGGCCTGCCGCCAAAGATGGGGCATATATTGATGCCTCCGAAGAGAAGCAGTACGAGTAGGAGGTAGTGCTTCATGCGAGTTCAGATCCGTCGAAGGTGAGGGGAAGCAGGGACTGCATGCTTGGAATCTCATAGACGCCCTCGGTGCCGTAGAGCAGGATACGTATGGGCTGTTGGAACCGTATCTCCGCTTCGAGCAGCGCCTGTCGGCAGGAACCGCACGGAGTCACGGGCTGCTTGGTGAATCTGCCTTCGGTCTGCGCGGCAATGGCGATGCACACCGGCGGCACTTCCGGGGCGTTGGCAGAGGCGGCGAAGAAGGCGTTGCGCTCGGCGCAGATGCCTACGGGGAAAACCGCGTTCTCCTGATTGCTGCCGCGGAAGATGCTGCCGTCCTGCAGTCTGAGTGCAGCCCCCACCTGAAAGCGGGAATAGGGCGAATAGCTGTTTTCGGTCATCGACTTAGCGATTTCTATGAGCTCGCGGTCGTCGTTATTCAGCTCATCGAGTGCATAAAAATGGAATTCGAGGTCAATATGTAGCTGTTTCATACCATATTTTATAGAATTATGGCACAAATATACGAATCTTTTTCGGTATTCAAGAAAAAAGCATTATTTTTGTGGCCAGAAACAACATTTTTTGGGTATGAAGCATTGTTTTTTGACCTTTTTTGGGCTCTTTGCGCTCGTTTTAGCCGTCTTTGGACAGGCTAAGTCCGATGCGAACTGGCAATATGTGGAAAATTATAAGGACATGGCTGTAGAACAGATGCGGCGCTATCATATTCCAGCCTCCATCACGCTGGCTCAAGGCATCTGCGAGAGCGGGGCCGGTCGCAGCCGTCTGGCTCGCGAGGCCCACAACCATTTCGGCATTAAAGTGGGCATCAACTGGACGGGACCTTATATCATCATGTCCGACGACCGCCCGGATGACCGTTTCCGCGTCTATCGTACCGATGACGAGAGCTACGAAGACCACTCCAAGTTCCTGCGCAACAATGCCCGCTACCGTTCTCTCTTCTCGCTTAAGGAGACGGACTACAAGGGGTGGGCTCATGGTCTGAAGCGTTGCGGCTATGCCACGAATCCGAACTACGCTCCCATGCTCATCGGTGTCATCGAGCGCTACAACCTGCAGCAGTTCGACTCCTACTCTTCGGGCAAGTACCACTCGCGGAAGATTACTCCCGAGGAGACGGATTTCTTCGAGGAGCATATCGTGTATAAGGTGAATAAATGCTACCTGATTATCGCCAACAGCCGCGACACGTGGGAAAAGGTATCTCGCGAGACGGGCGTCAGCGTTCGACGTTTGCTGAAGTACAACGAGCGTCCGAAGGGCAGCGTCCTCCAGCGCGGCGACATTGTCTATCTCACCAAGAAGCGAACCAAGGGCGACAAGTCGTTGAAGCTGACACCCCACCGAGTGCAGCCCGGAGAGTCGATGTACGATATCTCGCAGCGCTACGGCATCAGACTCAAGAACCTCTATAAGCTCAATGCCCTCAGTCCTGATTATGTTGCCAATGTGGGCGATCTGATTTGGCTGAGATGAGGATATTTTTCAATCCTCAATCCTCAATATTTCAATTTCCAATTATTCAATATTCAATATTACTCCCCATGGCCGACGACAAGAAAATTATCTTTTCAATGGTTGGTGTAAGCAAGACCATCCAACAGACTCAGAAACAAGTACTGAAGAACATTTATCTCAGTTTCTTCTATGGTGCCAAGATAGGCATAATAGGTCTCAACGGATCTGGTAAGTCCACGCTGCTGAAGATCATAGCAGGACTGGATCAGAGTTACCAAGGCAATGTGGTATTCTCCCCAGGTTATTCTGTGGGCTACCTGCCACAGGAGCCCCAACTGGACGATGCGAAGACGGTTCGCGAGGTTGTTGAAGAAGGCGTGCAGCACATTGTCGATGCCCTGAAGGAATATGAGGACATCAACCTGAAATTCGGACTGCCCGAATACTACGAGGACGAAGATAAGATGAACGCCCTCTTTGCACGACAGGGCGAGTTGCAGGACATCATCGACGCCACCGATGCCTGGAACCTCGATACCAAGCTGGCCCGCGCCATGGACGCCCTGCGCTGTCCGCCCCAGGATCAGCTCTGCGGACAACTCTCAGGAGGCGAACGCCGTCGTGTCGCCCTCTGCCGTCTGTTGCTCCAGAAACCCGATGTCCTGCTACTCGACGAGCCCACCAACCACCTCGATGCCGAGAGCATCGACTGGCTGGAACAGCACCTGAACCAGTACGAAGGCACGGTCATCGCCGTTACCCACGATCGCTACTTCCTCGACGATGTGGCAGGATGGATTCTCGAACTCGACCGCGGCGAAGGCATCCCCTGGCAGGGCAACTACAGCTCCTGGCTGGAACAGAAGAGCAAGCGGCTTGAGCAGGAGGAGAAGACCGAGTCCAAGCGCCGAAAGACCCTGCAGCGCGAGTTGGAGTGGGTGCGCATGGCTCCCAAGGCCCGTCAGGCGAAGGGCAAGGCCCGCCTGTCCAGCTACGAACGCATGCTCAACGAAGACCAGAAGGAGAAGGAACAGAAGCTGGAGATCTACATTCCCAGCGGTCCCCGTCTCGGTAACAAAGTCATTGAGGCCCACGGCGTCAGCAAGGCCTACGGCGACAAAGTACTCTTCCACGACTTGAACTTCATGCTTCCGCCCAACGGCATCGTGGGCGTCATCGGTCCCAACGGCGCCGGCAAGACCACCCTCTTCCGTCTGATCATGGGATTGGAGAAACCCGATGCGGGCACCTTTGAGGTCGGTGAGACGGTGAAGCTCGCCTATGTGGATCAGAGTCATAAGGATATCCATGCCGACGCCACCGTCTATCAGACCATCTCTCAGGGCAATGAGCTGCTGCGCATGGGCGGTCGCGACGTGAACGCCCGTGCCTATCTCAGCCGCTTCAACTTCGCCGGTGCCGACCAGGAGAAGAAATGCGGCGTGCTGAGCGGCGGTGAACGCAACCGTCTGCATCTGGCCATGGCGCTGAAGGAAGAAGGCAATGTCCTGCTCCTCGACGAGCCCACCAACGACATTGATGTCAACACCCTGCGAGCTTTGGAAGAAGGTCTGGAGAGCTTTGCCGGCTGCGCCGTTGTCATCAGCCATGACCGCTGGTTCCTCGACCGCATCTGCACCCACATCCTCGCCTTCGAGGGTGATGGCAATGTTTTCTTCTTCGAGGGCAGCTACACCGACTACGAAGCCAACAAACTCAAGCGCCTCGGCCTCGAGGAGCCCCGTCGCATCCGCTATCGCAAGCTGACGGAAGATTGACGCCAACAAGTCGCAAGGGGAAAGACGTATTTACGTAAACTCCCCCCCATATATACGTAATGCCTGGCATATATATATTCAAAGGCCGAGACAGCTATATGTCCCGGCCTTTGCGTCTATATACGATATGCGTGACGTCCTTTTATGATTTTAATGTCAACACAAAGAGCACACGTACAAATGACACTCGCTCGTCACTGAGATATTGGTTTTATCGTCAGGCGGCGCTCGTAGCGGGTGGGCTTGACCTGATAGCCGGGCAGGACATAGCAGGCGGTGCAGCCTACACCGGTGGTGTTGTAGTCCAGGTTGAGGGTGATGCCGTCCTGCTTTTGGAGCTGGTAGGTATATACCGCCTTTGTCAGGTTGTCGGTACTGTAGTGGTAGGCATTGAAGTTGAACGGCTCGTCCATTGCGAATCGCAGTCCCCGTCCTTTGTCGTTGCTGATGGCGAGCCAGCGGTTGTCGCAGCGCAGGCCGCAGTCCTGTGGTATGAGGTAGGACTCGTACATTTCGTCCACCGTGCGCTCGTAGATGCCTATGGGGTAGCCGGTCTTGCGGTCGGGATAGTTTTCCTCGGGGCCTCGGCCGTACCACTTCACCTGCTGCAATGGGTCGATGAGTGTCATGGTGAGTCCGATGCGTGGCAGGAGCGCGGGCATCGGTCCCTCGGGTTCAAGGATGTGATGGAGGGCGATGGTGCCGTCGCCGTTGATGCGGTACTCATAGACCTCTGAGAAGCCGGAATAGCGCAGGCCGGTGATATAAGCGTCGAGCGTCGTGTTGACGGGAGCCCCGAACTGCGAGAAGCAGCGCACGTTGACATACACTTGTCCATCGGCTTCGAATGCCTGGCAGGAGATGGGTATGCGGGTGATGGCGTCCAGGTTGTTGCTGTAGAACTCGTTGGCGATCTGTGCGCCGTTCCATGCCTTGCGGTTGTTGTAGGTGATGTTCCATTGGTCCCAGCTGTCGACTTCGAGTGCCAGGGGTGCTCGCCAGACGTTTAACTGGAGCGGGGACTGGAGCAGTTCCTGTCCGTCCTGCCGGATGCTGAAGAGCTGGCCGTCGGGCGTGAAGGTGTAGGCGAAGCCCTCGCCGCTGACGGTGATGGTTCCCGGTGCAGACGCGCCGGGCACGGTGGTGGTATCGTTGCGGCTGAGCACAACCTTCCCTACGGTCTTGTCGGAAGGCACGGCCAACTGCCGCCAGGGGAGTTCCAGCTGGTCCCAGGCTACGACGTGACCTTTCTGCGCCCATAACTCATCGGCCTTCAGGGCGCTGGTTATCATCAGGCGGTATTCGCATCCGGGCTTGAGGGCTGGGCGGCTGTAGGGTAGGGTAATGACTTTCTTGGTGAGCGGCTCCACATCGGGAGTTATGGTGCCCTGCTGCAGACAGGTACCGTCTTCGTAGAGTTCCCATTTTAGGTCATAATAAGATGTGTTGAGGAAGTGGTTTCTGTTCCATATCTCCACGGTGCCGTTGTCGGCGCTCAGCAGCCGACATGCTATGGGCTGTGCCGCCTTCTTCATCTGCCATATTTCGGGCTGTACGCTGCGGTCGGGCCATATCGTTCCGTAGGTGCGTGCGCCGATGCCGTAGCTGAAAAAGGTTCCCTCCTGCTGTTCGGTCTCGAAGTCCAGATTGAGCAACTGTCCCGCTGCGTTGGCAATGATAACATTATCCATCAGCGCATCGCAGATATATACCCGTGTGTCCTGTCCGTGGGTCTGCTCGTTGCGGCCTATGTTCACGGGGAACGGGGCGTTGATGATGTTGCCCTGTGCCTCCATCTGTGCCACTTGCTTACTGTCGATGCTTACCGTCATCTGCTTGCCGTCGTAGCGAGCTTCCACGTGGTGCCACTTGTCCTCCCAGTCGGCGGGCAGCGGAGCTGTCAGCTCGTACTTGTGGTTTGCGGCCGCTGGCCTTCTGCCGAAGGGCCGTCCGCCGGTATCTCCCTGTGCGGCAGGAGCTTTGTCGGTGTTGATGTAGAACACCATCTGCTCCTTGCCCCTTTGCTCTACGCCGAACTGCCATTCACCCTTGGTCACAAACGAGCCGCAGGAACTGATGAGCTTACGGGGGCAGACGTCGAAGCTGACGCTCAGCGTGCTGCCGGTCAGTTCCAGACAATCGTCGCGATAAACCTCAACCCACTCGTCGTGGCCACTCAGGTCTATTACATGATTCTTGTGATTGCGGCTGTCGGCCACCAGCTTGGCATTTCCCATGATATGCGCCATGACATCGTGACCGGACTTGTCGGTGAGTCGGCGTGCGGGCTGCGTCAGCCCTGGCGACACGAAGTCCCAGACAGCACCTCCGATGCATCGCTCATGCGTATAGACGGCGCGCCACATCTCGTCGAACATGCCGCCGCCGTTGCCTGCTACGGATATATATTCGTCCATGAACGAGGGTCGCACGTCGCCGTCCCCGTGTCGTCCCACCCTGAGGTCAAGGGCCAGCGCAGTGGGGTAGCGCGGCCCGATAATGTCTTCAGCTGGATGACTATAGGCGTTTCCGCCATACATCCACCAGCGGGTGTGGTCATATTTGCGTCCTTCGGTAATCACTTCGCCGATGTTGGGTCCCTCGCCGCTCTCGTTGCCTGCGCTCCAGAAGAGCACGGCGGGCTGGTTGCGGTCGCGCAGCACCATGCGGCGCACACGCTCACGGTACATCGGTATGAAGCGCTTGTCGCCTGATACCCATTCGGTGGCATGTGCCTCCACGCCTGCTTCGTCAATGATGTAGAGTCCGTAGCGTGCGGCATACTCTAAATAGCGCGGCACGGGGGGATAGTGGCTGGTGCGCACGCCGTTGAATCCGAATTGCTTCAAGATGGTCATATCCTTCTTGATCAGTTCGTCTGTGACAGCGTGTCCGTTGTCGGGATCCTGCATGTGAGAGCACTGTGCATTCACCTTCAGCGGTTTGCCGTTGAGGTAGAACACGTTGTCGCGCATCTCCGTCTCCTTGAATCCTACGTCCTGTCGTGCATCCTCTGGCGTGTTTTCAGATAATCGCTTGCCCGTGGCGGCATCCACGAGGTACATTTTGAGGTCATACAGATTTGGCGTCTCTGCCGTCCATTTCAAGGGGTTGCTGATATGCTGGCTCATGTTCAGCGTCAATGTGGTGCTGCCGTTAAATGTAGCTGGCTGGCTTTCCAGTCGGGCCACTTCTTTGCCGTTGGCACCAGTCAGCACGGCCTGCACCTTGAGAGGTGTCGTTACAGGCTGCGCTTCATAGCTTCGGACGGTTACTTCGATGTTCAGGTCTGCATCGCGGTAATCGCGGTCAAGATCGGTGGTCACATACCAGTCGAACAGTCGGGTCTTGGGCGTGGCATAGAGCCATACATCGTCGAAGATGCCGGCCAACCGCCAGTAGTCCTGTCCTTCAAGGTAGAAGCCGTCGCTGTATTTCACGACCTTCATGGCCAGCGTGTTGCGCCCTTTCTTTAGGAAGCGTGTGATGTTGTACTCGGCTGGCTCCTGAGCACCCTCGTTGTAGCCCACCTCCTGTCCGTTGATCCATAGAAACGATGCCGACGCCACCTTCTCGAAGCGCAGGAACACCTCCTCGCCGCTCCATTCGGCGGGAACGGTGAATGTGGTGCGGTAGGCGCCCGTGGGGTTGTAGTCGTGCGGGGTCATCGGCGGGTCGGCGCTGAAAGGTGCGGCGACGTTGCGGAACAGCGCGTCGCCGTAGCCTCTCATCTCCCAGTTCGACGGCACATCAATGGTGCCCCACTTTGCGTCGGAGAATTTCTCGTCGAAGAATTTGGCGGGAATTTCCTGAGGCGTGTTGGCGTAGTAGAACTTCCACTGGCCGTTGAGCAGGATGTGATGCCCCGGAATGTAGTACGCGCGGCTTTCCTCCTGTCCGTATTCAAACACATCGAGGTTCTCGATGAAGTGATAGATGTTGTCAAACCCTATGGTCTGATCTGTCTGTGCGGATGCTGCCATCATGGCGGGTATCATCAGCAATGTTGTGAATAGTTTTTTCATAAACTCAATTATCATTCTTTTTATATTATAAGTATGCAGAAACTATATCACCATGGCGCTTTTCGTCATTCTTAACGCTTTCCAGCTCAGGGAAATCAGTTATGAGATGTTCATATTGCGCTGCTGCCTTGTACTCCCCTTTGGCAATCAGTTTATATAGCCGTTTCTTTCCCAAAATCCGATAAAGAAGAGGTATGATAATGGCCATGGTTTTCTTTGGTTTTAAAGCTTGTTTTGTGTAGGCATGGAAAACACTGGCATGTCGTCCTTCTTCCCTTGCAAGTTGGAGGAAAGCCTCACGTTCCCTTTCTGCTTTGACAACTTTTGCCAGTCTCTGGTACATCAGCACGGCATTCAGTTCGCCCTGCTGACTAAGTAATAGTTCCTTGCGATGCGAAGCGACCTTTGTGTCGTGTGCTTTGAATTGCTCTTGAGTCATAGTTATTTTATTTTGTTTTTAGTGTCCAACCATTATCGCCATGATATATCATCTGTCTGGTCATGCCGCCATCAATGCAGATGTTCTCTCCTGTGATGAAACCAGCCTTGTCAGAGCAGAGATAGAGCACCATGTTGGCTATATCCAAGGGATTACCAACACGTCCTGCCGGCTGTTGAATGGCATCGGGGCCTTCATATACGGTGTAGGCTGTGTCAATCCAACCAGGCGAGATGCTGTTTACACGCACCTTACCAGCGAGACTGACAGCCAACGCGTGTGTCAGAGCCGCAATGCCACCTTTTGCTGCCGTATAGCTTTCCGTCTGTGGCTGACTCATACGGTCACGCGAGGAAGATATATTGACAATTGCTGCACCTTCTGCGAAGTAAGGAGCAAAGAGTTTCGTGAGATAGAACGGAGCCGTAACACCAACACTCAGGGCATATTGGAACTCCTCATAACAGCACTCGTTGATGCCCTTCATCAGTGGCAGGGCATTGTTGATGAGATAATCCACATGCCCATGCTGGGTAATTACTTCCTTAGCAAACTGCTCCAACACTTGTTTGTCAGCAAGGTCGCCCACAAAGTGGTCACCCTGCTGTTTATCAATTACGCAAACTGTGGCTCCTACTTTCTCAAATTCTTCTGCAATACATCTTCCGATGCCTTGCGCACCACCTGTGACGATTACTATTTTATTTTTGAAATCCATATTTGTATCTGTTCGTTAAATTGGAATTTACTTGGTTGGCAGCGCCACTATCCTGTCTCTGTCATTAGCCTTTTGGCAATCATCAAGTGTCGAGCTGCCCCTGATTGTTCTCAAATATATAGTTTCGCATATATATACAAGAGTCCCTAAGCCTATATATAAGAATCTCTCATAAGGCATAGACGAGACTATCCACCAATTATAAATAACTAGCGATAGGAATATTATGCTCAACAAAACAAATAATGCTCTATTTATTTTATTGCAACTATAGAACATAAAAGTAAAGACAAACCCCACAACATATAGCATATCATTATAGATATACGAAATACCTGTTGCTATATCAGGTTTACCTCTAAAAAGCTCATGGAATATGGCTGACACAATAATGTATGCAACCAGTCCTGTTATGATAGAGATTATCTTTTTCGCATTCATAAATTCCGATTTATCTATCAATTAGCGTATATTCATTCTTGGCTTCCTCATCAGTCGCTTCAGGTTCCTTTATCCAGCCACCACGATAATCAGCAATGGGCGCTATCTGCAGTGGATGACGGTCAGTAATCTCGTAAGTCAGCCCCTGCTGATGCAGCTCGTCAAGGAATGTATCAAGATAGACATCGGTCGTAAACCGCTGCATGAAACTGCGGTCTCTGTGCGCATCTCCCTTACGTACTGTTCGGCTGCACCCAGACGGGCCTTCCCCACATAACTGAACATACACGAACCGTACTGCTGACTCAGTTGGTTTGTCGGAGCAAAGGCCTGATAGCGGGCTTCAAGCGTGGGCAGCGCCTCCACTCTGTCCATTCTGCCCTGTGTCTGCCAGAAGTAGTCCAGCAGATTATCTGGATATGTCTGCTCCTTCACCATCTTACGGAATGCGGCTACCTGCGCTTCGAAATTTTCACCCTGTATGTCTTGCCCAAACGAAAGGAACAGTCCGCCGACTTGCGAATGATGTGCCGCATCGGTTCCAAGGGTGTGCCTCAGATCTACCGCTACGGTAACGGTTGGTGCCAGAGGCGCACTCTCTGGATGCAGACGGGCGATGGCTCTTGCAAGGAGCAGAGACAGGAAAGAGGTTGGCGTGGCACCGCAGGCGCGTACACGCTTCATCAGATTGATAACCTTGGGACGCTCGGGCAGTTGCTGCGGATGAATGCTCGTTGGTCTTGGTCCTGTGGCAGGATCTGTCCATTCTGCCTCGTCGATGATGTCACCTGCCACCCAGACTCCTGCAGAGTCTAATCCACAATCGTAGCGTCTGCGGCAGTATTCATAAAGCAGTGTCCGAAGGATGCGATATGCGGCAGTCCCGTCGATGAGCGCATGAAAAAAATCCAATGCCATGCAATCGTCCCACCACGCGAATGCCATCAGATGCTCATTGGCTTCTTCACTGCACAAGCATACCGGCTGACGACTGTCCGTGACTTTCCAAGGCCGTGGATTGTCGTGATAGACATAGTGCTCGCTGCCATCAGCATCGCGTACTACACCGAGTTTGACGCACAGGTAGGGGTATCTCGTCCGTGTTGCTGCAACTGCTTCTTCGAGCAGATGCCCATCCACACCATCCTTCATCTGCAGAATGATGCGCACAGTCATAGGGTACTCGCCATCGGCCCTATTCAAGTAAAAACGCTCAATATATAATCTTTTCATCTGTCGGTTTGGATTTGTCAAAGTCTATTTACTCTGTTTGAACAGCCAGTCGCGAACTGCGGCAATCTTATATCCATAGTCGAAGGATGCCATGTGCTCCATGCCCTTGCCCGATTCGGGAAGTACACTTCCTGCCTCCCAACGGATGAAGTTGATATTGCCGTCACGGGCAATCAGTTTTTCTGCCAACTTCTCTTGTTCCGCAGACGGCAATTTTGCACTCCAAGATGCAGAGTCAACCCTTGCATTATTCTTCTTCAGCACCTTCGCCAGGTCTCTCATGCCGCCGGAAGCCTTTTGGTCGCCACCAGCCACGATGTAGAAGAAATGCTTCTTGCCAAAGTCCTGCATCTTCGAGGTGTCCCACTGGCTGCTGACGAAGAGCGAAGCGGCAAAGAGGTCGGGATGTGTGATGTTGAAGTAGAACGACATCATGCCGCCCATCGACTGACCTGTGGTGTAGAGACGATCCGTATCGACGTTGTATTCCTTGCAGACCTTTTCAAGCAGACGGATGGTCATCTCCACCTCGTCGGTGGTGCTCCAATCATCCTGCACGGCCCAGTCGGTATATTGCGGAACCAATACGAATGAAGGATGCTTCTGCTGGTCTCTATTTGAAGCGAACTCC
>CACZAN010000027.1 GCA_902779165.1 uncultured Bacteroidales bacterium
TAATAAATATTATATATTTATATATAGTGAGCAAAATGACAAATCCGATTTTGATTTTGACAAATGACAATTGACAAGATTTGACCATTTCTGTGTTCAGAATAAAGTCAGCTTCTCTCTATCTCTTGTTTTTCAACGTTTTATCACTGCGCGGACTATGTTGACTGTCTCGCCTGAGTGCAGCTGACTCGCTTCATCATCGCCCAGCACCCTCTCTTCTATCGTTAAATAAAGGTGTATTTTTAGGGGAAAAAGGGTGGAAATTCGGAGAAAAAAATGGTATTTTTGCGGGCAGAAAACAACGGAAAGACCAGCATCATGCCAAAGATTTTATGAAATTCAAGTTTTGCAAGTGATGCCGTAGGCATCTGACAATGGTAGCCAGCCATTTCCGCTCGGCGCTCTGCGACGCTTCACGCTTGAAGAATGGCTGGTAATGAGGATATTAACGGACAGCGTGCCGTAGGTACGCGACAGGGATTTGATGTCGCGTACCTAAAGGCACGCTTTTTCCTGGCCGCTATATACCAGCCGTTCTTCAAGCGTGAAGCGTCGCAGAGCGCCGAGCGGAAACGTACAGCTGGTTCTTCGAAGAGTCGAAGCGAACAAAGTTCGAGCGAGCATATTTGCGAAACCTGAGTCGGGTAATTTATCGCTATCAAGAATTAGAGAATGTCTCTCAATATGCAGAATATAGCCTACGAATGGATAAGAATGACTAGAATATTATGCGCGCTATCCGCAAGATGGAACTTGCCTGGCTGAAGGTCAACGGAAGTAATTTTGCTTTGGTTGAATACCGCGACCGAAAAAGCAAGCTTCGCCACTGCTACTCGCTGACGAAGACGTAGGCATCACTTCCGAACTTGAATTATACTAATTGATAAGGAAAATATAGCTTTTTACATTGCAAAAGTCGAATATATGTCGACATGTGAATCCTCAACCTATCCGACTGATACGTTGCAACCTGCCTTCATCGATGAGCTTTATTTTCCGCCCATCGATGGCAACGATATGCTCAGCAGCAAAGACTGAGAGCGTGCGGATAGCGTTGGATGTCGTCATATTCGAGAGGTTGGCCAAGTCCTCACGACTGAGATAAATACTGAGGGTGCTGCCATCCTCTTCAACTCCATAGCAATCCTTGAGAAACAACAGGGCTTCTGCCAGACGGCCGCGGATATGTTTCTGCGTGAGGCTTACCGTGCGCTCATCGGCCTGTCCCAGATTTGCTGAAAGACGCTGGATGAAAAACCACGCGAGACGGGCATTTTCCTGAATGAGCGCTATCATAGCCTTGATAGGGATGCAAACGATGACCGACGGTTCGAAGGCTGCTGCGCTGGTAACATAATTCTGACAGGCAAAACCTGCACGATAGCCGAAATACTCTACGGGCTTCACGATACGGACAATCTGTGCACGTCCGCCCACGCCTTCCTTAAAGACTTTTACCTTGCCAGAGATGAGGCAATAGAGGTAATGAGGGACATCCCCCTCGACATAAATCTTCTTATTTTTCTTGAAGAGCTGAAGACTTATCTGTGGCAACAATGTCGATTTCTGTTCCTCTGTCAGCAAATTGAAGATTGCAGAGAGGTTCGGAAGGATTTCTTCTATGTTTTGCACATGTATGGGCATCATTTGCAGTCCAAATCTTATGTTTTACGGCACAAAATTACGGAAATGTTTCCATTTCGACAAACTTCTTTGCTATTTTCTCAAAAAAAATTTTTTCAGACGACAAATAATTACTATATTTGAGGACGAAATCCAACAAAAAAACGCTTTTAACGATAAAAACAACCATTATAAACCTAACTTATGAGCTATTTACAGTTTGACAAAACCCTGATGACGAATCTGGAGGAAGCTCTGAAGAAAGAGGTGCTGCGAAGCAATCGCTCTGGTGCCTATTCGTGCTCTACAATCCTCGATTGCAACACACGAAAGTACCACGGTTTGCTGGTGGTGCCGGTGCCCGAGTTGGACGACGAGAACCACGTTCTCCTCTCCTCACTCGACTGCACCGTCATCCAGCACGGTGCCGAATTCAACCTGGGCCTCCACAAGTATCAGGGCGACAACTACAGTCCTCGCGGCCACAAGTACATCCGCGAGTACGACTGCCAGCAAGTGCCCACGACCATTTATCGCGTCGGCGGCGTCATCTTGAAGAAGGAGCTGATGTTCCAGCACTTCGAAGATCGGGTGCTCGTGCGCTACACGCTGCTCGACGCACATTCCAAGACGACGCTGCGCCTGCAACCCTGGCTGGCGTTCCGAAGCGTGCGTGAGTTCACCCACGAGAACCCGCGTGCCAACCGCGACTACCAGGAAGTGAAGAACGGTATCAAGACCTGCATGTACCCTGGGTATCCCGAACTCTACATGCAGCTGAACAAGAAGTCCGAATGGGTGTTCCATCCTGACTGGTACCGCGGTGTCGACTATCCGAAAGAGACAGAGCGTGGCTACGCCTCCAACGAGGACCTCTACGTGCCCGGTTACTTCGAGTTCGATATCAAGAAGGGCGAGAGCGTGGTCTTATCCGCCGGCATCAAAGAGTGCAATCCTGCCAAGCTGAAAGACTTGGCAGACTACGAAGTGAACATCCGCACTCCGCGCGACAACTTCTACCATTGCCTCGTCAACAGCGCCCACCAGTTCCTCAACTACCGCGAGGGCGAGACCTACGTGCTCGCAGGCTATCCTTGGTTCAAGTGCCGCGCCCGCGATATGTTCATCTCCCTGCCTGGTCTCACACTGACAAACAATGAGTTGGATCACTTCGAGAAGGTGATGACCACCGCTGAGAAGGGCATTCGCGAGTTCATTGCCGGCAAGCCCCTCAGCGTACGCATCTATGAGATGGAACATCCCGACATCCTGCTCTGGGCTGTATGGTGCATCCAGCAGTACTGCAAGTTCGTAGGCATGGAAAAAGGCATCCAGAAATACGGACAGCTGCTGCGCGACATCATGGAATGGCTCATCGCAGGCAAGCATCCCAACCTCTATATCCACGACAACGGACTCGTCTATGCCAACGGTCGCGACAAGGCCATCACCTGGATGAACTCCAGCCAGAACGGACGGCCCATCGTACCCCGCTCAGGCTACATCGTAGAATTCAACGCCCTGTGGTACAACGCCCTGATGTTCAGTGCCAACGTCTTCCGCACCATGAACGATGTCACCCAGGCCGAGCCGCTCGAAGCCATGGCCGAGAAAACCAAGAAGAGCTTTATCGAGACCTTCCTCAACGACTATGGCTACCTGCTCGATTATGTCGACGGCCAGATGATCGACTGGAGCGTGCGCCCCAACATGATCTTCGCCTGTGCCTTCGACTTCTCACCCTTAGAGCCCAAGCAGAAAAAGAGCATCCTCGACCTGTGTACCAAGGAACTGCTCACACCCAAGGGCCTGCGCACCCTCTCGCCGAAGAGTGGCGGCTACAACCCCATGTACGTCGGTCCGCAAGTACAGCGCGACTACGCCTACCACATGGGCACTGCCTGGCCCTGGCTCGCCGGTTTCTATCTCGAAGCCTGCCTGAAGGTCTTCGGCTACTCCCGCGTCAGCTTCGTCGAGCGTCAGCTCGTGGGCTACGAGGAAGAACTCTTCTACCATTGCATCGGCACCCTGCCCGAGGTCTTCGACGGCAACCCGCCCTTCCACGGCCGCGGTGCCATGAGTTTCGCCATGAATGTGGCAGAAATCATGCGTGTGGTCAAACTGCTCGATAAATACATTATAGAATAAAGAAAGGAGGAAACAACGTATGAAAGTTTTAATGTTCGGATGGGAGTATCCTCCTCATGTATTCGGTGGACTCGCCACCGCTAACTACGGCATCACTCACGGATTGAATGCACAGGGCGACATCGAGACCCTGCTCTGCCTGCCACGTCCCTTCGGCGACGAGGAGCAGGATGCATGCAGGATCATCGGTATGAACTGCGTGCCCATCGTCTGGCGCGACGTGAACTACGACTACGTCAAGCAACGCATTGGCGATATCATGTCCCCCGAGGACTACTACCGCTATCGCGACCACCTCTATGCCGACTTCAACTACATGCACGTCAACGACCTCGGCTGCATGGAGTTCGCCGGCGGTTATCCCAAGAACCTCACCGAGGAAATCAACAACTACTCCATCATCGCCGGTGTCGTAGCACGCACCGAGAAGTTCGATATCATCCACGCCCACGACTGGCTCACCTACCCTGCCGGCATCCACGCCAAGCAGGTCTCTGGCCGGCCCCTCGTCATCCACGTCCACGCCACGGACTTCGACCGCTCTCGCGGCAACGTGAACCCCACGGTCTATGGCATCGAGCGCAACGGCATGGATAATGCAGACTGCATCATGTGCGTATCGGAACTCACCCGCCAGACCGTCATCAACCACTACGGTCAGGATCCCGCCAAGTGCTTCGCCATGCACAACGCCGTGTATCCGCTGGCACCCGAGTTGCAGGAGATTGTGGACCAGCGCCTGCCCTACAAGGATCGCAAGGAGAAGGTCATCACCTTCCTCGGCCGCATCACCATGCAGAAGGGTCCAGAATACTTCATCGAGGCCGCCAAGCGAGTGCTCGAGCGCACGAACAACGTACGCTTCTGCTTCGCGGGTTCGGGCGACATGATGAACGACATGATCAACATGGCCGCCGCCTACGGCATCGCAGACCGCTGCCACTTCCCCGGATTCATGAAGGGCAAGCAGGTGTTCGAAATCTTCCGCGACAGCGATGTATATGTCATGCCCTCCGTCTCTGAGCCCTTCGGCATCAGCCCCTTGGAAGCCATGCAGAGCGGAGTCCCCAGCATCATCTCCAAGCAGAGCGGCTGCGCCGAGATCCTCGACAAGTGCATCAAGACCGATTACTGGGACATCGACGCCATGGCAGATGCCATGTATTCGCTCTGCACCAACGACTCCCTGCACGAATACCTGCAAGTCGAGGGCAAGAAGGAAGTCGACGGCATCACCTGGGAGAAAGTAGGTGTGCGCATCCGCAAACTCTATGACCAGTGCCTGCAAAAGAATTAACGGACCCACCCCTCACCCTCCCTTTAGGGAGGGAGTGGTTACTATCCAGAAATGATATATTAATATAGAAATAAACAATCAAACAATGACCCGATAACACCCTCTCAAATTCATTCCACTCTCCCCCTACAGGGGGAGCGGGGAGGGGGTCCGGGCTTTCTTAATAGTTATGAAAACAATTTGCTTATACTTCGAGATCCACCAAAACGTACACCTGAAGCGCTACCGCTTCTTCGAGATTGGCAAGGATCACTACTATTTCGATGACTATGAGAACGAGCGTGGCATCACCGAGACTGCCGAGCGCTCCTACATTCCCGCCATCAAGACCTTCCTCGAGATGGCCAAACTCTACGGCAAAGCCTTCAAAGTAGCCTTCTCCATCAGCGGATGCGCCATCGAACTTCTCGAGCAGTACGCACCCGAGGTCATCGAGCTCCTGCAGGAACTCAACGAGACCGGCTGCGCCGAGTTCCTCGCCGAACCCTACAGCCACGGCCTCAGCTCGCTGGCCAATGAAGACGTCTTCCGCGATGAGGTAGCCCGCCAGGCCAAGAAGATGAAGGAACTCTTCGGCAAGAAACCCACCGTACTGCGCAACAGCTCGCTCATCTACAGCGACGACATCGGCGGACTCGTAGCCTCCATGGGCTACAAAGGCATGATCGCCGAGGGCGCCAAGCACATCCTCGGCTGGAAGTCACCCCACTTCCTCTACCATTGCGCACAGAACCCCAACCTCAAGCTCCTGCTGCGCGACTACAAACTCTCCGACGACATCTCCCTGCGCTTCAACGACTCCTCCTGGAGCGAATTCCCCCTCTTCGCCGACACCTACATGGACTGGATAGCCCAGCTGCCCGAGGAGGAGAAGGTCATCAACATCTTCATGGAACTCTGCGCACTTGGCATCTACCAGCCCCTGAGCTCCAACATCCTCGAGTTCATCAAGGCACTGCCCGCCGTAGCCAAGGACCGCGGCATCACCTTCGCCACCCCCTCCGAGATCATCGCCAAGAGCAAGTCCGTGGCACCCATCGAAGTGCCCTACCCCATGAGCTGGAACGACGAGGAGCGCGACTGCAGCTGCTGGCTCGGAAACGTCATGCAGCGCGAAGCCTTCCAGAAACTCTACAGCGTTGCCGAGCGCGTGCTCATCTGCAAGGACCGCCGCATCACCCAGGACTGGGACCGCATACAGGCCTCCAACAACTTCCGCTTCATGACCACCAAGAACATGGGCGTTGGGTTCTATCGCGGCATCTACGACAGCCCCTACGACGCCTTCACCAACTACATGAACATCCTCGGCGACTTCATCAACCGCGTCAACGCCCTCTATCCCCTCGACATCGAGAACGATGAGCTCAACGCCCTGCTGACCACCATCCGCAATCAGGCCGACGAGATCACCGTCAAGGATGCCGAAATCGCCCGTCTCAAGGCCCGTCTCCAGAAGTTCGAAGGCAAACCCGAAGAGAAAGTTGCAGAGAAGAAGGCACCCGCCAAGAAAGCTGCTGCCCCCGCCAAGAAGGCCGCCCCTGCTAAGAAAGCAGAGCCCGCTAAGGCCGCAGCTCCCGCACCCGCACCAGCGAAGAAAGCAGAACCCGCCAAGAAAGCCGCTGCACCCGCCAAGAAGGCCGCTCCCAAGAAGAAGTAACCCCTCGCACGCGCGTACCTTAATATAATCTCGCGCGCACGCATTAATCCGTAGGAGATAAGCACACATCACCGCTGCTTATCTCCTTTTCTGTATTAAGTCAAAAAGCTCCCTTGCCGTCCCGTCCTTTTATTGCAAATTTCATTTGCAAATCCCCCCCAACTCAAAAATCTCCCTTTTTTGCAGCGGTTTGCAAAAAAATGATTACCTTTGCGCACAGTTACCACAATCGCCGATCCAATCAGCGAAAAAATCAACGTGACAATCGTGAAGCAGCAATGTCCCGTCCTTTGACTGCAAAATTATATTTTGCCAATGACAAACGAACACCTAACCACCCCCGCAATCGAAACCCACACCTGGCTGGAGCCAGGAGCCTGGCAGCACTTTCGTGAATCCAGCTGTGATAAAGGCAACAGAGGACACCTTGCAACGGAAGGCCGAGGCTAAGCACTATAGTTATCACCCAATCCCTGTGGAATCCCAACGCTACCGCTTCGTAGCCTTGAACGAGATTGGACGGCTGCTGGTAGAGAGGTCCTGACGATGGCGTCTGCCGTGCCGTAAGGCGGAGTTTCCTTGGATGAAAGGAAAAACATTTGCGTGTTTTGTTGTTTCTTTGTGGAAGAAGAGAGCAAGGACAGTACATTTTATGCCCTTTTTTGAGGAAAAATGATAAAAGTTGCATCTGGGGTTAGCTTTTTGAGTGTCTAATGGGTCTTATAGAAAAAGACGTGATGGAAAAGAAGGCAATCCAGCGGCTGTTCAAGCAGCACTATGCCAAGATGTACAGGGTGGCACGCACCATCCTCTACGACGAGCAGGAGAGCGAGGATGTGGTTAGCGACATCTTCGAGAGCCTGCTTCGTAGGCAGATTGTCTTGACGGCAGACACCGAGGAATGTTACTTGCTGACGAGCGTTCGGAATATGTGTCTCAAGCGCCTGCGTCACAGCTCAGCCTCTCTTGAAGGGAACGGATACATCGAACCTATCGACGATTCTGACATTGAGGATGAACGGCTGACGGACATTGACGAATTCGTTGCCCGCCACCTGACGGAACAGGAACAGCGCATCTTCCGTCTCCGCTTCACCGAAGGATGCAGTTATAAGGAGATAGCTGCCGCCGAGGGCATCAGCCGCGTAGCCGTATGGAAACATCTTTCGCACGCCTTGAACCTCATTAGAAACCATTTTAACTAATAAGTACTATGCAAACCACAGACAAAAAGATGTTTCTTGACATGCAGGAGCATCCCGAAAAGTACTCCGACCAGCAGATTGAGGCCATGCTGGACGAACTCGACCGAGTGCCCGACGTGGAGTCTGCGTGGCAGAAGTTCTCTGCTGAGCAAGAAGAGAGCACTGAGTCCACACAGAACCATATACACACCTCGCATCGTTGGCTCAAGGTTGCCGCCTCCTTTATCGGCGTCCTTCTCGTCACAGGCCTTGCCTATGCCGCTTTCCGTATCCTTTCTCCAGCAAAGGAGCAACAAAGGACAGAAGTTTCGACTCTCAACTCTCAACGCTCATCCCTCAACTATTCACCTGACGGCTTTGTGCTTTTCGCGGACATCAGATTAGACTCAATGTTGGCAATTGTGAGCAGACATTACAGTAAAACTGTATCTTTCAGCAATGAGGAACTAAAGGGGCTGCGGATTCATACGAAGTGGAACCAAGAAGACAGTCTGGCCGCGTTTATTGGAAACCTGAATGAGTTGGATGAACTGCAGTTGACAGAACTGCGGGATACCATCTTTGTGCAGAAAGGAGGGGTGCAATGAGACGGTTGGCATTCGCATTTTTGTTGTTGTTCAGTATGACAACAATAGCTCAAAATCTTTCTCTCTCCCAAGCCCTTGCATTACTCAACGAAAAGCAGGAAGACTGGGCTATCACTTTCGTGACAGATGAATTGTTGGGATTGGAGGCGGTAACCACGTTGGAGACGCTGACAGAACAGAATGTGCCCGATGCGGTGGAGCAGCTGACGAAGGGTTTGCCCGTGAAAGTGAAAGTGAAGAAAGCACTGCGACAAATCTATGTACAGCGTAAACAGGACAAAGAAATGATGAGTATCCATGGCAAGGTTCTTGACAACATAACTCGTAATGACCTGCCTGGTGCTGTGGTGACGTTGATGACGCGAGACAGTACTATAATAGGCACACGAGAGGCCAAGTCGTTCTGGATGAATATGGATCATAGCGGCTACACTTCGGACTTCTACTTCGAGGTGCCTCACCGTCAGGAGGCTTACATCCTGCGGGCTACCTTCGAAGGCCATGACACCACCTACGTGGATTACAACCTCAGCAACGTGGGCAAACGCGAGTTCCTGCGCGAACTGCCGCCCGTTCTGATGCACAAGACCGTGCAGCATTCCATGCGTGAACTGACCGTCACTGCCTCGAAGGTGATGTTCTACTACCGCGGAGACACGGTGGTCTATAACGCCAATGCCTTCCAGTTGGCTGAAGGCTCAATGCTCGACGCTCTGGTCAGCCAGCTGCCGGGCGTAGAGCTGAAGGACGGAGGTGTCATCACCGTGAACGGCAAACAAGTGGAGGCCCTATTGCTCAATGGCAAGGACTTCTTCCGTGGCAACAACCGCGTCATGCTCGACAATCTGCCCGCCTATATTGTGAAGCAGGTGGAAGTCTATGACCAATACGGCGACAAGAGCGAGTTCCTCGGGCAGAAACTGGAGAACGACAAGCGCTATGTAATGGATGTACGATTAAAGAAAGAATATAGTATTGGATGGCTGGTGAATGTGGAAGGAGGAGCAGGGCCAACCATAGGGCATAATGACGAGGCAAACGATAATGCCCGCTACCTTGGCCGTCTCTTCGCCATGCGTTTCACCAACCATTCACGCGTAGCGGCCTATGCCAACGCCAACAACCTGAACGATGGTGAGAAGCCAGGCGAAAGCGGCGGCTACGATATGAGCGTAAATCCAGGACAGCAGACGCGGCAACAGGGAGGTGTCGATTATTTCACAGAAGATCGCGACAAGAAGTGGAAGGTGGAGGGTAACGTCCGCGTCGAACACACGACGAATGATGTAACTACCGTCTCAGAGCGCGTGAACTACCTGCCTGGCGGCGACACTCGTGAGCACAGCCGTTCTGCAGCAGAGGACAAGTCTCTAAGCGTCAACACGTGGAACCAGTTCCAGTACAACTTCCCGAAGGTGCAACTTCGCATCAAGCCCAGCTTCGACTATCAGCGATGGGACAACCGTTCACGCTATCAGTCCTCGGCTTGGAACGCCAACGACTCCCTTATCAATACCGACCTACAGCAAGGTTCGCAGAGTGGCTATTCCTTGCATCCAAATCTTTCGACCTTCACTGCCGTCAAGTTGGAGGGAAGTAGCGACTACTTTGAGTTCGAAACGGATGCCTGCTACGACGTGAAGGCCGACGATCGCTTCAATCGCCAGCGCGTCACTGGTGCCTCGGCCCTCTACACCGACCAGTACTTCAAGAACCACCCCGACCGATATGGCAAGCTGTGGCTGCAAGGCATGTACCACTGGACCATTCGCCGCGGCCTGTCCTTGGAAACAGCCCTTAGCTACGAATACCGCAATACACAACGAGAGTCCTCGCTCTTCCTTTTAGACAGAATGTATCGCGAAGACACATTAGATGTGGGCGTGCTGCCTTCCGTTGCTGAATATGAGCAGACGATGGACATGGAAAACAGCTACAATAGCCGAATGACCGAGCATTACTACACGCTGTTTCCGACAATCTGGTGGTTCCCGAAGATGAAGAATGGTAGTTGGAGCATCAGTCAGCGTCTGCCCATACACCTGCTCAACCGCACGCTACACTATCAGCGCGGACAGGTCGATACACTCTTCACGCACCGCACTGTCCTCTTCGATACGGATTACAGCTATGCCGAAGGACGCTGGAATAATGGGAATCAGCTCTTTATCGCTTATCGTCTGAAGGCTGATGCCCCATCAATGATGAACTACGTCAATATTCATGATGCCACAGATCCGCTGAACATCACAGAGGGTAATTCCGACCTGCGAAATACCTACCGCCACAGCCTGCAAGTGCATCATCGGAAACGTTATAAGAAGAATCAGATGATGCTGAACGGTGGTATCGACTTCGTCCTCACGCAGAATGCCATTGCCATGAGCCAACTCTATAACCCTGAGACGGGTGTCCGCACTTACCGCCCCTATAGTGTCAATGGCAACTGGGAAATCAGTGGAGGATATGGCGTCGGAAATCTCCCGCTCGATAAGAAAGGAAGACTCCGTCTCTACGCTGTTCCACAGATTGGCTACCGCCACAGCGCGGATCTCACTGGTACCACGCAATTGGAGCGCAGCACCGTCACCACCACTAGCCTCAATCCGATGTTCATCGTCAGATACAGCCTTGGTGACCTCGGCAGCCTGACCCTTGACTGCGGACCCCAATGGCAATGGCTCCACAGCCCTCGCCCCGACTTTACGGACTTCTGTGTGGCCGACTACAAGACTAAGTTCTCCGCCCTGCTAAACCTGCCATGGAAGTTGCAGCTCTCGACCGACCTCACTTTCACTGCCCGTCGAGGCTATGCTGATGACTCGATGAACACCAATGATTGGATGTGGAAAGCCCGCCTCGCACGTCCTTTCTTCAAAGGCAATCTTGTCGTAATGCTCGACGGTTTCGACATCCTTGGGCAGCTACGTAGCACCACCAACGTCCTCAACGCCCAAGGTCGCATCGAGACCTATAAGAATGTCCCACCTCGCTACGTTCTCCTTCACGCTGTCTGGCGCTTCAACCGGCAGCCCATGCGAAAGAGCGAACGTAAACGGGCCAGAGAAGAAGCGAGCAAGCAGTAAACTTGATTTCAATAAAGTAGTTAGTAAGTGTTTTAGACCTATAGGCACAACAGCCTCGCTGCGTTGTGAAACGCGGCGGGGCTATTATACCGCATGTTTTTTATGCTTTAAGTGTGACAATTGAGTCAAGAGTGGTATAACCTTGCTATTTCATGCGCGCGCGTGATAAAAACATGAAAAAATGAACTGAATCTACTGCAATGCCTTGTAGCTTATTGGATAACAAAAGGTTATCTTGCAGTAGATTTTTTGGAAATAGTCTGTTTTGCAGTAGATTTTTCCGCAAAAGGAAGTATTTGCAGTACATTTTTCATTCATTTTGTGCTTATAGTCAAGCGTAAGTCCTCCTCAACAGGAGTAGGCGACAAGAAACGATCAACCACGAGTTCCAGAAAATTCCAAGGATGAAACTCGCGAGTTCCACTGGTGGAATTCCAGAGTTCCAGCGGTGGAACTGTGGAATTCCAGTAGTGGAAGTCGGGAATTCCACTGCTGGAACTCAACGGCACTCCCCTATCTGCTGGCGGGGAACAATATGCGCAGAAATAGTAGATTTGTTACATTTTCCACCAAAATTCGGCAAGAAATCTACTGCATTCAGCATATTTTTCAGAAAATGTACTGCAATATATCAGCCTATATTACAATGCATTGCGACCGATTACAGTAGATTCAGTTCATTTTTTCATGATTTTATCACGCGCGCGCGTGAGTGTAGTGTTTTAGAAAAAAGAATCTCCGTTTTTAATATGACTGATTTGCAGCGAAAAATTTGGAGGGAGAGGAAATAATGCGTAACTTTGCGGCGAAAATCAAACGAAAACCACTGTAAAAACTCTATGACAGAAGATCAATGGCAATGGCAGGAGCCAGGTACGGCCTGGAGGGGTGTCGGCACTTATCATATTACGCTGACGGTGCCGTCGCGCCAACCGTTGTTGGGCAGGTTGGTGATTCCTCAGAACGACCCTTCTCTGGCGCGAGTGGAGCGCACGGCTCTGGGCAACGCCGTTGTTGATGAGTTGTATGTGATGTGCAAGCACTATCCCGCCATTCGCATTTACCAGTTCTGCCTGATGCCCGACCACCTGCATGCCGTCATTCGGGTGACAAGGGTTATGGACACGAGCATACGCAGCGTGATGCGAGGTTATTGGCAAGGAGTGAAGAAGTTGGGGCGGGCATATACTTTGGAGGTTTATCCCGAATTAAATTCGGGGACAACGGCCCAAGGAAAGCAAACAGCGGAGCAAGGGAGGACAGCAGAGCAAGGAAAGCAAACAGCGGAGCAAGGGAGGACAGCAGAGCAAGGAAAGCAAACAGCGGAGCAAGGGAGGACAGCAGAGCAAGGGAAGCAAACAACGGCCCAAGGGGGGACGACAAAGCAAGGGGGGACGACAAAGCGGGGCGAGACAGCGAAGCAAGGGAAGCAGCAAACAGCGGAGCAAGGCGGGCAAACATCGAAGCAAGGGGGCAACGGATGGGCCTTTCCGATTTTCACGGAGCGGCCATTTATTCGGCCTTTGTCGCGGCGCGGTCAGCTGAAAACGATGATGCACTATGTGCGGATGAATCCTCAGCGGCTGGCGACGAAGCGGATGATGCCGGGTTTCTTCAGGGTGCAAAGGGGCATCGAGATTGGCGGGCGCAGCTTTGACGGCGTGGGCAATGTGGCGCTGCTGCATGCCGAGCACTATGATGTGGTGCATGTGCGCAGCATCTGGGTGAAGGCCGCAGAGCAAGGTGATAGCCAGGCACTTCGGGACTATATGAACAGTTGTGTGCTTAAGGCTCGCAAGGGGGTGGTGATGGTGTCGCCATTCATCTCGCAGCAAGAAAAACAGGTGATGCAAGTGTTGATCAACGAGCAACATCCCTTCATCCTGCTCGCCGACAATGGTTTTCGCGATTATTACAAGCCGTCCGATGCACTCTTTGAGGCCTGTGCTGCAGGGCGGGTGCTGATCTTAAGTCCTTGGCCTTATGATGCTGGTAAGCGCCACATCAGTCGTGCCGAGTGCGTGAGTCTGAACAATATGGCCGAAGAGTTTTGCAAAATAATGGAACCCAGCCAGAAATCTTCATGACCTACTACGACCAGAAGCAAGTAGATGGAGTTTATATACAAGAGAAGCCTCCCGGCGATGTGCAGGGAGGCTTCTGTTTTCAGTCAAAGGAAAAGAGGATTTACTTTACCTTAGCAACGATGGCCTTGAAGGCTTCCATGTGGTTCATGGCGAGGTCGGCGAGCACCTTGCGGTTGATCTCGACGCCAGCCTTGTGCAGAGCACCCATCAGCTGGCTGTAGCTCATACCTTCCATGCGAGCGGCAGCGTTGATACGCTGGATCCACAGAGCGCGGAAACTGCGCTTCTTGTTCTTACGATCGCGGTAGGCGTAGGTCAGACCTTTCTCCCAAGTGTTCTTGGCAACGGTCCAGACGTTCTTGCGGGCACCGAAGTAGCCGCGGGTGAGCTTCAGGATTCTCTTTCTCTTAGCACGTGAAGCAACGTGATTTACTGATCTTGGCATAATTTTGTTTGTTTTTGAACGATGGCGGACTGGAACTCGTTAACAGATTAACAATTAGCAGTCTCTTTTGAGGTGCCGGCGTTCGGTTTGACTTTGGGTGATTTCCTTGAGTGGAAATACTTGTTTAACTCTCTGTCCTGATGTGGGATTAGCGAAGGAGGAGGAGTTCGCGGACCTGCTTACGGTTGGCAGTGACAACGAGGTCGCTGTGCTGCAGGTTGCGTTTCTGCTTCTTACCTTTCTTGGTCAGGATGTGGCTGTGATAAGCGTGATGACGCTTGATCTTACCCGTTCCGGTGAGCACGAATCTCTTCTTTGCTGCGGAATTAGTCTTTACTTTTGGCATTTTTTGTTTTGTTTAAATTGTTATTTAATGAATGGCGTGGCAACGCATATACCGGGCGCAGCGCACAGCCTTTTTTTAGAATTTCAACTTTTCAATGTCTCAACATTCTCTCAGTCGTCCCAGTTTTCTCCTTCCACCTTTGGTCCTGTGTATTCTTTCTGGGCTTTCTGCTGGGGTTTCTTGCGAACGGATTCCCCTGCCTCTGGAGCATCATCGAATTCGTCGTCGTCATCCTCGTCGAGCGCGGGTACTGTTTTCTTGGGGGCGGTCTTCTTGGGGGCAATGAACATGGTCATTCGCTTGCCTTCGAGGACGGGCATGGACTCTACCTTGCCGTATTCCTCCAAATCCTGCGCAAAGCGGAGGAGAAGGACTTCGCCTTGTTCCTTGAAGAGGATGCTGCGACCGCGGAAGAAGACGTAGGCCTTCACCTTGTCGCCGTCGGAGAGGAAGCCTTGGGCGTGTTTCAACTTGAAGTTGTAGTCGTGGTCGTCGGTCTGGGGGCCGAAGCGGATTTCCTTGACTTCGATCTTCACCTGCTTCGCCTTCATCTCCTTCTGACGTTTCTTCTGCTGGTAGATGAATTTGGAGTAGTCGATGAGACGGCACACGGGGGGATCTGCGTTGGGCGAGATCTCCACGAGGTCCACCCCTTTCTGTTCGGCGAGGTGGATGGCATCGCGCGTATTCATGACGGTGGACTCGATGTCGTCACCGACGATTCTGACTTCGCGTACACGTATCTGTTCGTTGACACGGTACTGGCTCTTGAGGTTGTCTTTCTTCATTCAGGGCGCAAAGTTAATACTTTTCTGTCATACTACGCACTTCTTCGTTGATTTTCTTTGCAAAATCCTCGAATTTCATGCTTCCTTGGTCTCCTTGGCCTTGTCTGCGCACACTTACGGTACCCTCAGCGGCCTCTTTTTCGCCCACGATAAGCAGATAGGGGATGTGTTTCATCTCGTTGTCGCGGATCTTGCGTCCGATTTTCTCGGCGCGGTCGTCGAGTACGGTGCGCACGTCGTTCTTTTTGAGGTAGTCCTGCACCTGCTTGGCGTAGTCGACATACTTGTCGGAGATGGGGAGGATGGCCACCTGGTCGGGCGTGAGCCAGAGGGGGAACTTGCCTGCGGTGTGTTCAATGAGCACAGCCACAAAACGTTCCATGCTTCCGAAGGGGGCGCGGTGGATCATGACGGGACGGTGCTTCTGGTTGTCCTCGCCGGTGTATTCGAGCTGGAAGCGCTGGGGGAGCTGATAATCGACCTGAATGGTGCCGAGCTGCCAGCGACGTCCGATGGCGTCTTTGACCATGAAGTCGAGTTTGGGGCCATAGAAGGCGGCCTCGCCAACTTCCTGGCGAGCCTTCATGCCCTTCTCGGCGCAGGCGTCAATGATAGCCTGTTCGGCTGTTGCCCATTCCTCGTCTGTGCCGATATACTTTTTCTTATCCTGTGGGTCGCGCAGGGATATCTGTACTTCCACGTTGTCTTCACTGAAATCGAAGGTCTTGAAGACGCGCTGGATGATGTCGATCACATTGATGAACTCGCGCTTCACCTGGTCGGGGCGGCAGAAGATGTGTGCATCGTCCTGAGTGAAGCAGCGCACACGGGTCAGGCCGTGCAACTCACCGCTCATCTCATAGCGGTAGACCGTACCGAACTCAGCACAGCGGAAAGGCAGTTCCTTGTATGAACGCGGACGGTTGGCAAAGATCTCGCAGTGGTGAGGGCAGTTCATGGGTTTGAGCAGATACTCCTCGCCTTCCTCGGGTGTCTGGATCGGCTGGAAGCTGTCCTTGCCGTAGTGATCCCAGTGACCTGATGTCTGATAGAGGATTTTGCCACCAATATTGGGAGTAATGACTTCCTGATAACCGTATTCACGCTGAATCTTGCGCAACATCTCCTGCAAGCGCAAGCGCATGTCTGTGCCTTTAGGAAGCCAGATAGGCAGGCCCTTGCCGACACGCTCGCTGAACATGAAGAGTTCCATCTCCTTGCCGATCTTACGGTGGTCGCGTTTCTTGGCTTCTTCGAGCATAAGCAGATACTCATCCAGCATCTTCTTCTTGGGGAAGGTGATGCCATACAGGCGCTGCATATCCTCACGATTGGCATCTCCACGCCAGAAGCAGCCTGACACGCTCGTCACTTTGGCCACCTTGATCTCGCCAGTATTGACGAGGTGCGGGCCACGGCAGAGGTCGGTGAAGTTGCCCTGCGTATAGGTGGTGATGGTTCCGTCCTCCAGGTCTTGGTCGATGTGCTCGCACTTGAAAGTCTGACCGGCAGCGGCAAACTCCTTCAGGGCATCGGCCTTAGAAACCTCGCGGCGCACCACAGGCTCCTTCTTGGAGGCCAGTTCCTTCATCTTTGCTTCAATCTCTGCGAAGTCGCTCTCGCCGATCTGTTTGCCGTCGGGCAAAACGACATCGTAGTAGAAACCATTCTCAAGAGCGGGACCAAAGCCGAACTGAATACCGGGGTAGAGCTCCAGCAAAGCCTCAGCCATCAAGTGGGCGCTGGTGTGCCAGAAAACGTGCTTGCCCTGCTCATCTTCCCATTTGTAGAGGACGAGCGTGGCGTCTTCGGTGATGGGGCGGTTCAGTTCCACCGTCTCGCCATTAACGCTGCAGGCGAGGACTTCCGCCGCCAGACGTGGTGAAATACTCTCAGCAATCTCATAACCCGTCACACCGGCCTCGCGTTCGAGCACCGTACCATCGGGAAGAGTAATTTTAATCATATTTTGTTGCTTTCGTTTGTAAGATTTCAGAATAACGGGCGCAAAATTACAACTTTATTTCCGAACAGCCACACATTTTCTGCATTTTTCTTTCACGAAAGGCTTTAAAAGCAGTATTTTCCTGCAAAAATCAAGGCGTTTGCTATTTTTTAATGAACTCATAGCAGCCTGCATCGGGCGCTCCGTCGGCCTGACGGCTGCGTCCGAGCCGGTCGAGAGGCCACTCCGCACTCCGGGTGGCATCGGCGATTCCACGGATGGGCGACTCTTCCACAGGCGTGAAGTCATAAAGGAAGTCATGACTGTCGAAGAGGGTGAAATTCTTCTCGTGGCGCAGGGTTTTGGAGTCGTCGGCAGAAGGAATTATCCATGCATCGGTGCTGCTCTTGAGGTCGAATACATTCTCCACAAAGCGGGGTGCGTAGTCTTCATCGTCAGGGACTTCCGTGGCGAGAAAACAGTTCCTGAAAGAGTAGTTGGTCTGGGGGTTGTCCACGTCAAGGACAAAGTCCTTCGGATCCAGCGAGGGAAAGAGGATGACATCGTCGGCGTAGCCTGTGATGACGCAGTTCACGTAGTCGGCACGCACCAGCGGCCGATAGGTCAGCGAGTCTTCCACATTACAGACTTCCAGGGCAAAGCTGCGATTGGACGACAGCGGATAGAACTGGGCAATAGTGCAATGGAGGAAACTGGCATCGCCTCCACATTGATAGACACAGCGGAAGGCTGCATTAGAAATCTCCGTATTGCAGACCTCCACCTTACAATGGCGCACACTGAGGGCGTCGCCACCCACGTTGTGGATGATGCTGTTGGTGAGCAGCAGCTTGCGTTCATCCATCGAGGAGCTGTCGCATTGCAAGCCAAAGCTTCCGCTATGCAAGTCCAAGTAGTTCAGCTCGTTGCCCAGGCTCGATGCTGTCAGCACTACTCCACCCCACCGGTTCGGCAGGTTGTCATAAGGCAGATAGTCGAACATGCGGTCTGTACGGTCGCCGCGCAGAATAACAGGAGCCTCCAGCGTGCCTTGTGCCAACAGCCGCCCGTGCACCGTCAGCCCTGCTCCTTCGTGGAAATAAAGCTGCGAGCCGGCCTCTAAGGTCAAGGTGGCTGCGGGGGCTACCACGAGACTGTCGAAGATGACGATGGGCCGGCGGGCACTGAACGAAGTATCATTTAATAAGGTACGCGCTCGCAGGAAAAAGGCATCGCGCCCCACGACCACGAGCGGGATACGCTGTTCGATGCCACTCTCGAGGTGAAAGACCAGAAAATCCTTGACTTCGCGAGGAGCGTCAGCCTGGAATTCAGGCAGCGTCACCTCTGCACGAACGATGATGCTGTCGCGCCCTCGCACCTCGAAATCCGACACCCGATTGGCTGCCGAACGACTCATATCCTGTCCATCGATATTGATACGGAAAGGGCTGTTCGCTCCACGTTCAAGCCACACCTCATTGATTCTTAACCCCTTGTCTCCACGATTATAGACCGACATCGTCAACGTGCTGGAAGGCACGGTGGTCAGCACGGTATCGAACTGCAAGGTATCGCGGCTAAAGGAGAGTGTGGACGAACGGTCGGTAGTAAAGGAATCATAAGAGTCGCAGGAAAGGAAGCAGAAAAGTAGCAAAATAACAGACCCACCCCTCACAGTTTCTCCATCCGGAACACTCAGTTCCGGCTTCGAACCACCTGTGAGGGAGGGAGTAGTAACTTTTGCCAATAGTCTTTTAATATCAAATAAAAAACGTATCATACTCTACTTCTTGAAAGTAATCACTCCCTCCCTCACAGGTGGTTCGAAGCCGGAACTGAGTGTTCCGGATGGAGAAACTGCGGGGGGGGTGGGTCTCCTTCACACGTTTTCCAGAATCGCCAACAGATGTCTCCACACCATATCTACAGTGGGAATCAGCAGGCGCTCATCGGGCGAGTGTACGCCGCGCAAGGTAGGACCGAAGCTAACCATATCCAGCCCCGGATACTTCTCCGAGAACAGGCCGCACTCCAGCCCTGCATGGATGCCGCGCACCACGGGTTCCTTCTGGAACAGACGTACATACTGCTCGCGGGCTATGCGCAGAATCTCGCTCTTCGGGTTCATGGCCCAGCCGGGATATCCCTCGCCAATCTCCACTTCGGCACCTGCCAGTTCGAAAACGGCAGCTACCGTGTGGGCCATATTATGACGGTTGCTCATCAGCGAGCTACGTTGGCTGCTGTTGATGAAGATGACACCAGGTTCTGTCTGACGAATGCTGGCAAGGTTAGAGCTGGTCTCCACAAGGGCGATATCTTGACTCATGGCATAAACACCATTATCCACCGCCTGCAAGGCGCTGATAAGACGGCAGTTGACATCTGCTGGCAGGACGGTGGCAGCAGGTTCTGCACTCTCCAACAGGAACTCCATCGTGGGCTCGGTGGTGCAGAACTCCTCCTGCACTTCGGCTGCAAAGATGTTCCACTTCACGCGCGCCTGTTCCTTATATATGTTTGGTATACAGACGAGGCAGGCTGCTTCGCGGGGAATGGCATTATGCAGTCCGCCAGCCTGGATGTCGCTCAGACGCAGGCCCCAAGCCTTCATGCCGTCGTAGAGATAACGGGCCAGCAGCTTGTTGGCGTTCGCACGTTTCTTTTCAATATCATCACCACTGTGACCACCGGTCAGGCCCTTGATGGTCAGCTGGAGAAAGAAAGCGTCAGCAGGGGCTGCTTCCGGCGTGAAGCGGAAAGTGGCTGTCGTACGGCAGCCTCCAGCACAGCTGACAAACAGCTCGCCCTCGTCCTCCGAATCAAGGTTGATGAGCATCTGTCCGGTCATGAAGCCAGGCTGCATGCCTTCGGCACCTGTCAGTCCCGTTTCCTCATCACGCGTGAAAACGCACTCCAGTGGGCCATGCTTGATGGTGTTATCGGCCAGAATGGCCATTTCCATCGCACAGCCTATGCCGTCATCAGCACCCAGGGTGGTACCCTTGGCCTTCATCCATTCTCCATCAACGTAGGTCTGAATGGCATCAGTATCGAAATCAAAGTCTACATCGTTGTTCTTCTCGCACACCATATCCATGTGACTCTGCAAAATCACAGTGGGTTTTTGTTCCATTCCGGGGGTGGCAGGCTTACGGATGAGCACATTTCCCGTCTCATCGACCTTCGTTTCCAATCCGAGGCTTTCGCCGAAGTCTTTCAGGAAGGAAATCATCTTCTCTTCGCGCTTCGAAGGACGCGGAATTGCGTTGATTCGAGCGAACATCTCGAACACATGAGCGGGTTTTAATTGAATCTTTTCCATTTTATACTGCTAAATTTGGTTAAAGTCTGTGAGAAAGTTGGTGTGCGAGAGATAGTTTGCTTATCTTTGCACCGTTTTTCGGGGACAAAGATACGTCAAACGGCGTTTCTGTCCAAGAAATCTCTTTAAAATAACGCAAGAAATGGTCAAAATATTGCTCATTACACTCGGAATAGTTGCCTTTGCGGTCATATTGCTGTCACTAAAGCTCCTTATCAAGGGCGACGCACGCGGCCCCATGACTCATATCGGAGCTTCCAAAGCCATGCGTGAGCGCGGAATCCATTGTGTAGAGAGCATGGATGCCATAGAAAGAGCGCAGTTGAGAAAAGAAAAAGTCAAAGAAAAAAGAATATAAAATAACCAAATAGCTAAACAATGAAGAAAATCTGTACACTCTTCGCACTCAGTGCCCTCGTTGCACTGACCGCTTGCAACAACAAACAAGAAGCTGCTGCCGAGGCTCCAGAAGCAGCAGAAACGGAAGTCACCGGACTGAAAGTCGCTTATGTGGAAGTCGACAGCCTCATGACCCAATATGAGTTCTGCAAGGACTATAACATCTTGCTCAACCAGAAGGGTGAGAACGCTCAGAAGACACTGGCCGACAAGCAACGTACCCTGCAGAGCCACGCCAACGCCCTCCAGAAGAAATACGAAAGCAACGGCTTCACCACCCGCGATGAATTGGAGCGCGCTCAGAACCAGCTGGCACGCGAACAGCAAGACCTCGCAGAACTCGAACAGCGACTGATGAGCGAACTTGCCAGCGAGCAGCAGAAACTGACGATGGAGATGCGCGACAGCATCCAGGCCTTCCTCAAGACCTACAACAAGGCTAAGAAGTACGACTACATCCTCTCCCGCTCCGGCGACAACATCCTCCTCGCCAATCCGAAGTTCGACATCACTCGCGATGTCGTAGCCGGACTCAACAAGCGCTACAAGGCTAAGCCCGAGGTGAAGCAGGCCATTGGAGGGAAGTAAATTGTAATATTGAAAATTGAGGACTGAGAATTGAAATACTTTGAACTACAATTCAAAATAGAGCCCAACGACGAGGCGGCTGGCGATGTGCTGGCCGCCTTGTTGGCCGAAGCTGGCTGTGAGACTTTTGTCCCCACAGACGAAGGACTCAACGCCTATATCCAGCAAGCATGTTACGACGAGGCGGCCATCCGCAACGCCGCAGACACCCTCACCACCCTTCTGCCCCATTGCGCCGCCACCTTCACCTGTACCGAGGCGCCTGACGAGAATTGGAACGCCACCTGGGAGGCCGAACACCACTTCGAGCCCATCACCCTGCCCGACGGACAGCAGATCACTATCATCCCCCGTCAGGCTTTCGGCAGCGGAGAACATGCCACCACCCGCCTCGTCCTCCAGCTCCTGGCCACACTGCCCCTGCAGGGTAAGACGGTCATTGACGCAGGTTGTGGAACGGGAGTTCTCGGCATTGCGGCCCTGAAACTCGGGGCCGCAGGGGTATTCGCCTACGATATCGATGAGTGGAGTGTGCGTAATGCCCTGGAGAACTTCGCCCTCAACGGCTTTGCTGCCTCCTCGGACTCCCCGGAACCGAGCGACAGTTCTACATTTCCACAGGACACCACCGCCATCGTTCTCGAAGGCGACGCCCGTATCCTATCCCACGTTCCTCAGGCAGATATCCTCCTGGCAAACATCAACCGCAACATCCTCCTTGCAGACCTGCCCGTTTTCGTCGAGCACCTACTGCCTGGTAGTCATCTGCTCCTCTCCGGCTTCCTCGAAGAGGACATCGAGTCCCTCACCCGCCGCGCCGCCTCCCTACAGCTCTCCCTCCTCAGCACCCATGCTGATGGTGACTGGCGCGCCCTGGCATTCCAGAAAAGCTAAAGTGACCTTATCCCTTTGCACTTGTGGCAAATTCCAGGGAAAAGAGTAGAAAAAAGTCCTGTTCTGGGGTCGCGGAATGTATTTTTGTGAAAAAAGGACAGTAGAAAATCATTTTTTCAGTAACTTTGCGCCCGCAAATGGAAATTCCATCGGTTTTCCTCGAACGTGCCGTCAGTCAATTTGCCGGTTTACCGGGCATTGGACGCAAGACGGCTATGCGACTTGTGCTGCATCTGCTGAAGCGCGAGCCGCAGGATGTGGTGACCTTCGCCCAAACGATGCAGGAACTGGTGGAGAATGTGCGCTACTGCCACATCTGCCACAACCTATCCGACGAGACGGAATGCGCCATCTGCTCCAACCCCAAGCGCGACCACTCGACCGTGTGTGTCGTCGAAAGTATTCAGGACGTGATGGCGATAGAGGCTACACAGCAGTACAACGGCGTTTACCACGTGCTGGGAGGCATCATCTCACCCATGGACGGCATCGGGCCACAGGACCTGGAGATTCCGAGTTTGGTGCAACGCGTGGACGAAGGCACCATCCGGGAAGTCATCCTTGCCCTTGCGCCCACCATGGAAGGCGACACCACTTGCTTCTACATCTACCGTAAGCTGGCAGACCACCCCATCAGCATCACCACCCTCGCCCGCGGAGTGGCACAGAACGATCAGCTGCACTACACCGATGAAGTGACACTCGGACGCAGCATTGTGGACCGCAGGCCGTTTACAGGGTAAATATTGAAAATTTGAATCATGAATACAATAAAGTTTCTAAGAATCGTTTACATCGCTACCCTGCTTATCGTGCTGGCGATCGTCGTCTGCTACGAGACCAACGTCCTGGAGCCTGGAAAGTTCGCAGATGATGCAAGGATGAATTACGAGGTAGAGCTCATATGCGTGATACATACCATCGTGTGCCTTCCCCTGGCACTGAAGATGTTACACCTCAAAGGCATCAAGACCAAGATTCGTGACAACGAGCAGGCATACCGCTGGTGGTCGCTGTTGCGACTCGCCCTGCTATGGTTACCCTTGATCACCAACACCACCTTCTATTACACCCAAGGCGAAGTCCCCACCCTCGGTTACCTTGCCCTGATGATTGTGGTAGGCTACCTGTTCGTATGGCCCTCCCACGGCAAGATGCTCTACGAATGTCAGATGGACGGCGCGCCCACCAAGGAAGAAGCATAAATACAGACATGAAGCTCAGCGTTATCATAGTCAGTTATAACGTCCGCCATTATCTGGCGCAATGCCTCGACAGCGTGGTACGCGCCACAGCTGGGATGGAGGCCGACATCTGGGTGGTAGACAACCAGAGCCAGGACGGCTCGGTGGCCTACCTGCGCGAGCTCTTTCCCCAGGTACACTACATCGAAAACGAGGAGAACATGGGCTTCGCGCGAGCCAACAATCAGGCGATTCGCCTCTCGCAGGGAGAATATGTGCTATTGCTGAACCCCGACACCATCGTGGGCGAGGACGTGCTCCACGGGTGTGCCACCTTCCTCGACCAGCATCCCGAGGCGGGTGCCACAGGCACGATGATGATCAACCGCAACGGCTCCTTCGCCAACGAGTCGCGCCGTGGCATACCCACTCCTGCCACCGCGTTCTACAAGCTCTGCGGCCTCTGCTCCCTTTATCCCAACAGCCGCCGCTTCGGCAAATACTACATGTGCTACCTCGATAAGAACGCCAGCACAGAGATAGAGATTATCTCCGGAGCGTTCTTCATGCTGCGCCGCAAGGCCCTGGAACAGGTGGGACTGCTCAGTGAGGACTATTTCATGTACGGCGAGGACATCGACCTCGGCTACAGCTTGTTGAAAGCCGGATGGAAGAACTTCTACCAGCCCCTGCCCATCCTTCACTACAAGGGCGAGAGCACACAGAAGACCAGCTTCCGCTATGTCCACAGCTTCTACAACGCGATGCTCATCTTCTTCAACCGCCACTTCCGCCAGCGCTACCGTCTGCTATCGCTGCTGATACGTCTGGCGGTAGTCATCCAAGGCACAATCTTCATGCTGCACCAGCAGTTCTGTCGTCCAATCCGCCGGAAACACCAAGAACAGGACGAACAGCGCAGACTGCTCTTCATCGGCAGCGACAGCGCCTGCTCAGCTCTCCAGGAACTTTGCAGGCAGTCGCCGCTCAGTATCGAACGCATTCAGGATTATCAGGAAGCGGTCGCTTTCGCACGCACGCGAACCTATAATTATATATGTTTCCAGACGGGCAACGAAGGCATCCCTTATGCCAAAGTGCTGCGAGACCTCATCGCCCTGAATGAAGAGGGCATAGACCTCCATCTGGGAACCTTCAATGTCAGCACCAAAACACTCGTCCTGCCCGATGCCATTATTTACTGACATACGCCTGCGCGCTCTGGAGCCCGAGGATCTGGAACTCATCTACCGCATAGAGAACGACCCCGACTTCTGGAAGTTCGGCACCACGACGGTACCCTACTCCCGCTATGTCCTGCGCCAATACCTCGAAACCTCGGCCAATGACCTCTTTGCCGACCAGCAGGTACGCCTCGTTATCGAAGGCCATGATGCCTCGGGCCGCGTCCTCCCCCTCGGTCTGGCTGACCTCACCGACTTCTCACCCCAGCACATGAGGGCAGAGATTGCGTTAGCCGTATTACCCGAATATCAGGGACAACAGGTGGGACATCACGCCGTAAGATGTCTTATGGACTACGCCCGCCGCCTGCGCCTCCACCAAATCTATGCCATCATCGCCGTCAGCAACAAAGCCGCCTCGAAGCTCTTCCAACAGCTTGGTTTCAAAGGAGATACCATCCTCCGCGACTGGCTGCGCGATAAACAAGGATACTGCGATGCACGCCTCTGGCAGCAAAACCTCGAAACAGAATAGGGAAAATCCCACCACACTTTAGGCTTTTCCTCTTGCTCACCTCACGAAAAGGCCGTACCTTTGCACCATCAAAAACAAACAAAGGTGTATAACTTCTAAAATTTTGAGCAATATGAAAAAGTTTATCCTCTCCCTGATTCTCGCCTGCAGCGCACTTGCTGCACAGGCTATGAGCTACGAACGAGCTCGCGAAGAAGCCCGCTTCCTCACGGACAAGATGGCTTATGAACTCAACCTCAACGATCAGCAGTACAATGACTGCTACGAAATCAACCTCGACTATCTGCTCAACCTCACCACGGAGGATGACCTTGTCTACGGCAGCTACCTCGCCTATCGCAACGCAGACCTGCGCCATATCCTCTTCGACTGGCAATGGACCCTCTTCGCTGCCGCCGACTACTTCCTGAACCCCGTCTCCTGGATCCGCGGCGCCTGGTATTTTCCCGTCTATCGCTACTATCGCGTAGGATACTTCTACTACGATCATCCCCATGTCTTCTGGAGCTATCGAGGCGGCCACGGACGTTACTACTACAGTGCCGGCTACTACCACTCACGTCGCCCCCATCACTGGAACGGAGGCTTCCGTGGACGTGACCACGGTCCCGTAGGACATCATCGCGGCAGCTACAATCCTGGCAGAGGCAGCTACGATCGCCGGCATGGAGGCATGGCAGGACGCGGTACAGACCATCGTCACAACGGAGGCTACTCTATCGGTCGCAGCAGTTCAGACCACAGCCGCAATGGCAGCTCCATGGGTCGTTCAGACCACAGCCGCAGTGGAAGCACCTCCTTCGGACGTTCCGACCACAGCCGCAGCAGCTACACCATTGGTGAGCCCTCCCGCAGCACCTCTGCTAACCGCGGCACGGTAAGCGGCAGCACCAACTTCGGCTCTCGCAGCATGGGCACCCACAGCAGCGGTCGCTCTTCCTATCAGCACGAAAGCTCCACCCGCACCACGGTGCACAGCGGCAGCAGCAGCTTCGGCAGCCGTAGCTCCAGCGGACGCAGCAGCTCCTTCGGCAGTTCTTCCTCACGCAGTTCCAGCTTTGGTGGCGGTGCCTCACGCAGTTCCAGCTTTGGAAGCTCTGCTCCCCGCTCCAGTTCCTTCGGCGGTGCTACCCGCAGCAGCGGAATGTCTCACAGCAGCGGTATGTCGCGCGGTGGTGGTTCCCATGGTGGTGGTTCCCATGGTGGTGGCCGTGGTGGCAGATAATAAGAAAACTATGACAATGGAACAAGACCTATTCCGCAGATCGGAAATGCTATTGGGCAACGAGGCCATGAGCCGCGTTGCCCAAAAACGTGTGATACTCTTTGGCGTGGGAGGCGTAGGATCATGGTGTGCCGAAAGCCTCGTGCGCAGCGGCTTCCGCAACCTGACAATCGTGGACTTCGACCGCGTGGACATCACCAATGTCAACCGCCAACTGATGGCGACCACGGAAACCATAGGACAGGTGAAGGTTGAGGCCCTGCGCCAGCGACTGCTGAGCATCAACCCTGCTGCCAGCATCACCGCACTCCAGCAGACCTTCACCGCCGAGACCGCCGAGAGCTTTCACCTCGACACATACGACTACATCATCGACGCCATAGATACCCTGAAAGACAAGGCATTACTCATCCTGAAGGCCACGGCAGCAACTTCTGCCCCCGCTACAGAAGGTGGTGAGCCCAGGAAACCCAAGTTCTTTTCTTCCATGGGCGCCGCCTTGAAACTTAACCCCACGCGCATTCGGGTAGCAGAATTCTGGAAGGTGCAGGGCGATCCTCTTGCCCGCGCCCTCCGCAATCGCTTCAAGCGCGACAAGCTCTTTCCGCATCACAAGTTCCAGTGTGTTTATTCCGACGAACTCATCACACCATCCAACGAGGGCAAAGGTTCCCTCGTCCACATCACCGCTATCTTCGGTTTCACCCTCGCAGGCCTCGTCCTTCAGGACGCCGTTCACTCATAATGTCTGATCCTCACGTCAATACCCTCCTCTTTCAGCTGGGCGGGTAGCGGGCTGACGTCGGTCTGTCCGTAGTGATAGGGAAAGAGGACCTTGGGACGGATCATCTTTGCAGCATTCACGAGCTGAGCGGGAGTCATCGTGTAAGGCTGGTTGCAAGGCAGGAAGGCGATATCGATATCCTTGATGGCAGCCATCTCAGGGATATCTTCGGTATCGCCGGCAATATATATACGCAGTCCATCGAGGTTAAGAATGTAGCCATTATCACGTCCTTTGGGATGGAACTGCGTACGCCCTTCCGTCTTGTTATAGGCAGGGACCACCTGTACGAGGAAGTCACTATCAATCGCCACCATTTCATCATTCTTCGTCGCCTGACCATAGCCCAGCATCTCTGCACAACGCTGATTGGTAATGAGTTTTGTATCTTCTTTAGACAAGAGCTTTAACGCCTCGCGGTCGAAGTGGTCGCCGTGTTCATGCGTGACGAAGAGATAATCAGCCTTGGGCATCGTGCTGTAGTCGATGGTGCGGTTTCCGAGCCTCGTCACGGGATCTATCAGGATCTGACGACCGTCATACTCGATGCGGATGCTGGCGTGGACAAGGGCATGGAACTTCACCGTCTTCCCGCTGGCAGTTTGGAAAGTATCGACCTCATAGGGGGCAGTAGTTTGACCGTTGGCGGAGGTCAGTCCAACCGCAGCCAGCAAGCAAGTGATAATCTTCTTCATTGTCTTAGATGTGTTTGCGTTCAGTTTTATTTGATATAGACCTTGCGGGTGGAACCGTCGGCACGTTGTTCGATGCAGAGCCCATGGGGCTTGGTCAGCTGCCGTCCGTTCAGATCATAATACCTGTTACTGGATGATTTCACACTCTGACGATGATCCTCAAACTTAGGACTGATGACAGCATCCTCGCCGCGGTCAATCATGAAGATGTAGGTGTTCAGGCTGCGCTCCGGCATAACAATCTTCACCTCCTGTGTAGGCTCTTCGATGGGGATTTCCGAGGTCTGGCAGAGCTTGGACGTCTCATTACCCGTGGACTGCAGTTGGGTTCCGCTCTTCACTTTGTAGGGCAGCTTGATGGTGAGATCATAGGCATACTCGGTGGTGTCGATGACCATCACGATAAGGGAGTCGCCCTTGATATAAGCGGAGCACTCTGTGGGAGCTCCAGAGCCTGAAGTCTTCGTAGGGGTGGAATACAAACGCGTGGAACCGGTGACGTGCTTGGAGAAATGAGACATCACAAAGGCACGAGGCAGCAGCTGGTTTTTCTTGTTGCCTGTGCCATACTTCGTTTCACCCGTACCAACGAAGGCCCAGTGGGCACGCATATACCAATAGATATAACCCGTGCAGCCTGCCAACATACATTCGTTGAGTTCCTCGGCAAAGATCAGCTGCTCATGCCAGTTAGGCAGACGGTCGATATTGTCGGTCACGGAGTGCTCCGTCATCCACACCTCCTTGCCGTACCTGAGAGGAAGAACAGCAGAATTCTTCATGTAATCAAGAGGGGCATGGCCATAGAGGTGTCCGGCAACGATGTCGATCTGCTCACGGCATGCAGCATTCTGCATGAGCGGGTCGGTATAGTTCTGGGTGAAGCCTAAGCTCTCGCCACTGATAAGCTTTACGCCGGGATAGGTCTCACGGTCAAGCATGTAGGCATAGTTCTTGACCAATTTTACCAGATCCTGAGGATCATAGAGACAACCGGAATAGCTCACCCACCAATCGGGCTCGTTCTGTATGGACACAGCATCAACCTTGACACCACGGGACTTCATATACTTCAGGAAGGAGTTCAGCCAAGGGAAGAATTTCTCGTAGCAGTCTTCGCGCAGCTTGCCTCTCTGGTTTCCTTGGTCATCGGCATTGCCACCTTGTGCCGAACCATTGGTCTTGTACTCTCCTGGAGGCGACCAGGGCGTACCAAAGACGATGCCGCCGCGTTGCTTCACCAGCTTTGCCGAAGGCACGGAACCTTCCCAGTCATAGGGAGTGTCCCAACCAACATCTGCAGCCGTGATATTGCCCTTGAAGTTCGGAGAGATTTCCATGCGCATGATGTTCAGCCCGATTTTTGAACGCGAACCGTAGAGCAGCGACACGGGCTGGGTGTCGGTACCAAAAGGACGCATGGCACCATCGCAGTCGGCTGCACCAAAACCGGTAATCTTCTGGTATTCGGTGCTCCTGACCGTTACAGTGAGTCGCTTATTTGCGTGGACAACCACAACGGCAGCCAATGCAAGCATAGAAATAAAAATCTTTTTCATAATGTGCTGGATATTAGTTTTTGTCTCTTTTCGGGTACAAAATTACGAAAATGTGCTGATGGAACCGCACAAAAACGTCGAAAATCGTTCATCGGCACCGTGAAAACAACAAAATGCAGCACTTAAGAGACTTTTATCGACAGAATAAGGGGGTATTTTCAAGAAAAGTGGTAACTTTGCCGACGAAAAATGAAAACTGAAATGAAAAGTATCGTTCTATCCCTCCTTCTGGTGGCTGCCACCACACTTTCAGCCCAACGCCGTACCAGAGAATATACCCCTTCACCCGTCAGCGGTACCGCATGGAATGCGCCGGGCAATGCGAACCCGTTTATCCCGGGGTACTTCGCCGACCCCACCATCCGTAAGTTCGGTGATACCTGGTATCTCTATGCCACCACCGATGGCACGGGTAACGGTTATGGTCCCGCTCAGGTGTGGGTCAGCAAGGACTTTGTCAACTGGAAGAACATAGTGATGAACTGGCCAACGACGGAGGTGGTATGGGCGCCCGACGTGGTGCAGATGCCCAATGGCAAATACCGTTATTACTACTGCGAGCCCTGCAACATCCTCATCGGTGAGAGCGATACGCCCATCGGCCCTTGGCACAACATCCTCGGCAAGGACGACGCCGTGATGGTACCCGACCGTTATATCCACAACGTCATCACCCTCGACCCCCAGCTGTTCCGCGATGACGACGGACAGGAATACCTGTACTTCACCACCTGGGGCATCTACAACGGATTCGGCTGTGGAGTAGCAAAGCTCAATCCCCAATTTTCAAATTCTCCGCTCGGCTCTGAGAGACGCTTGACACCTCAAGAATTTTCGACTTCTCAATTTCCAGACGCCCGCCGCTGGAACGAGCATCACCCCTTCCCCATTGCCGCCGATGCTTTTTTCTCTGAAAAACGCCTAATACCAAACACAGAGCTGAAGGACATCTTCGAAGCGCCTTTCGTCTTCAAGCACAATGGCATCTACTATTTCACCTACTCCTCCGGCTCGTGCCACACCGACACCTACCGGGTGCAGTACGCCACCTCCACCGTGGGACCCATGGGACCCTTCGAATATAAGGGGGCCATACTCACCACCAACGCAAACGAGACGGTACATGGCCCAGGACACCATTCCATCCTCGAACAGGACGGCCATTACTACATCGTCTATCATCGCCATAACAACCCCAAGTCCGTGCATGGCTTCAACCGCCAGGTGTGCATCGACGAGTTGCTGTTCGATGCCGAGGGCAATATCATTCCTATCATCCCTACGCACAACGCCCAGAACGTCAACATCTTCAAGACCTCGAAGTACAAGAACCTCGCCTTCGGGGCCACCGTCACGGCCTCATCCTATTACGATGACTGGTTCAAGCCGGAATATGCCGTGGATGACAACAACGCCACGCTGTGGAAGGCACGCAGGGTCGCCCCAGTGGCTCCGCTGCAGGACGGCGCCATGAGAGAGAGGCTGCTACAGCACCCTGACGACCAAGGAGAATGGCTGCAGATAGATCTCGGCAAGCCCATGAAGTTCAACGAGATATGGACGCAGTTCGAATACGCCACCTTCTTCTACCAGTACATCATCCTCACCTCCCTCGATGGCCTGTCGTGGAACTTCTATGCCGACCGCTCTGCCAACACCATACAAGGTTCACCGATGATTGACAAGAAGACGGTGAAAGCCCGCTACATCCGCATCATCATCACCGACACCCAGAAGAATGGCCACATGCCCGCAATATGGAACGTGAAGGTGTGGCAAAAAGCACCCAAACTACCCGAGACAAACGTAGAGAGCAACGACGGCTATCCGGGCATGCACCAGAAAGATGTGGAATTCGCCTCCCGTCCCCTCCCTCCCGCTTCACCCGCCTCCCCCGCTGGCTCTTTCCCCTCCAGCCCCGTTTCCGGCGGTTTGTCCGCTGGCTCACCAGCCTCCCCTGATAGTGTGCCCACCACTTCCCCAGCTTCCCCATCGTCTAGTATGTTGCCATTATATGGCAACCCCTCCCCTTCCTCCGCGCAGCCCTCCACTGCTCAGCCTCATTTTTCAATTACTCCCTTTCTCTCCCTCAACGCCGAGGCCGTGGCCAACGAGCACCACCTCACCGCCCCCGCAGACTTCGCTGAAGTCAATAACTACAGCACCAATAAGCCGCTTCGCCTCAGAGTGAAAGACGGACACTGGGCATTCTTCTTCAACGGCAGCCAGAGCCTGACAGCACCGTTCGAGCTACCCTCCTACATGCGCTACAACGCCCCCTATTACATCGAAGCCCTGGTGCTGCCGACCAAGACTGGGGCCGTATCAACCGTAGTATCCCTCTCCGCCTCGCGTGCAGACCTCGCCACGACACAGTTCCGTCTGGGAAGCGACCCCGATGCCGGACTCCTCAACCACAATGGCTCATTCGAGAGCAGCGGTGCGCCCCAGACCATCCGCGAGAATGAGGGCAAATGGCAACATTGGTTCATCGCCTACGACGGATGGATGGAGAAGGTGTATCTCAATGGCAGGATGCTGAAAGAACAAAACAACTTCCTCATGGTGCGCCCGCAGGGTAACATAGTCATAGGGGCCGACAGCGAGGGTACCAATAATTTCATGGGCTACATCGCACTCCTCAACGTCAGTTCCAATATGACATCCTACGACGCGCAATCGCAGTTCTTCACCGATGCCGATGTCCAGCAGCTCTACGAAAGCAGGATGCAGCACACCTATCCGTCCCTCGGGGATGATGACTTTGAGGAGATAGACCCCGACAGCCGCTTCGTCCTCTCACCCAACATGAAGCCTGTCTTCGAGAAACGCGAAGCTTTCACAATGAGCACCACCTCCGCCGCCTTCAACGACGATCCGCTGCAGAACGGTGGTGAACTCTATAAAGAGGTGACGGGAGATTTCGTAGTGATGACGACCGTGGTTGACATGGAAGGACTACAGCAACATGCCGTGAAGGGCTACAACGAGGGGGGAATCCTCATCGCAAACGGCGACACCTACTATCAGCTGGGCGCTTTTCCGCTTTATAACTGCGGAAATATGCTCACCATCCTCAGCCGTCGCGGACGCCCGCAGTTCCCCAACTACAAGGGCTATGACCTCGACCCCTACATGCAGTTCGAGCGCCGTGGCGACCAGCTCTTTGCACGTACCAGCAAGGACGGTACGACATGGAGCAATATGCCCGGCTCACCCATCGAGGTGAAGGCCGAGACCCTGAAAATCGGAACCTACCAGACCACCTACACCGACAACCCCTCCTGGGTGCAGTTCCAAGACTTCATCATCTATGCACCATAAAAAAAGAGGTATAGACCTCAGCCCATACCTCTTGCTGGATGTCTTTCACCCACCTGTCTCTGCCGTGCCTCACGGCATTGGGGATTAAGACATTTTCTCAAAAATCTTCTTCACCGCCTCATAGCTCTCCAGGCTACCAATATCATACCGGGGTCCGGGCATCTCCCATGCATGCACGGCCGTACGGCTGCAGAGCCAGGCGATGAAGCTGCCGGGGGCATCGGTACCACAACCTTCAGCAATACCTTGGCTCACCAATTGTAGGTCTTCTTTCTTGTAGTAGTAGAACGGTGGACAGCACCAGTGACTCTTGGGCTGCGCAGGCTTCTCCTCCATGGTGAGGATACGATCCGTGGCATCCACCTCCACCACACCGCATTTATGCAGCCGTGCGTCATTCGGCTCAAAATACCGCATGATGCATGTCGTACCCTTCTCGCGGGCATAGTCCAGAAACCCTTTCAGGCTGAAGTCTAACAAATTATCGCCAGCCATCACCAACAGATCACTCTTGATGCCACCGCCAGACGACTTTCCATCTCCTCCATGGATGCCCAGCTCAATGTCCTTCACGGCACCCAACCGATGGTCATTGTCGATGGTACCATCATCAATGATGGTATAACGACCCTGAGACCACTCCTCAAAGATATGAGCAAACTTATGATTCGTCACCACAATATACTCATCAATCAATCCTGTCTGTTTCAGGTCATCAATCAGCCAATCCAAAATAGTCTTATCCCCCACCTTCAGCAACGGCTTGGGGAAATTCTCCGTCAAGGGGTAAAGTCTCGTGGCGTACCCCGCCGCCAATATCAAACATTTCATCTATAAAGTGTTAATTACTAATTATCAATATTTCAATTTTCAATCTTTCAATTCTGAATTTTCAACGTTTCAACTTTTCAACTTTTCAACGTTTCAACTTTTCAACGTTTCAACTCTCAAACCCTCACCCCCTCTGCACTCGTGCAGATCTCTACGCAGTATTTTCCTGTCATCTCAGGATAAGACTCGAGATACCGGGCTGTAACCTGCTGCTTGATAGACTCCTCGAAGGCAGGATCAATGAGGGCCATGCAGCACCCCTTGAAACCGGCACCAGAGAACCGGCCACCATAGATGCCCTCGGTCTGCGTCATGATCTCATAGAGACGGATCTGCTCGGGAGCGCCAGACTCCCAGTTATGGATGCTGCTCCACCCCGACTCGAAGGACAGCTTGCCGTAGGTCTCTATATCACCCCGGCGCCAGGCCTCAGCACCTTTCTCCACCCGCTCGAACTCCGTGTACCAGTGCTCACAACGCCTGGCCCAAGGCTCCGGAAGGCGACTCTTATACTGTTCATAGACCTCGCGCGGAACATAGCGTGCATTGGCCTCCTTGAACTTACCATATTCCATGCCCGCCATGGCCTGCAGGGCATAGACGCCAGCCCGCAGTTCATCAACACGCATGTTGAATTTCGAGCCAGCCAGGTTATGCTCCAGACCGGAGAAGAAGATTGCAATCTTATACGGTTTCATCGCAGGATGTTGCGGTATCAGTTCATAACTGCCATCCTGGGTGTCCAGATACAGCAGATGATCTTTCTTGCTCAGCACCTCACAGCTCTGGTCCAGCTTTCCCACGCTGACACCCACGTAGTTCAGCTCCGCATCGTAGGCCGTGTCGATGATCTCCTGCTGACTCAGCGTGATACCGTTCACCTGACACAGGGCCTGAAGAAACGCGATGATCACAGCTGCGCTGGAGGACAGACCGCCAATGGGCAACGAGCCCTCGATGACGCCACAGAGACCTACGCTCAGCCTGTGCCGCTTGGAGAGCGACAACGTGGCGCCTCGCAGATAATCCGCCCAGTCGTTCTGTTTCTGTACGGGCACCGAGGCAATATGCCACTGGGCTCGTTTGGCGAACTGCAGAGAGGCCATCTCCACCACACCGTTATGCTTGGGAGCACAGGCGATATGAATACCTTTGTTGATTGCCAAACCGGTAATCTTACCCAGATTATGGTCGGAGTGGGCACCTATCGGACAGATGCGATAAGGACAGAAGGCCATCCCTTCCGGATCCCTTCCGTAAATCTCTTTGAAACGTTCTTCGCAAACCATTGTTCTAACCGTAATATTCTTTATACCATTCTGCAAAATGTCGGAGTCCTTCGCGGAGAGTGATCTTAGGGGTGAAGCCGAAGTCGCGCTCAAGCACCGTGGCATCAGCATAGGTCGTTGGCACATCGCCTGGCTGCATGGGCACCAACTCCTTATGAGCCTCGAAGTCATAGTCCTGCGGAAGCACTCCCGCACGTAGCAACTCCTCCTGCAGGATATTCACAAAGTCCAGCAGGTTCTCGGGCTGTCCGCCGCCGATGTTATACACCGCATAAGGAGGTACGGGCAGACCATCATCTCCTATCTTACGCTCCGGCGCACCTCGCATCACGCGCACAATACCTTCTACGATGTCATCCACATACGTGAAGTCACGTCTGCAGTTGCCGTAGTTGAAGATCTGGATGGTCTGCCCCTTCAACAGCTTGTTGGTGAAACCGAAGTACGCCATATCCGGACGTCCGGCAGGACCATAGACGGTGAAGAAGCGCAGACCCGTGGTGGGGATATTATACAGCTTGCTGTAGCAGTGTGCAAACAGCTCGTTGCTCTTCTTCGTCGCTGCATACAGACTCACCGGGTTATCCACCCTGTCATCCGTGCTGAACGGCACCTTCTTGTTGCCGCCATACACGGAGCTGGAAGAGGCGTACACAAGGTGTTGCACACCTTTATAATCTTGAACGCTTGAACCTTGAACCTTTGAACCGCACTCGTATGAGTGCCTGCATGCCTCAAGGATGTTGTAGAACCCAATCATATTACTGGTGATATACGCATCCGGATTCTCGATGCTATAGCGCACCCCTGCCTGGGCCGCCAGGTTCACCACCACATCGAAGTGATACTCATCGAAGAGCTTATCTATCAACGCCTTGTCTGCGATGTCGCCCTGGACAAACGTATAGCTCACATCTACATCTCCCCTCTTACTCTCCTGCTCCAACACCTCCAGCCTGTAATCTTTCAGGCTCGTGTCGTAATAGGCATTCAGGTTGTCGATGTTGATAATCGTCGCCCCCTTCGTCTCAACAAATAGGCGCCGAATCAAGTTAGAGCCGATAAACCCGGCACCACCCGTCACCAAAATGGTCTTACCATTCAACTCAATATTCTCCATATTCTTACCAATTTTCAATTTTCAATCTTTCAATATTTCTATCTTCAACTTCGCATACGCCCTCTCCACCTTCTCCAGCGCCTTCTCCACACTCTCTGCCCTTGCCAGCAGCACACCCATTCGGCGATGTCCCTGTATAAAGGGCTTTCCGAACAGACGGATCTGCACATCAGGCTCACTGAGCACCTCATCCAGGTTCTCGAACTCTACCATCGTGGTATCACCCTCCACGACGATGGCCTTGGAGGCACTGGGACCGTAGAAGGTCACCTTCGGTATCGGCAGGCCCAGCACAGCACGGGCATGGAGTGCAAACTCCGAAAGATCCTGCGATATCATCGTCACCATACCCGTATCATGCGGACGCGGAGACACCTCGCTGAAGAGCACCTGATCACCACACACAAACATCTCCACGCCAAAGATACCATAGCCACCCAGGGCATCCGTAATCTTCTTGGCGATATCCTGTGCCTGTGCCAGCGCCTTCTCGCTCATCGGCTGTGCCTGCCACGACTCACGGTAATCACCGTCCACCTGATGATGACCCACAGGGTTCAGGAAGGTTGTGCCACCGCTATGACGCACCGTGAGCAAGGTAATCTCATAGTCGAACTTCACAAATCCCTCCACGATGACCTCACCGCCTCCGGCACGACCGCCCTCCTGGGCAATCTTCCACGAGGCATCAGCATCCTCCGGACGCTTGCAAACACTCTGGCCATGACCCGAAGAACTCATGATGGGCTTCACCACACAAGGTGTTCCCACCTCCTTGATGGCGGCATCGAACTCCTCACGTGTGGCCGCAAAACGATAGTTGGACGTCGGCAGTCCCAGCTGCTCATGAGCTAACTGACGGATGCCCTTACGGTTCATCGTCAGGAAGGTGGCATTGGCTGTGGGAATCACATGATATCCCTCCTTCTCCAACTCTATCAGCGTGGTTGTGGCAATAGCCTCCACTTCCGGTATGATCAGATCCGGCTTCTCCGCCTCTATGATCTCACGCAGCCGCGCCCCGTCCAGCATCGACAACACATAGCTGCGATGTGCCACCTGCATGGCTGGAGCATTCTCATACCTGTCGAGTGCCACAACCTCAACGCCATAGCGCTGCAACTCTATCACAACCTCCTTTCCCAGTTCACCAGAACCGCACAGGAGCACTTTCTTTGCCACCTTCGTCAGTGGCGTTCCAATCTTTACCATAATTATATCTTTTTATATAATCTCAATTATGAATTAAAAATTTTCAATATTTCAATTGTCATTATTTCATTTTTCCGCTCAGCCTTGCTCGCTTGCCCCCTGTTGGTAGTATGCCCGGCGGTTTCGCCGCTGGTTCCCCCTCCTTCCTCTTCGTCCAGTATGTTGCCATCCTATGGCAACTCCTCCTTCTCTGTCGTCTCCTCTTCCGGCCCAGTTCCCGGCGGTTTGTCCGCCGGTTTCTCCCTCTTCTCCCTCCGCGCCGCCATTACCTCTTAATCTTCTTAACCCCTGAAACTAATTTTCAACGTTTCAATTTTTCAGTATTTCAACATTTCAATTCCTCCTCATCACATCCCACTTCGGCGTATAGTCAATCGTATCCCCTCCGTATGCTCCACAACGAACCGATCCGCATCAGAGACCACACACGCGAGATACCCCCCTCCTCCCGCGCCAGGCATCTTGTAGGCCATTACGAGTTTTTCGTATTTTTCGATGTAGGAAGGAACACAGCCCTGAATCATCCCCGGAAACATCGCCACCTGCGCCTCAAACGAGGCCTGATATGCCTGTGCAAAAGCTACGAGGTCTTTGCTCATGATGGCCTGCCAACAGTCATCGGCAGCCTTCGCCAGAGCCTTCACCTTCGACACATTGATATCCTTACCCTCCACAACACTGCAGCCGGGCCGACGTGGTTCCATGGGTACCATCACCAGGTGGCTTTCCAACCAGCAGAGAATGCTTTCTTCCTGACATGTCTCTATCTTCTCCGGCCAAAAGCGATTGTTATAGTAATGTCGGCAGAGCCCCGGTACACAGATGCCTATGCTGTCCTGCGCCCCACTGATAATGCCGTCGCTGCGCTCCGGGTCATTATCGAAACAGAACACCAGCTTCGCCAGCATCTCAGGGTTCATATTCGGCAACTGGTAGGGCCATATCTTTTTGATCATATTACGGGTACTGGTACTCAGCCCACAACGTTCCCGAATCTCGAAGGTCGGCTCCAGACTTATCGTGATGGCCCATCCGGGAGCATACTGGCTCACATACGGCTGGTCTATCCACGTACCGGCGATGTCCAACCGTGTGGGGATCCTGCTCTCCGTCTTCTTTAGGTCTGTCGAGCTCCGCGCTTCCAAACCCTCCTGTGGCGTGCGTTGCAACACCACATACCGGATGCCCCGCGCCTCACAGAGGGCACGTTTCTCCTCATTGCTGCCATCCTCGTTAACCACGAAGATGTCTGGCTTCACGATGTCGAGGGTGGGCACGAAGTCCATGATGCCGCTGCCCGCATTGATGAACGCATCCGTCACATACCGGATGCTCTTCACCATGAACAGCCGTTCCTGCTCGCTGTACACCGTCTTGTGATGCTTATACCCCTCTATGGTCTTATCGCTTCCTATCCCCACATACAAATCACCATATTCCGCAGCCTGGCGAAAGAACTCCACATGACCTGAGTGCAGCAAATCATAACACCCACTCACAAAAACCTTGGCTTTTGGCTCTTGGCCATTAACTGGCACTTGGCTCTTGGCCATTGACTCTTGACACTTATCGATTTTTGTCATTTTTTTGTTTATTTACTGTAGGTTAACGACTGATGGCCAACAGCCAAGAGCCAAAGTATGCGAAGCATCACGCCAACGGCCAACGGCCAATGTAGCGGCTTAGCGTTCTGCGCGCATGGGGTTATTGAGGAAATCCTCGTAAGCCATCTTGATGCCATCCTCCAGCTCAGTCTTGTACCTCCAGCCCAACTTAGTGGCCTTACTGACATCCAGGAGCTTGCGGGGGGTCCCGTTGGGGCGGCTAATGTCCCACTCAATACGGCCCTGATACCCCACCACCTTCGCCACCAGCGCCGTGAGGGCCTTGATGGTCAGCTCCTTGCCCGTACCGGCATTGACGGTTTCATTGCCGCTGTAGTTATTCATTAGGAAGACACAGAGGTTGGCCAGGTCATCGACATAGAGGAACTCACGTAACGGTGAGCCGTCACCCCAGCAGGTGACGCTTTCCAGACCCGCCACCTTCGCCTCGTGGAACCTACGAATCAGCGCGGGCAACACGTGGCTGTGCTCGGGATGGTAGTTGTCGTTAGGGCCATACAGGTTGGTGGGCATCACGGAGATGTAGTCGGTGCCGTACTGGCGGTTGAGGAACTCGCAGTACTTCAGGCCACTGATCTTCGCCAAGGCATACGCCTCGTTGGTCTTTTCCAGCTCGCCAGTGAGCAGGCAGCTCTCGGGCATGGGCTGGGGAGCCAAGCGGGGGTAGATGCAGCTGGAGCCTAGGAACTCGAGTTTCTTGCAGCCGTTCTTCCAAGCGGCATGGATGACGTTCATCTCTAGCATCATGTTGTCGTACATAAAATCGGCCAGAGCACTCTGGTTGGCCACAATGCCGCCTACTTTGGCGGCAGCGAGGAATACGTACTCGGGCTTCTCCTGAGCGAAGAAGGCTTCAACGGCATCCTGGCGGGTGAGGTCCAGTTCCTTGTGGGTGCGAGTGATGATATTGGTATAGCCCTGACGCTGGAGCTCGCGCACAATCGCGCTACCCACCATCCCACGGTGACCTGCTACATATATCTTACTGTCCTTACTTATCATAAAAATGTTTAAGCTGTTCAAGCCATTAAACTCCTTACACTCGACCTCTGGTCGCTTCCCCCCTTTTCAATTCTCAATATTTCAATATTTCAACATTTCCACTCGACCTCTGGTCACATCCCCCCTTAAACTCTTTAAACTTTTAAACCTTTAAACCCTTAAACTCCCTAAACTCTTAACCTCCCTCATGTCATGCCGTACCATAATCTTGACCAAATCCTCGAAGCTGGTCTTCTGCGGATTCCAGCCCAACAGTTTCCTCGCCTTGCTGGGGTCACCCAATAGCTGATCCACTTCCGCCGGACGGAAGTACTTGGGATCCACCTCTACGAGCACCCTGCCAGTGGAAACGTCTATGCCTTTCTCGTCCACGCCTTCACCTTCCCAGCGCAATTCAATGCCCACCTCCTTGAAGGCCAGGGTGCAGAATTCACGCACAGAATGGTACTGCCCTGTGGCTATCACAAAGTCATCGGGCTTCTCCTGCTGCAGGATCAACCACATGCACTCCACATAATCCTTGGCGTAGCCCCAATCACGCAGTGCATTCAGATTACCCAAATAGAGTTTGTCCTGGAAACCTTGGGCAATACGGGCGGCGGCCAACGTGATCTTGCGTGTCACGAAAGTCTCGCCGCGACGCTCGCTCTCGTGGTTGAAGAGGATGCCATTGCAGCAGAACATATTATAGCTCTCACGGTAGTTCTTCATCATCCAGAAACCATAGAGCTTTGCCACACCATAAGGACTACGCGGATAGAACGGCGTCGTCTCGCTCTGCGGCACCTCCTGCACCAGACCATACAACTCGCTGGTTGAAGCCTGATAGATGCGACATGTGTTCGTGAGTCCCGTAATGCGCACGGCCTCCAATAGTCTGAGCACGCCATTGGCATCCGTATCGGCCGTGAACTCCGGCACATCAAACGAGACCTTCACATGGCTCTGTGCCGCCAGATTATAGATCTCATCCGGCCTCACCTCAGAGATAATCCTGATGAGCGAGCTGCTGTCTGTCATGTCACCCCAGTGCAAGTTCACCAGACGCTTCTTCTTCATATCACGCACCCATTCGTCCAGATACAAATGCTCAATGCGCCCAGTGTTGAACGACGAACTGCGACGCAGGATGCCATGCACCTCATATCCTTTTTCTATCAGGAATTCCGCCAAGAACGAACCGTCCTGCCCAGTAATACCCGTTATCAATGCTCTCTTCATATCTATTCAATTCAACTCTTTTATCAATTATACATTATATCTTAAACCCCTTAAACTAATTTTCAACGTTTCCATTTTTCAATTTTTCAATATTACCACTCAACCCTTAGTCGCTTCATGAAGAATTTTCAATTTTCTACTTGACCTTCCTCGCCGCCCCCTTTTAGTGTGTCCGGCGGTTCCGCCACCGGTCCCCCTCCTCCCTCTTCGTCCTGTATGTTGCCATTCTATGGCAACTCCTCCTCCCCACCGCGCCGCCATTAAACCTTAAACCTTCACCATCAGCATCCCCGCTGGCACATACGCTATCGCCACGCTCGCCACCCCCTCCAGCTCCACCACGACCCTCTTGCACCGCTTCACGCGCCGTAACATCCCCTCCACACCTTCAAACGGTCCACCCATGATCCGCACACGTGCGCCCTCCTTTCCCACGATGACACTTTCATCCAGAAACATCACGCTGTCGTCCGTCTTCGACGCCACGCGCATGAAGTTCTCCATCTCCCTATCCGCCACCGTCATGATCACATGCTTGCTCCCCACCGTGCGGTCCATCATATACCGCAACGGCTCCAACACCTCATTCGTCCTCTTCAGTCCGCTGATCTGCTCCTGTGTCGAACGCACAAATATCAGGTTATTAATAGCAGGCACCAGCTCTCTCCGCATCTCCACCTCCCCATCATGCTGCCTTTCCACCAGTCGGTACGTCATCGGCAGAAAACACGTAATCCCTAACCGATCCAGCTCACCCTTCACCTTCATCTCCCGCGAGTATGTCACCCTCATAGGGAACCAAAATTTAGGGTCACCACACACCGTTGCGTGGCGTACCAGCTCTAATACGTCATCATTAGCCGTCATCATATCACTCTGGTTTTCAGTCGCTCTATGACATTTAGCTCCGGCCCCGGGCTTCGCCCGCCAACCAGATTCTATCGCCGCAAATTTACAGCTTTTCTTTCACCCAGCCAAATTTTCAGCAGATTATTTCTCCACTACACTCCCTCCCACCCCACTTTTCCTGTTTTTCATGCCCTACAACACACAATTGCGCCACACCAGTCCCCAACTCTTATTGAAAAATTCTTAAACCCTTATACTAATTTTCAATATTTCATTTTTCAATATTCAATATTTACTCCCCCTCCTTTCTGACCCTGTGCCCGGCGGTTCCGCCGCCGGTTCCCCCTCCCCCTCTTCGTCCAGTATGTTGCCATTCTATGGCAACTCCTCCTCCCTCTCTGCCGCCTCCTTTTCAGGCCCTGTTTCCGGCGGTTTGTCCGCCGGTTTCACCCCCTTCCTCTTCGTCCAGTATGTTGCCATTCTATGGCAACTCCTCCTCCCTCTCTGCCGCCTCCTCTTCCGGCCCAGTTTCCGGCGGTTTGTCCGCCGGTTCCCCCTCCCCCCCTTAAACGAAATCTAAAATCTGAATCCAAAAATCTCAGCACTTCTACAGACTCTTCTGCACATACCGGAGCACGAAGATCACGAAAAGGCCCCACACAGTGGGGCTGAGCTGGCGGATGCCCTTCATGCCCGAGCCGACCTTCATCAGTACATACATGATAATACCCATCATGATGCCGTCGCTGATACTATAGCTCAGCGGCATCATCAGCATGGTGACGAAGGCGGGGATGGCCTCGGTATAGTCGTCCCAATCCACTCCGGTGGTGTTTGCAATCATCATGACACCCACGATGACGAGCGAAGGTCCTGTGGCAGCAGCGGGAATGGCAAGGAACAGCGGGCCGAGGAACAGCGCCAGCGCGAAGCATACCGCCACGACAAAAGCCGTGAGCCCAGTACGTCCTCCCACTGCCACACCTGCAGCGCTCTCCACATAGGTCGTCGTGGTGGACGCACCCAGACAGGCACCGGCGGTGGTGGCTATGGCATCAGACATCAGCATACGCCCTACCCCGTCCACCTTACCGTCCTTATCCACCATATCGGCCTTCAACGAGACAGCTATCACGGTGCCTATGGTGTCGAAGAGATCCACAAAGAGGAAGGTTATCACCACGATAAACATGTCCCACGAGAAGATATGACTCCACTCGAACTGAAGGAATACGGGTGCCAGCGAGGGCGGTGCGGAGAAGAGCTCACCGAGATGGGTCACGCCCATCGGGATACCGATGAGCGCCGTCAGCAGGATCCCCCAGAGGAGTCCTCCCCGGATATTCCTTACTACCATCAGTCCACAGAGCACAAGTCCGATGAGCGCCAGCAGCACCGAGGGACTGTCAAAGTTCGCGAGGCTCACCTGCGTACTCTTGTCGGCAACGATGATGCCGCAGTTCTGCAGACCGATGAAGGCGATGAAAAGTCCTATACCGCCTCCGATGGCAGACTTCATACCTGTTGGAACGGCGTTCGCTATCAGCTCCCTGACTTTGAAGAGCGAGAGGAGGATAAAGAGGATTCCCTCGATGAAGACTGCCGTCAGCGCGAACTGCCAACTGTAGCCCATCCCCAGACAGACGGTAAAGACGAAAAAGGCGTTGATGCCCATACCCGGTGCCAGTCCGAAAGGCTTCTTGGCATAGAACGCCATCATCAACGTTCCGACGATGGATGCCAGTACGGTGGCGGTGAATACCGCACTGGTGGGCATTCCCATCGGCTCAAGGGCGCTGAAGATGCTGGGGTTCACGGCCAGGATATAGGCCATGGTGAGGAAAGTAGTGAGCCCGGCATAGATCTCCGTTCGCACCTTATGTTGTGCCGGGTCGAACCCGAATAGTTTCTGTAGCATAGTTAATGTTTTTTCACCTTGCTTCTTCATATTCTTCTGCAGCCACAGACCGCTGAACGCGTGTCCTATCGTTCCACAATCTCCGGCAACGGTCCGTAGTTCTCTATCTTTGGCAAATCGAACAAAACTCTCATTTTCGAAATGCCCGTTTCGGATGCAAAAGTACACTTTTTAACCGACTCAGCAAAATTTTTTCATTATATATTCAATTAAATTTTGTAATTTTGCATCGATTATCAAATCAATGATGTATTTTTGCAGTCGTTAACAACATCAAGGTGTGGAATAAGGCCGATTTTTCATTCGTCATAAGACAGAAATCTATGTTCTGCCCCCACATCTTAACATCCGAATCCGGACAGTTCAATGGGCTTTGACCCCGTATGCGTAATGATGGCTCCACGATGTTGTAGATGTTGCACATTTTAAATGATTCAGTTATGACCTACATTGGAATTGACATTAGTAAAGATTCTTTCGTTGTCGCTTACTCTGCAGACAAGAGCAGCAAGACGAGGACATTCAAGAACACCACCAAGGGTATTCATGAGTTCATCCAGACTATCTCCAAGGATGAGCACCACTGCGTCATGGAGGCGACAGGCAATTACAGTGCCCTACTTGTTTATCTGCTTTCTGAGGCAAGTGTTACGACGAGCTTGGAGAATCCGCTCAAGGTGAAGAGCTTTGCCCGTGCCATGCTATCCACCGTCAAGACGGATGAGATAGACGCTCGCCTCATTGCACTCTATGGCGAGAAGATGCAGCCTGCGCCTTACCAACTGCGCAGTGACGCCATTCTCACGCTCAAGCAGAAGCGTACTGTCATCCGCCAGCTTAAGAAACAGCTCATTGCCACAAGGAACCTCAAAGGTTCGATGGAGGTGCTACCGTTCTTTGATGCCAAGTGCAGGAGGTCGGTCGAGAAGACCATTGCATTCCTGGAGAAGCAGATTAAGGACCTCGAAGAGGATCTCTCGTCACTTGCCCGTTCTGAGTACAAGAAGCAGATGGACTTGCTCACCTCCATAAAAGGCATAGGTGTCACACTTGCTGCCGCGCTCATCATGGCCACTGGCGGGTTCACTTACTTTGATAACGCCAAGCAATTCACCCGTTATCTGGGATTGTCGCCGACCTATCAGCAGTCTGGAACGTCTGTCAATGTCAAAGGTCATATCAACCGCAATGGAGACTCCTCCCTGAGAAGCCAACTCTACGTCGCTGCGTTCTCTTCGCTAAGATGCAACACAGAGTGCAGAGCCTGTTACGACCGATTGCGGTCTCATGGAAAGCCTGGGAAGGTCGCTGTCATTGCCGTAGCAAACAAACTCGTCCGACAGGCTTTTGCCGTGGTCACACAGGAGACACCTTATATGGATGGATATGTATCTTCTAAAAAGTAACTCCTGCTGGTCCCCACGGGTCTCAGAAGTTAGAATAAATCTAATACCTGAAAACACCGAGGGGCTTGGGGGCGAGAAGCCCCCATGAAAGGCTAACACATAGCACTAATGCTAAAAAACGTTAACCATATTCAGTTTTTATATTACAGTTCATGGATTATTCAACCATGACCCTCATTTTTTAGGATTAAGAGCCTCATTCCATCATGCAACCACACTGGTTACTTATCTATGACACCCGTTTTTTCACATTATCAACATTAACTCTTATCTCTTACTTCTTGAACCCTTCACCCTTAACCCTTAATTAGCCCTCCCCCATCCTACATCAAACATCATACATCTTCTAATGCTATTCTCCTTTTCCATCACTTTTTCACAGCTATCAATCATCCGGACACAAAAAAGCTGCAACTTCTTTCGAAATTGCAGCTTTATATGTCAAACCCTCCGCCCTGAACAGAGACTGGTTTTCACTATCTGTTCACTTTAGCATCTTTGAGTGAAAATCCATGAGTTCGGAGATCCTTAAACTTCTTGCCCCCTGAAACAAATTGTCCATTCTTATTTCATCATTTCCGCATAATTGAGGAGGCTTAACGTGGGTTGCCTCTAACGCTCTGGTCAATTTTCTAACAACATGGTCAAATATCTCACGCAAAAGTGGTCTTTCACCTCCTTCTATCCTTCTCAATCATGAAACACACTCTTATCCATCGTTAGTATCTCATTCAGTATCTGGCCATTTTCCAAATATACTTTCTCCTTCGCCTCTATCATTTCTGCCTGCTTCAAAAAGTAATTTAGCATCACATCAAGTTCTTCCTTTGTATAGCCTAAATCTTCGGACATCCTCTCAAAAGACATCTCGTTTTTATGCTCCTTTATCCATACAAGAATTTTCCTTATCGATCTGGGAAACATAATCACATTGGGGCTCTCCGACGTCACCCAAGCAGAATATTCGTCATGATGCTCACCTTCACATTTCTCGAATCCCATACGAGTCATAAAGTCGTCAACATCCGATTTCTCATATCTCGACAGCGTCTGATGCTGTTGCTGTCCCAGATTCCACACACTCCTGTCATGCCTCCAGATTTCATCAAGTATCTGCCGTTTCACACACCAGAATTCAATAAAACTCATCTCACGCATCTTTTCCGACTCCTGCCCTTCGTTCAAATCTTCTTCTGGCAAATGATGCTGTCTGCAGAATGAATGGGCACGGCTGGAGCTTGCGTAAAAATTGATCAATATATCCCCCATTAATGCCTGATATGGAATGGTCGATGCATGATGGCCAAAAATACCCAGCGTTTCGTCACGAGTATCATTGGCTCTGTACAAGCTATAGGCACAGTAACCAAGTTTACTCCTTTTTGTGATGATATCCTCTCGCTTTATCGCCAGACATCTGTCCAACACTTTTCGTAACTTCTCTTCGTGGTCCCGTTCCATCTTGCACCCCATCTCACCAACAGACATACGCCACATCACCGACAACCAAAACAGATAAGGAATTTCTGGAGGATAGTTCTTTTTTCCATCAAGAATCTCCGCATAGTATGATTCTATTGTTGAAAAGCGTTTCTCGCAGTCCTCACAGAACACATAGTCACGTGTCAGAGCATTCACCTTTTTGTTCTCTTCTTCTATCTCATCATCTGTAAAACTTCTTCCAATCAGTGTGTTCACCATATCATCATATACATGATGCCCAAAGTACTTTTCCTTATAACCTTCTGAGAGATTGGTAACATCCACTACCACCTTTTCCCTGTCCTTACTGCCGTCGTTTGAGAATGTCCTCGCTATCAGCAAGTGTGGAACCATATGCGAGCCTGGTTTGTCCGCAGGATTCTTCTTGCAAAGCAGACATTTGATTTCACCGGGTTGTTGAGCTTTAGGCTGATGAGTCACTCTTGTCTTTTCCGTGTAGAATCGTTCCACCTTTCTCGTCATTCTCATGGCTATCTCTACAGCTGGCCTCTTGTCCTCATCTGTCCAGCCGGGGAAATGATCCATATCCATTCTGAATTTCTGCAGAAACTGCCCATAGCGGTAACTGATATCTATAGGATCCTCACGCATGATGTGAATCTCCAAGATTGTCGCCAGACAGTCCAACTGGAGCCTGCACATTTCAGGAGTGTAAGTAGCCTCATCCACATGATAGGAAACCTCAAACTTGTTACACATCTCCCAGCCAAGTCTCTCTGCCAGTTCCCGATTTCCTTCCGAAATAGCCTTCTTTGTGTCTTCTATCGACTGATATAACGATCTCAAATCCTCCATAGCTTTTTCATTTACACCCTCAAACTCTCCACATCGCTCATCATCACATGTCGCACATTCAACTCGCGCTTCGACAGATCAGCCAACAGCGGAACATTCACGTCCTTATAAGCAAGATTTGCTCCCAAATATAGCATAACCGGTTTCAAGCCAAGCTCCTCAAACTCATAATTCTTATAGAGACAAACCAGACCGTCATAATTCGCCACACTAAGTTCTTCGTCGCTGGCTTCCTTTACTATCCTCCATTCACCCTCATACTGAAATTGCTGGCTTTTCGTATAAAAATGATATTTCGAAAGATCCTTATAATACAGCGTTATTCCTTCATTCTTCAACTTCGAAGCCACCTCTGTCAGCTTTTTAACTTTCTGATTCTTCTCATCCAGATACAGAACAGGTTTCAGCGAGTCGTTTTCTATCTGAAATTCCAGACACACACCTTTACCTCCGTCACCATACAGTCGCCACATCAAGGCATCGTCTCTCTTATCCGAGAAGCACCCAATCAGGTTGTTCTTATATTCCACCACCTTCTTCTTCCGCAAACCGCCATCTTGGAAATACCGTGATTTCGGATGCAGCACTTTCCGTCGTTCATCCTCGTATGCCTTGCAAAGAAAATCGCCCAGATAAAACGTCTCCGATGAGTCATTCATCGACATAATGGAGTTCAGCCTTATCTTCTTGCTCTTCAACATCTCAATATAGGTATTGAACGACATATATTTGAAGAACCGCTTCTTCCGTGTATCCACAACAACACCGTCCTCATTACTCTCCTCAAATAAAAATGAGTGTATATCGCCCTCCACAACATACTTATAAGTGAATGTGTCATATTTCACCGTCGCATCCCTGAAGCTAATCTTCTCTAGTTCCTCGTTGATCTTCCTCACCTTATCCTCATTTGCCAAAGGCAAAAGTATATCAAGCAGCTTGTCAAAGGTTGTTGACTCATTCTGAAACTGGCATCTTAGATACTCATCCACGAAAATATCCGTATCAAGGTCATCATTATCATACCAGTAGTCATCATATACCGCTCTCAGGCTGAACATCCCACTGACTTGAAGCTTTCCATTCTCCACAACATTCGATATGAAAGGTCTAACAGACATTATTTTAATCCCGTCATAGATCACAGTCACTGCCTGCTTTTCACTATTTTCAACGTCATCCAGAGAATATTTACCATGGTCGACGTTGATAAGCGCCAGCCTCTCATGCAATTGCCTTACTACCTCGGCCTTAATCTCTTGTATCGATTTATAGTGTTTTACCATAAGCATTTACTTATTTCAGACCCGCTTTCCACTTCACCTCCTGCGTCATAGATTTCACCCCTATCATTTTATTAAGCGAGAATCAAAGTCGCTTATGCTTTTCTCTATCTTCACAGCATGCATTTTATCCGCTAATGCCATCAGTTGTGGATTATTATTAATTACGACTTGTTTTGGTAATCGAAATAATTCAGAAGATAATCATTAATACCTTCATCCTTACCACCATACCCTATCACAATCAAGCTCTTTGCATGAATAAGGTTATTCTTAAATTTGCGGAACAATTTCTTATAGAACCGAGAACGTTTATAATAAACTGGCTTAGTAGTTGCTCCCGTCAAGAAGTCTGCATGATAGGATAAGAAGTCGTTATCATAACCATTCTTCCTGGTACGTTCTCTTTCCAAATCCATCAGCCCCATTCCATATCTGAACTTCACCTCACAATCATCTACCAAGCCATAACCCGTCTCTCTATGCATCATTACGTAATTCAAACTACCGTGAAGTTTATAAAGTCGTATAGGCGCACCATAATACCTACCTGTATATCTTTCCAAACGACAGCGATAAGCATCACGTCCGTTTATATGGAGACTACCATAATACCTTGAACCATAATCATCAAATCCATCTGACATATCGCCATTGATATAATCAGACCGATTGAATGATTCCAAGAACAAATCATGATTCAATGTATGTATATTGACCAAATAATCTTCTTTTAATTTGGAGATATACTGTAAAAAACTGTTATAAGAATATCTTGGCTCATCATGATAAGGCCCAATATGCGTTGGAATACCCTCAAACCAAGACTTATTGTCTGCGTCTTTCAGTAGGTGTGCAACCATCTGGCTATAAACATCAGGCAGATTACCAATCAAACCGTATGGTGTATTGTACTCATCTACGTATTTTTCAATAATAGCCGCATATTCTGTGTATATATCTTTTGAGCGCAATACATCCATAAAACGTTCATAGTCAAACTCATCAACTTTATTGCTATATGCAGCAATCAAATCTTTGCATAGGCTGAATTCTCTATCATAGTTGTTCGTGTAACCAAAATCCGGCTTAGTTCCATCCGTTCTTGATGCCATTTCGCCAGAAGGAGAAAAAGACACTGGTTGTTCATCGAATTTGAGAATACCATTATTAACAGCACCACCTGTCGGATAACCCATAGGTATAGAGAAACCTGCTCCAAGGAGGAAGGCAATAGATTCTCTTTGGTCAAAGGGCTTCA
>CACZAN010000028.1 GCA_902779165.1 uncultured Bacteroidales bacterium
CAGCCATTTCAATGGCTGGTAATGAGGATGTTGAAGGATAGCGTGCCGTAGGTACGCGACAGGGATTTGATGTCGCGTACCTAAAGGCACGCTTTTTCCGGGCTGCTTTATACCAGCCGTTGAAACGGCTGGCTACCCTTGTCACGCCCCGCTGGGGCTTTGTATAACAGCCGTTCTTCAAGCGTGAAGCGTTGCAGAGCGCCGAGCGGAAACGGCTGGCCGCTCGGGCCAAAGGGACGCTAAAACATTTCAAGCGCTCGACCTTGGTCGCTTCATACCTTAAGAACCTTTGTCACGCCCCGCTGGGGCTTTTGTATTACAGCCGTTCTTCAAGCGTGAAGCGAACAAAGTTCGAGCGAGCATACTTGAGAAACTTGAGGTTTTTAGTCTTTCGCTGAATGGGGGGAGTATGGCGGGCTGTTTTCGGTTTCAGTAGGGTCGGATGAAACGGGAGTTGTGTTTTTTGGGTTCTGCGGACGTTTGAAGATGGTAAAATGTACACTTATTGCGCAAAAATTAACGAAAAGTGGGGTAGTAGGGGGGCGAATCGTATGTTATATAACATATGTTGACGTTTTTTTAGGTCTTTTCTTGATTTATTTGTAAAATAAGCTATAAATTTGCTGCGATTATGCAAGACGCTTACATTGCTGTTGAACTAACGGTGGGCCGAGGTGTCGGCGATTAAACCAAAAGGAAATCAAGTAAATAACATATTAACAACAAATGGAAAACAGTTTTCTCAAACGAAGACTCACAAAAGACGTGAGTCGAATGTTTGCTGCAGTGATGCTCGTCGGTGGAACGATGGGCTTGTCGTCGTGTCAGGACGACTTGCTCACGGGCACTCCGACGTGGCTGGGTAGCAGCATTTATGAAGAGCTGGAGAGCCGGGGTGACTTCAAGACCACGCTGGCCCTCATCAATGATCCAGACCTGACGGAGACGAACTATCCGGAGATGCTGCGCCGCACGGGCAGTGTCACCCTGTTCGTGGCCGACGATGCGGCGTGGGAGCGTTATCTGGGTGCCCGCGGCGTGCAGTCGGTGAATGACCTCTCGAAGGCCGAGAAGAAGAACTTGCTGAAGGGTGCGATGATCAACAACGCATACCTCATCGAGTTGCTGAGCAACAAGCCGGGCAATCCTCCGGGCGAAGGCGTGTATATGCGACGCGCCAGCCGCGTGGACATCACGGACTCCGTGCCCGTGGTACTGGCGAAGGAAATGCCACTGCTGAACCCTGCCCGCACCGAGGTGGACCTCGAGGGCAACGTGTATCAGGTGGACTACTGGCAGGCGGTTCGCGGACGCGGCAGTATCCTGCTCTACAAGGACAACAATGCTCCGACGATGGTGCACTTCACGCCCGACTTCATGATTAGCAATGACTTCGTGAAGGAGGATATCCAGAAGCTGACGAACGGAGCCTGCGAGGATGTGGATCGCTCCTACATCAACGGACTGCCCATTGCGAAGAACGACGGGCGATGGGCCGACAAGGACGTGAACACCGACGGCTCGGCAAAGAAGTTCCTGCAGGACATCACCTGTCAGAACGGCTACATCCATGTGCTGGAGCAGGTGCCCGAGCAGCTGCCCAACATGGCTGAGATCATCCGCACGAAGCCGCAGTTCAAGATCTTCAGCTCGCTGCTGGAGCGCTACAGCTATCCTCAGTTCATCGGCGTGCGCGAGTTGAACGGCAAGAGCGACTCTATCTTCGTCAAGCGCTACTTCAACAACGGCCGCGAGGAGCACGCACTGAGCACCATCACCGAGACGGGAGCCACGATTCCTGCCGTGCTGCCCTTTGATCCGGGATGGAACACCTATGCTATCAATACGACGAACAACGAAATCACATCCAGCAACGACGGTGCGGCGATGTTTGTGCCCACCGACGATTGGATGAATTATTATATCACCCAGGGCGACGGCAAGCCCATCGGCGTGAAGTATGGCTACAACTGGGACAACGTGCCCGACGCCATTGTGCTGCCGTTCCTGAAGAACTGCATGAAGAGCAGCCTCATTTCCACCACTCCGAGCAAGTTCACCAACGTGAAGAACTCGCAGTCCGAGGATATGGGACTCACGAGCGAGAAGGTGGACAGCTGCTTCATGGCCTGCAACGGCGTGGTCTATCAGATGGATGCCGTGTATGTGGCTCCCGAGCACCAGAGCGTGTTCTTCCCCGTCACCCTACGCCAGGATCAGGATATGAGCACGATGTACCGCTTCATATCCGACACGCGCTACAAGCCGCCAACATCCGACTACACGCTGAACTGGACGGGCTATGAGAACGAGGCCTACGTGAACTCCATGGCCTCCACCTACAGCTTCCTGCTGCCGAAGGACGAAGCCTATCAGGGCATCATCGACCCCTTCAGCATCTATGAGAACAAGCCTGCTGCCTACCACTATTTTGTCGACACGCAGAGCAAGACCTTCCCCGTCTCGGCAGAGGTATTCCAGGTCGACACCACGGGCAATCAGATGATCATTACCAACAAGCCCACAACCTTCCAGCCGACTAGTACGGGTGAGCAGGGTCTGGGTCTCATCAACAACCGCCTGAACGACTTCTTCGACAACTTCATCGTCGTCCATGGCAAGAAGGGCTCGCAGACCTTCCACCCGGGTCAGGAGATCTACCTGAACAAGGCTGGCGGCCCCATCAAGGTGCAGTTCACGGGCGGCAAGGTGACCGGCATCGCCGGCAGCGCACAGATGGAGCGCGGCACCTTCATCCCCGTCACGGAAGACCTGACCTTCGACCAGACGGAATCCGGCAACGGCATCAGCTATGTCCTCGACAGCATCCCCGAATGCACGATGACATCTCCCTTCCAAGTCGTGCGCGACTCTGTGAAGCACCCCGACTTCAAGGTCTTCAGCGACCTGCTGACACTGAGCTCCGTGGTCAACGCCTCGAACAACGTCGATCCCACCCATGTCAGCATCGGCCGCGCCATCAATATCCTGGGTAACTACCACTACACCATCTGGGTACCCTCCAACGCGAAGGTGCAGGCACTCATCGACGCCCACAAGCTGCCGGGACTGGATGAGTACGACGAGTGGTCGGCTGTGAAGGACTCTGCCAACACACTGCAGCGTGCAGGTCTGCTCACCACCGCACAGGAAGACTCCATCAAAGTCGTGGCAGACTCCTGCCAGGCAATCATCATGAACGTGCTGAACAACTTCGTCCGCTACCACATCCAAGACGGCTCCGTCTATCTCGGCGGCGAACAGAACAGCATCGTCTATGAGACGGCTGCTTACGACGACGAGACCAGCCTCTTCCGCCGCCTGACGGTGGAGAACCAAGGCTCGGCCATCAATGTCAAGGATGCCCGCGGAGTGACTGCACACGTAGTCGTCGGCGACCACAGCAACCAGGTCTCGCGGCAGTGCGTGTTCACCAAGAGCAACCGCTGGCTCTACACCGCAAGCTATGTTGTCATCCATCAGATCGACGATGTGCTGCTGTACTCCAACGACCAGCTACTGCCCGACGGGTTCATCCACCCCACATACCCCGCACCCTCTGAGGTTAAACGCTATTAAACAGGTCCGAAGATGAAAACACTAAGATATTACATAACGCTCTGCCTGATGCTGGTGTCCTCACTGGCGATGGCACAGATTTCACGCATCAGCGGTACTGTCAGCGATGACCTCGACGTACTGCCCGGTGCCAGCGTGGCAGAAGTAGACGCCTCGAACCGTGTCGTCAATGCCACCGTGACCGATATGAACGGTAACTTCGTGCTGCCCATCAAGAGCGCGAAGAACCAACTGCGCATCAGCTTCATGGGCTACAAGACCCAGATGCTGCCCATCAACAAAACCACCTACAAGATCACCATGCAGGATGCCACCAAGACGATGACCGAGGTGCAGGTGACGGCCAAGAAGAAGATGAAGACTTCGGGTCTGGCCATCCCCGAGCGAGAGGTCAGCTTCTCGGCACAGGGCATCTCGGCAAAGGAGTTCGAAGGACTCGGCATCACCAGCGTGGACGAAGCACTGCAGGGACGTATCGCCGGTCTGGACATCGTGATGAACAGCGGTGACCTCGGATCAGGAACATCCATGCGTCTGCGCGGTGCTTCCACCGTCTCCACCCTGACATCCAACGAACCGCTGATTGTCGTCAACGGCAACGTCTGGAACGTGGACCTCTCGGACTTCGACGTGGCAACGGCCAACGACGAGAAGTTCGCACAGCTGCTGAACGTCAACACCGAGGACATCGATGACATCAAGGTGCTGAAAGATGCTGCCGCAACAGCCATCTGGGGTTCCCAGGGTGCCAACGGTGTCATCGAAATCACCACCAAGCGCGGTTCGCGCGGAGCACCAAAGGTGAACTACTCACTGAAGATGACCATGACCCACCAGCCCAGCGGCATCAAGCTGCTGAACGGCGACCACTACACGATGCTGCTCAAGGAGTCCTACTTCAACCCCGAACAGAACACCTATGTGGGGCGCGTGCGAGAGCTGAACTACGACGAGTCCGACTCCGAGTTCCTGATGTTCAACAAGAACACCGACTGGGTGGACCTCGTGAAGCAGAACGGTCTGCGACAGAACCACTACATCAGCATCTCAGGCGGTGACGAGAAGACACTCTTCCGCATCTCAGGCGGATATGACCACGAGACAGGTACCATCATCGAGCAGAAACTGAACCGCTTCAGCACACGTATGGCACTCGACTACTACGTCAACGACCGCATCAAGATCATCTCCAACTTCGCACTCACCTACACGAAGAACAACCGCAACTACGACGGACTGCTGGGCATCGCCTACAAGAAGATGCCGAACCTCTCGCCCTACCGCTATGAGTACGATGCCAACGGCAATGAATACAACACCGGCGAGTACTACATCATTCCGCGCTACGCCTTCACCGACCACGGACAGCTGACTCCCGAACAGAGCAATAACTTCAACGATCAGCGAGACCTCCACAACCCGCTGGCAAGCGCCAAGTACGCCAAGAACGACCAGACCACCTACGACATCACTCCCGAACTGGAGCTGGAATACAAGCTCCTGGGTCTGGACGACAACAGCCATCAGCTGCGATACAACGGACGCGTGGTCATGAACGTATATAACGACTACACCGACAAGAGCTTCCCCAGCTCGCTGGTGACCAATAACTACTGGGACACGGGTTCTGCATACAGCTACTCGCGCAAGAACCTCGCCTTCACCACCACACACACGCTGACCTTCCAGCCCCACTTCAAGAACGAAGACCACTACCTGCTGGCCATGGGACGATTCCAGCTCGTCAGCGGAAGCTCCAGCTCGCAGAGCACCGACGTCTACCGCCTGCCTGACCGCCTGCAGAGCGTCACCTCCGGCGGATTCGTCAGCGGCATGAGCAGCGGCTTCAATGAATGGCGTTCCCTCTACTACACCTTCTCCACCCACTACAGCTACAAGAGCCGCTACTCGGCAGACTTCTCCATGCGCGTGGATGCCACCACCAAGTTCGGACCCAACAACCGCTGGGGCTACTTCCCCGCAATCTCCGGACGATGGAACATCATCGACGAGCCCTGGATGAAATGGGCACGCGACAAGGTGAAGGTGAGCATGTTCTCCATTGCCCCGGGCTGGGGTCTCGTAGGTAATCCTCCCGGAGCCGACTACCTCTACCTGAACAGCTTCTCGCAGGGCAAGCGCTACCTGAATCAGGTCAGCATGAATCCCAGCGGACTGAAACTCACTGACCTCAAGTGGGAGAACATCTACACTTGGAACCTCGGCGTGGACCTGAACTTCTTCGACGACCGACTGAAGTTCCGCCTCGACCTCTACCGCCGCACCACGAAGGATATGCTCATGGGCAACGCCGGCATTCCTACCAGCAACGGATGGAGCGGACTGAACTACAAGAACGTAGGCGACATGAAGAACGAAGGATGGGAATTCCAGATCAACGGCGAACGACTGCTGAAGAAAGGAAAGTTCTCTGCTGACGTCTATGTGAACTTCGCCAACAACAGAAACGTCATCACGAAGATGGACCCCCTGGTGCTGGAGAACCTGAACATCGACTGGACAGAGAACAACCGCAGCGTGCTGCAACGCGTGCAGCTGAACAACCCCTTCGGTTCCATCTACGGCTTCCGCTACAAGGGAGTATATCAGTATAACTTCGACACCGCACGCGACATCGCACGTGCTGACATCAAGGCCGGTACCAACCAGCTGCAGACGAACATCGACGAACGCGGATGGACCTATCCCATCGTCCTCAACGCCGACGGTACCTACGTGCGCGACTCCCACGGCGACCCCATCCAGATGCGCTTCGCCTACAAGACCGCCAAGGGTACGGGCTACTCCTTCAAGGGCGGCGACGCCATCTACGAGGACGTCAACCACGACGGTAACATCAACCAGTTGGATATCGTTTACCTCGGCAACTCGCTGCCGAAGCTCACCGGTGGTTTCGGGTTCACCCTCCACTATGACCGCTGGCAGCTGAGAGCCAACTTCAACTATCGCCTGGACTACGACATCCTGAACATGGCCCGTCTGGATATGGAATCCATGATCTCGAACAACAACCAGAGCGAAGCCGTCAACTACCGCTGGCGCAAGGAAGGTGATGTCACCTCCATACCACGTGCCATGTTCGGTGACGGTACGAACTACAACACCCTCGTCAGCGACCGATTCGTGGAGGACGGTTCGTTCCTGCGACTGAACTACCTGCAGCTGAACTACAGCTTCGACCCGAAACTGCTGAAGAAGTGGCACATGTCCACACTGAACCTCTATGCCAGTGCCAACAACCTCTTCTGCATCACGAAGTACTCCGGCGTGGACCCCGAAATCGGATACGGAGGATACGGTGTGACCACCGACAACTCCCAGACTCCCCGCTCGAAGTCCTACACGGTAGGTATCACTATTGGTTTCTAATCTAAAGCTAAACGAAGATATGAGACACCTATATATATATATAAAGAGCGCTGCACTGGCCGCCGTCGTGGCCTTGGGAGCAGCCAGCTGTGCCGACTTCCTCGAGATTGAGCCTCGTGATATCGTGACCGAGGATAACTTCTGGAACGAGAAAGCCGACATCGATCAAATGGTCGCAGGATGCTATGCCTCGATGCAGAGCGAGGACTTCATCAGCCGATGCATCGTATGGGGAGAGCTCCGAAGCGACAACATCTTCCCCGGAGCCAACGTGGAGAACGACCATTACGACCTCTATCAGGCCCTGCGCGAGAACCTGCTCTCCACCAACCAGTTCACCAAGTGGGGCTGCTTCTACACCGTCATCAACAAGTGCAACACCATCATCCGTATGGCACCTGTCGTCAGCGAGAAAGACCCCTCATACCGCGAGAGCGACGTGAAGGCTACCATCGCCGAGATGACAGCACTGCGCTCGCTGTGCTACTTCTACCTCATACGCGCCTTCGAGGACGTCCCCTTCTATCGCGAGAGCGTGCAGCAGGAGGACGAGGTGAAGTACCTGCCCGCAAGCACCTTCGACTACATCCTGAAGGAGATCATCTCGGACCTCGAGAACGTGAAGGCCGACGCCATCGCACGTTATCCCATCACCAATCAGGACAACATCGGCAGGAGCTACAACAGTAACTGCAACCGCATCACCCGCTATGGCATTGATGCCATGTTGTGTGATATGTACCTCTGGTCCGGCGAGTGGGACAAGGCCATCAGTGCTGCCGAGGAAATCCTCGCAGCAAAGGCTGCGGACTTCAAGGAGTTCTATAGCGAACAGACCGGAAGCTCAAGAAACTCGACAACTCCGAGAGAGATGGCTCCCGCACCCTACGGACGTGTGGCATACCTCTATGAGAACACCCGCCAGGATCCCTCGATGAGCTTTGATGCCATCTTCGGCACCGGCAACAGCTTCGAGAGTATCTTTGAACTCAGCTTCAACTACACCTCCAGCAACAAGAACTACGTGACGAGCACCGGTCTCGGACGGCTCTATGGGTCCGGTAATTCAGACAAAGACCTCGGCCCCACGAACCAGGGCAGCGGTTTCCTGACCGTCAGACCCGATATCGTGTCGGATCTGAAGCAGAAGACCAACGCTTACTTCCAGCACGTCTATGACCTGCGTTACTACAACAGCATCCAGCCTGCAAATAATGACTTCGGCGAGGGAACCATCCGCAAAGGCGTGGCCCAGAGATTCAACATCCAGGGTAATGCCGGAAATGCCGATATCCCCTTCATCAACACCCAGAGCTCGAACTTCACACTCGACCGCGAGTTCGACCGCAACTGGATTATCTATCGTGTGACGGATGTGATGCTGATGGAGGCCGAGGCTTATCTGCAGAAGGCTACCGACGAAGTCAACGAGACCAACACCGAACTGATGCACAAAGCCTTTGATCTCATCTATCTCGTCAACCGCCGAGCCATCAGCGAGGAGAACCGCAAGATTGCTACCAACTCTCCGGCACTGGCCACTCGTGCACTGATGATGACCTTCCTCATGCAGGAACGTAACCGCGAGCTGATGTTCGAAGGAAAGCGCTGGTTCGACCTCGTGCGCTATGCCCGTCGCGACGGCAAGCCCGATATCGTGCGCGCCAACGTTCCTTCCTCGAAGACCGTGGGAGGAAGCAGTGCCAACAACGGCTTCCCAAGCATGGCACATCTCTTCTGGCCTTACAACAAGGACGAGCTGAAAGTGAATCCCAACCTCAGCCAGAAGATGATCTACAAGAACGAAGCTACAGAAGGTATAGAAATGAATAAATAAAAGATATCACACAATGAAAAGGATAAATCACTATTTCGCATTGCTGGCAGTCGCACTGCTGACTGCCGTAGCAGGTCTCACACTCTCATCGTGCAGCGATGACATGAGTGCGGACGACCTCTACACCTACAAGGCAGAAATGCTCAGCGACTGGCTCCGCAACAACGAGGACTTCTCGGATTTCGCTGCCATCGTAGAGCGCGCGGGCAAGATGGATCTGCTTTCAACGTATGGCACCTACACCTGCTTCGCTCCTACAAACGCTGCCGTTAGGGAGTACCTGCAGTCCATGGGCCTCAGCTCCATCGACGAGCTCTCCGTGGCCGACTGCGACACAATCACCCGCACTGCGCTGATTGACCGTATGTACTTCACCGCCGAACTGGGCGAGGAGCTGGATCAGGCTGCCGAGAACGAAGAGTCGGGCTTTGACACGAAGACCGCCTTCATCGCTTCGACCAACCTGCTCGGGCGCTATCTCACCATTGAACCCGTGACGGTCACCGTGAAGCAGGAGGACTACGATGGAACCACCAAGGAAGTGGAGACAACCACCTACCGTATCAACAAGACCGGTGTCATCATCTATGAACTGGCCAACGACTCTGTGGAGAACGGTGTCGTTCACCCCGTGGACGGAATGGTTGCCAGCAGCTCCGAGACCCTTCCCGTGCTGCTGAAGAACGACCCGCACATCAGCATCTTCTACACCGCACTGCAAATGTGCGCCCTCGACCAGCAGATGTATCGCATCAAGGATGCCAGCTTCGACCCCTACTACTGGCGTGATGAGAAGAAGATCCAGAAGAAGTACTATTCCGGAGCACAGTGGGACTACTGCTGGGTTCCCGAGGAACGACGCTTCGGATACACCGCCTTCTGCGTGCCCGACAGTATTCTGAAGAATTACTCCAACATCGTTCCTGCCTACGGTAAGGACATCAATAACTGGGAGGACCTCTATGACTACGCATGCACCGTCTATCCTGAAGGTGCTGGCGCCAGCTACTACGGCAAGGACGCCGAGGCCCTGAAGGACGAGCGCAACCCGCTGCACAAGCTCATCGCCTATCACCTCCTGAACCGCAAGGGCGTATATAACAAGCTGTACACCAACTGCTCCATCTACCACCCGCTGGTGAACTCCGTGGAATGGTACTCGACAATGAATCCGCTGTCGACGCTGAAGGTGGAGCACGTGGCCGCCACAATCAACAAGTTCCGTGGTGATGCTGCCGCCAACACCCTTTATCTGAACCGTATGTACGATCCGGCCCGTCCGCAGCTGAACCAGCGCGGTGCCATCGTCAGCCCAAGTATTGCACCCGACCTGACTCAGGAAGCCGTGAATGGCGTGTACTACTACATCGACCGCCTCATCGACTACGGCGAGACCACACGCAACACGGTCTTCAACACCCGTATGCGCATTGACTACTATACACTCTTCCCCGAGTGCATGAACAACGATATGCGCACCTCCCGCACCTGGGGTAACCTGGGCACCGAAGACCCGAACGCAGATGCCCGCAACTACATCTTCCCTCCAGGATATCTCGACAACGTGATTCTGGCAGAGGACGGCGACTTCTTCCTGCAGAACTGCCGCAACTACTTCTGGAGCTATGAGGGCGACGAGTTCAACCTCCGTTCCGACAACGACTCCTACGACATCACCTTCAACCTGCCGAGCGTGCCCAGCGGCCAGTATCAGATCCGTCAGGGATTCTGTGCTATGGCCCGACGCGGTATCGCACAGTTCTACATCGACAACATCCCGCAGGGTATTCCTCTCGATATGCGCAACACCAACGATGACGTCTTCGCAAAGCGTATCGGTGGATGGATTGCCATCCCCGACGGCAACCTCAGCGCTGCCCAGAAAGAACGTCTGGATCAGGTGAAAAAAGACATGCATAACCTCGGCTGGTACCACGGACCGCGCAGCACACGCTACGTTTCTACGGGTGCCGGATCAGTGAAGAACGACCTGCAGTTGAGCACCTCGAACTCCACATCGGCTGCCAGCGCCGCACGTAACCCGCGTAAGGTCATCTTCGAAGGCTATCTCGATGGAAATGTGCAACACACGATGCGAATACGCTCTGTGATGGCTATCGGTGGTGCCGAGCTGATGCTTGACTACATCGAGATCGTTCCGAAGAGCGTCTACGGCGTCGAAAACGAAGAGACGGCCGAGGACGACCTCTAATCGCCGAAACAACGTAATCAACAACCCGAATTTCATAGAACAATGAAAACATCCAGATATTTTACCCTCCTGGCAAGCGCGTTCCTAACGGCTGGAGCACTGGGTCTCGCCTCGTGCTCGGACGACTGGAACAACCACTACGAGGGCGACGGCAATCAGAACGCGGCCGACCAACCTTCGCTCTATGCGCTGATCAAGGCCGACGACAATCTGAAAGAATTTGCTCGTGTGCTCGAGCACACGGGATACGACCTGGTGCTCGATGGTCCGCAGTCACTGTCCGTCTGGGCACCCGCCATGACGAAAGAGCAGGCTGACAGCGTTATCGGGCTCTATGATGCTCAGAAGCATACAATTATCACCATGCCTGATGGTTCTACCCGCTATATCCAGGACAAGGACAACAAGGCAATCACCCAATTTGTGCAGAACCATATCGCGCTCTACGGCCGCTCGGTCTATGAGAACTATTCCGACTCCATCAGAATGATGAACGGAAAGTATATGATGTTGCATGAGAATGACCTTGCCGGCGTGCCTTTCAACAGAAAGAACGTGGTAGCAAACAACGGTATTCTCTATAGTCTCAACGGTTCGCTCGTGTTCCTTCCGAATGTGCGCGACCGTCTGGAGCTCGAAGAAGACCTCGACAGCGTAGCTGCATTCTACACCCTCTTCGACAAATACTCCTTGGATGAAGCATCCAGCGTGCAGAGAGGTATCGTTGACGGTAAGATCGTCTATGCAGACTCCGTGCTGAGTCTCTCGAACCAGCTCTATTCCTCGCTCGGCTGGATTAACCGCGAGGACAGCGCATACCTCTTCCTGGCTCCGACTAACACGGTATGGTCTGCGGAGCTGGCTCGCTTCAGGCCTCTGTTCAACTACATCAAGGAAGTCCAGAACCGCGACAGCGTGGCCATGTTGAATGCTAAGATTTCCATCATCCGCGGTCGAATGTTCAATATGAACGACCAGCGCGGCAAGACGGTGGAGGCAGCAGACTCGCTGACCAACACCTTCTATGTCCGTCACAAGGACTACTACGGACTGAACGTCTTCCAGCACCACAACCAGGCTGGCGGCATTCTGTCTGGACTCACCCCCTGGTCCTGCTCCAACGGACGTGTCTACAAGGACACCGAAGGCCGTGTCGACCCGAAGCTCACCTTCCTCGAAGCTCGTTATCTGCAGGCTACCAGTGCACGTCACTTCAAGCTCTCGCAAGTAGGCTACGGCGGTGAGATCGTACCTTCTGTCTCTGCCACCATCCGCACTCTGGTAGATACAATCACCTACGATAGTGTCAAGTACGACGTCACCCAGCTGAAGCGTCAGAACATCCTCAAGGGCGAGAACTTCCTCGAAGTGTCGCCGCTGACCTATCCGAACCAGAAGTCGAACATCACCAGTAGAATCTATTTCTATCTGCCCAACACGTTCGCCAACCTCTATTATAATGTCTACCTCGTGATGGTGCCGCCTTACCTCTCTCGCGATGGCTACCAGAAGTCTGAAGTGCTCCCCATGCGCTTCGAATGTTACTTCCACGAGCGATTGGAGGAAGAACGTACCGACAAACAGGACAGCGCCTTCCTGCAGACTTATCCGAACGACGACCTGAAGTACGACAAGCAGCAGAACGACCGTAACTCCTCCCACCTGCTGCAGGTGCCTGAAGGCGAGACCCATAAGGGTTCCGGTGGTGCTACGAAGTTCACTACTACAGGTAACGAAATTGATATCATCTGTATCGATAAGGCCCGCAAGCCCCAGTTCTCGTCCTACAACTTCCTGAGTGGTAACGACGACACGGTGCTCCGCTACTGTATTGCCTCAGATGCCAGTGCATCCGCGATATCGCGTGGTCAGCAAACCAACATCATGCGCATCAATCGCATCATTTATATTCCGTTCGAGACAGAGGAAGAAGCCAAAAACTTCCAGCTCGATTTGTCTAACCTGAAAGAATACAATATCTCACTATGAAGACAGTAGGTTATATTTGTTTCTCCTTGCTTCTGGCGGCAGTTCCTGTAGCGGGTTTCGCACAGGACGAGTTCGAGGAAGAAGAAATCGACACCACCGTCGTGCTGCGAGCCCGCAAGGCGGCAGCCAAGAAGCAGGAACCCACCCGTGAGATCTCGGGTAGGGTAGTGAGTCAGCAAGATCATACACCGCTGGCAGGTGTGCTCGTGCAGTCTATAGCCGGAAAAGGCTACTCCGCACTGACGGAGGACGACGGCACATTCCGCTTGCAGGTGCCCCTCTACAGCTCTGCCGTGGAGGTAACGATACCTGGATATAACACCGTACGCGTGGGCCTCAACGAGAGCGGAAAGCTGCGTGACATCGTCATGCAGAGTGATGCAGCCCGCCCCCTCTACGGCAAAGACGACAATATCCTCGGTCACGCTCAGGCTACAGGCTTTGACTTCTCGTCCGCAGCGAACATCGCAACGGAAATCGAGAACCAACTCGGAGCTGAGGTGCGCACGACAGAACGCGGAGGTATCAACGGACTGGGAGCCTATATGCAGATCTCTGGTGTCGGCAGCTATCTGGCCAACGCACAGCCGCTGGTGGTCATCGATGGGGTCATCACAGAGATGCAGTACGAACGCCAGATGATTCACTCCGGATTCTACAACGACATTCTCTCGAACTTCAATGTAAATGATATCGAGAGCGTGGAAGTCATGCGCAACGGAACGGCTCTCTATGGTGCCAAGGGTGCCAACGGCGTCATCCTCATCAAGACGAAGCGCAACACTTCACTGGCAACGCGCATTGCTGCCTCGGCCAGCGTAGGAGTGGAATTCATCCCGAAGCACTATTCGATGATGAGTGGCGAGCAGTTCAAAACCTATGCCAGCTCGCTCATGCAGAGCACCGGAACGAAGATGCAGACCTTCAAGTTCCTCGACGAGCGCCCCTACAACCCCGCAGACCCGTACAACTACAACTATTATTATAATAAGTATGCCAACAACACCGACTGGACGAAGGAAGTGTACCATGCTGCCGTAGCACAGCGCTATGGTCTGAGCGTACAAGGTGGTGGTGATGTAGCCAACTACATGCTCTCCATCGGTTATCTCCACGCCAACGAGGTCATTCAGGAAATGAACTACAATCGTCTTAATGTCCGCTTCAATACAGATATCAAGATCACCGACTGGATTGATGTTCGTTTCGATGCCAGCTTCAGCAACTCTACCCGTAAGTTGTATGACATGGGTGCTCCCGAGGATTATGACCAGAGCACGGTCACCTCGCTGAACTTCCTCAGCTATGCCAAGACCCCGATGCTCTCGCCCTACAGCTTTGTGGCATCAAACAATGGACCTGGCATCATCTCGACAGCCCACCTGGATATCAACGATGAGGACTACCTCTCTGAGATCTCACAGCTGCGGAATGCCAACTACCAGCTGGCGAACCCCACGGCAATCCTTGAGTATGGTACCGCTCAGAACAAGAACTACTACGACAACTCGTATGTCAACCTCTCCATCACTCCCGCTTGGCATCCCAACCAGCACCTGAAATTCTCGTCGCTGTTCAGCTACTCACTGGTCAACACCAACGAGAAGCGTTACATCCCCATGAATGGTGTGCCGCAGTTCTGGGTACAGGCTTTCCACCAGAAGATGAATAACATGATCGGTTCGCTCTATTCCCGCGAGAACAGTATCCTCAGCGATACGAAAGTGGAATGGAAGAACAGCTACGGTGGCCACAACATTGCGCTGCTCGGAGGCTTCCGCTTCATGAACGAAGGATACTACCTCACCAGCCAAAGCGGTTACAACACTGGTAATGATAAGACCCCGCTGATTTCTGGTACTGACCAGAAACAAATCGACGGCACACGCGAGAACTGGGCAACCCTCTCGTGGTACGCACAGGCCAAGTATAACTTCGCTAACCGCTACTACCTGCAGGGCGACCTGTCGATGGAGACCAATTCCCAGTTCGGACGCGATGCAGCTGGACTGAAACTGGCTGGTGTCGTTTGGGGCGTATTCCCCAGCCTGCAGGCAGGATGGGTGATGTCTAATGAGAAGTGGTTCGATGTGAAAGGCATTGATTACCTAAAACTGCAAGCCGGCTACGGACTCAGTGGTAACGACAACCTTCCCTACGATGCCTCAAAGAGCTACTTCAAGAGCCGTCTCTTCCTCAATGCTACCCCGGGACTGAGCTTCGAAAATATCGGTAACACAGAACTCAAGTGGGAGACCACCCGCCGTTTCAACGCTGGTATCGAGGGACGCTTCCTCAATAACCGCCTGGCTGTGGGCTTCAACTACTTCTACTCCTGGACCAGCGACCTGCTAACCCTGCGTTCCTCCAACTTCCTGACCGGTATCAACCAGTACTGGAGCAACGGCGGTAAGCTCGAGAACCAGGGCTTCGATGTTAACGCAACGGCTCATATCATCTCCGGCAACAACTGGAACTGGAGCCTCGGAGCAAGCGTGGGACATTATGTCAACCGCCTCACCGAACTGCCTGATGATTTAGCTTATCAGGACCACAACGTTCTCGGAGCAACCATCCGCAGCCAAGTCGGAAAGAGTGTCAATCTGTTCTATGGCTACAAGACAGAACACACGAAAAGCGGAGGCATCGTTTATGCAACCAATGCAGAAGCTGCTGCCGATGGCCTCTATCGCCTCGCCGAAGACGGAACCACAAAGACTTACTTCAAAGCTGGTGATGTCAAGTACGCCAACCTTTCCGGCAATAACGGCGAAATCAATCTCGACGACCGCACCGTCATCGGCGATCCCAACCCCGACATCTATGGTAACATCTGGACCTCGCTGTCCTACAAGCGCCTCACCTTGGATCTGGGCTTCAACTACAGCCTCGGCAACGACGTCTACAACTACATGCGTCAGCAGCTGGAATCCGGCTCGCGCTTCATGAACCAGACGACAGCACTCCTCAATCGCTGGAGCTACGAAGGCCAGGTGACCGATATCCCACGTGCCACCTACGGCGACCCGATAGGCAACAGCTCATTCTCTGACCGGTGGATTGAAGATGGCAGCTACCTGAGACTGAAGAATGTCACCCTCAGCTACAAGCTACCCATCAACAACACGTATATTCAGGGTATCACCGTGTGGGCTAACGCCACGAACCTCTTCACCATCACACGCTATCTGGGCACTGATCCCGAGTTCTCCATGAGCAACAGTGTTCTTTCACAAGGAATTGATGCAGGATGGGTTTCGCAGGGACGTACCGTCAATGTGGGTGTGAAGATCAACCTCTAATGTTTAATCGATATTTCGTTATTCCGACATTTCGTTATTTCGATATTTCGTAAATCCGAATCAATGAATATGAAACAGATCAAATATATCCTGCCTCTCGCATTGCTGTCAATGATGGCTTTCACCATCACGTCCTGCAATGACATGTTAAATATGGGTAATGACGACGTGCTCTATGCTGACGAGAACCACCTCACGCAGGGAACGGATACCGTCAATTCCTATGTGGGCATTTTGTCGCAGTTGCAGAAGATTGCTGTGCGCACCAACCTCTATGGAGAACTAAGAGGTGATCTCGTCGTTGTCAACGACAATGCTAATGCAGACCTGAAGGACATCGCCTCCTTTACGGTCTCCGACGACAACGCATACAACAATCCCCGCGATTACTATGCTGTCATCAACAACTGCAACTACTACCTGGCCAATGCAGATACGACCCTGCGCGAACGCCGCTACGATGCAACCACCATGTCGGCCTATGACTTCCGTGTCTTCCAGGCAGAATACTGTGCCGTTCGTGCCATCCGTGCATGGGTCTACCTCCAGCTTGGACAGATCTACGGAACGAACATTCCCCTGGTGGTGGATCCCGTGCTCTCGCTCGACGATGCCAACTCCGTGCTCAGCAACGCTCCCAAGAGAGACCTCGAACAGCTCTGCGACTACTTCATCGACGACCTGAAGCCCTACATCTCGTGGTTCGCCTATCCCTACCACCACAATGTTTACGGCTACAGGATGCCCGCCCGAATGGCCGTCTTCCCCGTGTCGCTTGTGCTTGGAGACCTTTATCTCTGGAGCGCCAGCATCAAACAAGATGCCGGACTCGCCCGCGAGGCCGCAAAGTCCTACTACGACTACATCGCATGGTTGCCTACGGAACTGGGTGTAGACAACAATTCTGGCTACAAGCAGAAGACCGTCACCTCCAGCTCTCGCTGCTATTGGGAACAGAGGAACTTCACCTCCAGCAACTTTACATCAACGGTAACCAGCAACGCCTATTGGAGCACCACGAGCTTCGGTGAAAGTGGCGATGAGGTCATCACCGCGATTGCCATGGACTCACTCGCTTCAGACGAGAACTACAATGAACTGAGAGTGCTCTATAACTACGATCTCGAGAACGAGAACAAGGAAGCAAGCATCTCTCCCTCCACGACCTGCAATGAATACTCCGACAATCAGGCATATGCCGAGCGTTACTTCGACGGCAATGACTACGTCATGGGCTACGTCTCGGCAGGACTCCTGCAAGAGACACAGGTGGCACAGCACTATGTGGGTGACCTCCGTCTTGCTGCCAACCTCAGCAAGAGCCGTCGCGGCGACCATGACTACGAATCTCAGATGATCTATAAGACTTACATGCCGCAGGACGTCATCATCTATCGTGTCGGAGACATCTATCTCCGCATGGCCGAGGCCCTGAATCTGGCAGGCTTCCCCAAGTTCGCCCTTGCTATTCTGACAACCGGTCTCGACAACACCGTCATCGATCACGATGTGCTGAGCCAGTGCACTACGGCTTCCGACAGCAGCTTCGTCACCTATTTCGATTTCCCCTTGCGCTACTTCCAGACCCGTGTGCAAAGCTACAAGTCGAATGGCGAACCCAATGTCAACAGCGACGAGAACGACACTCAGGTCAACCAGATTGGCATTCATGCCCGCGGAAGCGGTTATGCCATCTCCAATCCCCGCTACTACGACCCTGCCAATGATGCACCCGCAGATTCCACCGGCTATCCTGTGCAGCCTGTCGAGTATGTCTCTCTTCCTACTTATTCCACAGACTATGATAAGGATCTGAATACCATCCTGAATAATAATCCTGAGTTCATCGTCATTGCAGCTGACGAAGCCGACATCCAGACTCCCGTCCTCTCCGACTACACGGGAACAGCCGCCAAGGCAGACGCTGTGGCAAAATACAACGAACAGCTGTTAGCATACTCCAACAGCCTGCAGGATGCCTGGCGACAGGCTACTGTGGAATGGTACCGCACCTATGGCGTGCCTCAGGTGCATAACCGTCAGCTGGCAGTCGTCGACAGTCTCCTTGATGTTGAATCAGCATTGGAGACTCCCTTCGAGGGCTTCCGCTTCGGACAGCTCATCCGTGCTGCCTACCGCAGCAACAACAAGGGAGCATACATGTCCCAGAAGGTTGGCCGCCGCGATCCCGCTCTTGCCGGTCGGCTCAGCAATCCTGCGAACTGGTTCATTAGCTGGAAGGGAGTCATCGGACAATAAGACCCGCGCGGTTTCTTCCCTAAATCCATTGGAAAAAGCCTCTGCCGACACGCTGGCAGGGGCTTTTTGTTGAAATTTTCACCATCGCTCATCACTTTTCTTCAAAAAAGTTTGGTCACGTCAGCAGAAAAGTCTACCTTTGCACCCGCAATCCGAAAGGGAAGCCCTCAGGAGAGATGCTCGAGTGGCTGAAGAGGCACGCCTGGAAAGCGTGTGACCGGCAAAACCGGTTCGCGAGTTCGAATCTCGCTCTCTCCGCAAGAGCTCGCTTCGGCGAAGCGCAAAACGGGAATGTCCTGTACGGCCAGCTCCCTCGGAATCCCCCAGGGCTTGACCGCAGCAAGGGTACTTGGTCGTAGCGGCGCGATGCAGATCGCATTCCCACCCGCCTCTTTAGCTCAGTTGGCCAGAGCACGTGATTTGTAATCTCGGGGTCGTTGGTTCGAATCCGACAAGAGGCTCAAAAAAACTTTATTATCGGAGAAAGAGCGCACTATTCAGGCGCTCTTTTCTCTTTTATGATAACCTCGTATGTTAAAAAACACCAAAAAACTACTAAGTGCAAGACAAGGAGCGAGAAAAAGCCGTATCTTTGCACTTGAATATAAGAAAAGAAAATGAATATGACACAAACGATTCCTGTATTGCTGCTCACGGGATATCTCGGAAGCGGCAAGACAACCCTTCTGAACCGCATTCTCAACAACCGACGTGGCATCCGCTTCGCCGTCATCGTGAATGATATCGGTGAAGTGAATATCGATGCGGATCTCATAGAAAAGGGTGGGGTAGTGGCCCAGAAAGATAATAACCTGGTAGCACTGCAGAACGGATGCATCTGCTGCACACTGAAGATGGACCTCATCGAGCAACTGCGAGACATCACCCGCCAGCATCGCTTCGACTATATTGTCATCGAAGCCAGCGGCATCTGCGAACCCGCTCCCATTGCACAAACCATCTGCTCCATTCCTGCCTTGGGACTCGAATACATGCGCGACGGAGTGCCCGTCGTGGACTGCATTGCCACTGTTGTCGATGCACTCAGAATGCGCGATGAATTCGGCAGCGGCCACGATTTGCTGCGCCCGAACCTCGATGAAGACGATATCGAGAACCTGGTCATTCAGCAGATAGAATTCTGCAACATCATCCTCCTGAACAAGGCTTCTGAAGTTACAAAGGAAGAGCTCGGACGCATTCGTGGAATCATCCGCGCCATACAGCCAAAGGCCGAAATCATCGAGTGCGACTACTGCGATGTGGACTTCGACAAAATACTGAACACCCGCAGCTTCGATTTTGATAAGGTCGCTACTTCTGCAGCATGGATTGATGAGATAGAGAACCACCATGGTGATGAGGAAGAACACCATCATGACGATGAAGACGATGACGATGAAGACGATGATGATCACGATGACCATCATCACCATGATGATGACCACGACCACCATCATTACGGGCACGAACACCATCATCACCACCACCATGACCACGATGAGGGCGAAGCCGAGGAATACGGCATCGGCACCTTTGTCTATTATCGTCGTCAGCCTCTGAATATGGGACTCTTCGATGAATTCGTGGCCCGTAAGTGGCCCAAGAGCATCATCCGCGCAAAGGGCATCTGCTGGTTCTACGGAGAACCCGACATCTGCTACGTCTTCGAACAGGCCGGGCGTCAGGTCTCGCTGCGCAATGCCGGAGCTTGGTATGCCACCATGCCCGCCGATGAACTCGCTGCCTTCAAGGCCGATCATCCCGACCTGCAGCGCGATTGGGACGAACGCTATGGTGATCGTATGCAGAAACTCGTTTTCATCGGTCAGCACCTTGATAAAGAAGCTATTACACTTGCATTGGATATGTGCCTCGCTCACTCTTAGGGAAATCTCCACGCAAAAGTAGGAGTTTCCCCCATGGAGATTCAGAAGGAAGTGCGTACCTTTGCACTGTCGAAAGTCAATAAAGGCTGTTCCGACAAAAGCAAACAAGAGTATAAACCCTTAAAAACAAAAGAAATATGCTGAACGTTAGAAATCTCATAGCAGTGATGATGCTGCTGGTCTTGCCCCTAAACCTGTGGGCACAAGACGACGACGTCTACTTCGTTCCGAAAAAGAAAACACCCACGCAACAGACCGAACAACGTCCGGTACAACGTTACGTGCCCGTGGAAATAGTCTATGAGGACGAATTCTATGATGACGACACCCTGAATATCACAGGGTCTAACCGCGATGTCGATGAGTACAACCGCCGTCCCTCGGCCAGTTCCCGACTCACAGGACAGCTCGTGCAGCACACCGATGGCACACTCACTTACCGTGTTCCGGCTACCGACACCCTCTATGTGATGAACGATTCCACCACCATCACCACCGATGCCTTCGCCGCAGAACTCTACAACCAAGGCTACGAAGACGGCGTTGCCGATGGTGAGGATTATGCTTACAGCCGTCGCATCAGCCGCTTCGGATACTCCGGAGTCTACACTTCGCCCTGGTACTATAGCTACTACGATCCCTTCTACTGGGACGACTATTATTACTACCATCCCTACCACGGTTATTACGGCCTCTACCACTGGGGCTATCCCTACTATCGTGGCTATTATGGTTGGGGCTACGGTCCCTACTGGTATGGAGGTTTCAGCTATTATTCCTCACGGCCGCGCAGCTACTATGGCCGAGGTGGCTATCATCCACGTCGCGACACCTATGGAGGCCGTGGTGGAGGCAGTGTCCGCGGTGGACGCTCCTACAGTGGAGGCCGCGCCAGCAGCTCTATCGCTGGAGGACGTTCCTCCGGCACCAGAAGCACTGTAGGCTATGACGGACGCACCACACGCAGCTACGGACGTACTACCACAGGTGGACGCGGCACTAGCACCATCACCACCGGTCGCAGCAGCAGTACTATCTCTTCCGGCACCCGTTCTTCCTCTGTCAGTTCTTCTTCCTCTTCGCGTGGTACCACGAACTTTGGCACCACATCCCGCAGCAGTAGCAGTAGCAGCTTCGGAGGCGGTGGCAGCCGTGGCGGTGGCAGCTTCGGAGGCGGAGGTAGCTTCGGTGGAGGTGGAGGCAGCCGCGGAGGCGGCGGAGGCGGCGGTGGCCGCGGTGGTCGCTGATCACTCCCCCTCATAGAGTTTGAATCATAACAACAGAAACAACCAACATCATACAGTAAACACTATGAAAAGATATATCTACACACTGGCTATCGCATGCTTCGCCGTAGTCGCATACGCTCAGGACTCGTATAGCAACTATACGATGACCAGCAATGCAGATGTCATCGGATCGGCTCGCTACGTTGGAATGGGCGGTGCCATGGGAGCACTGGGCGCAGATATCTCAGCCATGTCCAATAACCCCGCATCGCTGGGCCTCTTCCGCAAGAACGACATGAGCCTCACCATGGGCGGAGTCATTCAGGATGCAAAGCCCGCAGGAACCGACGGCCGCGGACACTTCAGCTTCGACCAAGTAGGTTTCGTAGCTTCCTTCCCCGATGCCAACCGCGAAAACTTCTTCAACTTCGCCGTCAACTTCCAGAAGAAGGCAGACTTCGGGCGCTCGATGTTCGTCCAAGGCCAGAACCTCAACGGACTCTCGCAGGCTGCACAGCTCAAAGGTCTCTATGACTACGGTGCCACCTTCGTAGGCAACAAGTATTTCGAATACTCCCTGCCCTTCAGATCCTATGATGCCAATCTCTATGATATCACCGAGACAGGAAAAACTGGATATCATCAAATTCGCAGCGATTCCTATGATTTCAATCGCTACAGCTCAGGCAACCTCTATGGACTGGACTTCGGCTTCGCCGCCAGCATCAATAACCGAGCCTACCTCGGAATCGACTTTGGCGTAGACTTCATGAACTACGAGAGCGACCAGCGCTACATCGAATACCGCAACGGCGAGTACGGCGAGGTCGAGGACTATGATATCGTCTCCAACAAACGCGTCACAGGCTCCGGCTTCAACATCAAATTCGGAGGCATCGTGCGACCCATCGAGGACAACGCCCTCAAATTTGGCTTCGCCGTAGAAACTCCCACTTGGTATGCACTCACCCAGAAAGAGAGCTACTTCAGCATCGCCTCGAAATTTGCCTACGACGACAAGACCGGAACCTACGACTATCTCGACAACTCAGGCGAATACCATATCTACGACAGTCGCGACGACAACTTCCTGGAGTTCAAGATCCATGCCCCCTGGAAATTCCGCTTCAGCTTAGCATCCACCGTCAGCAATTTCCTCGCTTGGGACGTAGAATACGAATACGCCCTCTTCAACCACGAGACCATGGGTTATCCGCGCCTCGATGACTATTCTGGCAAGGGACTCAGCATGAATAAAGATCCTGGTATGAGTGACCTCACTAGAAACAGCTTCAACGGCGTACACAACATCCGCGCCGGTCTGGAATTCAAGCCCCTGCCGGAGTTCGCCGTACGTCTCGGCTACAACTTCTGGAGCAAGCCCATGAAGACCGATGCCCGCTTGGATCAGACCGTGGACAGCAAGGCTGTGGACTTCCTGACCGGCACAGACTACATCAACCTCGGTGCCACCAATATGCTCACCTTCGGCCTCGGCTACCGCGGCAAGAACTTCTATGCCGACTTCGCCTACAAGTACCGCGCACAGAAGGGCGACTTCTACGCCTTCGACGACTATCTCCAGCGCACAGGTAGCACTGCCGACTACGGACAGTTCATGGCTGCTGCTGGCCAGAGCCTCGCTCCCCAGAGCGTAGACCTTTCCCGCCACACCATCACCTTCACCCTCGGCGTGAAGTTCTGATATCCTGCCACACAACAGGTCTGCCCTCAGCAGCCCTCCAAAAACCAAAGGCCTCGCACCAATCAAGTGCGGGGCCTTTGCTATAGGGTGGGGGATGGGTGACTTATCGGACGGTGACCTTCTGGTCGCCAACGATGTAGATGCCGCGCGGCAGACGGATGCGGGCGATGGCATCCTGCTGCACATAGAGCTGGCGAAGCAGACGGCCATCGACGCTGTAAATGTTGACATCGGCGCCGGTACCTACGGCAGTGACGCTGACTGCACCCTGACCGCCGAGGACTCGCAGGGATCCTTGCTCCACGAAGTCGAGGCTGCGAACGCCCACGGTCTCGCCATTAGCTTCGCCGAAGCGGGCTACCTCATCGGCCGTCATCAGGAACCAGCGTTGCGTGGTGCTGCCGTCGGCGTGGTTGAAGCTGGCGGCACCAATGGCACCATTGGCGTTGGCCGCCAAACATGCCTGACTGCTGGGAGCTACGAGCCAATAGGAGCGGGAGGCGAAGGTGTAGGTGCCTACCTTGGTGTCGGCACGGGCCGAAAGGAGATGGAAGCGGCTGTTGTTCGTGGCGGTAATGGAGGTGCGGATGCCGTTATTTCCTGTGGAAGCATAACTCATATAGCGTTCTGTGGCAACATTCTTCAGCTGATAGTAGCAGGTGGACGGGTTGTAGGTGATGGTCCATGCGCAGCTGTCGTTCTGGAAGGCTTCGTCGCTGGTCATCTCTTTCCACGACAGGGTGTTGTTCGTGTTGACAACGAGATAGGAGGTCATCAGTCCACGGTTCTCGTCAGCGTTCTTGATGTAGTATTTCACCTCGTCTTCGACGGGGAAGGAGTAGGCAGGACGCAGGAAGTTCTGATTAGGAGTGCGGATGCCGTCCTCTGCCAAAGCGCCAACCAGCAGGGCGTTGCCGCGATAGAGGATTGGGGAGCCGGAGTCCTCGCCGGCACCATTAATGCCATAGGGCCACATGTGCTGGGTGTCGCCGTGCAGCTTGGCGCTGGAGCTGTTCTCCAGGAACTGGATGATGCGGTCCACACGCGGGCCCAGCCAGTCGCCGCGGTCGCCATTGCTGCGGTAGATGGAGTTGGTCCAGTCAGTGTAGGGCACCATTCCGAGTCCGTGGGCTCCTTCGTGGAGAATGGTACCGGTTCTCTGACATCCTGTATTCTGGCTGACACTCATGTAGCCGCCGTAGCTGCATTCAGCCGTGCCATCGCCTGCGCCTGCACCATAACGATAGTGTGCGTCGAGGTGGAAGCCTTGGATACCGGAGATGTTATTCCACATCCATACTCCTTCCTCGCAGGCTGCGCGGATGCGGGTGTTCTGGCCTTCGTCGCCTTCGTTGCCGTAGCTGAAGGTGGTTGTGCCGAAAGGACGGGTGTAGATTTTCACCACATCGCCGTAGCTGACAGCATAGGAACCCGATATCGCGTAGGCGCGTACATAATATAAGGTGGCAGGGGTGAGGTCCTTGATATTGTAGATGTCGCCGTTGTTGGAGTAAGAGAAAGTGGTGCGGTTGTCGTAGATGGTGGGTTCGGGATTCTCAGAACTCCAGCAGAGTCCTTTCTCCTTAATGCTTCCTGAACCAAAGGCTGCACGAGCGAAGAGCTCTGTGGCTCCTTCGACAATCGTGGAAGTGCGTACGGCAATGGGCCTACCGGTGCCGTTGGCGACACGGAAGATGAGGATGGCGGTTTCGAGAGCCTCTGCGGCGGAATTCATCTCATCGGGAGTGGCATCGTAGCGGTCGCGGATTTCGGTGGCTGATAGGATGGCGTCCTCCAGTTCCTTTACACCTTCCTTATCGGTGGTATTCAGCGATGAAGCGCTGGTAATCTGTTTATTTAGAGCATTATATGCGGCACTGCTGGCCACAGCATCATCATAAGCTGCCTGCAGATCCTGCGTTGCCTTAAGCACATTAGCCTCGGACTTCAGGTCGAGAATGGCCTGAGCAGAATCGCTGGCGGTCTGCAAGGTCTCCTTGTACTTGGCGCCCATCAGCTTGGATTCTGCAGTGTATGTTTTTGCCTTGTTATTCAGCGACTTAAGGTCAGACATGGCCTGATAGTTCTCTTGTGCAGCGATATTGGCCGCATCCATCTTCATTGCAGCGGCACCGATGTCATCTGCCGAAGCGTTGGAATCCAAGGCTTTAGCTGCATTGATGGCATTTGTCAAGGAGTCCATAAAAGAGGTCTGCAGTAGGGGTGGGGTAGTACGGTTGGCTTTTGCCACCGTGGCCTCTGCCGCCTCAATCTGTGTCTGCAGCAGTGCTAATAGCGGGGCAATGTCAGTGCCTAAATAGTAAAGCTTGAAGTTGTCGATGCAAATCCAGTTGCCCGTGGCGTTGCTGGCCTTGAAGCCAATGTTGAGAGCTTCGCCTAAGGTGCTGAATTTCACGGAATAAGTGTCTGCATCTTGTACGGTGGTCTTGGCCGAACCGGCATAGATCCAGGCACCAGTTTGCTTCGTGGTCTTTTCTTGCTGGATATTCTGTGCGGCAGCTTGCAATCGATACTGACCGGCGGGCAACTTGGAGATAGTCTGGTAGATTACTGCGTTGCCGACCTTACTGCCGCTGCTGACCCATTTCTCGACATAGTAGGTGCCATGCTTCAACGTGAACGACGTGTTTTTCTGCGTCTTCAGATTGGTCTGCGTCCAGCTGTTGAACTGGCTTTCGAAACTTGGATTCTTTATGTACTTCGCAGTCACGTCCGTTTCATCGGCAATTACGGGTAAGCTTGTTATCAAACAAGCCATAAGCCATGTGTAGAATTTCTTCATTGTTTTCTATCTTTTGTTAGTTCATAATAAGCATTTCATGTCTTTGCGGCCGCAAAAGTACGAAGTTTCCTTGATGATACCAAGTTTTTTTCCAAATTTTACTTTATTTCTTTTCTTTTCAATTGAAAATAGTATAATACTGTCTCAATATGTAGTTTTTACCCTTATTTCGGTCTAATGGGTGTTATGTTTAATATGAAGCAAAAGTGTGAAAAGGTTTATAGAGTTTTAATGGGCTTAAGAAGTAAAGATTCAGTTGAGATATTCATTCTGAGTGCGGCCGATACGAGATTATTACTACTCCGCGACCGATACGTGAATGGATTATTATTCAAAGTGCGACCGATACGAAATTGTATCGAGAAATTATTTATCGACAATCGTGAATTTGGCAAATCGCAATAAAAGCTGCTTAGTGCCGACGTTTTCGAATCTTACGGTGGCCTTGGAGTCAATTTCAGTGCCGGACAATGCGATGACTTCTCCGCGACCGAAACGTGAATGGATGATCTGAGTGCCGATGACCAAGGTCCCTTCCGATGTCTGTGTGGACTCTACTGATGGCTGTGAAGCGGCCGTGGTTGTATGCAGAGAGAATCGCGGCGAATTGTCACCCTTGATTGACCTCTGAGAATCGTATATTTCCGAGCGAGTCTCAGGATGATCTGAGATACGCGATTCTCGCGAACTGGAAAAAGGACTCGAAGTGCCGCGCAATGAAGTCGAGGAACAGGAAAAAGGACTCGATGCTCGCGAGCTGGAAAATGGACTCGAGGAGCCACGGGAATATGGTGATGAAAATGAAGAACCGGATGAAAATGAAGAATCATCTGAGAAGCGCGATGATGAGCGGCGCGTGTATTCGCTTCCAGTCGATTCTTTTGTTTCTAAATAGCGTGCATCAATTTCACGGAGGAACGGACTGGGATTGCAAAACTCGCTCTTGCCGTAGCGATAACGATTCTGTGCGTGAGTCAGAAAACATTGTTCCTCGGCACGGGTCAAAGCTACATAAAACAGCCGGCGTTCTTCTTCGAGTTCGCGAATGGAACCGCTGGACATCTGACTTGGAAACAGGTTTTCTTCCATTCCTACAATGAACACTATTCTGAATTCCAACCCCTTGGCTGCATGGATAGTCATCAACGACACTTTCTCTTCGCTGTCGTCGTCACTCTCGTCCAGATCGCTGATGAGCGACACCTCCTGCAGGTAATGCGACATCAAGTCATGGCCTTCGCCTTCTTCTTCGCGGCGGTCGTCTACGAACTGTTGCATACCATCCAGCAGCTCCTGCAAGTTCTCTTGTCGGCTGATATCTTCTGGCTCCCTACCCCTGAAAATGTCGGCTTCTACCCCACTCTCCTTCGCTATTCTTTTGCCAAGTTCTGCCGCATCCAACGTGTTGATTTCCTGTGTAAAAGACGAAATAAGCTGAACAAAGGATTCAAGCTTTCCGAGCGTGCCTTTGTTGACATCAACACCATAGTTTGTGGGCATCATCAGCACCTGCCAGACACTGACATTTGCCGTAGATGCAGCATCAAGAATCTTCTGAACGGTGGTCTGTCCGATACCGCGTGCCGGATAGTTGATGACACGCTTCAATGCTTCTTCATCATTGGGGTTCACAGCGAGTCGGAAGTAGGCAATCATATCTTTGATTTCCTTGCGCTGGTAGAACGAGATGCCTCCGAAGATACGATATGGGATGCCCTGCTTGCGGAAGGTTTCCTCGAAGGTACGACTCTGGGCGTTGGTGCGGTAAAGGATGGCGATGCGGTTCCAGGGAATATGTTCGTAGTTGTTGAGGTTCAGCAGCTTACGAGCTACGCCATTGGCTTCTTCAATGTCGCTGTAGAAACTATAGACATGAATGGGCTGTCCCTTTTCCTTCTTCGAATAGACGTCTTTCTGTATCTGTCCGCGATTGTGGCGTATGACGCTGTTGGCCGCCTCCACAATGGTCTGTGTCGAACGGTAGTTCTGTTCGAGTTTGAAAAGGCGTGCTCCTTCGTATAAACGCTGGAATGTCAATATATTATCGATATTTGCTCCACGAAAACTATAGATACTCTGGGCATCGTCGCCCACAACACAAACCTTCCGGGTGTGCTGCGTCAGTTGCCAGACGATAGCGTGCTGAGCGTAGTTGGTGTCCTGATACTCATCGACTAACACATATTGGAACTTCTCCTCGTACTTCTTTAGTATCTCAGGATGCCTGTAAAAGAGCGAATACGTGTAGACAAGGATGTCGTCGAAATCCAGTGCATCCGACTGCCGGCAGCGGTTCATGTAGCGTCGGTAGATTTCTGCTGTTGCAGGAATCTTGGCGGCCTGATCGGCTTTCTGTAGCTGTGCATCTCGCGAGTAAGCGTCAGGTGAAACGAGGCGGTTCTTGGCTGCTGATATGTGGCTGAGAACCGTTCCAGGCTTGTACTGTTTCTCGTCCAGTGCCATCTCTCGTATGATGGTCTTTACCAGACTGTTGGAATCTGCGGCATCGTAGATGGTGAAGTTCGACGAGAAGCCGATGGATGAACTCTCGTTGCGCAATATACGTGCGAAGATACTGTGGAAGGTTCCCATCCACAAACCACGTGCCCTCTCCTCTCCCACTTGTCGTCCTATGCGTTGTTTCATCTCGTCGGCAGCCTTGTTGGTGAAGGTCAGGGCAAGGATATTCCAGGGCGCCATCCCCTGTTCGAGCAGATAGGCAATCTTATAGGTGAGCACACGGGTCTTTCCGGAGCCGGCACCCGCAATGACGAGGGACGGCCCATCGCAGTACAGCACCGCTTCGCGCTGAGCGTCGTTGAGTTCGTTGAGGTTCATTCTTCGTCAGGTTCCAGTCGTTCGAGATCTATGATATGCAGTTGCAATGCTTTGACAACGAGGCGCGTAGCGTTTACGCCAATGCGTTCGTTCTGTGGGAAGAGGCGGTTCACGAGGTCCACTTGCCGCTTCTCGAGGCTCTTCACTCCGAAGGGCATTCCCTTCAGGGCGGCAATCATATCTTTCGTGTAGCCGAGGGCCAGATGGCGGAGGAAGCGCTCGTCGTATTCATCGATGTCGTAGTCTATGACTGCATCCGTACGTCGCGTTTCGCTGACCACGCTCTTCTTGAAGCGTGCCACGATTTTCTCTAATATCGGTTGGTTGAAGACCAGTCGCCGACCGTCCATGACCAGGCGCACATCGTTGCGCGTCAGCAGTTCGCCTGTCTTAAGTATGATGCCGTCGGCACCGGCCTGAAGGACATCCACCCAGAGGCGTTCGTTGAGAATCTCGCCCGTGAATATCAGCACTTTGGTCTTCGGATAGTTGTGTCGCACCTGACGACAGATGTCTACGCCGATGGTGGTGCTTCCGCCCAGTCCGAGGTCCAGCAGCAGCAGGTCGGGCTGTTCAGCTCGCATGAGTGGCCAGAGTTCGCTTTCGTTCTGTGCCGTTCCGATGATTGTCGCCTCCGGAATGTCGGTTCGGAAGATTTCTTCCGTACCTTTGAGTTCCAGTTTTACGTCTTCGACGATAATGACTTTAAAGGGTTCCATAGAATAGTTATATTGTGGGAGTTGATGATTTCTGGGAAAGGGGCAGGGTGAACCATACGGTGTGCCCTCCGTCGGCGGTCGCCTCGGCCATCACGCGGCATCCTGGGTGGCCCATGAAGGTATCGTGCTCGCGGATGATCTGTTTCACTACGAGCAGCGGAATGCCGCCTCGATGTGGCATGAAGAAGTTGTGCAGCTGGTCGGCAGTGAGGCTGACTGCCGGGTTGTTTAGTGCGATTCGCACAAAGCGTTCATCCACGCTTCCGCGTAGTGTCAGCGTCTGCGCTTGTTCCGTTGTTGTGATGCTTCCGAGTTCATATTCAACGAGTTCATCGAGAAGTAGCCGGATGAGGTCGGGGTCTGCTGTAATGAGAGCGTCCTGTGTCTGATCGTCCACAGCCAGCTGCAGGTTGAGTCCCCTGCGTCGGGCTTTGGCAGCCACACGGCTCGCGAAGTTCTCCACCAGCGCCGCAAAGGTCTGTCGGCAGCGGCGGAAACCGACAGCGGCAGACTGCGAGTCGGCCTGTGCCGACAGCAGTGAGAAGATTTCCTTGTAGTAGCTGGCTGTCTCGTTTAAGGTGGCGAGGTCAACAGGCTGACGTTCTGCCAGTTGAAGGATGCGACCCGGGTAGTACATCGTCTCGTGTTTGATGGTCGAGAGGCAGTTGTCGATGATCTGATTCTGCACGTGCAGCCGGCTCTCTTCATAGAGTCGTCGGCGATGTTCGTCCTCTGCCAACTCGATATCTTCCTGTGTGCGCTGGTGGTCGGCTTCGTGTTCTGCGCGCAACTCTTCTAACTGTTGTTCAGATAGTTCCACATTGGCTCTGCGGCGTTCCATGAGGGGTCGGAACCAGAAGAGATAGACGACCACGAGTCCGATGACGAGCAGCAGTACAAAGGCCATCAGCGCCAACCGTTCGTTCTTATGGGTAAGTTCGGTCTGCTGGCAGTAACTTTCGAGCGTAGTATCTTGACCCACAAGTTTATAGAGGCGTTTGTAAACGTTGTTGTTCTTTCGGTAGAGCGTCCAGTCGTTCAGTGCCAGCGCCGCTACGGCCATTTCGTTGCGGAATGCCAGCAGGAGCTTGTAGTCCACCTCTTCCTGCCGCTGCCACCAAGCCGTCTCCGCCACCACATCCGTCGTGGGGCGCATCTCCATCTGCTCCGGCAGTCCGATGGAGTTGAAGGCTTCAACGACTTGCGCGCCGAACTGCAAAGCATCAACATAGCGTCCTTCGATGTTGCTGTAGTAAACGGAATCCATCAGCGCATAAGCGATTTCCGGGGTGCGGTTCTCGGCTTTGCTTTCGAGGGGGATGAAGGTCATCATGGCCAACAGCACGGTCAGCACCACACGCGGCAGACGGAAGAAGAAACGGCTGCCCTCTCCCACCCTGCTCTCGATGCCCAGTTGGCAGACGCGGAACAGCGGGTTCGTCTTGCGATATTTCTCTATGATACCCTTGCAGTTCATCAGTCCGAAACCGAAACCTTTCTGGCCGTCGGGCTGAGTTCCACTGGTGGAATTCCGGAGTTCCACTGCTGGAACTCGCGAGTTCCACTGCTGGAATTCGTCAGTTCCACTGCTGGAACTCCCGATGACGGCCGCATCATAGACCTTGTTTTTCAGGATGAGTTCCACATCTTGTTCTGCCAGTCCGCAGCCGGTGTCCTGCACTGACAGTTCCACATAACGTCCGTCCTCGTTCTCGCCGGCAGTGGCACTGATGGTCACGGTGCCTCCTGCGGGGGTGAACTTGCGGGCATTGTCGGCTAAGGTGTTGAGCATGAAGAGGGTCAGCGCACGGTCGGCCTTCACGCTGAGATCGGTGGTTTCTACGTTGAGTGTCAGTCCTTTCTGCTCATAGGCGAAGTGACTCTTTCGCACCGAGGCAAAGAGGGGATCGAGTTCGAAGGACGTCAGCTGGAGGCTGAGTTGTCCCTGTTCTACCTGAATCCACTCTGTCAGCAGTTCGTTGTATTCGGTGATTGGCTGAATGAGCTCGCGAATGTAGCTGAGCGACTGTTCGTTAGGTTCTCCGTTGCGCATCATCTTTCTCACTTCGTGGAGGATTCGGTCGAGGAAGGGCACGATACCGTGTACGAGGCTGAGTTTGGCGCGCTTCTCCACATTCAGCCGCTTGTTGCGCTGAATGCGCTGTTCTGTGGCTTGTTGCAGTTCCTGCAGTTGTTCCTGTTCTTCGGCGAGGTTGGCGTTGACCTGTTCATTCTCGCTGAGGAGCTGTTCGAACTGTCGGTGGAGCTGGCGGTTCTCGTCCTCTCCCCGCTTTCTCCAGGTACGGTAGAGCAGTACTGTCAGCAGGATGACGCCTGCCGCTACGATGCCTACGGCAATGAGCATCTTGCGCAGACGCAGACTCTCGGCCTTCAGTTCCGTTGCGCGGCTCTCGAGTTCAGCATCTTCGCGGGTGACATCCAGCAGGTCGAGATAGATGTTGCGGTTGTAGTCACTCACTTGCTTCATTCCCAGTGCACTGTAGGCGACAGAGAGCTGCTGGCGGATACTTGCTATCCACTCGGGTACGGTGCGCACTCCCTCCTGTCGCATCCATCGCCGTTCCACCGACTCATTACTGTTCGCGGGATCGAAGGGCAGCAGCAGGTTCTGCGTGGAGTTCTCAAGGATGAGGTCGGCAGCATAATACAGGTCGTGGTGGAAGTTCACACAATCCAGCGCCGAGGTGTAGTATTCAATGGCATCATCGTATGCTCCTTCGCTGAACGCCAGTTCGCCCAAGGTGCGCAGTGCACAGGCCGTCTGGTAGAGATCATCGTATTCCTGGAAGAGGGTGAGCGCCCATCGCGCCATATTCACTGCGGTGCTGTCGGTGCCGAAGATACCTGTCAGATAATGAACGACATCCGGCTTGTAGGCATCCACATAGGAACGTTGCAGGGAATCGGCAAACATCGTTGCCAGCGACTGGGCGCTGTTGGCTTCGAAGAAGAGGTAGCCGTTGTAGCGGGCTAAGGTCAGGCACTGCATCAGGTAGTCGAACTCCTCGCGTGTGACACCTTCAGCTTCCTTGCTCTCGGCCAGTCCTCCTGACCCTCGCATATAGCAGTAGTACAGCCACTGTGCGGTGTCGTTGGCCAGCTGGCTGTAGGGTTCAGCCTCGCGAATTTCGTCGAGGGCGCGTTCTCGCTGGTCGACATAATAGAAATAGGTAGAAGCCGTGATGTGGAGGTCGCTGCGTGCGTAGTCCAGCCGACGTCGGGCGTGGGGCTGCATGCGTCCTTCCTTCCGTTGCAGGCTGCGCAGTCGCTGTAGCGCGTGGCTGCGATGAATGAAGAAGGAACGGTTGTCGCTGGTGCGCTGGTCTACTTTCATCTGCATGACATCGCAGACGAGCTGCTCCACCTCGTTGGTTTCCATCGCCTCTATACGCGTTGCCAACCGCATCACGCTGTCGAAGTCCATTTGCTGGAAGCGCTCGAACATCAGGTTGTTTAGTGCCTCTGCCTGTCCGTCGGTATATTCCGATTGCAGTGCCTGCTCATACGCCTTCTGTGCCAAGTCAGCTACACTGTCTATTTGGCGGTAGCGGAAGGCGAAGGCGCGTTCGTTCAGTGAGTCCACAGCTTCGCGCGATGCTCCTGTGCGGTTCTTGTTGCATGAGCCACAGAGCACAACGGCCAGAAGGAAAACGAAGGGAAACAGGCTGCGAGACATAGTGTACGGTTCAGTGGAGGATTCTGTCCATCTCATCAAATTCCTTGCCCATATTCAGGTGAAGGTAAATGCGATAGAGGTGTGTAGCCCACCTTTCGGGATTGTCGGGTTGCAGCTTTCGCACCATCTCCATCGGCTGCTTGGCCAGCAGATAGAGGCTGCGGATGATCTCCATATCGCGCTTGCACTGGGGATTGGTGAGGTCGGTGCAGGCTTTGGCGGCGTAGTCTACGGCGAGGTTGAGCGATGCTATACCTTTATTATAATAGGCGTCGGCGTAGTTGGGGTCGAGTTCTATGCAGGCATCGGCAGCCTTGATGGCATCGTCGTCGCGATTCATCTTCAGCAGCAACAGGCTCTTGGCGTAGTGAAACAGCGGAATGGTGTCGCACCAGTTAATCATGGAATCCGTCACCTCCAGTCCCTGCTCATACTCTCGCTCTTCTATCAGGTGGTCGACGAGGTGGGAGTAGAAGTAAGTGTGCTCTGGGTACACGTGCATGCCACCCCAGAGCGTACCCATGTAATTGGCAGTATCCTCTTTGGCGAGATAAGCTTTCGAGAGCAGTTCCAGCAGCACCTGCTGTTGGGTGTCGGCCTTCAATGCCAAAGGGGTATATCGGATGACTAATTCGTGTTGCTGCGTTTGATGTGCCGCATGAACTGCCAGATAGGCGACGTCGGGCATCAGCGTGTCGGTGTACAGGAGGTTATCGGCCTCGAAGAGCGGAGTCTCGGAAACATCGATATAGGTGCGGAAGAGGCTCAGCGCCTCTGTCATCCTCCCTCGGCGGAAATGCCAGTTTCCTCCGGCAAAGACATTCTTTCGATACGGCATCAGCAGGTCGTGGCTGCGCTTGCGGTTTGCAATGCGTATGCGCCCTTTCTCGTTGGGTTGTTGCTCTATGCTGTCGGCCTTCTCTAAAAGGCTGAACATCTGCTGAATACTGCTGAAGAATTTTACAGTATCGTAGTTCTGCTTGAGGTACAGCTTCATATTCTCGGCATCGTTGACGCGCTTCCAGCACTCCGCCGCCAAGAGATAGCATTCCACGCGGTCTGCGTGTTTTGTCTCTGGCTTCGCGGCTTCGGCAAGCAGGGTCTTTGCCGTTGCTTCGAGGTTCTGTTTTTTCTTGATGGCATCCTTCGCCTGGCGCAGCACACTGGCCGAAAACGCAGGGATGGAAAGAGCCAAAAAGAGAAGTATCGTGAGTTTCTTCATTATGAAAGCAGGGTTTGTGCCTGCAAAAGTAGCACAAACCCTGCTCTTAACAAAATTTCGGGAGTTAAAACTTGTTATGCCTTATGAATTATTGGCAAAAATAAGCATTTATTCAAGCAGTTTATCCATTTCAGCCTGCTTGGCCTTATCCTCCAGGATATAATATACGGTGGAGAGGCGGCTGGCCCACTTGTGTGGGTTGTCGGGCTCGAGTTCGCGTACACGGAGGAAGAAGGGTTCAGCCTTGGCATACTCGTCCTTGACCTTTTGGATCTCTGCCTTCTGCTGTGCTGCGGTCATCTTCTTGCCATTGAGGCTCTCGTTGATGTCGTAGCCGATGTTGGAGTAGCAGACGCCAGCGTTGTAGAAAGCATCGGAGAAGTCGGGGTCGGCCTCGGTGGCCTTGACGAAGAAAGGAATAGCTTCGGCATACTTCTTGTCGTTCATGAGGGTGATACCCTTAGCATAGTTGGCAATCTTGCTGTCGGGATCCTTTGCGAGCAGCGCCTCGGTGAACTCGAGGGCACCCTTGGTGTCGTTGTGGTTGAAGTAGTATGCGAGGATGTTCTGTGCCACGCCGTCATTAGCCTGCGGGTCTTCGAGAACGATTCTCTTACCGGCGTTGAGCCATCCGAGGGTGTCGCCCTGTTCGATGAAGGCGGTCATCTCGAGCTGGTTGACCTGGTTGAGTTCCTGTGAGTACTTCTTGGCTAAGGGCATGTACTCGGCGAGGGTCTTGTAGTCCTTGGCGAAGTACGAAGCGAGGCAGGTGAAGTAGGCCATCTTGGCGGTGTTGGGGTCTTCGGGGTCCATCTTTGCCTCTTCGGCAAGAAGGGTGTAGATCTCAGAGAAGTGCATGTACTTGGTGAAGGCGTCCTTAGCCTTGTCGTACTGGTGGTTGGTGAAGAACATCTGTCCGCAGAAAGCGAGGTACTGGCGGCAGTTGAGGGCGTAGATCTTGTTCTTCATGCTGTAGAAGGTGGTGGTGTTGTCCTTCTGGAATTTCTCTGGTATGCCAGCTGCCACTTCTTCCTTGTAGCACTGCTCCATAGCATCAAGTGCGCCGATGACGAGGGCTGCAAACTCTGCTGTGTCTACAGGCTGTTCGGCCTGAAGCTGTGAGATGATGGGGTTGATCTTGAAGAGCAGAAGGTTTGCCTTGATGTCCCAGGCGTTGGCTTTCTGCTTCTTCGTCTCAGGATTGTTGAGGGTGGGTTCAATGGCTTCGAGGGTTGTAGCAATGAGTTGCTGCAACTTGGCTTCTTCTTTCTCATTACGCTGAGGGTTGGCAGCGAGTTCTTGTGCCTCTTCGAATTTGAAGCGGGCGTTGCGTACTGCTCTGTCCTGAGCAGAAAGCGACAGCGTTGCTGTCAGGAGTGCTAATGCACAAAACAATTTTTTCATAATGCTGTTAGTTAAATGATGATTTATTGCTGGTCATCGCGGTCGAGGGTGATGGTCTGTCCGTCGGAGAGCTGTGTGGGCTCAGGCAGTTCCTGTGCCTGTGCTTCTTCGGGCAGATCCTCTTCATCGTCCTGCGGTACTACACATACATTGGCAATCACGTCGTTGCGTTTCTGGAGTTCGATGAGCTTCACGCCCTGTGTGGCGCGGCCCTGGATCTTGATGCTGTCGAGATGCAGACGGATTGTGATGCCGGACTTGTTGATAATCATGAGGTCCTGATCGTTGGTGACGCTCTTGATGGCCATCAGCTGTCCGGTCTTCTCGGTGACTGCCAGCGTGATGACGCCCTTACCGCCACGATTAGTGATGCGGTAGTCCTGCACGTCGGAGCGCTTGCCGTAGCCCTTCTCTGAGACAACGAGAATGGTCTCTTCCTCGGGCTTGTCGACAACAACCATACCTACTACTTCGTTACCCTCGACATCGAGGTTGATGCCTCTGACACCGGTAGAGTTGCGCCCCATGGCGCGCACGGTGCTTTCATTGAATCGTACGGCGCGCCCGAGCTTGCTGGCAATGATGACTTCGTTCTCGCCGTTGGTCAGTGCTACATCCACCACGCGGTCGCCCTCGTTGATATTGATGGCGATGACACCATTGGTGCGCGGTCGGCTGTAGTTGGCGAGCGATGTCTTCTTGATGACGCCTTCCTTGGTGCAGAAGAGCACATAGTGCGAGGCATTGAACTCTGCATCGTTGAGTTTCTTGATGTAGAGGCAGGCGTTGACGGTGTCGTCCGGCTCGATGTTGAGCATGTTCTGGATGGCTCGACCCTTGCTGGCCTTGTTGCCTTCGGGAATATCATAGACCTTGAGCCAGTAGCAACGGCCCTTCTGGGTGAAGAAGAGCATGGTGTTGTGCATGGTGGCACGATAGATGTACTCGATGAAGTCTGCATCGCGCGTACTGCTGCCTTTGACACCGATGCCACCGCGTCCCTGAGCACGGAACTCTGCGAGCGGAGTGCGCTTGATGTACCCAAGATGGCTGATGGTGATAACCACCTCATCGTCAGCGTAGAAATCTTCGGGGTTGAATTCTTCACTTGAATAGACGATTTCGCTGCGGCGGGGGTCGCCGAATCTGGCTTTCACCTCGATGAGTTCGTCCTTGATGACTTTCCAGCAGAGGGCGTCGTCGGTCAGGATCTGGTTGTAGTATTCAATCTTCTTCATCAGCTCGTCGTATTCGGCGTGGAGCTTCTCCTGCTGCAGGCCTGTGAGCTGTGCCAGACGCATATCCACGATGGCTTTGGACTGTAGTTCGTCGAGTTTGAATCGCTCTTCCAGTCGCTTGCGCGCCTCTTCGGGTGTCTTGCTGGTCTTGATGATCTGCACCACCTCGTCGATGTTGTCGCTGGCGATAATCAGGCCTTCGAGGATGTGTGCACGCTCCTCGGCCTTGCGCTTGTCGTACTCGGTGCGACGAATGACCACCTCGTGGCGGTGATCCACGAAGCATTTGATCATATCGCGTAGGGTCATCAGCTTCGGACGTCCGTTGACAAGAGCAATGCTATTCACCGAGAAGGAGGTCTGCAGCTGGGTCATCTTAAAGAGCTTGTTGAGCACCACATTGGCATTGAAGTCGCGCTTCACGTCGATGACGATACGCATACCTTCGCGGTCGCTCTCGTCGTTGGCATTGGAGATGCCTTCGATCTTATGCTCGTTAACGAGGTCGGCAATCGATTTGATGAGCTCTGCCTTGTTGACACCGTAAGGAATCTCGCTGACGACAATCTTGTCGTGCTGCTCGCCCGGCTCAATCTCAGCACGGGCACGCATGATGACACGTCCACGACCTGTCTCATACGCGTCGCGCACGCCTTGCATACCATAAATGAACGCGCCCGTGGGGAAGTCCGGAGCGGGGATATACTTCATCAGTCCTTCCACATCGATGTCGGGGTTATCGATGAAGGCGATGCAGCCGTCGATGCACTCCCCGAGGTTGTGGGTGGGAATGTTGGTAGCCATACCAACGGCAATACCCGTAGCTCCGTTCACCAGCAGGTTCGGAAAGAGTGTTGGGAGCACGCTGGGCTCCTTCTCCTTGCCGTCGAAGTTATCCACCATATCTACAGTTTCCTTCTCCAGGTCCTGCATCATGGCTTCGCCCATGGCATCCAGTCGGGCTTCGGTGTAACGCATGGCAGCCGGCGAGTCGCCGTCCACCGAGCCGAAGTTTCCCTGACCGTCGACCAGCGTGTAACGCATGTTCCAGTCCTGTGCCAGGCGCACCATAGCGAAATACACACTGGAGTCGCCGTGAGGATGATAGTGACCGAGCACGTTACCCACGGTGCGGGCACACTTGCGATAATCCTTGTCGTGGGTGTTGCCGTCTACGCGCATACCATAGAGGATGCGGCGGTGTACGGGTTTGAAGCCGTCGCGTGCGTCAGGCAGCGCACGAGCCACAATAACCGACATCGAGTAATCGAGAAACGACGACCGCATCTCGCGCTCAATGTCGACTTTGATAATTCTGTCTTCTGAGTCTTGCATTCTTTAGCGCGGTATATACCGCTGTTGAGTGTTTAGATATTAATGTTATTTGTTAGAATATTTCACGCAAATTCTGTCATCACTTTTCCTTTTGGCAAAATGCCTTGAACGCGTCATAGGGCAAATTAGAGGCCTTTTCGGGCCTTTCAGGTTCGTTTTTCCCTCAAAAAGCGTACAAAATTACCGCTTTTTTCGCATTCAGCCAAATCTTTCTATTAAAAAGTAGTTAAAACCAAACTATTTTGCCTAACTTTGCGCCCGATTTACAATTCTCTACAGTCAATTTGGCTTTTGGCTTTTAGCTGTCGCCATATTCAATATTTCAATTTTGAACAACGTTCGAGCCTGCTTTCGCTCGGCATAGCTCAAATACATTTGGCCCTGCCCTCGCTTAATTGCAGCCTTCAATTTCTCAATTTTCAACATTTCAACATTTCCCCATGTTCTCCTTCATCATCAGTGTCGTTGCCCTCTTTGTAGGCTACATGATTTACAGCCGCGTTGCCGAACGCGTTTTTGGTCCCGACGACCGCGAGACACCCGCTATTCGTAAGGCCGACAAGGTCGATTACATCGTCCTGCCTTCCTGGCGTATCTTCATGATTCAGTTCCTGAATATTGCCGGAACGGGCCCCATCTTCGGTGCCATTATGGGCATGTGGTTCGGGCCGGCGTCCTACCTGTGGATCGTCTTTGGCTGCATCTTCGGAGGTGCAGTCCACGACTACATCAGCGGCATGCTCTCGTTGCGCCACGATGGTTGTGGGCTGGCAGAACTCACGGGACTTTACCTCGGAGGCACAGCACGCAAGGCCCTGATTGTATTCACGATGATGATGATGGTGCTTGTAGGTGCGTTCTTCGTCTACTGCCCGGCCATCATCCTCAGCGGCATCTGGGGCGATAAGATGATGTGGGTGATTATCATCTTCCTCTATTATGTAGCCACCACGATGCTGCCCATCGATAAAGTGATAGGCCGCATCTATCCAGCGTTTGCGCTCTCGATGTTGTTCATGGTTATTGCGATGGCTATTGTTCTGTTCATCAAGCAGCCCGTGCTTCCTGAAGTGTGGGACGGTCTGGGTAACTGGGGAGCCGAGCGTCTCGGCCTCACACAGCCCCTCTTCCCTGCCCTCTTCGTCACTATTGCTTGCGGTGCTGTCAGCGGCTTCCATGCTACGCAGTCGCCGATGATGGCGCGCTGTATGAAGTCCGAGCGTCAGGGGCGCCCCATCTTCTATGGCGCAATGGTCACCGAGGGACTTGTGGCGTTGGTCTGGGCAACGATCTCAAGCTATTTCTTCTTTGCCGACGGCTGGCGCGAAGTATGTGCTCCCGAGGTCGTGCAGCTCTTCACTACGGGTGCCGATGGCTTAGCCCGCACGGCAGAAGGCACCACACTTATCCAGTATTTCTCTGCTCCTACGGTGGTGACCACCATCTGTGCCTCGTGGTTAGGCATCTTCGGCAGCATCCTTGCCCTCTTAGGAGTCGTTGCAGCTCCCATCACTACGGGCGGCAGTTCGTTCCGCACGGCCCGACTGATTCTCGCAGAATCCTTTGGTATCAAGCAGGTCAGTGCCCGTTCGCGTCTGCTGCTGAGTCTGCCGGTCTTCGCGGTAGGCATCGCGCTGTTAGCTTGGCAGATTGGCAACCCTTCGGGCTTCGGCACCGTATGGCAGTACGTAGCCTGGGGCACTCAGTTGATGGCTGCCCTCACGTTGTGGGTGTGCACCGTTTACCTCGCACGCGAACATAAGTTCTATTGGCTTACGTTGCTACCGGGCATCTTCATGACGATGGTGGTGTCGGACTTTTTCTTCGTCTCGCCCACGATTTGCGGTCTGCCCGAAGTGCCCTCACTGATTATCGCCGCCGTCATCACCCTCACCTGCATCATCGGCTTCATCGTGTGGAAGCGGAAGAATTAACCCGAACCCATATCGAGCAGTCCTATTGTACATTATTTAGTACACATAGACACAGAGACACAGAGGTTTAATCATTACTCTGTGTCTCTGTGTCTAAAATAGAAACTAACTGTGAGAATCTGCTTATTTCATTTTTAACATTTCTACGTTTCAACGTTTCAATATTTCAACTTTCCGCCCTTGGGGCGTCATCGTCGCAGTCATTCGCTCCAATCGTCATTCCACACGTTGTAGTGTTCCTGCTTCACGGCAGCCCCGCTACTGATGGTAGGGTTCGACATGAAGTCGGCGCTGGGACCTGTGGAGGTTTGTGAACCACCGCCAAGCAAGGGGTGCTGCTGATCGACAGCAACCACCGTCATTTCCGGTTTGAAATAAACTTTCTTCATTGTTTTATTGTATTACAATCTTTTTACCATTGTTGATGTAGCATCCCGGCTTCATGGGGGCGTTATTCAGCTTCCTGCCGCTGAGGTCGAACCACTGGCCCGCGCTCTGTTCCGTAATCGTGGCGGTGGAGTTGATGCCCGTCGTCTCTGGACTACCAATCGCCAGCGACGGTCTGGTGAGAGCGGAAATCTCCACGGGAGTGAACCAGGCACGGAAGGCGGGAACGGGTGTGGAGGCGTCGGCGTGGACAAAACTGCTGCCCTCGGCGTTCAGCAGATAAACATCCTTCTGTGAACTGCCTGCAGTACTGCCACAGAATTTGAAGTTGTTGCCGCCAATTGAACATTCGGCCGTAGGCTTGATCTCTGCGCTGGTGCCGCTGAAGGTCACTATGCGACCGGTCATCTGCCAGGCACTGCCCCATCGGTCGTCGGGAACGGCGATGATATAGGGCGTGTTGGCGGTCATCTCGTTGGCATAGTCGAAGATTACGGTGCCCGGTCCGTCTGCCGTGAAGTTGCGCACCCAGAAATTCTTGCCGGTGTCGCTGCTGCTGTGGAACCAATCCACATCGCCAACGCCTTCGCAACGGATGTTGCTCACATCGAAGGGCAGCAGGATGGTGTTCCACCCGCTGGTGCCATTGGCGGCGAGAGTGAAAGTACGGGTGTAGCTGACAGACGTTGCGGTGAAGGATAAGGGAGTATAGAAATCATAGCCGTCCTGCAAGGCCAGCGTGGTGGCCGTGAGGTCTGCTGCCGACGTGCCGCGGACCACATTGCGCCCGATGAGTGCGGAGGGAACCTCGGCGTCTGTTGCCAACAGATAGAGGCAGTTGGGATTGCTGCTCAGAGTGATGTTGATGTCCTTGAAGCTCGTGATGCCACGCAGATCCACGCAGGCAGAAGTGCCGGCATTGATGGTTGCGGCCTTTTCAGAGATGCTGACGGCTCCGTCTTGGGAGTAAAGGGCAAAGCCCTCTCCCATCGCAAAAGCATCCTCATTCGCGGCAGAAACGATCGGTCCGGATGCCGTACTATTCCCTTGGAGATAGCTGAAGCGCAGTCGATAGAACTTGCTGGGATCCAGCTGGTCATAAGCAAAGGTGACGTCCACAGAACTCAGCTCCTCAGCACTCGCACTCTTGGGAATGACAATGTTCTTAGTGAGCACATGGGCATCAGCAAAATTACCCGCTTCGTCCGAGGCACTGTCATAGATTCTCAGCGAGCAGTTCACATGTCCCACATAGCTGTTCTCTGTCGAAGGATTCGTCAACCTGACCGTGGCGCGCACCGCATTGCCGTATAACAGGCCGCCAGCTGTCAGGTTGTTGACTACAGGTTCGAAAGCCAGCGTCTGTGTATTCGCAGCATCGCTGTCAAGAATCGTCACCGTCTCGGATGAGCCTATCTGAGAGCCGCCGGACTTACTGTTCCAAAGAGTGAGCACGTTTTCGCCCGCAGTCTTAGGAATATACGAGAAATGAGCTTCCACCGTCTTGCCGGCAGGAATCTCTACCTCCTTACCCATCACCGCAGTACCGTTCACTCTCAAGACCACGTTTCCGCGATAATCGTAGCTTCCGCCTGTGATGGCGGCCACGACCTCTTGCTCATAGCCCACCGTTTTATTGCCTTTGACCGTAAACAAGACGCTGGCGGGCAGGGTGGTTTTGGGCAACGGAACGTTGATGGTCAGCTCATTTCCGCTGATAACGGCAGTCATCTTGTATTGTTCGCCATCGAAGCATTCCATCCACTCGCTGTCTCCATGAACTCGGCTCCTCATCTTTATATAATAGGTGCCGTCGGCGACGGAAGACGGAATCTCCAGATCCGAGTAGGGACCTTTGTAATTGGAGTTGAATGTCAAAGAATCCGTCTCCTCATTCATCGTGCATACCACGTTGTCACCTTCATCCACCAGCTGCACGGCAATATCATAGCTGTTCGTGCCACTCAGATAGCTGCACAAAATGAAATTCAGGCTGATTCCCGTGAAAGCGTCGTCGGCAGAAACGCGGCTGTAGGGGTTGGTTGAGTAATCATTGATGTAGAAATCTTCCAGCGAGAGACAATATCCTTTCGTGCCTCCCTCCGGCCGTTGAATACCTACGATAGCATCTTGCCCGAAGCTGAAGCCGTCCAGCGTGGAGCCGCCACCGATACCGCGCTCGTAGGGTTGAAGCACTGCCAGGCGGAAGAAACCGTCGCCGCCGCCGTTCCAACCCCAGTTGATATGGAAATAGTCGTCGCCTTCATAACCGTCGCACACAAAGGAATGTCCTCCACCCGCACTCTGACCGCCCAGAAGGACCGGACGTCGCGCTGCCAGTTCATCGTAGATCAGTTCCACCCATTCCGCATAGGTATAGCATTTGCGCTTGGCTTGGCGGGTGCCGGCATCATAACCGAAATACGCCTTCAATGCAAAGGGTATAGATTCACTGTAGGCCCCGGAACCTCCGGCCTTCTCGCGGTTGTAGTTCATCTGCACAGACCAACCGCAGTGCTGCATCAGCTCCGCCACGGCATCGGCTGCATCACCCGTGTCTGAGGAGGAATAGGCCGTTTTCATTGCCCCCCATTTGAAGGTTGTTCCGAGAAGATCTCCGAGTTCCAGCTTCAGTGTCCGGGTCGTATAACCGGGAATCGCCGTTGAAGGATCCGTGGGCCACTGATGGTAGTACATCACCTGCGCCATACTCGTTGCCACACAACCTGTAACCAGCTGTTCCTCATTGTTAATGGGCGTGTTGTTGTTGTAAGGTGCCCCCTGTCCCCATCGCGTCTGGATGAGCGGAGCTATCGCCCTGCGGGCAGGAGCCAGCCTGCGGCCGTCGGCAGTACTTTCCTCCAGCCCCTCGATTCGTGCCATCTGTTTCGAATAGTCGTCCAACAGCACCTTCAGCCCATAGGGCATCGAAGACTCTTGGATGTGGCCGCTGTCAGAGTAACCTAAGATGCCAACAGCGCGGTCGTCGCCGCTGACGATGACGAATCCACCGTCGTCATTCACGTTGAAGATATAGTAGTCGCTGGAGGAAGTAGTCAGACGGTCCTTTGCCCTACGGCTCTTGACAGCCGTTCGCAAAGCCCTGGATGCCCCACCCCGACGTTGTTTGAGGAACGCTTCAGCCCGCTCACGGGCTTCGGACTCATTGATCGCTCCGGCCCACGATGTCAGGGGCAGCAACAGCGACATCAGAAAAAGTGCGGAAATTCGTATATCCCGAAGAAAATGGTACATTGTTTTTTATGTTATTTCATTATTGGCGGCGCAAAGATACGACAAATATATGAGAAAAGGATGAAAAAGAGAATAAAAATGAGGATTAGGTAGTGAAATATTTAATATCCTACACCTAACCCTCTATTTTGCCACTCACGTGGCTGCTACGGTTTTTCTCATGGTAGGTTAAGGGTTATCCCGGTAACACTCGCTGGGAGTAACTGCGTTTCATTTACACATTGACCATTTAGGTCATCGGCTTAACATAATTATTAACATTATAGAGACTTTTTGCTTTTTTTCTGAGACTCATCACGAGCTTTACCCCCATGCGGGAACGAACACAACGAGGAGCAGCTTCTACGCTGCCCTCGCCAGTAGATGTCGTTGTGTTCTTTTCATTAGTTTTCTCTGAATATTGTTGTGGTTATGCATTAATTTCGGCGGCAAAGGTAGTGCATTATTTTAAAATATTATATTCCTTTTCGTACAAAAACATTCCTTTTTGTACAAATACATTGCCAAAATACCACTGAAAAAAGTGTCTAAACGCCACTATTGGTACCGAAATGGATTTCTAAGGGCACACGTATATTAAAAAAATAGTCTATTTTTGCATTTTTCTTGCGAAATCCTTTTGAGTATGTCTCTTTTTTCATACTTTTGCAGCCGGTATGACACAAAACGAGCTAATATATTGGTACGGCATCTCCGCTACCGCTTACGTTGTCACCTGTTGGATGTTTGCCGTCATCAGGTGGTTCCACACTTGTTGTGCACCCAAAGAGAGCTGTTCGTCGCTCTGGCCCGACCGCAAATTGCAGGTCGCTTTCTTCTGTATGGCCACGGTTTTAGTGCCCTACATCTACAATCCAGCGAGCGAAACGGCCTGGAACCTGTGGAAATCCTACTTCCCCGGCACCTATTATTTCTATTCCGGAGCCCTCCTCTTCTGCTTCTTCGGCTCCGTGAGGCAATGGAACCGATGGCGAACCGACACCTGGATAGCAGGAATGCTGACCATCATCATCATGGCACCACTGGTGATCGACGCCTGGTTGCCTGGAGGACTGATGAAGCCCAGCAGCATCAGGATATGGAATATTGTCGTGGCCGTAGTCAGTGTCGGCATGATGGGATATTGTGGTCTTGCGATGTGGCAGGTAGGCCATTGGATGCGCGAGGTGCAGGATGATTATTTCTCCAATCCCGACGACTACCCCTATGACTACGCCCGGCGAGTATGGCTCATGCCCGTCATCCTCACCCCGCTGTTGTGGACGGGTTATATTCTTGACAGCCCGAAAGTTATGGCAGTTCTCAACCTGCTGCTCGCCATCTTCAACGTCGTGCTGCTGATTATCGCTATGCCCCCCTGGCGCCGTACGGTCTTCGCCCTCGATGTGAAGTCCGCCGATCAGGACGAGGAGGCAGAAGACAGCTGGCACGACGAGCAGGCCGAAGAACGAGCCCGCAAGATTGGCGGAGAGATCGAAGCCTTTGTCCGCGAAGGACGAGGATACCTCGACCCACACCTCAAAATCGACCACGTCGTAGAGCACTGCAGCTACAGCCGCACCTACGTCTCCCACGTCTTCAAGACCCGTTTCGGCGGCTTCTCGCGCTACGTCAATCGCCTCCGTCTCGAACACTACGACCGCTATCTCCAGCAGCACCCGGGAGTCACCAAGGACACAGCCGCCCAAGAAAGCGGATTCAGCTCATACACCGCTTATTATAAAGTCAAGGACAGGCTAAGAGAATAACCGCCCCTTGGGCCTGATGCTGGTTTTTTCGTTGTTTTCTGCCCGCAAGGATACCATTTTTTCTCCGAAATACCGCCCTTTTTCCCCGAAAAATATTCATTATTTTACGATAGAGTAGATGGCGCTGGGCGATGATGTAATGCGTCAGCTGCACTCTGACAAGACAGCCAACATAATCCACATGGATGATAAAACATTGAAAAACAAGGGATAAGAAGATCCGGACTTATTCGGAAGTAAGTGTCTTGCCCTGAAAAAAGTTGAATGGTGTCATGGGTGTCACGTGTCATGAGTGTCATTAAGGATTTCTGATTGGAGGGGGTCATTTTACTCCATAAAGAATAGTATATATAATATATATTATATATACTATTCTTTATGAGGTTCAAACGCATCCAAAAACCTTAATGACACTCATGACACGTGACACCTAATGACACCCATTCGCGATAAAACATAGAAAATCAACGATTTAAGCACAATTTTTGAAAAATAATTGCCAAAACATTCGTGAACCGCAATGGAAATGTCGTATCTTTGCAGCGTTAAAAATGGGAACACGGCAAAGCCGTGTTTAAGGTTTAAATTCAAGTTTCGCTTGTGATGCCGTAGGCATCTGACAATGGTTCTTCAGGTATGAAGCGACCAGAGGTCGAGCGGCCAGCCATTTCAATGGCTGGTAATGAGGATGTTGACGGATAGCGTGCCGTAGGTACGCGACAGGGATTTGATGTCGCGTACCTAAAGGCACGCTTTTT
>CACZAN010000029.1 GCA_902779165.1 uncultured Bacteroidales bacterium
TCAGCACCATCATGAACACCGCCCTTTCCCTTGCCTCGCTACCCACGGATGCAAAGACGGCCGACGATGCGTGGTACACCCTCGACGGTCGCCGTCTCAACGGCAGGCCGACGCAGCGTGGCGTTTATGTCAACAACCATAAGAAAGTCGTGATAAAGGTGGGTTCTAATTAGGGTCTGCTAATTTATTTTCGTCTTCAATAGTTTACTACAGAGCAAAACGGGCACGAGGTATGCCTCATCGTTGAAAATTGGCTCTGTGAGAGTCTTGAATCCGCATATTTCAAAAATGAGACACAGAAGTCCCCTAAGGAACTTCATTACGTTTTTCGCGAAGAAGCAAGCTCCTATCCATGTGTCGGCGGTCTCGTCAAGTTTGGCCCGTATGTCGTTTGCCCGATAGACTCTCTTTGACGCCCCTTGGGTCATCAAAGGAAACATCAGGATGTGTTGACAATAAGATCCGTATCTTCTGCTTGATGACCCAAGGGACGTCAAAGACCACGTCTTATATGATCAGCTTAACCCAAATCGGTCATTAGGATTTCTCACTGCCATACAGCACCGAGAAATCCTAATGACCGATTTGGGATAATTGGCATTTTCTAATGGCGGTCATTAGAAAAAGGAATGGAATAAATCTCTAATGACCGATTTGGGTTTATCTGCTCAGCGAGGGTGATGGGCTGCTTAGTATATTCATACTGAGTCCACTTGAAAAAGTCCTGTTGACAGCTTTTGCCCTTGCCTCACAAAACATGGTTCTTCATTTCAGTACGATTTTCTTTCCGTCCTTTATGTAGATGCCTTTCGTGGCTGGAGGTGCAGGAAGGCGTACGCCCTGGAGGGTGAACCAATCACATGTGGTATTTACTGATTTACTATTTACGGATTTACCATCTACGATTCCCTCGATTCCTGTGGGCACATTCTCGCCGGAGCTATCTCCTTGCGCGGATGGGTCATCGTCAAATCTCAGCACGAAGGCACGGACCTTGTTCCCTTCTTCTTCAGGAGAGGCGTCGGGAGTGAGGCTTAAACGGAAGAAAGCCCTGCAGGCACCTACCGTCATCTGTGCGCTGGGATAGTACAGCGTATTGTCCGCCCCGAGGTAGAGCGTCTGGCGGTCGTCGGCATCGAGGGTGACGGGGCTGTAGGTGCCCGAGAAGGCAATTCCGCTGTCGACGGTCGGCGAGAGCGAGCTGGAAAGAGTCACACGCTGGAAGACGGGTCCTTGCAGGTCCGTTCCACTATCCCACTTCACGATATAAGGTCGCCCGGCCTCTACGGCCGTCTGCCGGGTGAAGTTCAGGGTGAGCGTACCTTCCGAGAGAGAAGCTGAAGCCAGACTCATCAAGGTAGCTCCCTCGAGCGGCGTCCCGGAAAGGCTGCTGAGCGCGAAGGGCAGGCAGAGGGTGTTCCACGAGTGGTCTTCTTTGTAGAGCGTACGGCCCTGCAGCGTGACGTTGCAAAGGCGGCCCTTATGCTGGTCCAGCACGGCCTGGTTATCGGTGCCGTCCGCGAGAGCGATGTCCGTGGGGACGAAGCAGGTGAGCTGTGGCAGGACGCCGTCCGCGAAGGTCCATACGGAGTAGTCGCCTTGCGTATTCAGCGTGCCGTCGAGGGCCGTCCCGGTCTGCGTGGAACCAGAACTGGCATAGCTGACGGTGCCACTGCCACCGGCACAGATGCCATTGCTGTACGAGACCGGACTGACGGTGCCGCTGGACCAGACGCGGCTGACGGTGCCGTAGTTGACGCCCACGATGCCGCCAAGGTAGCGTACGTAGTCGTCCTTTTCGTTGCCGTAGATAGTACCCTTGTTAAAGCAGTCCTGGATGGTCGCCGCGGTCTCTCCCCCGCCGACATTGCCGCAGGCTCCGGCGATGCCTCCTGCGGCAGCCATATTCCACGGGGCAACGACCATCGCCTTGTTGGCACACTGCCGGATCGTTCCCCGGTTCAACCCCACGATGCCGCCGATGTAGCAGTTCGCGTCTTCGCCGATCTTGTCGTTGAGGTAGATGTTACCGCTCTGCACTCCTACGTGCATCACCGTAGCCTCGGAGCCGATGCAGCCGAAGAGTCCGGCGACGTTACCGGTCTGACTGCCGGAGATGTCCACCCTCAGGTTGCTGAGCCAATGGCCCTGACCGTCGAAGGTGCCGCAAAAGGGATGACTCATGGTGCCGATGGGCGTCCAGTACGTGGAGGGGTCCTCTGCCACTCCGCCCAGGTCGATGTCTGCTGCCAGTCTCACCGTCGTGCCGGCATGGCTGTTGCCAGCATTCACCTCGGCCGCCAGCGAGCGGAGCTGCGCGGCCGTGGTAATCACCACGTCGTCTGCCACAGCCATGAGCGGCAGCAGGCTTATCAGTCCCAGAAATATTCTTTTCATTTTCTATGGATAAAACGTTAATAATTGAAAGTCACGACGTATGGTCGTCCGTCCTCATCGGATGTCGGCGATATGCCGGGCGAGAAGGGCATCCAGTCGGTCAGCGTGAAGGTGCGCTTCAGTCGCGCGCTGTAGTAGCTTAGACTTACGGGTCCGCTGTTGCTGTTTCCGGCGATGACGAGCGGGAAGTACACCACCCCGGCTGTTCGCTGCAGGGCGGTCAGCGCGCGCAGTTCTCCTCCGATGGTGGCGCACATCAGGTCGTCGTCGGATGCTGTGGCCAGCAGCTCTTCCTGCAAGGTCACCTGCACGGCCATCGTGGCCTCGAAGTTCTCATAGAGGTTCGCGGGCAGTTGCCATGCGGGTCTGGGCTCATTGCCCTGTGCCAGTCCGGAGGTGACGTCTTCATTGTCGCTGGCGCAGGCGGCCAGGAGCAGCGTGGCCACCATGGCCACGCCTGCTGTTATTCTCAATGTCTTTTTCATTTGACCTTTATTTTATCGTCTCTTTTTTCCCGTTGTGGATGTAGACGCCCCTGCGGGTGGGTTTGCCCTGCAGCTTGCGTCCGCTGATGTCGTACCATCCGCTTCCGGCGAGTCCTTCTGCCCGTTCGAAGCTGATGACGGTGGGTTCTTCGAGCGTGCCCATCACGCCGTCGGCTTGGTAAGGAATCTTCAGGGTCGCGGCAGCAATGATTTCTTCGTCCTGCTCGATGTAGAATCCTACGCTACCGTCCTGTGTGTCGGCTACGGTGAGGAAGAAGAGTCCGTCGGCATCGGGCTGCGCCACGCCGCAGGTCTGTCCGGAGCGGTCGTAGGCTACCAGTCGGCAGCCCTCTGGCAGTTCCACTCCTTCGGTGCATGCGATGACGTTCATGGAGCCTCCCGAGGTGTTGCGGAAGAGCGGTGCCTGATGCACTTGCTGTTTCACCTGGTTGTACCTCGACCCGCTGATGTAGAAGGGATATCCGAAGGAGCATTCCGTGTCGGCATTGCGTTTGAGCATATAGCCTTCGCCGTTGTGCAGGAACGCCAGTGTTCCCTTCCAGGTGCGGTTGCCCTGTGCGTCGATATTCAAGACGGCAAACTCGCTCTGCGACTTGATGATATCGCCGTCGGAAGCGGCATCCGTGTAGTCGGCCAGTGCCGTGGCCACGGGCAGGTTTGCCATGGCGAGGTATCCGATGCGGTTCCATCCCTTGTGGAGGCGGATGTTCTCGTAGCTTCTGTTCTCTCCTGCGATGTACACGTTCTTGTCGTTCTTGACGAAGAATCGGTACATGCGTGTAGGATCGAACTCCACGGTCTTGTCTCCGTTGTCCCAGTAGTATCGTTCTGCGTGGGTGTCGGGGTCATAGACGGCTTTGTAGGTGATGAGGTGTGCCATTCCGTCGGCCGTCATGAGTTCCACGGCCTCGCCCACTTCCCATGAGCCGATGCTGTTGAGCAGTTCGCTGACGGTGGCCTGTTGGGGCTGCACGTAGGTGGATGCCCAGTTCCATCCCTTGTGGAGGCTGACGCTCTGCACCTCTCCTCCTGCGGCGTACAGGGTGATGGGGTTGGTAGCTGTGCCGAGGATGGTGTCGGCCTGGAAGCGGATGGTGTCGGCGACGAGTCCGTCGGCCGTCTGGTGGCGTGGCATCTTGGTCAGGATGCGTCCGGTGGAGGCATCGAAGAACTCGAATGCGAGCGGTGTGCCGCTGGTGGCGGCGTCTCCGTAGATGGTCAGGTAAACGAGTCCGTCGTTCTCCGTGGCGCCCTGCTGCACGTGTGCCGTTCCGAGGATGCGGTGTCCGCTGCCCACGGCAGCCAGGATATCCTCGGTGTCGTGTGCCACCTCGCCGTTATGCATGACGCGTGCCACCATGTGCATGGTGATATTGCCGGCCTTGAGGCGGTCGTCAACGGCCCATTCCGGTGCATCGCCGCGGACGTGTATGTTCAGCGGCAGCGGTTCCGTGATGCCGTTTTCGCCGACGATGTAGATGACTTCCTCGAAGTCGCCTATATTAATATAAGGTGAGATGGTCAGCGTCAGGGGCTGCTCATCGAGGGGTGCCAGACGGCCTGTGGTCTGCGAGGCGGTGATCCACAGCGGCAGTCCCTCGATGGTGAAGTCGCGAGCCTTGCCGCTGAGGTTCTGGATGGCGAGGTCGATGGTCGTCTGCTCGCCGTAGCGTACATCCACCTCCTTGCGTTTGGCGTTCCAGCGGATGGGGTTCTGATAGACATAGAGGTCCATGGTCACGGGCGATGCCATGAGGTTGCCCTGCAGGTCCGCCACTTCCTTGACGGTAATATAGACGTTTGTCTTCTCGATCTGATAATCGGGAACGTCGAGGCTGATGAGGAGGCCTATGCCGTCGGCGACGTAGCTGTACTTGATATTCTCGAGCGCTCCGCTGCCGGCCATGGGTGCATAGCTCTGGCGGTCGGCCAGTCGCGCGGCGATGTCCTGCGCGAAGAGCGTGTCGCGTCGTGCCTCGACGACCTCTCCGTGGTTGTCCTTATAGCGTTTGATGCTCACGGCCGAGGGCATGAGTCGCTGCGAGTTGTCCATCTGCTTCTCGGTGTTGCTGAACGGCAGGTAGGCCATGAGTCCCATCTCGCGTCCGGAGGGTGTCTGGTTGGACATGAGGCGGACGATGTTTTCGGGCAGTGCCATCTCGAAGATGGCCACCTCGTCGATGTTACCCTTCATGCAGTTGCTGAAGGTTGCGTTCGCGGTGTTGACCGTTGCTCCGATGCAGAGTCCGTTGCCGGCAATACCTCCGAGGGTATCCACGGGGAAGCTCTGTTCGAGTTTCTGGTCCACATAGAGGTTGCCGACGTTGCGCGAGCGGTTGACGGTGACGGCGATGTGGTGCCATGCGCCGTCGTTGTACAGTCCGCGGGCATCGACCTGCTGTCCTCCGGAGCGGAAGAAGAGCGTTCCGTCCTGGAATCCGATGTTAAAGTGGTCTTTGCCGCCGGCCTCGTCGCGTGCCTCGCCGTTGCCCAAAAGGGTGGCGTCCTTGTCTGCGCTGCGGAACCAGAACATGAGGCTGTAGTCCTCGTAGTCCTGCCTGTTGAAGGGCTGTGGATTCAGGCTCACGCCTTCGGTGCCGTCCAGCTTCAGGCTGATGCCTTCGGGCACGTGCCAGGAGGTGTTCGAGAGGTAGAGGTCGGCACTGCCCAGACCCTTGTCGTAGGCATAGTCTCCGCGTCCCTCGTCCATCGGGTAGTTGTCCAGCAGTCCCAGTTCGTTGCCCGTCAGCCGGTGGCCGCTGTACTGGGTCATCTGTGCTGTCGTGAGGGCTTTGTTCCAGAGTCGCACCTCAGCCATCTCGCCTTCGTAGTCCTCGCCGAAGCACAAGGGGGCTGAGCCGTTGTACATCCCTTGGAAGGTGGCTTCTCCGACGGCCTTGTTCCCGGCATAGAAGGTCACGGCCGTGGTGTTCTGTTCGGCATCGACATCGAAGACGTAGCCCACGTGGGTCATGTCAGCAAAGCTGACGGTCTGTGAGCTCTGCATGGTGATGCCGCTGACGTCGGCCGTGAGGTGTCCGTCGGCACTGAAGCCCAGGTTGATGTACTCCTCTTCGCTGACGCGGTGGGAGAACACGCTCATGGCCTTTCCGTTGAGGCGGGGGCGCAGCATGAGTTCGAGGGAGAAGTCCTTGGCCGAGAGGTTGCGGTTGGCCATCGAGATCACGTAGCTTTCCTCGCCGAACTGCAGGGCAGTGGCCAGCGAGAGGCTGCTCTGATTCGTCAGTCCCAGCACCTCGAAGTTGTTGATGGGCGAGAGGTAGTTGTACGCTATCTGCTCGGAGAATCCCAGTCGGATGTCGTCGTCGGGTCCGAGGATGCCGTTGGTGGGCTCCGGCGTCCCGAAGAGCTGCGGGCGCCGTGTGTCCTTGATGCCGCTGATGATGTTCGACGGGCGTGTGAGGTAGCCTCCGGCATGGCGGCAGTAGCAGACGGCCCGCAGGTCATAGTGTTGTTCGATGGGGTCGTTCTCGCCGTAGAAGTTGACGTCGATGAAGCCGTCGTTCTTCATGAGTTGTTTTTCTCCGGATGCCAGTTCCATGAGGGCGCGTCCCTCATCGGTGTTGGCATAGTAGGAGCAGACGTTGACCCAGTCGCGGTCGCCCTGCGTAGAGAGTTTGTACTGCAGTTCGATGTGGTCGAAGTTGCGGAAGTTCACGTCGAAGCCGTCGATGTGCACGGGCAGGTAGTAGAGGTTTCTCTCGCCATCGAAGGCCGATTCGGTGTTGACCACCCACTTGTCGCCAGGTGCCGAGATGTTCACGGGTCCTGCTGCCGGCACGAAGTGCGCCGAGAGGTTCACGGTCTCGATGTGCTTCACGTCGTCGTTGTCCATGATTGAGATGCCCAGGTCCTCGTAGTCGTAGTCCGCTGCGGCATAGACCTCCACCTGCTTCTCGTATACCACGCCGGGTTCCAACCACACGTCGCGTCCGCTGCCCGTGAGGGGTGCGCCGTCGATCAGGATCCTGGCGCCCTTGGCGTTCATGCCGTCCTCGGAGTAGAGGTTCATGGTGGGTGTGATGCGTGCGGGCATCTCGCTCTCGTTGGTGTAGTAGATGGTGAAGCGCGCCGGCTCGCCGTAGGGCACGTTGCTCACCGTGGGTTCCTTGGCCCAGATGCGCAGCTTGTTGATCTGCATGGTGGCTTGGTCCAGGATGGTTCCGGTGTTGTAGAACAGGGTGCGCCGCTCCTCCTCCCAGGGCGATGCCGTGGCGCCGCCCATGGTGCGGTAGACGAAGTTGCAGTAGCGCGGCACGCTGGTCAGTCCGTTCTGGATGAAGTTGGAGGCATTGCTGCCCTGCACGCCGTTGTAGATATCCTTGAGGTTATCCTCCACGTGCTTGTAGAAGACGTTGAACCGGCCTGCCTTCGCCAGCGCGGAGATGCTGTCCTTCGAGATCTCGCTGGTCTTGTAGACGCCCACCATGAGGTTGGAGTTGCGGCTGCACGCGAGGGTGAAGCCCAGCTGCTTGGTGAAGGTCGTGTCCGTGCCGTTCTTGTAGTTGAAGTCAACGCCTACCTGCGGCGCGATTTCGAGCGTGTAGAGAGTGCCGCCAGCCTGGAAATCCACCGAGATGACTCTTTCTTCATCATCATCATCCATCTCCGCCTGCTTAGTCACACGGCCCTGGTCTGTCTGCTTCGTGCCACTGAAGTCACCGCTGACGTCCAGCCCCGGAATCTTCCAGTAGCGTCCCAGGCCCTTGGTGGTGGTGAAGGTCTCGCTGTAGGCCACTTCTGCCCGTCCGTCCACGTCGTACACTTGCATCAGTTCGCGAGCCTCCAGTTTCTCTTTCTCGTTGGCCGCAATGAATCCGGCCCACGTCTGTATCTGGTTGTTGAGCGCACTGATGGAGTCGTTCCACGTGTCGGTGATGCCCTGGGGTGTATAGCGGCGGTAGTAGCCGTCTCGGGCGAAGTCGGCGCTGCCGGGGGCCACCGTGCTGACATAGACGGGCACCTTCTGCGCATCGGCCGTCGCCTGCGCCATGGCCGCCGTGGTGGTGCTGTCCAGCAGCAGGGCGTTGCGTGTGCGAACCAGGCTGGGGATGAGTTCGCTGAGGAGGTACTCCTGGGAGTGCACAAAGGTGGAGTTCACCTTAGACGACACAGACATCACCTCGTCGCGGACCAGATAGACCGAGTCCTTGCGGGCGGCATCCCAGCCGCGCGCCAGCACCTTGGCCGTACCGCTGACGCGCAGGGGGTGGCCCTCCACGTAGATGGTACCTCCCATGCCCGGCATCAGACGCTGCATGGCGGCACTGCTCACCATGCGCACGGCAATGGCGTCCTCCACGACCACGTTGTCCACCACGCCGATGTAAACGTCGCTGTTCATGCCCACGTCCTTCGCGTTGCTGCTGGTGGAGATCTTCTCGGTGGTCTCGAGCTCGTACTCGTAGCTCCAGTCCTGATAGTATTTCGACGAGATGTCGAACGAGAGCTTGCCGGTGTTGGACGTGGAGTTCAGGGTGCCGGCCGTCGTTCCCGAACCCACGCCGGCCCAGGAACCGGTGAAGAAGTCGGAACCCGAGCCCTTGCCGAGGTCGATCTTCACGCCCGCCATCGCGCTGAAGTCGGCCGTGTAGCTGTAGCTCATCTTCGACCCCTTCTCGATGTATGCGGAGGAAGCGGCTCCGGGCGGGTCGCGGAGGATGTCGAAGAGGTGTATGTTCGTCCCGGCCAGGATGCGGCGGCCCTGCGGCTTGGGCAGGGCGGCCATGATGTATCCGCGGAGGGGCTGTATGTCGTAGAACGAGCCGTCGTACTCCAGCGTGAACTGCAGGGTGCGCAGTGCCATGTCGCCCTGAAGCAGGAAGGTGGTGTTCTGCGGCGTGAACACATAGGTGCCCTGCCCCACGCTGTCCAGTTCAATGACCTCTGTCTCATCGGTCCCCGCCAGTCCGTTGGCGGCGCGTACCACGCCGCCGTCGAGCTGCACGATGTCCGGCTGCGACAGGCGGTCGTTGTTGTAGTAGTATTCCTCGCGCGCCGAGAGCACCATGGGCACCGAAGCGCCGGCCATGAAGACCGGGTAGCCCAGGGAGTAGCGGCCGTCACGCCACAAAGAGATGGTGTCGCGTGCGCCGGAGTTGTCGCGAGAGATGTACTGGCGGATGCCGTAGAAGCGGTCCTGCGAGCCCTGGAACTGCCAGATGTCCAGCGTGGGCTGCGCGTGGTAGATGCGTGAGTAGGCGGCCGTCTCGCCCTCGGTGTAGCGGCTGAGGTCCAGGGTCTCGCTGAAGGTGCCGGACTGGAACAGTGTGGGATAGTTCTTGCCGTAGATTTCCGTCACCTTGTACTTCACCGGGCAGAGGGGCAGCTGGTATTCGCCCGTCTTCGGGTCGGGATGGATGACGATGCGATGGCGATAGGCCTCCACGCGTGTGGTGTCCGTCTGTCCGTGGGTCACCTCGAAGACGCGGCTGGTGACGGTGGCGTCGAGCTGGTCGCGCACAATCCACGAGGTGTTGTCGCCCTCCAGCTGCATGACGATGGTCACGCTGTCGCACAGGTTGTTGCGGGAGAGGCTCTCGCCCAGGGGCTTCAGGCCCTCCACGTTGCCGCCGACGACGCGTCCCTGCAGCGTCACCTTGGTCTGGTCCCAGAGATAGATGTCGGAGATGTCCTTCTGCCAGTCGTGGTCCGGGCTCTGCTTGTCCAGGTCGATGTAGAAGCCGCCGTCCTTGAAGACGTGGCCCTCCTTCACCACCTGCAGGGTGTGCGGCCCGGCTGGAATATTGACCAGGAAGGCGCCCTGGTTGTCGGTGGTGACGGCCTTGCCGGAGGCGTCGATGACGGGCTCGCCGTCGCGCAGGAATTGTACGCCGCTGACGGGGATGGACGTGCCCTCGTAGAGCACGTAGCCCGCGAAGTTATAATAGGTCTGTTCGTAGAAGTTGATGTTCGTCTGCAGGTTCGACAGCTCGTCGAAGGTCACGCTCTGCACAGTGCCCAAGCCCTCGGCGGTGAGGTCGTAGGTGCCCTGGCCCTGATAGCGCAGTCCTCCGATTTCGAAGTAGCCCGTGCTGTCGGTGACGCAGGTGCCCACGTTGCCCTGCTGGCGGTTCTTGGGCGTGGCGGTGACGGTGACGCCCGGCAAGCCAATGCCGTTGGCCAGCCGCACATAGCCTCGGACCATGCCCGTGGGGTCGCAGCAACCTTCCGTCGAGATGCGCGTGACGTTCTCGCCCTCGCACTTGGTCACGCCTTCGATGGTATAGACATAGACGTGCTGGGGCTGCACGGTTCGGTCGATGTAGGCCTCCTGTGTGTACTCGGTCTCCAGGGTCTTCACCTCTTCGGGATGGAGCTTGTCGTAGCGTGTGATGCGGTAATAGTCCACCGTTCCTCCGTCGGTCTCCCACGCCAGCGAGACGCTGTTCTGCAGGGTGTCTGCCTTGATGGCGGTCAGGCGGGCATTGTTGTCGAACTTATAGATTTTCAGGTCGCCCTGGTCGGTCTTGGTGACCGCCACGTCCTGCTTGATAGCGGGTTCGAGCCTGCTCTCGCTTTGCAGGACGCTGAAGCGGAATTCGTGGTCCAGACACGCGGTGGCGAGTTCCATGTGCAGCTTTCCGCTCTCGCGCTCCTCCTTGGTCAGCACGTGGCTATCGGTATAGACCGTCTGGGATTGCTTGTCCTTCTTGTCGGTGTGCAGGACCAGCTTGGCGCGGTCGTCCCAGATGAAGGTGGCGTGGAGGGGTTCTGCGGAGATGTCCGCCTGGGGCACCACGCTGCTGCCCTGCACAGTCCACTGATCGCCCAGAAGGGCCTGGAGCTGCTGGGGCGTAGCCTCTGACAGTGGAGTCCCAGCCCTAAAGGAAAATTTGGGCACGGCCTTACCGTCCACGAGATGCCACGATGTTCTAAAGCCCGGCTTTTGGAGGAGGGCCTGCTGGTCGGTGAAATTATTATTTCCCGATCTTACCTCGCCCCAGTTATGAGCCGTATAAGTATCCCAGTCCTCACACCAGGGAGTGCCGTCGGAGCGGTAATTGATGGCCGTATGGTTCAGGCCGGAGTAGTTGCCGTTCTCGTAGAGACCATCCTGCCAGTCCCATCTTCCGATGCCCCAGCCGACGAAGGCACCTCCGTACCTCTCGCCCGAACCGCTGGTGGATTTCAGCGTACCGTCGAACAAGCATTCATACATGCTCACACCGGGTGTGGGGTTGTACTGGTTTCCTTCTTTTGTAGCATCAAATCCTATGAAGCCACCCACATGGTTCCCGCTGGTCGTGATCTCGGCCGACACTCGGACATTCCTACAATAATAGTCGGCGCAATTGCCGTTTGTAGAGAGCACCGAGGTTCCGAAAATTCCTGCGGTGTAGTCACCGCCCTTGATTGTGCCGGTCACATGCAAATCGTAGGCACTGGTACTCAGTGTTACATAGCGGAAAGGAGCTGTGTATTTGTTCGAGCCGCCATCAATCTTCAGGTTCAGGGTGTGGCCGTTGCCGTAGAATGAACCCGCATACGGTTTGCTTTCCGTGCCGATACAGGACTCGACGGTGATGTCGGCATACAATACGGCATCGAAATACTTGGTGCCGGCGGGACCATCATAATTCTCCACGATTTGTCGGAGCAGCTCCCAATCTTGGCTGCTGCGGATGACATAATTGCGTTCAGTGTCTATCTCCAGGCCCTTTTCCCCATAGTTGGTGGTGTAACAGCAGTGGAATGGGTTTATCTTGCTTGGGGTGTTTGTCCGGACCCACGTCATGCAGCCGTCGATTCCTGTTTTGATGTAGGTGGGCGCGAACATACAGTTCATGACGTTCACGGCGTTATAACCGCTCGCCCAGCCCACGAAGCCTCCGTTTTTCTTGTTGTTGGGGCCATCGAAACCGCCGTCGAAGAGGCAATTGGAGAATTCCAGACGGTTGATGGACATGGCCGTGCCCACGAAGCCGCCCACGCAGGAGTCGTCATTCACGCTGCTGACGAGGTTGACCGACGAGCGGCAGTTCGTAATGTAGACCGTGCCGCCGCGGGTGATGGAACCGATGAGTCCGCCCTGATGCTTGACGCTGCTGGTGATGGTGCCCGCCGTGTGGAGGTTCTTGATGGTGGCATCTCCCACAAAGCGGAAGGGGCCGATGTCCTGCTGCGTCCAGTTGATGTTGCAGGTCAGCGTGTGGCCGTTGCCGTCGAAGGTGCCGCGGTAGGGAGCCGCCGAGCTGTTGCCCACCGGCTCGGTGATGGTGATGTCGGCACAGAGCACGGCATCCACGTTGCTGCTTCCGTTGGCTTCCTGCACGCGCTTGATGAAGGTCTTCCAGTCCTCTGCCGTGCGCAGCAGCAGGCGCCCCTGGGCGTCCTTTTCCGGTCCGCCGACGTGGAAGCTCAGATCCACGCCGTGCTGGTCCGTGTTCCAGGTGTTGTGCCGGTGCACGGTGGCCTCGGCCAAGGTGGGCAGGCGGAGCATGGCCGGCAGCGATGTCATGACGTAGCCGCTCTGCATGGTCCATCCCCAGATGGAGCTGACGGTGCGTCGCAAGCGGTAATAGACGGTATTGCCTGTATAGGCTTGCAGGAAGGTGGCGTCGGTGAAGGAGAATTCACTGGCAAATTCGTCGTAGGACAGGTGTCCGACCGTGGTCCATCCGGCGTTCGAGGGGTCGGAGCTGCCCGTGACGTTGCGCTGTATTTCCCAGCTGTCGTTGGGCGTAATCTCAGCCCAATTCGTATTGAGCACCATCCAGGTGAGCTCCACCTGTCCGTCGGCCTGCAAGTGGGCCGTCAGGCTCTTGGGCTGGTGCAGCACGGGGACGTCCTGCTTGGACGAGCTGGTGGTCTCTTCGTCGTTCTCGTTGTTGATATAGGTGCACTCGACGTAGAGGTCCCGCACGGGTTGTTCGGCGTTGAAGGGGATGAATCCGGACGACTCCTTCTTCATGTCAAGGGTCTTGTTGACCGTGTAGCCGGAGTACACCTCGGTGTAGTGGGCCTTGATGGACTTGATGTTGGTGGCGGCAATCATGTAGGGGACAAAGATCTGATTGGGGCTACCGGAATTGTAGGAGATGACAGGTTCCATCAGCTCGGGGTTCTGCGCGGCGGGAGCCGGCGAAATGTCGAACGTGCTGCTGGTGATGGTGATGTATTTATTTGGCTCCGTCATGTTGCCGTTGTGGTGCATACTCCATGAGACCTCCACTTTCTGCCCACGATACTTGCGGGGAATGGTCCAGAGGAGGTTGGCATAGGCGGTCTCGGAGTTGGACATACAGGGGAGTGCGCTGGTCTGCGACGAGCCGCTGACGCTGACAGAGCCGTAGTTGCGCTCGCGGTAGAGGATCATTTTGCCATCGACTCCCTTCCAGTGGGTGATATTGGGATAGTAGTCGCTGTCGCTGATGCTTTGCTCCATCTCGCAGTGGAAGATGGTCTCGGAGGAGCCGGTGCCGACGATCTGGATCTTGATCTCTCCCTCTACGATCCAGCAATCGTAGGCTTCCTTGTCGTAGGCAGGGAACTTAATGCGCATCTGATTGGTGCCTTCTATGGAGACAGAGTAGTTGCTGCTGCTCTCCAACGGGCAGTCCGCAGCGCGCAGGGTCTGTGGCTGAAGAGCCAGGCACAGCAGGAGAAAGAGTGTCGTGAAGATGACGCTCCCTCGGCGGGGTGACATGGTCTGTTTCATGTATTTGTGAGTATTATATGATTATTATATGATGAGCTTTACGCGGAATCCTCGTTCAGTTGGTTCCTCGACGACCTGCCGGCATTGTGCGGCGAGGAGGTTGCGCTGTGAGTCGCTGAGTGGGGTGGCGGTCATCTTTTCGACCATGAAGCCGAGGGCAGTGACAGCGGAGAGTTCGCTGTGGGTGATGCGGACGGTGATGGGGCGGTAGGCGGCCATGATGTCGTTGAGCATGATGTCTGTGAGCTGCTGCGCCGTTTCCAGCTTCCCTGTGATATTGTACTTCTGGCAGAAGGCGTTGATGGTGGAGTGCATGCCCAGGAAGTCGAAGTCGGGGCCATCGATCTCGAAGACCTCCTTGCGTATGCGCTGGATGAAGGTCTTGGTGGCGCTGTGGATGGGTGCCTCAAAGATCTGCTCGGGCGTACCATCCTCGTGGATATAGCCGCCCATCATGAAGAAGATGCGGGTGGAGACGTCGCGGGCGAACTTCATCTCGTGGGTGACGATGAGCATGGTCATGCCTTCCTTACGCGGAACACCGCCGGAGGGGATGATGGTGCAATTCAACGATGTGCTTGTCGTGGCATTCCTTAGGCAGGAATTCCATAGAAGAGGTGTTGTATTACTTCACTTCCCAGATATCGTTGGTTTCGAGGAGCTCGGCGAAGTTGTGGTACTTCTTGGCAACCTTGACTTCGTTGATCTGTGCTGTGACAGCCTCATCGTAGGTGGGAGCAGCCACATCGCGAATCACGCCGAGGGCGATGGGGAAGCCGTCGCCGTCGCCCATGAGAGCCAGTTTCAGCTGCAGGGTGTTGTCCTCGCAGTGGGCATCGTGGACGAGAATGTCATCGAGGGTGTAGCCGTCCTTGCCAATCTCCACGACCTTCAGGCCGAAGCCCTGCTGCACGAGGCCGAACTCGTTGTTCTCGCCGAAGACGAGCTTTTCGCCGTGGCGGACATAGATGGCATTCTTCTTGCGGCCTTCCTTGTCATAGACGCTGTCGTGGGTGCCGTTGTTGAAGATGACGCAGTTCTGCAGGATCTCGCAGACGCTGGCTCCCTTGTGGTCGTGGGCGGCCTTCAGCACCTCGATGGTACCGGGGGCATCGGTGGCCACAGCGCGGGCGAAGAAATGGCCGCGGGCGCCGAAGCAGAGCTCAGCGGGGCGGAAGGGATCTTCGACGGTGCCATAGGGGCTGGACTTGGATACGAAGCCACGCGGCGAGGTGGGGCTGTACTGTCCCTTCGTGAGGCCGTAGATGCGGTTGTTCAGCAGAATCATGTTGAGGTCGATGTTGCGGCGGTTGGCGTGGATGAAGTGGTTGCCGCCGATGGCGAGGCCGTCGCCATCACCGCTGACCTGCCATACGTCGAGGTCGGGATTGGTCACCTTGGCGCCGGTGGCAATAGCTGCGGCGCGGCCATGAATGGTGTTCATGCCGTAGGTGGCCATGTAGTGGGGCAGACGGCTGCTGCAGCCGATGCCGCTGATGACGGCGATGTCCTTGGGGGCTACGCCGATTTCGGCCAGGGCCTTGTGCAAGGAGGCGAGGAAGAAATGATCTCCGCAGCCCGGACACCACCGCGGCTGCCCTTTCTTATAATCTTGTGCTGTAAACATATTCTTTTTTCTTTTTTGACAACGAATTATTCGAATTAGACGAATTTATCATAGTTTGGGAAACGCTCATATTGCAATGACTGCGACCTGAAATTGATTAGAAGGCTCAAGTCCATGTTTGCGACCTTCATGTAGTTAATGGCCTGAGAACGAAAGATGTCATCCAATTCCTTAACGGCCTTCAATTCCACTATCACACTTTCATAACAAACAAAGTCTGGAACGAACTCTGACTTCAGTTCTTGACCATGATACAGAGCATGAATGGGGACCTCCCGTTCATAGGGTATTCCACGCTCCTGAAACTCTATCTCCAAAGCATCCTGATAGACCTTTTCTGAAAAGCCGCTACCTAACTCACGGTGCACAGCCATTGCCGCCCCGAGAACCTGATAAGCCTCTTCTTTACAGATTAGTTCCATGCTTGGAAAATTCGTTTAATTCGTAAAATTTGTTGTATGAAATAAAAAACTATTTTTGTAGTGATTGGGCGAAATAAGAGGTTAGCTCTGACACCACGAAGGGCTGGCCTTTGACTTGGTTGAACTGGGCAGGGACGAAGCCATCTACCTTCATGCGGAGATAGGCGGCGAGCTGGCCCATATTCTGCTCGGCAACAACTACCTTCGGGTACTTCTTCAGCACCTCTGCCGTGTTCGCGGGCAACGGGTTGAGGTAGCGGAACTGTGCGAGGGCCACCCTCTTGCCTTCGGCGCGCAGCTCATCCATCGCAGCGTGGAGATGGCCGTAGGTGCTGCCGAATCCCACGATGAGGAGGTCGGCATTATCGGCGTCGCCCTCCACTTCGAGGTCGGGGACGGGGATGCGGGCCACCTTCTCGGCGCGCAGACGCGTCATCAGGTCGTGGTTCTCGGGATTCGTGCTGATGGCACCCGTCTTGTTGTCCTTTTCCAGTCCGCCAAGAATATGTTCGAAGCCTTCGCGACCCGGCACAGCCCAGTAGCGGCTACCGGTCTCTGCGTCGCGCATATAGGGTGTCCATTGTCCGCGCAGTTCCTCGGGAACGTAGGGCGGGTTGATGGCGGGATACTCCTCCAGCTTTGGGAGCTTGAAGGCGCCGCTGCCGTTGGCGATGAAGGCATCGGTGAGCAGCACGACGGGCGTCATGTGCTCCAGTGCCATCTTCGAAGCCTCGTAGGCGGCATCGAAGCAGTCGGTGGGGGAGAGGGCGGCCATCACGGGCATGGGGCTTTCGCCATTGCGGCCGAAGAGCACCTGCAGCAAGTCTGTCTGCTCGGACTTCGTAGGAAGACCCGTAGCAGGACCGCCGCGCTGCACGTCGAGGACCACGAGGGGCAGTTCCATGATGACTGCCAGGTTCATGGCCTCGCTCTTCAGGCAGATACCTGGTCCGGAGGTGGAGGTTACTGCCAGCGCACCGGCAAAGGATGCGCCCACGGCAGATGCGGCACCCGAGATTTCGTCCTCGCACTGTACCGTCTTCACACCCAGACTCTTGTGCTTCGACAACTCGTGGAGCACGTCCGTTGCGGGAGTGATGGGATAGCTGCCTAAGTAGAGCTGCAGCCCAGCTTTCTCTGCAGCGGCGATGAAGCCGTAGGCTGTGGCCTTGTTACCCGTGATATCCATGTAGCGTCCGGGCACTTTTGTCTTCGATTCGATGCGATAGACGTTATTGGCCGAGGAGTGGGTGTTGTGGCCGTAGTCGTAGCCAGCCTGGATGACCTTGATGTTGGCTTCGGCAATTGCCGGCTTCTTGGCGAATTTCTCGCGCAGGAAGTTGAAGGCAACGTCCAGGTCGCGGCTGAAGAGCCAGCAGACCAGGCCCAGTGCGAACATATTGCGGCACTTGAGAATGCTCTTCACGTCCATACCGCTGTCGGCCAGTGCGTCCTTCACCATTGTGGTGAGGGGGCAGGCGATGACACGATCAGGGTCTACACCCATCTCGGCGATGTAGTCGGCAGTCTTGAACTCTGCCTTGTCCAGGTCCTTCTGCGTGAAGGAGTCGGTATCGATGATGATGGTGGCGTTGGGCTTGGCGTAGCGCAGCTGCGTCTTGAAGGCCGCAGCGTTCATGGCCACCAGCACGTCGCACTGGTCGCCAGGAGTATAGACCTTGCCTGCGCCGATATGTACCTGAAAACCGCTCACACCTGTCAGCGAGCCCTGCGGGGCACGGATATCTGCGGGATAGTCGGGGAATGTCGAGATACTGTTGCCCACGGTAGCTGAGACCGTGGAGAAAATGTTGCCGGCGAGCTGCATGCCGTCGCCGCTGTCGCCGGAGAAGCGGACTACCACTTGCTCCAGCTCTTGGATGTTCAAACTATCTGCCATTATTGAGCACAATGTTTTCTATCGTATATTCATATAATAAGGAACGCGCGCGTAGATGCACTGGTCGATACGACGGTTCTGCATCATCCACTGCATGGTGCCAAGCATGGGGTAGAAATCCCCCAGGGCAGCACGCATGTGGGCATCGAAATAGCTCTCCTTCTTCTTATTCAGGAATTGTTCCATGAAGTTGGCGGGAGCGGGATAGCTGTCGGTGGAGTATTTCTCGAGCTCAGCCAGCTTGGCGGCCTCGGCAATAGCGTCCTGGAGATTTCCTAACTGATCGACCAGACCGATCTTGATGGCCTGTTCGCCAGTCCACACACGGCCTTGTCCGATGACATCTACGCTATCCTTAGAGATACCGCGGCCAGCAGCCACGCGGCTGATGAAGAGGTCATAGCCACGTTCGATCTCAGCCTGCATCAGAGCGGCTTCGTCTGCTGTGAACGGACGTGCTGAAAGACCCATGAAGTCGCCGCCGCCGAAGTCTGAATACTTGTTGGTCTTCACCACGTCGAAATGGAAACCCAGCTTGTCCTGAATCAGCTCAGAACAGTCGGGAATCATGCCGAAGATGCCGATGCTGCCTGTCAGCGTCGAGGGTTCTGCCAGGATCTTGTTGGCTCCGCAGCTGATGTAGTAACCGCCGCTGGCAGCCATGCCGCCCATGGAGATGACCACGGGCTTCTCGGCCTTCAGCAGTTCTACCTCGTGCCAGATCTGTTCGCTGGCAAAAGCGCTGCCGCCGCCGGAGTTCACGCGGATGACCACAGCCTTCACGTCCTCGTCCTTGCGCAGCTTCTGAAGCTCGCGGATGGTGGGCATGGTCTCGATTGCAGCGCCACCGCCACCCGTGATGGGATTATTGTTGGCCTGATCCACGATGTCACCGAAGGCATAGTACACAGCGATGCGGGCCTTCTCGTCCTTCTTGTCGGCACTGGCCACGAGGTCTGCGGGCGACACGAAGTTGATGTCCTTCTTTTCTTTCAGACCCAGGCGGGCACGCAGCATCTCTTTGAATCCGTCGATGTATGCGAGGGTGTCTACGAGGCCGCTTGTCAGTGCAAATTCTGTGGGTTGCAGGGCAGGCATCGTGTCGGCAAGGGCGTTCAGCTGGTCGGCTGTCAGTCTGCGGCTCTCGCCGACCTCAGCCACAAACTGGCTCCAGATGCTGTTCAGGTACGAGGTCACCTGTTCGCGGTTGGCGGCGCTCATCTCGGTGTTGATGTAGGGCTCCACAGCGCTCTTGAATGTTCCGACCTTGAAGACCTGCATCTTGACACCGGCCTTCTTCATCACATCAGTATAGAACACGGGATTGCCGCCCAGTCCGTGCCAGTCCACAATACCCTTGGGGTTCAGCACAATCTTGTCGGCCAGCGAAGCGAGGTAGTAAGCACCCTGTCCGTAGATGTCGCCGTAGGTGAGAATCCACTTGCCGCTCTCCTTGTACTTCACCAGCGCCTGCCGCAGTTCCTGCATCATGGCGGGAGTGCCGCCGAAGGATGAGCCGATCTCCATGTAGATACCTTCAACCTTGTCGTTTGTGGCGGCCTCCTCAACGGCTTCCAGCAACTGATCCAGAGCCAGCACGCCATCGCCGCCGCCCATCAGGTTGGACATGGCCAGGGATAACGGATCCTGACCGTCGCTGCGCTCTTCCAACGAGCCGCTCAGGTTGATCCTCAATACTGAATTCTTTTTCACGGGAGTCGTGGCACCTTCATTGGCTGCCATACCGATAACCGACACGAAGAATACCACAGACATCAGCAACATGGCCAAGCCGATACCGACGACCGTTGCAAACACATACTTCAAAAAATCTTTCATAATTGCTTTGCTTTAAAAAATATCTTAATTTTCATTTTTGCAATTCTCAAAAACGCTGCAAAGGTACGACCTTTTTCACGAAAGGACAAAGAAAATGTCGAAAAAATGATATAATAGTTACGTTTTGCAACATAGACACGACTTTTTGAGACAAATGTTTATGCCTAATCATAAGATTAGCCGTACCTTTGCACCCGATTTACATATCCTGCTAACAATTCCAATTATTCATAACACACGAACTCAAAACCTCAAAAAACTCAAAAGCTCATGAAGAAATTCACTCTCTTGGCCATGCTCCTTCTTGCGGGTAGCGCCGACACTTGGGCACAAGGGCTCAAGGATGCCTACAAAGACTATTTCACCATTGGCGTAGCTGTCAACCAGCGCAACGTCACCAACCCTGAACAGCAGGCTCTCATTCTCCAAAACTTCAACAGTATCACGGCGGAGAACGACATGAAGCCTCAGCCCACAGAACCCCGTCAGGGACAGTTCAACTTCAACAATGCCGACCGCATCGCCAACTTCTGCCGAGAAAACGGCATCCGTCTGCGCGGACACTGCCTCATGTGGCACGCACAGATTGGCGAATGGATCTACAAGGACGCTGCCGGCAACCTCCTCCCTAAAGAAGAGATGTTCCGTCGCATGCGCGACCATATACATACCGTGGTAGGACGCTATAAGGATATCGTCTATGCCTGGGACGTCGTCAACGAGGCTATGACCGACGACAAGAATGCCGAGGACCCCTACCGCCAGTCGCCCATGTACCAGATTGCCGGCGACGAGTTCATTGCCAAGGCTTTCCAATATGCCCGCGAGGCCGACCCCAATGCCCTCCTGTTCTACAATGACTACAACGAGACAGACCCCGTCAAGAGCCGTCGCATCTTCGAGATGGTGAAGAAGATGAAGGCCAACGGAGTACCCATCGATGGTATCGGCATGCAGGGACACTATAACATCTACGGTCCCAAGGAAGATGAGATCGATGCCGCCATCACCCTCTACAAGCAGGTCGTCAGCCACATCCACGTCACCGAACTCGACGTCCGCGCCAACGAGGAGATGGGTGGTCAGCTGCGCTTCAGCCAGGAAGGTATGGAGGTCAGCGACTCCCTCAAGCAGCATCTCGCCGACCAGTATGCCCGCATCTTCCGCGCTCTGCGCAAGCACAAGGACGTCATCGACAACGTCACCTTCTGGAATCTTTCCGACCGCGACTCCTGGCTCGGTGCCCGCAACTATCCCCTCCTCTTTGACTCCGACTATCAGCCTAAGCAGGCCTACCAGACCGTCATGAACATGAGCGATCCCCTCTGGGCACCGCCCGTGAAGCCCGCACCCCGTCCCCGTCCTCAGGGAGAACAGGGTCAGCAGGGCCAGCGCCGCCGCCGCGGTCCCCAGCAGCCACAGCGCCCGCCCTTCAACGCCGCCCTCGCCTTCCCCGAGAATCCCGACGTGAAGGAAGACTTCAAGCCCTCTGAGATGAACCAGCCAGGCCGCGACTATCCGCAGGTCAACTCCCAGGGCATCGTCCGCTTCCGCGTTGAGGCTCCTGATGCACAGTCTGTAGTCGTCAGCCTCGGACTCGGTGGCAGCGGTGGCACACAGCTCCACCAGACCTACGACAATTCCTGGGTAGGACAGACCGCAGGCCCCATGGACGAAGGCTTCCACTACTACCACCTCACCATCGACGGCGGTGTCGTCAACGACCCGGGTGCCAATAACTACTATGGCAGCACCCGTTGGGAGAGCGGCATCGAGATTCCCGCCCACGACCGCGACTTCTATGCCACCAAGAACGTGCCCCACGGCAACGTGCAGCAAGTCCTCTTCTGGAGCCAGAGCACCCAGCAGGTGCGCCGCGCATTCGTCTACACCCCGCCCACCTACGGCAACGACAAGAAGAAGTACCCCGTTCTCTACCTCCAGCACGGCTGGGGTGAGGACGAGACCGCATGGAGCAACCAGGGTCACGCGAACCTTATTATGGATAACCTGATCGCCGAGGGCAAGTGCCAGCCCTTCATCATCGTCATGACCTATGGTATGACCAACGAAATACGCTTCGGCGGACTGGGCGAATTCACCGCTCAGGACTTCGAGACCGTCCTCGTCGATGAACTCGTGCCCTACATCGACAGCCACTTCCGCACCGTCGCCAAGCGCGACTCCCGTGCTATGGCCGGCCTCTCCATGGGCGGCTTCGAGACCAAGCTCATCACCACCCGTCGTCCCGACACCTTCGGCTACTACGGCCTCCTCAGCGGCGGCACCTATGCCCCCGATGACCTCAAGGACAAGCCCCAGCCCCGCCTCATCTTCCAGAGTTGCGGCAGCAAGGAGAACCCCGACGGCATCCGCGAGACCACGGCAGCCCTCCAGAATGCGGGCTACAACGCCGTAGGCTACGTCTCCGAGGGCACCGCCCACGAGTTCCTCACTTGGCGTCGCAGCCTCTATCAGATGGCCCAGCTCCTCTTCAAGAAGTAATCATCCCCCTATTTATCAGAAAAAAGCAAATTGCCCCGTCGCGTCGATGAAGACACGGCGGGGCTTCTTTTAACCCCAATCCATCCTAATGACCGATTTCCTCTATAAACAGTAAACGTTTTTATTCTACTGGTGTAAAGGAAATGCTTTATATGGGTTTGGGTTTAAAAAGATGAGCGGTACTCCTTTGGCGTCATGCCCGTGAGCCGGCGGAAAAACTTGGCGAAAAAGGCGGGGTTGGTAAAATGGAATTCATCGGCAATCTGTGCTGCACTCTTATCAGTGTGGCGCAGTCTTATTTTGATGCGGGTGACGAGGGCGAGGTCTATCCAGTCCTTAGCGGTTGTGCCGCTGGCCTGACGTACCACGGTGCTCAGATAGTGCTGGGTGAGGCACAACCGGTCGGCATAGTAAGCCAGTTGGTGGTGCTCGTTGCAGTGCTGATTTACCAGTTGGAGGAAGCGGTCGAAGATGGTTTGTTCACGTGAGCGCGTGGCCAAGAGCCGTTTGGCCTGCTGGTGATAGAGCTGATTATAGTGGTGCATCAGCGCTGCCACGAGGGCTGTGGCCGTAGGACGGTGGTAGTTCGTTTGGCCGACGAGGTGCCATAGACTGTCGAAGATGTGAAGAGCCGTGGTGATGTCGGCCTCAGAGACAGACAGTTGGATGTCGCGCACCTGACCATTCAGGGCTGAAGGCATTTGGTCTTGGGAGAACGGCATGGGGAACTGTGGAAAGAGGGCAATGCCGTAGATTTCGAGCTCTGGGGAGAAACGGATGGGGCTGATGATGGTGCCAGGACTTAGATAAATGAGTGTGCCTGCGCTGATGTGGCGGTCTTGCAGATTGAAGTTCACATCACCCTCACCATGGGTGATGATGCCGAAGCGGTGGTCGTTGATGATGAAGGGCGGCGACTGCTGCATGATTAGTTGGAACACTCGTGAGTCGCCATGAACGATGGCCAGTTCACTATTGAAGATGAGGCTGTCGCGTATCTCATTGAGGTGTGAGGCAATGAGTCTCCTCAGCCGCCAGAAATCCATTAATTTCGGCTGTCGGTTCATATTTTTATAATTTTTGGTGCTAATTTGGCGACAAAGGTAATCATTTTATTCGAATTAGAGCGCTTTTATGACGGATTTCGTACAAAAAGGACATAATTACATACCAACGGATAACAGGATATTGGGCAAAAAAGCCGTACCTTTGCAAAAAATATGAATAATAACAGTGAATATGAGAAAGTTTTTGTTAAGCATTGTGTTGCTTCCGATAGTAACGATGGCACAGACATTGGAAGAGTGCCAGCAGGCAGCGGAGCGCAACTACCCGCTGATCAGGCAGTATGACCTCATCAGGAAGACCACGCAGCTGACGGTGGCAAACATCCAGAAGGGGTGGTTGCCACAGGTGTCGGCATCAGCACAGACTACATATCAAAGTGATGTGGTGTCGTGGCCCAGTGAGATGAAAACCCTGATGACCAATATGGGCATCGGCTTGAAGGGATTGAAGAAGGATCAGTACCGTGTGGGTATTGATGTGAATCAGACCGTCTATGATGGCGGTGTCATCAGCAGTCAGAAGGCGATAGCCCGCGAGCAGGGCAAGGTGCAGGAGGCGCAGACGGAGGTTAATATATATAATGTTCGCATGCGCGTGAATGAGATGTATTTCTCACTGTTGATGCTCGGCGAACAGATCCTGCTGAATCGCGACCTGCAGGAGCTATTGGCTGGCAACGAACGGAAACTGGAGGCAATGGTGAAGGGCGGAACGGCAGCCGAGAGCGACTGGCAGAGTGTGAAGGCCGAGCGGCTGAAGGTGGTGCAGCAGGCCACCAGTCTGGAGTCGCAAAAACGGATGCTGACCACGATGCTGAGCGCATTCTGCGGGATAGAGGTGAAGAGCGTAGAGAAGCCTGTAGTACAGGCTGAAAGCGGAGTGCTGACATCTGAGAATCATCGTCCTGAACTGCGGGCACTGGATGCGCAGATCGGACTGCTCAATGCGCAGGAGAAGGCGCTGAACGCTGCGCTGATGCCTAAATTGGGTGTCTTCGCGCAGGGCTACTACGGTTATCCGGGTTTGAATATGTTTGAGGATATGATGTCGCACAAATGGAGCCTGAACGGCCTCATCGGGGCCCGCCTCACTTGGAACATCGGTGCTCTCTATACTCGAAAGAACGACAAGGCGAAACTGCAAGTACAGCGCGACCTGACGGAGTCGAACCGCGAGGTGTTTCTCTTCAACAACCGTATGGAACAGATTCAGCAAAACGAGGACATCGCCCGCTATAAACTGCTGATGGCTGACGATGAGGAGATTATTGAGCTGCGCTCGGCCGTCCGCAAGGCTTCGGAGTCGAAACTCTCTCACGGTATCATCGACGTGAACGACCTGGTGCGCGAAATCAATCAGGAGAATGCCGCCCGCGTGCAGCAGTCGATACACGAGATTGAGATGTTAAAACAAATCTATGACAATAAATTCACGATAAACAATTAACAACAATGAAGAAGATGATGATACTTGCAGGCGCAGCCATGATGATGGCCGCTTGCGGAAACAGCGAGAAACTATATGACGCCACTGGCACATTTGAGGCTACTGAGACCACCGTGTTTGCCGAACAGAGCGGCGCTTTGCTGGCCTTCGATGTCAGCGAGGGCGACTCTCTGCCTATGGGGCGCGAGGTAGGACTCATAGACACCATACAGATTTGGCTGAAGATTCTGCAGTTGGGTGCAACGAAGGAGGTGTACCAGAGTCAGAAACCCGACATGGAACGCCAGATAGCTGCTACTCGTCAGCAGTTGGCTAAGGCGCAGCAGGACGAACAGCGTTATCGCGAACTGGTGGCCGACGGGGCGGCTCCCTCGAAGATGTTCGACGACGCTTCGAGTCAGGTGAAGGTGCTGCAGCGACAGCTCGACGCACAGATCTCGTCGCTCTCGACCAACACGAGAGCATTGGATAAGCAGACGGCCGCTGCCGATGTACAGATAGACCAGTTGCGCGACATGCTGCGCAAGTGCCACATCGTGACACCCGTGAGGGGCACGGTGCTGGAAAAATATGTGGAACGTGGTGAGTTCGTCAGCATTGGAAAACCGCTGTTCAAGATAGCCGATACACAAGACATGTATCTGCGGGCCTACGTCACCTCGGCTCAGTTGCAGCACATCCAATTGGGGCAGCAGGTGAAGGTGTTCGCCGACTACGGTGATAATCTGCGGAAGGAGTACGACGGTACTATCTCGTTGATTTCCTCGCGCTCAGAGTTTACGCCCAAGACGATCCTTACCGATGATGAGCGCGCCGATCTTGTTTATGCCGTAAAGGTCGCTATCAAGAACGACGGTTTGGTCAAAATAGGTATGTATGGCGAGCTGAAGCTATGAACGCAATAGAAGTACATAATATCAGTAAGTCATATGGCAAGGTAAAGGCACTCGACGACGTGTCGTTCTCTGTCGGTAAGGGTGAGGTGTTCGGGCTCATCGGACCTGACGGCGCCGGCAAGACCTCAATGTTCCGCATCCTCTGCTCGCTGCTGCTGCCAGAGACGGGCAATGCCTCGGTCGATAGCTTCGACGTGGTGAAGCAGATGCGCGAGGTACGCTGCCGTGTGGGCTACATGCCAGGTAAGTTCTCGCTCTATCAGGACCTGACTATCGAGGAGAACCTGAAGTTCTTTGCCACCCTCTTCGGCACCACCGTCGAGGAGGGGTATGACAGTATCAAAGCCATCTATTCGCAGATAGAGCGGTTCAAGGACCGCAAGGCGGGGGCGTTATCGGGCGGCATGAAACAGAAGCTGGCATTGAGCTGTGCGCTGGTTCACAGTCCGAGTGTGCTCTTCCTGGATGAACCGACCACGGGCGTTGATCCTGTGAGCCGCAAGGAGTTATGGCAGATGCTCCTGATGCTGAAAGAGCGCGGCATCACCATCGTAGCCTCGACACCCTACCTCGATGAGGTGCGCTGCTGTGAGCGCGTGGCTTTCCTCGACCACGGTAAGGTCAGGGGCATTGATACGCCCGAGGCCGTCCTCGACCGCTTTAGGGATATCTTCAATCCGCCAGGTGTTGAGTCTGTTGCTGTGGCACAGCAACAAACAGAACCTGAGAACGTCATCGAGGTGCAGCACTTGGTGAAAGCCTTCGGTGCGTTCCATGCCGTCGATGACATTAGCTTCAGCGTGAAACGGGGCGAGATATTCGGTTTCCTCGGAGCCAACGGTGCTGGCAAGACCACCGCCATGCACATGCTGACAGGACTGAACCAGCCGACGAGTGGCACTGGCACCGTCGTGGGCTATGACATCCGCACCGAGCACGAGCAAATCAAGAAACACATCGGATATATGTCGCAGAAGTTCTCGCTCTACGAAGACCTTACGGTGGCAGAAAACATCCGCCTCTTTGCAGGCATCTATGGCATGAAGGACGATGAAATCAGGCGCAAGACCAACGATCTGTTGGAACGTCTGCAGTTCATGGAGCACAAAAACGATCTGGTGGGCTCGCTGCCACTGGGCTGGAAACAGAAACTCGCCTTCTCCGTGTCTATTTTTCACGAGCCCGGTGTGGTGTTCCTTGACGAACCTACGGGTGGCGTCGATCCCGCCACGCGCCGTCAGTTCTGGGAACTCATCTATGATGCTGCCGCACACGGCATCACGGTCTTTGTGACCACCCACTATATGGACGAGGCTGAGTATTGCGACCGCATCTCGATAATGGTGGACGGCAGAATAAGCGCCCTTGGCACCCCCGATGAACTGAAGGAGCGTTTCCACCAACCCGATATGGATCATGTGTTCACCTATTTGGCCAGACAGGCCACCCGTTCAAGCGATTAAGCATATGAGACAGTTTATAGCATTTGTAATAAAGGAAGCCAAACATATCCTGCGCGACAAACGTACGATGCTCATCCTGTTCGGCATGCCCGTAGTGATGATGCTGCTCTTTGGCTTTGCCATCACCACGGATGTGAAGAATGTGCGCACGGTGGTGGTCACGTCACAGATGGACCATCTGACGCAGACGGCTGTAGAACGACTGGCCCATTCGGAGTACTTCACCATCACTCGAACCGTCGGTAAGCCGCAGGAGGCCGAGCGGCTCATACGCAGCCAAGAGGCTGATATGGCGGTGGTTTTCTCCCACGACTTTGCCAGCAAGAAGGACGGCATACAGTTGATAATCGACGGCTCTGACCCCAACATGGCACAACAATGGATGAGTTATGCGCAGCAGACAATAGCATCAGCAAACTCTAAAAGCTCCCCTATCAACACGAAACTATTATATAATCCTCAGATGAAGTCGGCCTACAACTTCGTGCCCGCCATCATGGGTATGCTACTGATGCTTATCTGTGCTATGATGACCTCCATCTCGATTGTCCGCGAGAAGGAAAAGGGCACCATGGAAGTGCTGCTCGTTTCGCCCGTCCGTCCGCTGATGGTCATCATCGCCAAGGCCGTGCCCTATCTGGTACTCGCCTTCGGCATCCTCATCACCATCCTCCTGATGGCCCGCTTCGTGCTGGGTGTGCCGTTGCAAGGCTCGCTGTTCTGGATTCTCGCCGTTTCCACCTTATATATATTATTAGCACTCTCGTTGGGACTGCTCATCTCGACTATTGCACAGACACAACTCGTCGCCCTGCTGCTTTCGGCCATGGTACTGCTCATGCCTGTGGTGATGCTCTCTGGCATGATGTTCCCCGTGGAGTCGATGCCCACCGTGTTGCAATGGATTGCTGCTGTGATGCCGCCCCGCTACTACATTGATGCTATGCGCAAACTGATGATCATGGGCGTAGGTATTGGTGAGGTGATGAAGGAAGTGACTATCCTCGCGCTGATGACCATCATCTTCCTGGTTGTCGCCCTGAAGAAATTTAACGTAAGACTGGAGTAAACTATGACACTGAAATATCTCATACAAAAGGAGTTCCTGCAGATTCGACGCAATCCGTTCCTGCCCAAGCTCATCATCATGTTCCCCATCGTCATCATGTGTGTGATGCCGTGGGTGATGCAGATGGAGGTGAAGAACATCGTCGTTGATGTGGTTGATAACGACCGCTCCACCCGTTCCCAGCAAATAGTCCACAGCATCGGGGCCAGCGACTACTTCATCTTCAACGGACAGAAACCTTCCTACCGTGAAGCGCTCTCAGAGATAGAGCATGGCAAGGCCGATGTGGTGTTAGTCATCCCGCAGGACTACGGAAAGAATCTTGAAATGGGTAAGATGCCTCAGGTGTTGATTGCCGCCAATGCCGTCAACGGCACCAAAGGTTCGATAGGTTCGGCCTATCTGGCGCAAATCATCACCCAGTCAGTTCCGTATGCTGCGATATTATCGCAGCCCTCCACCCTCCTTCTCTACAACAAACACCAGAATTACAAACTCTATATGATTCCCGCCCTGCTGGCAATAGTGATGATGCTGATGACAGGCTTCCTACCTACGCTAAATATCGTTGGCGAAAAGGAGACTGGCACCATCGAGCAGATCAATGTCACGCCTGTGTCAAAATGGGCCTTCATCCTCTCCAAACTCATTCCCTATTGGCTCATTGCCCTCTTTGTCATTTCTGTTTGCCTGCTGCTGGCTTGGCTCATCTACGGCATCACGCCCGCTGGTCCGCTGTGGCTTGTTTATGTGCTTGCCATGTTGCTGGCGCTGTTCTTCTCGTCGTTCGGACTCATCGTCTCCAACTATAGCGGCACGATGCAGCAGGCTGTCTTCGTCATGTGGTTCTTTGTGGTTACTATCATGCTGCTCAGCGGACTATTCACGCCAACGCACTCCATGCCAGAATGGGCCTACCTCACCACCTATGTCAACCCCATGCACTACTTCATCGATGCCATCCGCACCGTCTTCATCCGCGGCGGCGCCTTCCGCGAGGTGGCCCACCAGCTCCTCGCCCTCCTCGGTATCGGCATCATCATGGCCGCGTGGGCCGTACAGAGCTACAAGAAAAATGGAGTACATTAAACTATCAAACGGCGTTGAGATGCCGGCTTTGGGCTACGGCGTGTTTCTTGTGAGCCTTTGAATTTCATTTATCTCCTCCTTGGTTGGCACATTCACTTCCCTCAATTTTGTCGCATCTTTCATGTGGATGACAAGAGCAGTGTCGGTGGGGTGTACTACATGGGGCACATAGCCCATATGGTTCACGCGGATGGCGGCATCGCGGAAGGGCATCCACAGGTCGAAGTGGCCATTACTGTCGGTGGTGATGGCATCCCAGGGAGTAACGAAGCCTATACCGATGCAGGCTTCGGCCAGCGGTTCACCTTTTTCGTCGGTCACTGTGCCTTCCACATGACGGAGGTTGCTGAGCAGTTCGGGGCAGTCGACGGCGTAGAGTTTGTCAACGGAATGCAGATGCATCCACAGTTGGCGCTGGTGCGTCGACGTCGTGGAGTAATAGGCCTCGCCCCACCACCAGGACGGTGCATCGACATCGGGCTTGAACGCGAAAGTACTCGTCTTTACTTTTGCGTAGAGCTGTTTCTGCATGCCACTTATCAAGTCATTCGACTGTCCTTCTATGACCTTTCCTCCGAAGATGAATGCCAGCCTGACGATGCTGTCGCCGTTCGTCACCACAGACGATTCGGAGCATGTGGCCGCCTGTCGGATGTCAATGACGACCTGATTGAAACACGGGTCGTCTTTAAGAATCCACACTTCGCCGTTCTCCCACCACGCATCATCATTGATGGTTAGCACCACATCGCGAATCAGGGGGACATAGATGCCGTGGCTGTCGCTGCCCATAGGGCCGAAATACTCGTGTCGCTGTCCGTAACTGCGGCACTTTGCTGCTGTCAGACCGAAGAGACGCTCCTCAGCGGGGGTATCGTAGAGGTCGGGCGAAAAGTATTCTGGGGTGTTGTTCTTGCAGAAGCCCGTGCGATACTTATTCTGGAGGTAAGCCAAGCGGCGCGAATTGATCTGTTCCTGAGTGAGCTGACTGACGGGCGTGAACGGCTTGGTCAGGTAATCTACAACCAGCCTGATGTCGCGGCCTTCAAACAGGGACGGGTCGTAGCGCGCTACCTGCACCTCCTTTGAGGGAAGGGATTGCATGAGGAACAGCTGGTTTCTTTCAAAGAAATAGTCGAAGACGTTGCTCATCGACCAATGAGACATACCGCTCAGATAGCGCAGGAAGTCCGAGTCTTCTTTTCCGTTGACCAAGGTCAGTACGGTGTCACGCTCCCATAAGTGAGGCAATGCCGACCGATCGGTTGTCGTTACGAAATGGAAGGGTTTGTCATCCAAGTCCAGTCCTGCAATGTGGCCTTGCAGGGGATCTTGCTTTTCAGATTCTGAGGTCTTTGCCTGGAAATCGGGTTGGAGTTGGAAATTTTCAGCATTCCCGTCATTTGCATCTTTCTCTTCATGGACTTCCGATTTGTTTTCTTCCGCCATCGCCACGCTTCCCTCGTTTTTTCCCTTCGATCTGTTGCCAAAAAGGAAAAGTCCGGCCACGACAGCTATGGAGGCAGCAATTCCGATGCCCCATGCCCAAAGTGCAAGAGAGTGTTTTTTAGGTTGAGTCTCTTCGCCAATCACCTCGCGCTCAAACCGTGCCCACTCTGCATCCACGTCGGGCATTCCTATCTTCTTATCGATATCTGTAGTTTCCATTTTTACTTTGCAATTTTAAGGGATTTTCTGATTTTTGCCAACGACCGCGTGATGTGCTTGTTCACCGCCGAAGCACTGATACCCAGCACGGTGGCAGTTTCCGCGTATGTCATCTCTTCATCGTAGTGCAGACTCAGCACGCGCCGGTCTTGCTCCGTCAGGTTGTTGTCAATGACTTGTTGCAGTTGCTGCAGCAGTTCCTCGTGTTCCTCGTCCTCGCTTGCGGCAATGTCTTGTTGAAGTTCTTTTTCCATCTGTCGCTGCAACTGTCTGGAACGCAACAGATGTAGGCATTGGTTACGGGTGGCAGCCAACAAGTAACCACGAATGCTGTCATCAGCCACCCGTGGCTTGCTTCGCCAAATTTGAGCAAACACCTGATGCACCGCATCCTTGGCATCATCGGCATTCTCCACCATCGAGAAAGCCATGCGATACATGTGCGGATAGCTGTCCTTGAACAGGCGCTCAAACTCTTGTTTACTGTAATTCATAAATGAATTTTGGTCTTTAATCGTATATAAGACCCTCAGACAGCCAAATCAAATACCCCTCATTGCAAAAAAAATGGTCTTATGTAAAAAACATCAATTGTGATTCTCTTCTAGACCTTTCCGCTATGCTTTCCGTGAACAAGTCCAAAGGTGGTTACTAACGTAAGATGAACAGTTTGTTTGGTAGATAGAGTTTTTTTTAATTTTGCCGCAAAGGTAATAAGAATGCACCAAACGGCAAAATAAACCACATTATATTTTGCCAAAAGATTCAATTATTAAGTATGTTTGTCAGGTTTAGATTTATATTACCTTACTTTCCTTTGAGGAATACATTTGTTAAATAACAAACACATTCTGCAAGAAAAAAGTGTAGAATGAACGTAAAGTTGGAGGAATTCATAACCTTTGCAATCAAAGTTTGCAGTATGAGCTTTTTAGGGTATCTCCCATTCAGAGTATGTTGTGCTACTTTTGGAATAAATGGTCTGGCACAATGTTGTCCAGATGGTGATCAGAAATGTTGACCAGATAGAGTGCTGCTGGTCTATGGTGGTGGCCGTCCTCAAGGAGGCAGGTAATACTATCGTCGAGAACTTGGGCGTGATGACTAATCCAACATTGGAGAAGCTACACGAGGGCGTGAAGATAGCCTGCGAGAACGAGGCGGATTTTGAGGTTTTTGGACCGCAAAACTAGACCAATATCTCAGTGGCGAAAAGCTCAGCTATTTCTTCAGAAACTCGCTGGGAGTGATCCCAGTAATGCGCTTAAAGAGACGGGTGAAATGATGGGGAAAGTCAAACCCCAACAGGCGGGAGGTTTCACTGATGTTATGTCCTTGCATCAGCAGACTTTTCGCCTGATTGATGATATAATTATGTATGTAACCGATGGCTGTGCTACCCGTAGCCTTGTGGACAATGTCGCCAAAATAACGTGGCGAATAGGCCAGTTCGGAGGCGCACCAGGCGACAGTAGGCAAGCCGTGCATCAGTTGACGGTTCTCACGAAAATAGGTTTGAAGCAAGTTGTGAAAACGCTTCAGCAGGTCGGCCTCTCCTCTATCCTCTTCTGACAGCTGGCGCAGGTAGATGCGGTTGCAGTATTCCAGTATGAGGTGCAGATAGCCCAGCAGCACGTTTCTTAATGATGGTGAATCCTCGTGTGTCTGGAGCTCTTGTCGCATCTGAGCCAACAATTGCGTGATGCAGAGCCATTCGTCGGGCTCCATGCGCAGCGAACCATCAAAGAAATACGAGAAGAACTGATAGCGGTCTATCTGGCGTTCCAACTCGCTGCCGCGCTCGCCGTTGTCCTCTAATCCGCCTATCTGACCGGGTTCCACGGCAATGATGGAACCATCGCTCACCTGCAGTTTCCGCATGCCATAGGAGAGATTGAAGGGGAACTGCCGTTGGATGAACAGCCCATACACACCATAGTTGTTCAGGCTATGACGGAAGGGCGCCAACTCGTCATAATGGATAATACTTATCAATGGGTGCAACACTGGTGCATCCACAAAACGAGCATAGTCGTTAGGATTGTCAACCTTCAAAATATTCCTCATATCGGTGGCAAAGATATGTAAAATAGTCTAATAATGGTATATTTTTCACGTTTTTTAAGCACTTTCTGCGAAATTGGTATATATTCAGCCAATTTGTGTAACACCTATATAATATAATGTGCGTACCTTTGCACCGTGATTTGAAACAAACTTAAAAACGATAAGAACTATGTTAGGCAATTTTACATTCCACAATCCCACGAAGTTGCACTTCGGTGAGGAGTCTTTAAGCAAACTGAGTGAAGAACTGAAAAACTACGGCAAGAAGGTGATGCTCTGCTATGGCGGTGGCAGCATCAAACGCAACGGCATCTATGACCAGGTGATGGCCGAGATGAAGAAGGCAGGCTGCGAGGTGGTAGAGATAGCAGGCGTGATGCCGAATCCCACGATAGAGAAGGTGTTGGAAGGTGCCCATACGGCTCGCAAGGAGAATGTGGATCTTATCCTCGGTGTGGGCGGTGGCTCTACCATTGACTACTGCAAGGCAGTAGCTGGAAGTGCCTGGTACGACGGTGACCCCTGGGAGTATTACTTCAAGAACTGGCAACCGATGACCTGCCGCTGGATTCCTGTAGGCTGCGTGTTGACAATGGCAGGCACGGGTTCTGAGATGGACAGCTGCTCGGTGATCTCCAGCCATACGGAGAACCGTAAGATGTTCTATAACTTCCGCAACCCCGATTTCGCTATCCTCAACCCTCGCTTCACTTTTACCGTTCCCAAGTATCAGATGGTGGCTGGCATTTACGACATCATGAGTCACATTCTGGAGCAATATCTCTCTGGCACCGACGACAATACCAGCGACTACATTGCAGAGGGACTGATGCGCTCACTCATCGTCAGCTCGCGCAAAGCAAACGTGAATCCTGAGGACTACGAGGCTCGTTCGAACATCATGTGGACTGCCACTTGGGCACTCAACACGCTCATCGACCGCGGCAAGGCTACCGACTGGATGGTGCACATGCTGGGGCAGGCTGTGGCTGCCTTTACCGATGCCACCCACGGCCACACCCTTGCTGCCGTCAGCGGTGCCTACTACCGTCTGCTTATCAGCAAGTCACCCGATGCCGTACAGAAGTTCAAGCGTCTGGCAAAGAACGTATGGGGCGTTTCCGCTGAAGGCAAGACCGACGAGCAGGTGGCCATGGAAGGTCTTGAGACGATGGAACAATGGATGCTCGAACTGGGACTGGCGATGAATATCACCGACTGCGGTGCCAAGCCCGAACTGATAGAGGGAATGGCAGATGCCTGCCCCATCTGTCAGGGTGGCTATTATATTCTGAATCGCGACGAAGTAGTACAGGTACTTAAAGATAGTTTATAGTTTAGAGTTCAATGTTCAATGTTCAACGTTCAACGTTATTGCTGGGTCTTATGATAGCGAAAAAGGTTTTATCATTTTTAGCAGCAATGTTGTTCTGCTGCTGTTCTGCAGATAACGACATGAAAGCAGAGGTGCCTGCAGATACGGGCAAGACACTTGTGGTATATTACAGCTACACAGGCAACTGCCGTGAGATAGTGACCACGCTGACCAGTCAGATTGAGGCTGATGTCTTGGAGATTCAACCAGCCGAAAAAGGGCTTAAGTACGAGGCAAATGGGTACGCCCTTGGCACTCAGTTGCTGAATGCCATCAAGGCGAATCCTAACGATGCCAGCAGCTATCCAGCTATCGACCCCGTAGACACATCGCTCAGCGACTACAAGAACATCATCATCGTCACCCCGCTGTGGTGGAGCCAGATGGCGGCTATCATGCAGACCTACCTGTTTCAGAGTGGTTCACAGATAGCGGGAAAGCACGTCGGGATGATTGTCTCGAGTCACTCAAGCGGCATCAGCGGTGTTGTCAGTGATGCCAAGCGACTGTGGCCTAATGTCACATGGATGGGCGATGCTTTGTGGATTAACGCCAGCAACCACGGCAACCGTGCCTCACTGATAGAAAACTGGCTCAAGACGCTGAATTTCTCTAATGAAGGAACTACTATGGATAAAATGTATATCACCATCGGTGGACAAACACAGAGCGTTACGTTGGTCGATAATGTTGCCACACGCGAATTGGTTGCTGCACTACAGGATGCCTCTATAACAATAACTCTTAACGACAACAAATTCGAAATATGGGGTTCTTTGGGTAAATCGCTTACAACGAAAAACGAGCAGATGACAGTTCAGCCCGGAGACATCGTACTCTATAACGGCAGCAACATCTGCATCTTCTACGATTCAAACTCTTGGAGCTATACACGTTTAGGCAAAATCGACGGACTGTCAGGAAGCGAGCTTCGCACATTCCTCAAAGCAGGCCAAAACAACATCAGTGTTACCTTATCGCTGACAAAGCCTACAGGCATCAGAAGCCTCCCCCCCGCCCCCTCTTCAGTTAGAAAGGGGAGATCATTCACCCTGAATGGTGTAAAAGTTGATAACCCATCAAAAGGTATCTATGTCAAGAATGGTAAAAAGGTGTTTTTATGAAAAAGATAATATTTACCGTAATGCTACTGGGCGGAATGCTTGTGGCGTGCAACAACAAACCAACTACTGACAACAATATGGAACAGGAATTGAAATTGACGCAAGAGTGGGACAAAGTGTTTCCGCTGAGCGAAAAGGTGAACCACAAGAAAGTGACGTTCGAGACACAATATGGGCTGACGCTGGCAGCAGACCTGTACTGGCCAAAAGACAGACCCACCCCCAACCCCTCCCATCAGGGAGGGGAGGCTGGCGCAAAGAAGGCAAGCGGAAATGCAAGTCTCCCCTTACGGGGAGATTTAGAGGGGTCTTTGCCAGCCCTCGCCGTCTCTGGTCCTTTCGGAGCCACAAAGGAGCAGTCGAGCGGACTCTATGCCATGAAGATGGCAGAGCGCGGTTTCGTGGCTCTGGCCTTCGACCCTTCCTATACGGGTGAGAGTAGCGGTGAACCGCGTCGCACAGCTTCGCCCGACATCAATACCGAGGATTTCATGGCTGCCGTCGATTTTTTGTTGAAGCAGGACAATGTGGACGCCGAGAAGATTGGCATCATCGGCATTTGCGGGTGGGGAGGCATCGCCCTGAATGCTGCCGCTGCCGATACACGTATCAAGGCTACCGTTGCCTCTACGATGTATGATATGACTCGCGTCAGCGGCAATGGCTATTTCGACAGCGAGGACAAGGAGGAGTCGCGTCATGCTGCCCGCGAGGCACTCTCCAAGCAACGCCTCTCCGACCCCATGGTCATGGCTGGCGGTGTCATAGATCCTCTGCCCGAAGATGCTCCTCAGTTCGTTAAGGACTACTTCGACTACTATAAGACCGAGCGCGGCTACCACAAGCGCTCTGGCAACTCCAACGACGGCTGGCGCGTCATCGGTACTCAGGCCTATGCCAATAGCCGTTTCCTCTACTACATCAACGAAATTCGCTCTGCTGTCCTCGTGATGCACGGTGCCGACGCCCACTCACGCTACTTTGGCGAGGCAGCCTATCACTATATGGTAGATGGTAAGGCCGAGGGTTATAAGTTTGTGGGTGAGCCCAACCCTAATCCCGAGAACAAGCAGCTGCTCATCATCCCCGATGCCTCACATTGTGACCTCTATGATGGCGGCTACGAGGAAAAGGCCGGCCAAGGTCAGCCTAAGAATATGATTCCATGGGACACGTTGGCAGAGTTTTTCACCAAGAATTTGAAGTAATATGAGAAGATTATTTTTTGCTATATTAATCATGATGATGACTATGGTAACAGCAAACAGTCAGACACTCACGGAGCGTCAAAAGGGATTGGCAGCATGTGCCTGTCTGATGGCACAGGGTGATATGAATCGTTTGGAGCCTGCTGTGCGTATGGCTCTCGACAATGGTGTAACCATCAATGAACTGAAGGAGGCTTTCTCGCAGCTCTATGCCTATACAGGTTTCCCACGTTCACTGAATGCACTTGGAGTGCTGAATAAGGTTTTGGAAAACAGACAAGCGAAATGGCAGGAAGGAAAGCCTTGGAAGCGTCCTGCTGAGTGGGATGATGCCAAGAAAGCCTACGAACTGGGCACAAAGAATCAGACACAGCTCTCAGGAAAGCCTTTCAACTATGAATTCTGTCCGCAGGATGACTACTACCTGAAGTCACACCTCTTTGGCGACATCTTCGCAGGCGACCAGCTCTCTGCAGCAGACCGCGAGATAGTTACCGTAGCGGCTCTGAGTGGTCTTGAAGGTGTCGCTCCACAACTCGCTGCCCACAAGCAAGGTGCCGTGAATATGGGTAACTCAAAGCAGTTGGTAGATGAACTCTGCACATGGCTGTGCAAAGAGGGCTATACTTTTAACACCAAGTGGCCTAAGGGCGAGCCAAATCCTTACGGAAAATATTTCATAGGTCAGAGTTATCTGACAGATGTTGGCGGTGGTGTGATGAATGTGACCTTCGAACCTGGATGTAGAAACAACTGGCACATCCACCACAAGCAGGTCCAGGTACTGATTTGCGTTGCAGGTCGTGGCTGGTATCAGGAATGGGGCAAAGAACCTGTTGAGATGACTCCCGGCATGGTTATCGCTGTTCCTGCCGAGGTGAAGCACTGGCACGGAGCACAGAAGGACTCATGGTTCCAGCATCTCACCTATCACAAGGATGTTCTGGAGGGAGCCAGCAATGAGTGGTGTGAACCTGTAGATGATGCAGCCTATAATGCACTTCAGCAAAAGAGTAGCGCGCAATAGGAAACATCGAGGAGGGCAACACGAAGATTGTGGCCGACTCTATCACGAAGTTGACGTACAGAGCCGTTAGGTATCGTTGCATATTTTTGACGGGTTCTGGGTGAGGCTGAAATCTTATTGGCTATACTGGTGTATTGCCTACAGTCGCCTTGTGGGGTAAGGGGGAGGTGACTGTAGGAAATGAGTGGGGTGTTTGCCTACTTTTGAACACATGGAATCCTCATAGGAGGTGGAGTTAATTCGAGTTTGTAGCGTAGTTGCGGATTTGAGGTATAGATGAAATGCTTAAACCATAGTGTTTTTCCAGAAAAACTGATAGAAATAGGGAACAGAAGTCCTCTTTTCAATAGATGAGGAGGCTCTTTTGCAGCGTAGAAAGGGACAAATGATGAAAAAAAAGATAAAAAGGTGACTAGAATAATAAAAAAGTCGTATTTTTGTCCCCAGAAAACTGGAAAACAGTAGCGAAAGGGGTGCTCTGCAGAAGTGAATGTCCCTTTCTCTGAACTGAACGCCTTCTCTCTGTAAACTGAATTAACTCAAACTGAAGACGATGAACGACAACAACCCGCAAATGATGGACGCGATGTCCTTCAACTTCAACGACATCTTCCTGGATACGGATAAGGATGAACCCTTATGGGACAAACTCATCCAGCAGATTATCGACGGCAACGTGATTCCCGTGATTGGAGCTGATATGCTCATCGACAACAATGTGAACCCGCATCAGCTGCTGGTGGACGGCATCGCAAATATGTTCCGCCTGACTTCGCATCCCCACAGTTTCTCGGAGCTGATCTACGACCCGGACTACACGAAGTCGAACAAGAAGGTGGATATCTATTATCAGGTGAACAAGTTCTTTGCTGCCAATCGCTTCCCGCCGTCGCGCCGCCTGCAGCGCCTGCTGAATATCCGGCAGTTCCCGTTCGTCATCACTACGAGTTTCACGCCCATCGTGGAACAGACGATGCAGACGATATGGGGCGACGAGCTGCGGGTGATGCGCTTCAACAACAACCCGTCGGAGAACCACGACATCAAGAGTGGCGCCGATCTGCGCAAACCCACAGTTTACTATATGTTCGGAAAAGTGGGAGAGGGTGTCCAGAAATACGTGCTGACGGATGTGGACATGCTGGATTTCTGTTCCTCATGGCTCTCGAATGATAACAGGGCGCGCCCGAAGAACCTTTTTAGCGAACTGAAGGACAAGTATCTGCTGATGTTGGGCAATAACTACAGCGACTGGCTGTTCCGCTTCATTTGGTATTCCATGCGTAAGTCGAATATGGGACAGGGAATGCTGGCCTACGACCACGTGGACGAGTCGCTCATCAACTTTTTGGAGCGGACAGAGACGTTCACGAAGCAGAATCCGTCGGACGTCATAGACCAGATTATCACTCGTCTGGGTAAGAAACTGCAGGAAAATGAGCAAGTGAAGTTCGACCAGCCCGAGGAGAACATGGACGTGTTCATCTCCTACTCGCGCAGTGACAAGGAGGTGGCCGAGGCGCTATATGCTGCGCTGACGGCTCAAGGCAAGCGCGTATGGTTCGACAAACATAACCTGACCAGCGGAGGCAACTTCATGGACGAGATTCGCAAAGCAATCCGCACGGCAAAGTACTTTGTGCCCATCCTCTCGGAGAATATCTCAAAGGAGAAGGACCAGTCGCACGTCTATCGCAACGAGTGGGATCTCGCCATCGAGGTGGCTATCAGCATGGGGCGCACCTACATCATCCCCCTGGCACAAAAAGGGTTTGACTTCTATCGGGCCGCCATCCCCGAAAAGATGCAGCAGCACAATGCCATCTTCTTCGACTCCAGCGAGAGCATGGAAGAGGCCGCAGAGCACATCATTCACACGATGAACAAAGACTGACGAACGATGGAAGAAAGGAAAAGAAAGAATCCCTGGCTGGGACTGCAGTCCTACCAGGAAGGTGAGATCCTCTACGGTCGCGACGACGACATCCGCGACTTGACGCAATGTGTCATCAATGACACCGACACGCTGCTCTACGGCAAGAGCGGTATCGGCAAGTCTTCGATACTGAATGCCGGAATCCTGCCGGCAGCACGCCGCTTCGGCTATCGGCCCTTCATCGTGCGGTTGGACCACAAGGAGCAGCAGTCCTATCTCTCACAGATTAAGGCTGTCATTGGAGCCGACACGGTGCGGGAGGTTATACCTTGTAAAGATATAACGCGCGAGTCGCTTTATGATTTTTTTCATCGCCACACTTTCCATGAGGCCAACGGCGAGCGGATGAAGCTGCTGATCATCTTTGACCAGTTTGAGGAAATCTTCACCCTGCAGGGTGATTCCCAGCGGAAGAAGCAGTTCTTCGCAGAACTCGCCGACCAGCTCAACGACATCGTTCCCGCCTATCTGCAAAACGAAGTGATGCAGGCACCGACAGATGTGAGTGAGATGAAGGTGGTGGACGCCAATAACTTCGGGGCACTGTTTGACTCGCTGGACCTGGGCGCAAAAAGTGCGCTTCCGGACTTCGTGGAGGACAACGACATCCACTTTGTCTTCACCATACGAGAGGACTTCCTCTCAGAGTTCGAATACTTCACGGCTGCCATTCCCTCACTGAAGCAGAACCGCTATTGCCTGCGCCCCATCAATGACGAGCAGGCTGCACAAATCATCCTTCGACCTATTCCAGGGCTTATCAGCAAGCCTGTGGCAAAGCTGATACTGGAAAAGGTGACCGGACGCACGGACTTCGACCTCGACGGCGTGCCCGAAGTGGAGGTGGACAGCGCCGTGCTCTCGCTCTACCTGAACCGTCTTTATGACGCCTGTACCGGTGATGTCATCACCACCAACCTGGTGGAACAGAAAGGTGGCGAGATTATTGCAGATTTCTACAGCGACGCCATCTCAGAACTCTCTGACGACAGTGTGGAATACCTCGAAGACAAGCTGCTGAACGGTCAGGGGCGCCGCGAAAACGTCACAATCTTTGATGCTTTGGCCTCGAAGTACCTTACCCAGCAGGAAATCTCACGCCTCTGCAACGAGAAGAAAATTCTCCGCCAGTTCAACTACGCCGGCGAACTCCGCATAGAACTCGTTCACGACATCCTCTGCCCTGTGGTAAAAGCTCACAAGGAACTGCGGGCACTGTTGAAGGAGCAGGAGGAGGAACGGCGAAGACAGGAAGAAGAGAACAAAAGACGTCTGGAAGAAGAGGAGAACAAACGTAGGGAGGTAGAGCGGAAGGCTGCAGAGGAAAAGGAAAAGTTGCAGGCAGAAGCTCGCGAGATCCGACGACGGAACAGGAAACGCATGAGGGCGATGGTCCTGACGCTGGCGATGCTGGCGCTGACGTTCCTGGCAGTGTGGTATCTCGCCTATCGTCCCTACAGCACCTATTATGGCAACATCACCACGATGAACGGCTGGCCCGTGGGATTAGGCAAAGAACTGAGTAATAATGAGAAGAAGGAGATGGTCGTTCATTATCGGCTGACACGCCGGGGGCGCTTGCCCTCCTTGAGCCTGATGGGTATGAAGTACCATCATCCTTACTATCAGGTCGAGGTCCTGAACGGCAAAGGTAATCCCACTACGAATAAGCTGATGGAATCTCCATTGGTGTCGCTGGCCGAGACGGAAAGCGAAGTCGATGCTGCCACCCGCTCTTTTGCCAAGATGCAACTGCGCGCAACGATGTGGCGCTTTGCGGCAGACGCAGAGGGCAATATCTCCCGTCAGACAGCCTATGATATCAAAGGAAAAGTCATCTATTCCATTCAGTACTATAGGACCGGCGAACAGACTGACGATAACTCCACTCAGACATTGTGGATGAATTATCTCGATGCTGAGGGCAAGTCGCTGCGCGTTAGGGGAAACGGAGCAGACCGCATTCGCATTACCGTGCGCGACGGACTCTTCGTGAGGAAACAATTCTTCAGCGAATCGGGGACTCCCCAACGCAACAGCCGACAGGCTTATGGTTACACCTATCAGTATGACCCTGCCGACGGGCATACCATCGTCATCACTCCTTTGGACGAGTATGGCGATTCCATTTCGCAACTGGCTCTGCAGTTCACGGAATTCGACAAGTTCATGCGTTGGACGAAAGCCTCCAATGCTCTGGCGGAATACGGATCAGACTATGTCATCTACACCGTTCCCGGCAGAAACGACACGCTCCGCTTCGATGAGAACGGGCAGCAGGTCTACCGTTCGGAACGGGTAAGCGGCAAGTTCTTCCGCACGTTCTCCTACGATTCTGACGGCAACCTCACGGATAACAGCACCTATTCCACTGCACCGAATGGCCGGTTAGTGGGCCGCGTGACCTGCACGTATGCTGAAGACTCCAGGAAGTTGCTGGAACGCACGGAATTCAATGTCTATGACATGATGAGGTACCGTCGTGAGGTGCATGAATACCGCGATTCTGTTACCACCATCTCGTATTATGGAGGCAAAAGTCTTTCATCGCTGGCACCTGTGAATTCTCCTTCAACAAACTATCACCAACTGATTATCAGCGAGAAGCGACGCAACGATACTACGGAAATTGACAACACCTATCGTGCTGTAGACGAGAGCACAGGGCGGTTGTTTGTCCAACGACAGGAGCGTACCGTCTACAATGCCGACAGCATACTCTGGCGCAGGATTGTCACCGACAGCCTCGGACGCCGTACCCTCTCCATCGAGAACGAGATAGAGAACGGGCTCATCGTGGGGCAGCACGTTATGGGACTCGACGGCAGCATCGTCCGCTGTCCTCAGTGGGACGACAACCGGCTGTGCTACTATCGCAAGAAGTTTGTCCGTAACTTCGCAGGAGAAATTGTGGCGACCAAGGCCATCAATGAATTCGGAGAGGAATCGCTCATCACCTATAACACTTGGGAAATCCGCAGGTCTGTGGTGCCGGGTGACGAAATCAAGGAAGAAGGCGAAGCCTACACCATCTACGGAGTGGGTGCCTATAAGTTCTCGGCAGTCAGTTTGCTTCAGAACGGAAAAGTGGATTACTTGCACATCACAGACACCACAGGCACTTACTACCGCTGTGGCCTGCGTGACGGCGATATCCTCCTTGCGGTGAATGGCAATGAAGTGAAGGTAGCGCGCCCGCTGCTGAAGACGACATCGGCATTTACTTTGAATCGGAAATACTACGAAATCCTTACCCGCCGACCTCAGGAAGGAGAGCCGGGTATGGAGCACTATCCTGTCTACTTCATGGAAACAGAAATGCAGCATCTGCAAGAATCTTTGAACTCGAAATAAATAGCGCGATATAAGAAAATGTGTATTTGCCCTTTTTGTGTTGTGCACTCTGACCGTCTTTTCACAGGAGGATTCCAAGGAAAGACAGTTCCAAGATAAATTGGACGGAGGCGATAAGAAAACCGCTACCACCACCATTGCTCCCGGTCCGAAAGAGGGTGAGAGTCTATTCGGCGACACCGACAGCATCCGCATCAAGGTGAAGTCCTTCCCCGATGTCAGCAAATACTATTACGAGTGCTATGCCAGCGTGGTGAATAAGTACGGTTTCTGGCAGGGTGTGGGACCAAAGCTGACACCGGAAGATATCCTCCACCGATGGCGCTACGTGAAGCTGATGCGCCCTGCCGGACTGCCTCCCACGGCACCCTTCACCCACATGCAGGTTCTCAACCCCTGGGGCAAGTTGGCTAACAACTCCTATGGCCCCATGCTCGCTAATCCTTTTGGCAGTGACAACGGCATCTCCAGTGACTGGACCTGGAAACTGAAGAGTATCTGCCAGTTCGAGAAAATCTATAGGAACGGGGTTGTCGTTCAGGAAAATATGTATGACGATGACGGGGAACTCGTGCTCCAGTACTTCCCCACATCAGTTTCCAAGAATCAAATCATCGGCCACTACACTGATGCCTATGGAGCTTTGGCTCATCTGCGCAAGGACGAGAGTTGCACCCACATTGGTGTCACACTCGACGACAACGGCTATGAATGCCAGATTATCTTCATGGACGAGGAGGGACTGCTGAAGCGCAACGGCGACGATGCTTTCATCCAGCTTTGGACACGTGATGCCCAAGGCAATACCATTCAGACCATGTCGGCGGACGCGGTGGGAAGACCCATTATCGACAACTGCGGTAACTGCGGATGGCAGTATGTTTACGACACCAAGGGACGGAGGACGGAATCTACCTGTATAGACCAGTACGGGCAACCTCAGCGCATGTCGAAGAAGAAGGATGCCGCCACCGAGGACATGATTCGCGCCCGCTACACCTACGACCGCTGGGGTAACACGGAAACAAAAACCTTCTACGACGCCGACTGGAATCCCGACACCATTACAGGAGGCATTCATCGCTACATTTATACCCACACTCTCTATGGTAACACCACTTCCATGCGCGCTGAGGGTCTGGACGGACGACTGGCAGGCTCAAGCGGCAATGACGCTATGTGGAAAAAGGTACTTGACGAGAATGGTTACTCCCTCTATCTTATCAGTCTGGGCCCCGACAGCCTATTATCGAGAAATGGAGATTGCATCACTCGTGCTCGTTACGAGGGTGAAACAAAAGTATGGGAAGTGAAGTACAAGTCGACCGATGGTATCGACTCTGTGCTCACCTACCGCTATGTCCGCACTCCCTTCTGCGACAGCATTTTCCATTACGACGATGAATACATCAACATCGAACGTTACGACGACCGACGGCGCATGATTTCCGATGAGTACTACAACTTAGATATGACACCCATTAGGCGGCTTTACTATCATAAACATACGACCACCTATCGGGAGCAGCCAGGCTTCACCACGAGGGAAGAAAGATACTTCGACATCGACGGACAGCCGATGCCCATAGAGGATAGTGGTTGGAGATCATATAATGCAGATATCTACACCCACGACCTCATTCACAGGACCTATTCCGACTGCGAGTACGACGGCCAGCAGCTCATTCGTTCTATCGAAGTGGACTCCGTGGCGCGGCGAAGAATCACAACGAACTACGAGGACGGCCACATAACGAGTAAATACGGCCAGCTCCTCAGCGAAGACTGTTCGCAGGTAGAGAGTCTTATCAATTTTGACAGCCTCGGAGCCCTCGGCCGCACCTTCAAGACCGACGCCCACTACTACCAAGTCCGCAAGTCTATAAACGTCCAGGGCAACAATACCTCGTGGAGTGGCATCAATGAGTTCGGCGAGCCCAGCTATGTGATGACGGGTGACTGGGAAAACGCCGTCATCTACTGTGTCAACGTCCTCGGTGATCCCTATTACTACGACGAACACGGCGACACCATCCCCAATAATGCAGAGGGCAGAAAAGCCTTCAAGGATAAACTATATAAAGCCTTCTGCATAGAACTCACCGACTCACTTGCCTACCACTGCGGCCTGCGCACCGGCGACCTCATCGTGCGTTATGGCGATTGGCAGTACCCTATCCCCTCCACCTCAGGAGGCTACCGACGCAACCTCCTCAGCTTTGAAATCATCCGCAAGGCTATGACAGAGAAGACCGTAGTCGTCATGCGCCACGACCCCGCCACCCACACCAGTCGGCTCTTACAGTTACAGTTGCCTGTGGGAACTCAAGAGCAGATAGGATTCCTTTTCCATATGATTTATTTGACCGAACGCGAGCACGAACGCTATACAGCCACCGTCAAGGAACAGCGTAGCAGCGTAGACCTATCCCTCACCAACAACATAGAAGAGGAAAACGACAAGACCTATCTCATCCTCCCCTGCAAGGTTGGCTCCGACAAGGCTAAGAGGGCATTCATCGGAGGATTCAAGTTTGATGCCGTCGTGCTCGGATGGGAAATCTTCGAAAATGGCAAGTCGTATTTCTTTAAGACTAACGATGATTACATCGACAGCGACTTTGCCTTTGCACATCCCTACGATTCCGTAGTACTACACTATACTATAGATGCTCATACTGCTCAGCGATACACCTTCCGCGACGATGATTTCCGCTACAGGGTCATCCGCAGTAGAACCCCCATCGCCGATGCCTCGGATTTCCGTGCCCTGGCCGACTCCCTGCAACAGGACTTCGACAAGCGGCATCCCGAAACGCCCGTCGTGCTGCAACCCCGTGCTGCAGCCCAGCGACTGCAGGCCTTACAAGGAGTTAAGGAATCTGAGAGTGAAGGCGAAGGCTTCCGAGGTCAGGGACAGTACAAATATGGCGACGTACGACAATTTTACAATGTGAAGTTCAGCTACGATGATTTGAGCTATTCTGATATGTTCCTCGCGCGCAACATCTTGGAGAACATAGACTTCAGTCCTTACGTCTTCGGCTACAACAACGATGACTCTAATTTCCTCCTTTTCCACAAGGGGCGTTTCACTGAACTCTGCTGGAGAACAACAACAGGCATAAATTTCGTCAGCGGTGATGTCATGATGGAAGACATGCAAACCCTCACCTTCAATGTCGAAGCTGACGGGTTGATGCGACAACGGGGGCTTGACGGGAAGTTCGTTGTCCTCCAATGCAATGATTGGAAGTATGGAATGACTAACAGGCAACTGTCTACAGCATTGCAGGGCGATGCCAACGGCATCAGGAAAATAAAGCTGGCTCAGGTGATGGGCGAGGGCGCAGACATGCATTTAGGCCCCACGCGGACTATCAAGTTTCCTGAAGGAGTCTTGGGTGTGTTGCGCAGCTACGAGTCGCTGCCCGAATCCATTTTCATGGAAGCCTTGCGCCATTCAGGACGTTAGCCACAATGTTAGCGCAAGCTGATGTTAGTACCCCGACCAAAGCTGGCGCGAGTACAGGCGGAATAGTTCGTCCCAACGTGTGACGGTGGCACCAAAGAAGTCGCGGGTGTATCCGTCGAGGAAAATTGTTTTCTCTTCCTCGTCGCTCAGCGTCTGCCAGGTTTGTTCCACGAAGGGGAGTTCTCGCCTGCCTTTCTCAAGGAAGTACTTCCGGGCAGCCTCCATGGGTGGACGGCAGTCGCCCCAACGTACGGTGGCCAGGCGGTTGGCCTGCCGATAATGCCAAAGGGCGGCATCGTCGCGCAGACGGTGCTGACCGCAGACTCCCAGCATCATAGGCAGCGATGTATTGCCCGAGAAAACAGGGAAGCGGGGGGACTGGCCGGGATTGTCGAGGCACACCCATGCAACACCTCCCACCGCGTCGGGTAGCCACGAACGCAACTGTATGATGGTACTGTAGGCGCACCACGAGACACTGACCGTGCGGATATTCTTCATCGTGGAATCGTTCAGCAGATGGCCATAAAGTGTAATCTCGTCCGGGCGCATCCAAGGATTGGTGATCATACTTCTTCCCTTCACCTCCGACTTCGCGGCAAGGCTGTCGATGCGGCATGAGAGGCTCTGGGTTGTACCCTCATAGTAGGAACTCAGCAACTCGGCCACCCGTTCCACGCTCACCAGTGAATCGGGACGCACACTGACGGGTAGCTCTTCCATCTCGTCTGTGAATCCCTGAGAGGGAGCCAGCTGCTGCATGATGAACAGCTCGCGTACCGAATAGTTCTTGGGTTCGTTGAAGTAGTTGCCGCCGCTGTATGCTTTCCAAAACGAAAACTCCTCCTTGCCGTCCCAAAACTTCAGTTTTCGCGCCACGTCGAACACGTTCTCCGAAGCCATGAAGCGATCTGGGTCGGAGAGGTCCAGACGGCCGATGCGGCTGATGTTAGCGCTCACGGCAATCTCGTCATCGGGGATGCGCTGCGCTGCCCATACACCGCCCACTTTTTTAGGACCTTCGCCCTGTACTTCAAAAATCCAGACCTCGTTGGGGTCGGCGATGGTCAGACACTCTCCAGAGTCCCCGTAGCCGTATTCCTTGATGAGTTGGCCCATCAGTCTGATGGCTTCACGGGCCGTGGTGCATCGTTCTAATGCCACACGGGCCAGTTCCTCAATCATGAACAATCCAGCTTTGTTTTCCAAGGTGTCTCGGCCACCGTAGGTTGTCTCTCCAATGCCCAATTGGTGTTCGTTCAAACAGGGATAGGCGGTGTTGAAGTAGCGGAAGGTATGGCGGACCTGCGGTATCTGTCCTCGCTCTTTCACTCCCGTGCGGTCGGTAATGTGCTCAGTGTGCATTGTACCTTCGTAAATGCTCAAGACGGTATCTCGTGGATAGTCCTGGGCCGGGACAATATTCATCCACGTGCGATACCACGAATCGCAGGTGTGGCTGGTGATGACACTTCCGTCCGTCGATGCCTTCTTGCCCACCATAATGCTGGTGCAGGCGTCGCGGTCGAAATCTTCTGCCAAACCATAGGCCGGAAGTAGCAGGAAGAATAAAGGAAGAATGATGAGTCTTTTCATAATGATGGATATTACTTTCAAGGGCGCAAAAGTACTCATTTCCTATGAAAGGACATAGAAAAAAGATGTTTATGAAGTTAAAAACTATTAAATTGACGTTCGATAATAAGTATTCTTGCCCGTGATGATATACTTTGCATTCAAAAAAAGAATCAAACAAGTATGATGGCCATCTTTTCAGAGAAAACCGACTTCATGTTTTCAAGAGAATAATGAAAGGGAGGAAATAGTTATTTGAAGAACTCGGCAGCAACGGTTTCAAGTTCTGTATACCACGATAGCCCGAAACGTCGGATGAGGGGGTCGCGGAGGAAGCGATAGACGGGGAGCTTGAGTTCGCGGCCGCGCCGGAAGGCTGCATCGCAGACGGCCCAACGATGGAGGTTCAGTCCGATGAGGCCGCCAGCGAAATGTTTTTCGCGAATGGGGTAGAGGGCGCAGGATATAGGTTTCATGAAGGGGGCACGCTCCTCCTGTGTGTGTTGTTGTGACTCGATATGACTCTGATCTTTAGATGACTGACGTTGCCGGCAGACACGCTCTAAGGCACAGAGACAGCAGCCAGCAGGGAGCTCCTCGACGGTATAAGGGGGATAATTGTAGTAGGTGAAGACACAGTCTTTGCCGCCTACGATGGAGGTGACGAGTTCGCCCTCAGGGTCTCTGTAGGCCACCCCCTGACGATCAACGACGGTTTGTGCTTGGGCAGACATGAGTGGCCAAGTGTCGTCCAGCAGAGCTTCGATTTCACTCACCTCGTCGAGGGTTACGGGAGCTCCTGCATCGCCCTCTATGCAACAGGCACCGCCGCAGGCAGACAAGTCACAGCAGAAATATTCAGTGATGATGGAGGTAGAAATCAATATGCCTCCGATGTCAAGGATTGGGATTTGTTTCAAGTTTAAGGGTTTAAGGGTTCAAGAGTTTAAGAGTTCAAGGGCTTATGTTACCATTCTATCGGTGTCTGACCGCACCTTATTAAATAATCATTGCAAAGCTGGAAGTGATGGTTGTTGAAGAACCCACGATAGGCGGAGAGGGGAGAGGGATGGGCTGAACGCAGGACGAGGTGGCGTTGGGCATCTATGAACTGAGCCTTAGCGCCCGCATAGCTTCCCCACAACAGAAATACCAGATGCTCACGCTCTGTTGCCAGAGCACGAATGGCTGCATCAGTGAAAACTTCCCAACCCCGACGTTGATGAGAACCTGCCTGTCCACGACGCACGGTGAGCGTGGCATTCAACAGCAACACACCCTGATGAGCCCATCGTGTGAGATCGCCTGACTGGGGGGCTGGCCGTCCGAACTCGCTTTGGATTTCGGTATAAATGTTCTTCAGCGAAGGTGGTAGTTCGACTCCATCAGGAACCGAGAAACTCAGTCCCATTGCCTGATCTGGTTCATGATAGGGGTCCTGTCCCAGGATGACGACCTTTACTTGCTCGAAGGGCGTCTGAGCAAAGGCATTGAAAATAAGACGTCCTGGAGGATAGCACTCTCCGCTACCGTATTCCTGACGTACGAAAGCCGCTAATTCGGCGAAATAGGGCTTCGCAAATTCTGGGGACAAGCGTCGCCCCCAACTTTCTTCTATTCTTACGTCCATTTTCGTAGGATTTTGACGAGGTTTGACACCTTGACTCTGCAAAAGTAGTTATTTTCTCTGAAAAACTCTTCATTTTCTACAAAAATAACTCAAGAAGTTTGCAAGAATGATTAAAACAACGTACCTTAGCCAAAAATATCGAACAAAATCACGTTACATGAACCAAACAGAAAACAATTATTGCCTCATATTAGCAGGAGGACTCGGTAGCCGACTATGGCCTACCAGCCGAGAGAAAACCCCAAAACAATATCTTGATTTCACAGGTACCGGTAGAACACTAATCCAGCAGACCTACGACCGCTTTGCAGAGTTCATAAGACCTGAAAATATCTTCGTTTCCACTCAGGTTGACTACCTGCCACTGCTACACGAGCAGTTGCCGCAGTTGCCGCGCCACCAGATTCTGGCAGAACCCGTTCGTCGCGGCACGCTGGCGCCTGTCACTTGGGGAACCAGTGCAATCGCCAACATTTGTCCTGATGCCCGAATCATTGTTTCTCCTTCAGACCAGGAAATTTTCGACAAGAATGCTTTCGAACAGGACATCCTCCACGCTCTGGAAATCGTCAGTTCGAACGAAGGAGTGATAACCCTTGGAGTCAGCCCCACTCGCCCAGAGACGGGCTATGGTTACGTGCAAATCGGCGAGCCGGCCCGTCGCTCGCCCAATATCTTCAAGGTGAAAGCCTTCACCGAGAAACCTGGCGAAGACTTCGCTCGCATCTTTATGGAGAGTGGAGAATTCCTGTGGAATACGGGTCTCTTTGCTTTTGGTGCACCCTACATGATAAACAATATCATTAAGCACGTGCCGGAGTACCGTGATGACTTCCCGGAACTCATCAATCTGGGCTCCACCGCCACCACGGACATTGCACCCGCCTGCTATGCTGCTCTGCCCAACCTCTCGCTGGAATATGCGCTACTCGAACACACAGAGCACCGCTACGTACAGCGTTGTCATTTCGGTTGGGCTGATATAGGTACTTGGCAGACAGTAGGTACCGACGCCGTCTACTCTCAGCGCAAGAATACCCCTGTTCCTCCCACAGATATCCACGTTGACGGTCGCGACAACGTCTGCCTGCACAGTGATGCACTCTTCGATAATGCTTCAGGCAACATCGTTCGTCTGCCCAGTGGTCATCTGGCTGTCATCAGTGGGCTCGATAATTATGTTATTACTGAACAGGAGGGCGTGCTTATGATTTGTCCTAAGGACGATGCAGCCGCCATGCGACGACTGCAAACACTCGCGCACCTCGACACCCTTGAAGAGTAGTCAAAAACCGACGAAACAGCCATATTTCACACTGCAAAACGCCTCCGATAGCAAAAAGTTGGCATTTTATTTGGCAGTTCGCCGAATTTGCACTACTTTTGCAGCCACAAACGATGGACTTGTAGCTCAGTTGGTTAGAGCAACAGACTCATAATCTGGAGGTCCTAGGTTCAAGCCCTAGCTGGTCCACGCAGAAAATCAGCAACTTATGGTCACTCCTAAGTTGCTGTTTTTCGAAATAAGCCGTTCGGCAGCAGAATACTAGTCTTATAAACCATAATTAGATATAAACCGTGATTCGCAAATTCGACTTCCTCATTATTGGCTCGGGCGTGGCCGGAATGAGTTATGCACTGAAGGTCGCTCAGAGCGGCAAGGGCAAGGTAGCGCTCATCTGCAAGACCACTATCGACGAGGCGAATACCGACAAGGCACAGGGCGGCGTTGCCAGTGTCACCAACCTCAAGGTGGACAACTTCGAGAAACATATCCACGACACGATGGTTGCCGGCGATTTCATCAGCGATCCAGCAGCCGTAGAACAGGTGGTGCGCAATGCACCTAAGGGCATTGCCGACCTGGTGAAGTGGGGCGTGAACTTCGACCGCAATGAGGACGGGGAGTTCGACCTCCATCGTGAGGGGGGACACAGTGAATTCCGTATCCTTCATCATGCCGATGATACCGGCCATGAGATCCAGCAGGGACTCATTCGTGCCGTTCGTCGCAATAAGCGTATCACCGTTCTCGAGAACCACTTCGCTGTGGAAATCATCACTCAGCATCATTTAGGTCGCGAGGTGAATCGCCACATGACGGACATTGAGTGCTATGGTGCTTACGTCCTTGATCCCGACACCCAGAAAATTGACACCTTCCTCTCACGTGTCACCCTGATGGCAACAGGAGGCACGGGTGCCGTCTACGCCACCACCACAAATCCTAATATTGCAACGGGGGATGGCATTGCGATGGTTTATCGTGCTAAAGGTATCGTGAAGGACATGGAATTCGTGCAGTTCCACCCCACTGCGCTCTACAATCCTTCTGAGACCCATCCCGCCTATCTTATCACGGAGGCCATGCGCGGCTACGGTGGTATCCTGCGACTGCCTAATGGCGAAGAGTTTATGCAGAAGTACGATAAGCGCCTCTCTCTCGCTCCCCGTGACATCGTTGCCCGAGCCATAGACAAGGAGATGAAGATTCACGGTATCGATCACGTGTGTCTTGACGTCACCCACAAGGATCCAGAGGAGACCAAACATCACTTTCCCAATATTTATGCCAAATGTCGGAGTATAGGTGTTGATATCACGAAGCAGTATATTCCGGTGGTGCCCTGTGCCCATTACATGTGCGGCGGTATTAAGGTCGATTTGAACGGACAGTCGACCATCCACCGTCTCTACGCTGTCGGCGAATGTTCCTGTACCGGTTTGCATGGTGGAAATCGTCTGGCCAGTAACTCCCTCATCGAAGCCGTCGTATATGCTGATAAAGCCGCAGAGCACTCCATCGCTCACATCGACGAATATACCTTTAATGAGCAGGTCCCCGAGTGGAACGATGAAGGGACGATGACCAATGAGGAGAAGGTGCTTATAGCACAGGATATGAAAGAGGTCGGACAAATTATGTCGAACTATGTCGGCATTGTCCGAAGCGACCTGCGCTTGCATCGTGCCTGGACCCGTCTGGACATCATATACGAAGAGACAGAGGAACTCTTCAAGCGGGTGAAAGCCTCTAAGGACATCTGTGAACTCCGTAATATGGTCAACGTCGGCTACCTCATCACCCGACAGGCCATAGAGCGCAAGGAAAGCCGCGGTCTTCATTACACTGTCGATTACCCCAAGCACGCCTACGACCAGAAATAACGAAAAGACGAATGTCAAAGAAAGCTGCCCAAAGCAACTGGTGGACCCAGTTCAGGAACCTCATAAAAGCTAATACCAGCCTGACAATCATCGTTGTTGCAGCACTGCTGTTGGAGTTGTCGACTGGAGTGCTGTACTACTTTGCCCAGAACATCATTGAGCGGACGGTGCGGCGACTGATGGACCGGGAGATGAATGCGATCTCTCTCAGCATCCGCAACCAAATGGCTAAGGTGGAGGTCACTGTGGAAAACATGGCTTGGGTAGTGACGGATGATTTGGCAGATCCAGACTCGTTGTTAAGGTTGACGTATCAATTGGTGGAGCATAATCCGGCCATTATGGGTAGTTCTGTCTCATTCGTTCCTTACTATTTTCCCCAAGAAGGCCGTTTGTACGAGCCGTATTCTGTGCGCCGTAGCGATGGGACTATAGAGTCAATGCAATTGGGTTCACTCCATCATGACTACACACAAATGGAGTTCTATCAGATTCCTATATCTACAGGTCGTGGTCACTGGTGCGAGCCTTATTGGGACAAGGAAGGTGCAAAGATGAAGATTACCACCTATGGCATGCCCGTTCGCGACTCCCACGGCAAAATAGCCGCAGTTGTAGATGCAGACCTTTCGCTGGACTGGTTAGACCATGTCGTGAACCAGGGAAGGGTCTATTCCTCCACAAAACGTTTTCTGGTGACAGGCCGCCACAATTTGTTGGCGGGCGAGCAAGGCCCGTTATTCAATGTGGCACTTGAACAGTTGAAGCAGCTAAGTGTTCAGACCGATTACGTCGTCATGAAGGGAGACGATGGTAAGAAGAAACATGTGTATTTTTTGAACGTTGGCGGACAGACAGACTGGATACTCATCAATGTGTTGGATGACGACGCAGTCTTCGGCAAGTTGCGAAGAATGCGCATTTCATTGTTGCTCCCATTGATGATTGGTCTGATTTTTGCGGGATTCATCGTCTACCGTAGCTCGCGCAATCTGGAGAGACTGCGCAGGGTAAATGCTGAAAAAGAACGCATCGGAGGCGAGTTGCGCGTTGCCAGTATGATTCAGCAGAGCATGCTTCCCCGCAACGACCTGCATCAGGATGACGTGAATATCTGTGGCACCCAGGAACCTGCCCGTGAAGTGGGGGGAGACCTCTTTGACTTTTTTATCCGCGATGAGAAGCTATACTTCCTCATCGGTGATGTGAGCGGCAAGGGAGCACCCTCGGCAATGCTGATGGCAGTGACTCATGCCTTGTTCCGTTCTGCTGCTGCCCACAATAGTAATCCTGGTCACATTATGCAGACCCTCAACGAGACCTTGTGCCAAGGCAATGACTCGAACATGTTTGTCACGATATTTATCGGTGTGCTCGACTTGCCCACAGGCCATCTGCGTTACTGCAATGCTGGTCACGATGTACCCTATGTCATCCATGATTCCCACTATTCAGTCATCGACTGTAATCCCAATATCCCTGTTGGCGTGTTCGACGACAAGAAATATGGTGTGCAACAGATGGAGATGTTACCAGACAGCACCATCTTCCTCTATACCGACGGGCTGGCGGAGGCTATGGATAAAGATCATCAGCAATTCGGCATGACACGCATAGAAGCTGTACTCGAAGAGTGTGCTAAAGATCAGCTGAAGCCCCAGCAGATATTGAATATTTTCAACGAACGGGTGCATCAGTTTGTGGGAGAAGCCGAACAGAGCGACGATCTGACAATGCTTGCCATCTGCTATACGCCTCAACTTTATGAATACACGATGTCAGAGTCGCTAATCTTGAAGAACGATGTTCATGAAGTAACGCGTTTCAGTAGCTTCATGGAGTCGGCAACTCAGAAAATGGGCATCGAGAAGACACATGCCCGCAAGTTGCGGCTTGCTGTAGAGGAGGCGGTTGTCAATGTAATCAACTATGCCTACCCCGTTGGCACCGAGGGTACCGTTGAAGTCCGCCTGATGTCCAATGCCCATCGCATCAAGATGATGATTATTGATTCCGGAGTCGCCTTTGACCCCACTTCAAAGGAGAAGGTCGATACAACCCTTTTGGCCGAAGAGCGTCAGATTGGCGGACTGGGAATTCTGTTGGTACGCGAGTTGATGGACAGCATCAACTATGAGCGCGAGGACGGCAAGAATATCCTCACACTGATAAAGAATCTGAATCCACCGGCAACCCCGTCGGTTACTGGAGCATGAGTAGCTGGTAGTACTCCGCAGCTCCAAGGAGGAAACAGCCGGTACCGAAGTCTTCAAAATCCGGGTGACGGTCATACGTGACGGGCTGGGCGGAGGCGGGTTCCTTGCCGGTTCCCTGTACGTAGCCGAGGAAACCGTCGGGGTGGACGCAGTCAGTGAACATAGCGCTCCACGCACGGTCACAGGCTGGTCGGTAGCTTTCGGCCGGGAGGAGCCCATGACGGATTCCCCAGCTCATTCCGCAGAGGAAAAGCGCGGAGCCGGTGAGTTCCTTGCCGCCGTAGTTCGTGGGGCAGATGAGGCTGGGATTCCAGAGACCATCAGAACGTTGGCAGCGCAGCAGGGCGGCACTCATGCTGAGAAAGTCATTGAGCAGCAGCTGATAATGGCGTTTCATCTCTTCAGTCATCGGACGCGAACAGAAGTCTTCGATCGCTTTGATAATCGCCACGTAGGCCCAACCACAGCCGCGACTCCAATAGCAGTTGCTGCCGTCGGCCTCCTTGTAGGGCGGCACATAGTCCTTATCGCGCCACCAGAGTCCTTCCTCTTCATTGAAAAGTCCGCCCGCCAGACTGTCGCGCGTCCATGTGTACATTTTCATGGCATGGTCGGCATAACGGCTGTCGCCAGTAATGCGATACATTTTCGTATAGACGGGCAGGCTCATCTGAATGGCATCGACCCAGGTCCACCATCCTATTTTGGTCTGCATCTGTAGTTCGAGGTTCTCTTGCACGTGTTCCATCATCTTCCGGTCCGACGTCATCATATAGCGGTCGAGGTAGGTCTGTCCGCAGCACTGATTGTCGGCATCCTTTGTCAGAACGCCATCACGCGGTTTCCAGCCGTGGAACTCGCCCCAGCGGTCGGTATACTCGAGGTAAACAGGCGAAGGGTCGATGGCGTAGAGAGCCATCAGTCCTTCGTAGTACACTGCACGCGTCCAAAGCTGGCTGGGCCTCACTTTTCCTACGTTGGTCGGCAGGGTGGGGTCGGGGTTCTGTTGCATGAAGTAGTCGTTCACCTTTCGCGCAGTGGCCAGCACCTCTTCGGCCGTGGATTGTGCGTAGGTCGGGAGGAAGCAGAGAAACGCTGTTATCAAAGAAAAGAGTTTGGTCTTCATAGGGTTGGGGGATTTGTGGGGGCAAAGTTAGGAAAAAGTTTGGAGTTAAGGACCGGGAGCTTAGATATTTTTTCGCCCTCAACGCCATTTTTTCACTTTTTCTTTGGCTGAAGCCACTTTTCACGATACTCTATACCCTTAACTCTAAACTTTTTCTTAACTTTGCCCCCGAAAAAGCTATCATGATGAGATACAGACTATTTTTATTTGTCATTCTGTGCGCGGTAGCGCACATGGCAGTGGCCGTGAGCCGGGACGATTGTTGGCCCGACGGCACGCCTATCAGCAGTTGGTTTGCAGACACCAGCCGCATCGATGTTTCTAAGTTAGGCACCCGTTATGTCCTGACGGACTATGGTGTCGTGTCCGACAGCACCCTCGTTCAGACAGCTGCTATTCAAGCCGTCATCGACCGGGCGTCGGCTGATGGTGGAGGTGTGGTGGTGGTGCCTGGCGGCACGTTCCTGACAGGTGCCCTGTTCTTTAAGAAAGGAACGCATCTGCATATCGAGGAGGGTGGCAGGCTGAAGGGCATCGATGCCATCAAGCATTATCCGTTGTTGCAGACCCGCATCGAGGGTCAGACACGAGACTATTTTGCGGCGTTGGTGAATGCAGACAGTGTGGATCACTTCACTATTAGCGGCAAGGGTACCATCGATGGCAACGGGCTGCGCTTCTGGGAAGAGTTCTGGATACGCCGCCGCTTCAATCCTGAATGCACCAATCTGGAGGCACTGCGCCCTCGGTTGGTGTATATTTCCAACAGCAACGACGTGCAAGTACAAGATGTGCACCTCATCAACAGCGGCTTCTGGACTAACCACCTCTATCGCTGTCACCGTGTGAAATACATCGGTTGCACCATCTATGCACCCCATGAGCCGGCAGACTCCAAGGCTCCCAGTAGCGACGCATTGGACATTGATGTCTGCAGCGATGTGCTCGTGCATGGATGCGACATCAGTGTGAACGACGATGCTGTGGTCATCAAGGGTGGTAAGGGTGTATGGGCAGACCGGCAGCCGGAGAATGGTCCCACAGAGAATGTCATTGTGCAGCATTGTCACTACGGCTTCGTGCACGGATGCCTTACCCTGGGGAGCGAGAGTCTGCATGATAAGAACATCATCCTGCGCGACTGTCATGTGGAAAATGCCAGCCGTGTGCTCTGGCTGAAGATGCGCCCCGATACGCCCCAACACTACGAACAGCTACGCGTGGAACGCATGACGGGTTCCTGTGGCAGTTTCCTTTTCATCCGTCCTTGGACGCAGTTCTTCCAACCGGGCGAGCGGGAGGATATGCCACTGTCGCAGTGCCATGATATCACCCTCCGAGACATTCGGATGCGCTGCCGCCGTTTTCTCGACATTGGCGCTTCGGATAAATACCGGCTCCACCATTTCACCTTCGAAGATATTGATGTGGAGGAGGATCGGGGGGAATTCAACACCGAGGCGATAGAAGAAGCCAGCGTTAGCCGCGTGAACGTACGTAAGAGACAGGAGGTATCTACCGCCAGAGCGGGAACGCGCTGGTGGTGGATGGGCTCGGCCGTAGATGAGGAGAATCTGCGATGGAACATGGAACAATATGCCTCCAAGGGAATCGGAACCGTGGAAATTACTCCTATTTATGGTGTAAAAGGTAATGAGCAACACAACGTTCCCTTTCTTTCTACCCGGTGGATGGACTTGTTGCGCTTTTGCATCGAGGAAGGCAACCGCTTGGGCATCCAGGTGGATATGAGCTGCGGAACAGGTTGGCCCTTCGGCGGTCCTGAAGTTCCGATGGAAGAGGCGGCCTGCAAGCTGGTGGTGGTGGATACCATCGTCAGCCGCGAGGACGTTGGCCGGCTGCGTCTGGAAGCTCCGAGGGCAGAGAAGGATGTGGCGAAGCTCATCCTTCAACGTGATTTCCCGACCTCCGATGCAGCCCGCCGCAGGGTTATCGCCCTCTTCGAGAGCCGTACACGCCAACGGGTGAAGCGTGCGGCGCCTGGCGGAGAAGGATGGGTCATCGACCACTTCGACTCCACTGCTGTTGCGCACTACTTGCAGCGTATCGACGATGCCTTCACCGAGACGGGCACTCCCTGGCCCGCCACCCTCTTCAACGACAGCTATGAAGTCTATGGTGCCGACTGGACACCCACATTGCTTGAGGAGTTTGCACAACGGCGGGGCTATCGGCTGGAAGACCGGCTGCCGGCGTTCATCGACGGCGATGCTGACGTCGTGAGCGACTATCGCGAGACGATGGGAGAATTGCTGTTACAGAACTTCACGGAACAATGGACCCGGTGGGCTCACGCCCACGGGACGATGGTGCGCAACCAGGCTCATGGTTCTCCTGCCAACCTCATTGATGTATATGCGGCCGTGGACATTCCTGAGATTGAAGGCTTTGGGCTGACGGATTTCAACATCAAGGGCCTTCGTAAAGACCCGGGTAAGACGCGAAAGAACGATGCCGACTTCTCCATGCTGAAGTATGCTTCGTCGGCAGCACACATTACCGGGAAGGCGCTCACCAGCGCCGAGACTTTCACCTGGCTGACAGAACATTTCCGTACAAGCCTGTCGCAGATGAAACCCGATTTAGACCTGATGTTCTGTGCGGGTGTCAACCGGATGCTGTTCCACGGCACTTGCTTCTCGCCCAAGGACGAGGCTTGGCCCGGATGGCAGTTCTACGCTTCGGTCGACATGTCGCCGACAAACACCATCTGGCGCGATGCCGGCTACCTGATGCAGTACATAGAGCGCTGTCAGCGGTTCCTGCAGTGGGGGCAACCTGACAACGAGTTTCTGGTCTATTTGCCCGTTCGCGATATGTGGCATCAGCAAACGCAGCAGCGATTGATGCAATTCGACATCCATTCGATGGCCACAAAGGCGGCGGATTTCATACGCGCGATCCTTATTATAGACTCTTTGGGATTTGATAGTGACTACATCAGCGAGCGCTATCTGCTCACTACGACCTTCGATGGCGAGTGCTTGCGCACGGCAGCAGGTACGACCTATCGCGCACTCATCATCCCTGGCGACTGCCGGTTGTCGGAGGCCGTCCGGCAACACTTGCAGGCCCTGGAAGCTAAGGGGGCGCGCATCATCCGCGAACTGACGGCTGAGGCTTTGATGCAGGTGGCAAGACCCGAGTCCATGAAGACGGAACTGGGCCTGAAAATGATCCGCCGCTCACATCCTTCGGCTGCACCGGCGGGTGCCACCTCCCATCACTACTTCATCGCCAACCTCACGCCGCACGACGTGGATGCAATCGTTCCCCTCGCTGTCGACTTCAGCAGGGCCACCTGGATCGATCCCATGATTTCTTCCGCACCTTATGCAGCAGAGGTTCACGACGGACAGCTCCGCGTCCGGCTCCGTTCCGGAGAGTCGCGGCTGCTATGGACTGAGAACAACACGTCGGCGGGCGCGCCAGGCAGCACCCTGGTGGAAGACAGCCACGTTACTGTCACTGGCGCTGAGCCGGATACGCTTTTCCTCATCCGTGGCTGGAACCTCACCTTCATGGACAGTACTCCTGCGGTGGCTGAATCTTTCCGCCTTGATTCCCTGAGCACGTGGGAGGGACTCGGCCAGCAGTTCGCAGAACTGATGGGCACTGGAGTCTATGAGTGTACATTTAATATCGACTCCGAAGAACAGGCGCAGCGACTCTGGCAGATAGACCTGGGTGACGTCCGGGAGAGCGCACGCGTCAGCGTGAACGAGAAGGAGATCGGCTGTGCGTGGGCCGTACCCTTCGTGTTGCCACTGCCCGAAGGCGTTCTGCGGAAAGGGAAGAACCTTCTGCGCATCGAAGTCACCAACCTGCCTGCCAACCATATTGCGGCGCTCGACCGGCAGCAGGTGCCCTGGAGGAAGTTCGAGGACATCAATGTCGTGGACATCAATTATCGCCGTTCGACCTACGAAAATTGGTCTCCCATGCCCGCCGGTCTGAAAGGGCCTGTGTGCATCATTTCGAGATGAAATGAAAGCAAAAGACCTCATTTCTGTTGACGTACGTCAAGGAAAATCAAGTTTTTGGCAAAAAAGAGAAAAAAGATTTGGATAAAGTGTACATATTACACAAAAAGTCCGTACCTTTGCACCGTCAAACAGAAAAGACGTCTCGAGCGCGAGACTCAAAGATATACGGTTTTTCATGGTATTAGGTTAGTTTTAAAGGTTTTCATCCCGAGTAGCACTTGCTACTCAACTTTAGGTAAGTTAGTTAAGGTAAATTGATTGTCAGAATAGCGGCCATGCCGCCGCAGTGATGCGACTGGAAGGCAAAAGTACATGAGAGTACCGACACGTTATTCTGAAAAATTCAACAAGATTTGTTCATAGCTTGAAGCGGTTCATCGTGAGATGAGCTGCTTTTTTTTGTCCCTTCAGGTGTCTGCGGACTGCCAAAAGAGTGGAAAATGTCATAAAATGGTGCCTCTGCGGAAAAAAACTATGAACTATGGACTTTGGACTTTAAACTTTTTTGTACCTTTGCGCATTCTAAACCCGAAACCCTCCACTCTAAACTCCACCCTCATGGCTGATGTCACCCCAATGATGAAACAGTTCTTCGACTTGAAGGCAAAGCACCCGGATGCAATCCTGCTCTTCAGGTGCGGAGACTTCTACGAAACCTATTCCACAGATGCCACAGAGGCGGCAGACATTTTAGGCATCACCCTCACCAAGCGCAATAATGGCGGCAAAGCCGATGAGCCGATTCCCATGGCCGGATTCCCCTATCATGCCCTCGACACCTATCTGCCCAAGTTGGTGAGGGCCGGGCGCCGGGTGGCCATCTGCGACCAGTTGGAAGATCCCAAGCTGACGAAGAAACTCGTCAAGCGGGGCATCACCGAACTGGTTACGCCTGGCGTAGCAATGAGCGATACGGTGCTGAACTACCGCGAAAACAACTTCCTGGCAGCCATTCACTTCATGAAAGAAGACCTCGTGGGAATCAGTTTCCTTGATATCTCTACGGGCGAGTGGCTGGTGGCCGAGGGTACGGCGGAGTATGCCGACAAGCTCATGGGAAACTTCGCACCCAAGGAGGTGTTGTATGAGCGGGGGCGCAAGGGGTTGTTCCAGGGCTGTTTCGGCACAAAGTACGTCACCTTTGAACTCGATGACTGGGTGTTTACCACCCAGACAGCCATGGACAAGCTGACCCACCATTTTGAGGTGAAGAACCTCAAAGGCTTCGGTATTGATCATCTGCGGGCCGGTATCATCGCTGCCGGTGCCATCCTGCAATACCTGGAACTGACGCAGCACACCCAGTTGCAGCATATCACCACCATCAGTCGCATCGAGGAAGAACGCTATGTGCGGTTGGATAAGTTCACCGTCCGTAACCTCGAATTGCTGCAACCTATGAACGAAGGGGGGCGTTCGCTGTTGGATGTGCTGGATCGCACCACGACGCCTATGGGGGCGCGTATGTTGCATCGCTGGCTGCTGTTCCCTCTGCGCGACACGTTGCAGATCAACCGCCGGTTGGATATCGTGGAACATTACTTCCGCGAGCCGGAGTTCCGCGAACTCGTGGGCGGACAGTTGCATCTCATCGGAGACCTCGAACGCATCACCTCCAAGGTGGCGGTGGGACGTGTCTCGCCGCGCGACATCGTTCAGCTGCGGGTGGCGCTGCAGGCCCTGGAACCGATTAAGAATGCCTGTCTGGCCTCCAGTCAACCCTCCTTGCAACGCATCGGCGAGCAACTGAATCCCTGTGCCACCATCCGCGATCGCATCGCCCGTGAGGTGCAACCCGACCCACCCTTGCTGGTACAGAAGGGAGGCGTCATTGCCAACGGAGTCAATCGAGAGTTGGATGAACTGCGCGAGATTGCCTACAACGGCAAGGACTACCTCCTGCAGATCCAGCAGCGGGAATCCGAACAGACCGGTATCCAGAGCCTGAAAATCAGCTACAACAATGTCTTCGGTTACTATCTGGAGGTCCGTAACACCTATAAGGACAAGGTGCCGGCAGACTGGATTCGCAAGCAGACCCTGGTCAATGCCGAGCGCTATATCACCCAGGAGCTGAAGGAATACGAGGAGAAGATTCTCGGTGCCGAGGAGAATATCCTGGCATTGGAAGCCCAGCTCTTCGCCGGGCTCGTCAGCACCGTGGCAGAGTACACCGCCGCCATCCAGCAGGATGCCGCACTCATTGCCGAACTCGACTGCCTGTTGAGCTTCGCCCTCACCGCAGCAGAGCACAACTATATCCGTCCTGTCGTCGATGAGAGTACTGAAATCGACATCCGTCAGGGCCGCCATCCCGTCATCGAGTGTCAGCTGCCCATCGGCGAAAGATACGTTGCCAACGACGTGCGCTTAGACACACAGAACCAGCAGATCCTCATCATCACCGGTCCTAACATGGCAGGTAAGAGCGCCCTGCTGCGCCAGACGGCCCTCATCACCCTGATGGCGCAGTGCGGCTGTTTCGTGCCGGCCGAGAGCGCCCGTATCGGATGGACCGACAAGATCTTCACGCGCGTGGGCGCGAGCGATAATATATCTATAGGTGAAAGCACCTTCATGGTGGAGATGAGCGAAGCCGCAAATATCCTGAACAACCTCAGCGAACGCAGCCTCATCCTCTTCGATGAGCTGGGCCGAGGCACCTCCACCTACGACGGCATCAGCATCGCCTGGGCCATCGTGGAATATATCCACGAATGTCAGCGCGGACACGCCCGCACCCTCTTCGCCACGCACTACCACGAACTGAACGAGATGGAACGCCACTTCGCCCGCATCAAGAACTTCAATGTCAGTGTGCGGGAGTTGCGCGGCAAGGTCATCTTCCTGCGCAAGCTGGAGCCCGGAGGTTCTGAGCACAGCTTCGGTATCCATGTGGCCAAGTTGGCAGGAATGCCCAAAGATATCGTGCGACGTGCCGAGATGATACTGAAGCAGTTAGAGAGCAGCGCCGACCGCGAAGGGTTGGGCACAGGAGCCAAGATCGGCAACCTGCCGGAGACCGACCACATGCAACTCAGTTTCTTCCAACTCGACGACCCCGTCCTCTGTCAGATTCGCGACCAGATCCTCGGTCTCGATATCAACAGCCTCACCCCCATCGAAGCCCTCAACAAACTCGACAGCATCAAGCGCATTCTCACCGGTAAGTGAGTGTCAGACCACACGGGAGAATACCTCGATGCACATTTCTAACATCTCTACGGATGGAGAACTCGAAAAGAGGGAACTCACCTACAGACAAAGATCATGTAAAAGAATTCAGAATACTTACTTAAAAAGAATTCTGAATACCTGCTTATTAGTTCGCCAAGAGGGCGACTGCTGATTGTGACAGGTGTCCGTGGCCAAGATGTCCCGTTGTCCTCGTCAAGATGTCCCGTTGTCCTCGTCAAGATGTCCCGTTGTCCTCGTCAAGACGTCCCGTTGTCTTCGCCAAGATGTCCCTTTGTGTCGGCCGATACATCTCTTCGTCTTCACCATGATGTCCCTTTGATGTAGCCGACACGTCCCGTTGTCTCCGTCCCCGCGTCCCTTCAATTTTCAATTTTCAATTATCAATTATCCATTATCCATTATCAATTATCCATTATAAATTATCAATCTTCCCTCTTCCCTCTTACATTTTCCCTCTTCCATCATATTTTTCTACTTTTGCTGATTGCAGAGTTCAATGTAAAAGTCTTTCAACCTCTTCACGTTGACGGTCGGAAATGGTATGTGCCGTAGCACGTCAAAATGGGTGTCTTCTGTGACAATATAATCTGCATTGGCTACGATGGCACAATCCACGAACTTATTATCATCTGGATCTGCCGTAATCAGATTGAAATGATAATGCGCATCAACCCTTAAAACGTTGTTTGCTCGAAGAATTGCCTCCACAACAATGCTCGCAGCTATAGATGACATGTGAGAGGAAATGATTTCTTCGTATTCCTCCAGAATCTCGTTAGTGATACAAAGGGTATAGACTCCATCTATGAAATCTTTCCATACCTTATAGAAAGGACTGCGCTGGGAGATGGATTGCAGAAGACAATTGGTATCAAGGACGATGAGGCGGCTCATGTAGCTATACGATAGGGGGTTCGCATGTGTTCTTGCTGCCACGAAGCTACTTTCTGTTCGTCTATAGTCCCATTCTCCCAGAGTCGCTCTATTTCATTCTGCAGTCTGGTATTAAGGAATTGCACGATGACGGATTTCAAGTCGGCTAAGTCGTCTTCACGATGAATGACAGATAGAAGGTTGAGAACCTCATACTGTGCAGGGGATAATGGAGTGGTTGCGTTCATAATCTGTATCTTTTGTCTGCAAAAGTACAATCATTCTGTATATCAGCCAAAAAAAATGGGCAAAAATTCATCTTTATCGTGATTTCCGCGATTATTTTGCTGATGATAGCGAAATAATCACTATCTTTGTGGGCGAAAAAGTAATTTATCAGGCTTCTATATTATGGAAAAGCCAAAGGAATACTACGCGTTTATCAGCTACAAGCGCGAGGATGAGCGCTGGGCGAAATGGCTTCAGCACAAGCTGGAGCACTATAAGCTGCCGTCCAACCTCAACGGGCGCACAGACCTGCCGCGCCATATTAGGCCCGTCTTCCGAGACATTTCCGAGCTCAACCCCGGCAATCTTCCTCAACAGATTCACGATGCGCTGGAAGCCTCTAAATACCTCATTGTCGTCTGTTCGCCGCGCGCAGCAAAGAGTGAATGGGTGAACAAGGAGATCGAGACCTTCATTGCCATGGGCAAGAAGGATTTCATTATTCCTTTCATCATCGAGGGCACCGCCCACGCTGCCGACCCCGCTGAGGAATGTTTCCCGTCGGCCATCCTCCACCTCCCCGCAGATCAGGAGCTGTTGGGTGCCAACGTGGGTGAGATGGGTCGCGATGCCGCCGTCGTGAAGACAGTTGCCCAGATGTTCGGTGTCCGCTTCGATACCCTTTGGAGGCGTTTTGAGCGCGAACAGAAGCGCAAACGAAACTTAATTATCGCCATCGTGGCCTTGTTTTTCCTCGCCGTCCTCGGCGTGGCGGCGTATATCTGGAGACAGGCAAGGGATTTGCAGATTGCCGTTGATGGCTATCAAACGAATTTTTCGCGTGTTTTGGCCGAGAAGGCATCAGCATTAGTCGATGAAGGTGATTCCTATCTGGCAAGATTGTTGGCTTTGCAGGCTCTGCCGCCCAATAGGCCCTATACGGTGGAAGCAGAAAGTTCTTTACGCAAGGCGATGCAGCATGACAATGCTATACTTCGGGGGCATACAGACTATGTCAATTCCGTCTCCTTCAGTCCCGACGGCAAATACATCGTGTCGGCATCCTGGGACAAGACGGTCAGGATATGGGATGCAAAGACGGGCCAGCAGGTGGGCAAACCTTTGGAGGGGCATACATACGGGGTCGAATCTGCCTGTTTTAGCCCCGATGGCAAATACATTGTGTCGGCATCCTGGGACAGTACTGTCAGGATCTGGGATACCCAAACGGGACGGCAGTTGGGCAACCCCTTGGAGGGGCATACAGAAATAGTCCTTTCAGCCTCCTTCAGTCCCGACGGTAAAACCATCGTATCGGCATCCTTAGACAAGACGGTCAGAATTTGGGACGTAAAGACGGGCCAGCAGGTGGGCGAACCCTTGGAGGGGCATACAGACGGTGTCAATTCTGCCTCCTTCAGCCCCGACGGCAAATACATCGTCTCGGCATCCTTAGACAATACGGTCAGGATCTGGGATGCAAAGACGGGCCGGCAGGTGGGCGCCCCCTTGAAGGGGCATACAGAACGTGTCACGTCAGCCTCCTACAGCCCCGACGGCAAATACATTGTGTCGGCATCCAGTGACAAGACGGTCAGGATCTGGGATGCAAAGACGGGTCAGCAGGTGGGCAGCCCTTTGGAGGGACATACATCCTTGGTCAATTCCGCCTCCTTCAGTCCTGATGGTAAATTCATCGTCTCGGCATCTGCTGACAGTACGGTCAGGATCTGGAATGCAAAGACTGGACTGCAGGTGGGCAGCCCCTTAAAGGGGCATACAAAAAATGTCCGTTCTGCCTCCTTCAGTCCTGACGGTAAATACATCGTGTCGGCATCCTGGGACAAGACGGTCAGGATATGGGATGCAAAGACGGGCCGGCAGGTGGGCGCCCCCTTGAAGGGGCATACAGACGGTGTCGAATCTGCCTCCTTCAGCCCTGACGGCAAATACATTGTGTCGGCATCCCAGGACATGACGGTCAGGATATGGGATGCAAAGACGGACCAGCAGGTATGTACCCCTCTAGAGGGGCATACAAGCACTGTCCATTCTGCCTCCTTCAGCCCCGACGGCAAATACATCGTGTCGGCATCCTGGGACAACACGGTCAGGATTTGGGATGCACAGACGGGACGGCAGTTGGGCAGCCCCTTGGAGGGGCATACAGACTGGGTCTATTCTGCCTCCTTCAGCCCTGATGGCAAATACATCGTGTCGGCATCTAATGACAAGACGGTCAGGATATGGGACGTAAAGACGGGCCAGCAGGTGGGAGAACCCTTTGTGGGGCACACAAGCGATGTCTATTCAGCTTCCTTCAGTCCCGACGGCAAATACATCGTGTCGGCATCCTCTGACAAGACGGTCAGGATATGGGATGCAAAGACGGGCCGGCAGGTGGGCAACCCCTTGGAGGGGCATACAGACGGTGTCGAATCTGCCTCCTTCAGCCCTGACGGCAAATACATTGTGTCGGCATCCTGGGACAACACAGTCAGAATATGGGATGCAAAGACGGGTCAGCAGGTGGGCAACCCCTTGGAGGGGCATACGAGCTGGGTCTATTCTGCCTCCTTCAGCTCCGACGGCAAAACCATTGTGTCGGCATCTATGGACCATACGGTCAGAATCTGGGACGCAAAGACTGGTCAGCAGGTGGGCAGCCCTTTGGAGGGGCATACAGACTATGTCCTTTCTGCCTCCTTCAGCCCCGACGGCAAATACATCGTTTCGGCTTCTGCAGACGAGACAATCAGACTCTGGGACTTCCCGCCCCTTCAGGAAATCATCGATTCGACCACCGTGCGGTTCAAGACCCGGCAGTTGACTCCCGAGGAACGGCGGAAATACTATCTCGAATAAAAGAAGAAACATTATACATTATCAATTATCCATTATCCATTCTTGAAGTATCAAGCGACCAAAGGTCGAGCGATCAATTATCAATTATACATTTTCAATTATACATTATTGAGTCCACTTTAAAAAGTATTTGTAAAGATTTAACCTATCATTTTGTAACAAACGTTATGTTGTAGCGACTAAAATCAAAGAGCCATTGCTGACATAAAGTTCAGTTCTAATGTTGTTTCAGGGCAAAACGTAAGCGCTTCTGAAAGCAGCCTCAAAAATGGCACTTTTTAAAGTGGACTCAATCATTTATTATTTATCCATTGTGCCTTTAATTAAGAATTTTGCGCCTCTCTGCCCCTCGCAGAGAGGTTTTCTTTTGCCCTTTTCTGCATCACAATGCCCATTTTCGACATCTGTTGACCTGAATCAAGGGCGAAATGATGAAAAAGTGGGGCGTATCTTCACTTTTTCTTGTTTTTTCTTTGTCAATTCACCATTTCTTCCTACTTTTGCCCCGTGCTTCCCTCAAAAAGAGGATGTTGCACGACATAATATTGGCTCAATCGCATTTCGATTCTGGACTTCAATAAAAGAGATTTTACACGTTTTATCGTTTTTATACAAGATATGAGTACAACAGCATTACAGAATGTGTGGCAGATGCTTCTCAAATATGACCTTTCAGCAGCCAACAAACGCTGGCTTGCTGATCATCTTTATGAACAGGCGAGAAAGGAAGAAGCCCAGCCTTATACCATTGAGGAGCTTAATGCTCGTATAGACTGCGCAGAAGCAGACATCGCGGAAGGCCGCATTATCTCCCGCGCAGAAGCTTCAGAGCGAATGCAAAGTTATATGAACAAGTATCTCTAGTTCCTGTTCTACTTTAAAAATATCCATTAACACACAGTTTTTTCCTCTTTTTTTGAAAAATTAGCAAATAGTAAATCGTAAAATCGTAAAATTTATGTACCTTTGCGGCCGATAAAACCTTTTATTGTGCATAATTATGTCAAACGAAGAAAAAAAGGCAAGGATGGCAAGAAACTACGCCATCAACTCGAAGAAGACTCCGAGGACAAGGAGAATGGCATTTGCCGTGGCTCATGCCGGGGCTATCACCATCACCGACCCCAAGTTGAAAGAAAGATTAAGAAACTACGTAGACTAACAGATGGCAAAGACAAGACTACTGCTTGACACCTGTGCTGTTATCGAATTGATAACAAGTCCGCAAGAGACTGAACTTGAATTCTGGGACATCTTTGACGACCCGGAAACCATGCCCTATGCCAGTTTCGAGACGGCACGTGAGCTTGTTGTGCATTTCAACAACAAGACTCTGCTTTCCAAGCATTGGCAGACGGCCAGGCAGATGCTCACTTCCATCGAGCAGGACTACGGCATAGAGTTCCTGCCACTGCGACGCGACACGGCCTTCACCTACGCCGAGCTCCAACTCAACGAGGCGGAGGACCACCGAGACCCCAGCGACCACGTCATCATCGCCCATGCCATCACCGAGCGGCTCACGCTCCTTTCGAGCGACCAGAAGTTTACCTTTTACCGCAGTCAGGGACTAGACCTCCTAGAATACTAATCCTCGGAAAGTAATCAATAGAAACATCTTATACCAGCCTCTCCGCCCCTCGCAGGGAGGTTTTCTTTTGCCCTTTTCTGCATCTCGATGCCCCATTTTGCCCTCTATTGACCTAAATCAAGGGCAAAATGATGAAAAAAGTGGGTGTTTTCTATATTTTTTTTCTTTTTATTCTTCACTTCTCATTCTTTTTTGTACCTTTGCCCCGTGCTTCCGTCTAAAAGAGTAGGATGCACGACATGTTATTTGCTCAATTCGCAACTCGAACTAGGCCCTCGAAAACGATAAAACGAGCAAAGGTAGGTTTGTTGTTAATTACAGCTTACCTATCAAACATATCCACTGAGGCTTGCTATCTAAACGCAGGCTTCCCATAGGATATGTTAGGTTGGCCTAGACCTGAGTTGCGTATGGAGAAGTCCTGCGCTTTTCTTTTGCCCAAAGTTGAGTGGCAGGGTTCCCAGAAGACATTTTAGGAAACTCTTAACAACAAATTATTAAACACTTAAACAAATTGAGCAAATGAAAAAGATTACTACTTTTGTTCTTGCCTTAGTGGCAAGCATGTGTTCGCTCACCTCTTGGGCGACAGAACGTGTTGCGCCAACAGAACCCACCGTAACACTAACGAATGGAGGCGAGTATTATCTGTACAATGTGGATTATGACAACGCAGTGCATTACAATGCTGCCGCTAGCAGCTACATAATCTTCCCACGTCCATTCAGTAGCCATGCCACGAAAGTGACCATCACGCCAACTGATGACGGCTACTATACTATCAAATTGACTGACGCGAACATGTACTTCTACCGCTCTTCCTGGGATATTCAGGCAAACACTTCATCAAAGACAGATTTCTCAATCACAGAAGTTGATGGGGGCTATACCTTCCAGACACCGAATTATAGCTATTACGATGAAAGCCAATATATGGGTTTCGTGTCAGGCAGCGACTGTTTGCGGGGTGATGCCACAAGCAACATTGTATGGAAGATACTTCCTGCTGAGGACGAAAGTTTTGACTATATAGCAAGACTGCGTCTCTACAGCCGTCTCTGTCTGGCCGATAAGTATGGTTCCTTAATTGACCAATATGAAGCCATTTATGCCGATGAAGCGAGTACAAATGAGGAACTAAACAATGCAGCCGACGAACTATGGAAGACTCTTCCTATATCCAATGGTTATCAGGCTCCATGGTGGAACGAGCGGCCGATCCTGTTCTATACGGCAGACGGCAGCTACGGACAAAACTCTCAGAACACATGGGCATTACCTGACAAAAACTACACCACAGGCTCATATTTTTTAAGGCAGCTTAATAATAATAGACAGTCTTCAATCAGTGCCACCGTCTTGGTTGATGAGCCTTCCACGTTGGTATATGGATTAGATGGTAGCTATTGGTTTAAGGTTGAAGTTGATGGCGTAGAAGTTCGAAACTTGTATGGTGAGCAACTTTACAATTATCCGTCGTACAAAACACATACCCGTTTCTTTGAAGAACTGGAGCCTGGAGTACACACAATTACATGGACTTGCGGTGGAAATAACACTATCTATGACTATGGTTTTTGTTTATATGATGTGGGGGTTATGTCGAAGCAACAAATCTCCGTGAACCTTTTAGAACCAGGAAGCCTTGGCACAGAAGTACTGTATAATACCGACCACATCAAGAATGTGCGCCGACTGAAAGTGAAGGGACCGATGAACAACGACGACTGGGGAAGAATCAAGATGATGTCCACGCTCTTGGAACTGGATCTCAGCGAGGCACAGTTCACGGAGATTCCCGCCAAACAGTTCTATGTGAGCTCTAGCGACACCACGATGAACTTCCTACACAAGGTGGTGCTACCCGAAGGAATGACCACCATTGGTGATCAAGCGTTCAACAATTCCTTTGTAGAGGATATCAATCTTCCCTCTACCATGAAGAGGGTTGGCAGATATGCTTTTGCTTACAGTCATGTCAAGGAACTGATAATGCCTGATGACATGACAGACTTCTGTGGAGGTTCTGATTATGGTTACTGCTTTCAACGCATGTTTTGGCTCCAGAAACTTGTGTTGCCAAAGAATCTGACGAGGATACCTAGCGAGACATTCTATGAGGATGCATTTATCACCGAGGCTGTGATGCCTGAGAAGCTAGAGACCATAGGAGAATCGGCTTTTAATACTTGCTGGCGTATGCAGACCACGCTACCGGAAGGACTGAAAACCATTGAAGATTATGCTTTCTATAGATGCAACTCGTTAAACTCGCCCTTGCCAGAAACATTGACAACGATAGGTGAGCGTGCTTTCCAATATGTAAGCGGATACACATCTTTGGTTATTCCGCAGAGTGTGACAAGCATAGGCCAGTATGCTTTTGCAGACTGCACCAACATGGAGACGGCAGAACTAAGCGTCTACCAGTATTCGCTGGCGAACGGTGTGTTCCAGAATTGTAGCAAACTGAAGACCGTGAAGCTGAACTCTCCCACCGTGACCACCATTAGCAGCACTTATCCATTGAGCGACATCACGCAAGTCACCCTGCAAGTGCCGCACTATTTAGTGAACGAGTATAAGCTGCACAGCTATTGGTACAATGCCAAGTCCATTGAGCCGTTTGACTACAGTGATACAGAATTCATTCCCATTAGTGGGAAACTGACACTGAACCATGAACGTTTTGGAGGACAGCCAAGCATAGAGATTCGTTCATTTGATTGTTATTTGAAAATAAATGGAGATGACGAACAAAAGTTCAACAACATAAAAGTCAATGTGTCTGGCTCAAGTAATAGTAAAGGACAATTGCTGAATAACTGTGACAACATCACAGCCAGTGGAGATAACATTTTGAGTTTCGGCACTGAAGCAAAGAAGTGGTATTTCATCTCCTTACCCTTCGACTTGGATGTATCGAGAATTACGCCTGATGATGGAGTGCAATATGCCATCCGCTACTACGATGGCGCTGGCCGTGCCGCAAACGGGAAGTCTGGTAACTGGAAGAATGTTGACCGCACAAGTATCATTCCCGCAGGCACAGGTTTTATCTTCCAAACGAATAATACCTCTTGGACATGGTTTTATGCTGCCGATACAGAAAATAAGTACGGCACACTGAGGAATACTGAGTTTATCAAGACGCTTGACGTGAACGCCAGCGAGACGGCCAGCAACAAGGGTTGGAACCTCGTAGGCAACCCCTACCAGTGCTTCTACAACAATCATTGCCTGAACTTTACCGCTCCTATTACAGTTTGGAATCCTGACCAAAGCACATACACCGCCTACTCTCTGACGGACGATGACTATGCCATCCGTCCTAACGAGGCCTTCTTTGTTCAGTGTCCTAACGAGGAATACAATACCATCGGCTTCCCCTTGCAAGGTCGTCAGCTGACCTCTGTCATCGAGAGCCAGAATGCCGTGAAGGCGCAGGCACCCGAAGCACAGATGCGCCAAGTAGTGAACCTCACCGTCAGCAATGGCGAGATGGAGGATATGACACGCGTGGTACTGAACGAAAAGGCAAGCATGACATACGAAACCTCTTGCGATGCCAGCAAATTCATGAGCATGGACGGCAGTGTGCCTCAGATTTATACCTTAGATGCAGAGGGTACATGGTATGCCATTAACGAGCGTCCGATGGGAGAAGGTCTTGTTGCGCTTGGATTCTATGCCGGTCAGGATGGTACTTACACCATATCTGTCACCCGCTGCGATGCCGAAAAGGTATTCATCACAGACAACCAGACAGGCGAAACCACAGAGATTACCAACGGCGCATACACCTTCTCCGCTCTGGCAGGAACAGACAATACACGCTTCACCCTGAGCTTCGTTGCGAACAATCCCACTGCCATCCAAAAGATTGACCAGACCGCAAACTCCCCCAAGACCGATATATATAGCGTCGATGGCAAGTTCCAGGGCAATGATGCAAGCCGCCTTGGTGCTGGTGTCTATGTCATCCGTCAGGGAAAGAAGACCAGCAAGGTGATTGTAAAATAAGTAATGTAGAAAATCTAATTTTCAGTTTATGAAAAGGATAAGATTTCTTTTAATAGCTGTGGCGTACCTCATGGGGTACGCTACAGCCCAAGCCCAAGGTGACTTCGACCCATCGTCACCATCTGAGCCTGGACCACCGACCGTGTATTCAAGGATCGTCCTTTTGAAGAATATTGGTGATGCAGGTAGTGTGTCGGGAGAAGGCAGGTATGTCGTAGGCAATACCGTTTCGGTCTATGCGTATGTCAACTCCAGCTATGCCTTCCTCAATTGGACTGACACCAAAGGCAACATCCTGAGCACATCCACGTCCTTCGGTTTCGTGAATACAGAGCGAACCGACACGCTGATAGCCAACTACGCTTTCACACCCGGCAACCCCAATGAGCCAAGCGAACCCAGTACCACGCTGTACTATCGACTTGGGCTGAAAGCCACGCAGGGCTGCTCGGTCAGCGGCGCTGGACGCTATCTGGCTGGAACGAGTGTATATGTGTACGCATCTGTTGAGAGTGGCTATAACTTCCTTGGCTGGACGAACAGTAAGGGCGAGGCCGTTTCCAATAGCACGTCATTCTACTACACCATACCCGTTGATGGCGATACACTGACGGCAAATTGTGTGTTCAATCCCAATTCACCGGGCGAACCCAACGACCCTGTCCTGCGACATAACATCACCGTGACATGCTCCGACGGCGGTTACTACAGCGGCAGTACGGGACGTTTCCTAGAGGGTAACACCTACAGCCTTTATGCATACCCCAACAGCGGTTATGATTTTGTGGGGTGGTATCTGAACGGTGAGCTATACACCAACCTGCGTTCGTTCAGCTACACGGTAGGCAAAGAGAACCTGAACTTCTATGCCAAGTTTGTGTTCAATCCCAGTTCACCGGGCGAACCCAACTTGCCCGCCATCTCGGAATATACCTACTATCTGCCTACTGTGAATGGAAAGCCGGGCACCACGGTGAAGTATGCCATCAACCTTGTCAATACGGAGGTGGTGAAAGACCTGAACATCCGACTGACCTTTCCCGCTGGAGTGGTGGTTAACCCCACTGACTATGTGTTGAGTGACAAAGCCACAGACTACACCGTGACGATCTGCGAGGCTGTTGATACAATCTCTATCATCGAGGAAGGTGCCAAGCTGTGGGACTTCACCATGATAGGCGGAACGACGGAAGCAGCCACACAGGCTCTGCTGACGTTTGACGTGTTCCTGCCTGACACCATCGATACAGGCCACCGCCATCAAGTGAAAATCAACCAGATCTCCATGACAATGGCCGACGGAACGGAAGTCACTGCAAAGACCCGCAACGGACTCATCGGTGTGTTCAAGCTGGGTGATGCCAATGGCGACAACGAGGTAAACGTGGGTGACGTGGTGACGCTGATGTCACACATAGTGGGTGACCCAACGGACATGTTTATCGAGGAAGTGGCAAACGTCACAGAAGGCGACACGGACATCAATGTGGGTGACGTGGTGAACCTCATGAATATAATTACTGATTCAGAAGAATAACATATTATGAAGAAGATACTTTTAACAATAGGATTGTTCGGCATGACAGCTTTAGCAATACATGCCGAGGACATTGTCACAGCGCAGAAATGTACGCTTCGTGCTACAGGTACGGGGAGTACCATCCTTGAGTTCTCTACAGAGGTCGAGAACTACCGCGGTTTTCAGGCAGACGTCGTGCTGCCGATTGGCATCACAGTGACAGGCATCGCTGATGCTGGTCGTGGTGTGGAAACAGAAAACGTGGATGTCAACAAGCGTTTCGGTAAGGCGGAAGGTATCGAAGTAGAAGGCGTAGTAATGCAGAAGCAGACGGTAGTGTTCGCCATCAGCTGCAATTTCAAGACAGGCGACGGCGCGCTGCTGAACCTTACGCTGGCTGCAGACGAGACGGTAGCAGCTGGCACCTACACTGGTTACCTTAAGAATGTCCTCCTCTCTTATTCCACAGGTACGACTGTTCCCGTGTCGGAATCCTCATTCACGATTGAGGTATATGAGGGCAATGTGCGAGTAGTGCTTGATGAGAATTCTACAACTGCACCTGAGGCAAGCGGGGAAGCGGCAGATGTGACACTGAAACGCACCATCAAAGCCAACCAATGGAACACCATCTGTCTGCCCTTCTCAGCGACTGGCGAACAGGTGAAAGCTGCATTCGGTGATGATGTTGAGCTGGCTGCGTTTACAGCTTGGGAGAGCGAAAAAGATGACGATGAAGTCATCGTTGGAATCAATGTGACTTTTACGACTACAGATGTAGAAGATGGTATTGAGGCAAACACGCCGATGCTGATTCGAGTCAGCAATATCGTGACTACAGCAACCTTTGAAGGTGTAACCTTGGAACCAGAGGATGAGCCTGTGGTGCAAGTCGGAAAGAAAGCTTCACAACGTGGATATTTCTACGGGACGTATATCGCGATGTTGGTTCCAGAGGAAAATGTTTTCATTAGTGGCAACAAATTTTGGTATTCTACAGGTGCCTCGACCATCAAGGGTTATCGCGGCTACTTCGAGTTTCGCGATGTACTGGATGCATATTATGATGCAACAGCCGTCAAATACAACTTTTTCGTTGATGGAGATGAAACCCTGGTCAAAGACATCGTTAATGTAGAGTCATCAAATGGAACTTTATTTGATCTCAGTGGACGCAAAGTCACAAAACCAGCCAAGAATGGACTCTACATTGTTAATGGTAAGAAAAAGATAGTCAAATGAACACAATGAAAAAGACATATATCCAACCAGAAATGAACGTCGTGCGGGTGCACGGCGAGCAGATGATTGCCGTCAGCGGCGTCAAGAGTATGAACAACGGAGTGGACATCGGCTACGGCGGCGTGGACGAAGGCGGCACTCTGGAAGCCGATGTGAAAGGTGAAGGCGACTTTGACTTCTCCTGGGAGTAGTTGTAACTACACCTCTTTATAATATATAAGGCTCGCCCTGCACAAATTGATGTGTGGGGCGAGTATTTTTCAAGTTTTTCCCGATTTTTCTTGGAGCGAGAAGAAAATAGCGGTATATTTGCAGCAGCATGAGGGGGCTGACGGGGTGATTTCCGCAGTTTTCCGACATGAAAAACGAAAGATAAATAACAAAATATTAGTGACTTAAACGATGCCAAAAATTCAGTTGCTGATAAATGGACTGACGCACTACGGCGTGGCCGACCACCGCGAGGAGTTCTTGCAGACGGCGGTGGGGCTGAAGGTGGTGCTGGTGGCGCAGCCGTGCGTGCAAGACGTGCGCTGCGTGGCTGCCTACGTGGGTCCTATGCGCATTGGCAACGTGATGGGCGACCATGCCCTGCTGGCGCAACAGGTGTTGCTGGCAGCGGCGGATGAAATGGTGATCGGGGAGGTTACGGAGGTGCTGCCCCGTGGCTATAACCTGCGCGTGGACTTGGGCGAAAGGCCCATAGTCAGCGAGGAGGAGGTCATGGCGAAACTGCCGTTAGGGCTGGGAGAATGGACGACCAGCGTGGCCACGATGGCACCGACGAACGAGCTGATGGGGCGCGGCCAGATGCTGAAGAAACTGATGTGGGCGTACCTGAAAATTGGCGACATCGCACAGGTGGAGGAGGTGACAGAGGCGCTGTACCGTGAGATGCGCTACGACCTGTCGGGCGACATGCAGAGCGAACGTAAGCTGCTGTGTCAGAGCTTGATGAAGAGTGGCGACGAGCGCCTGCAGCAAGCAGCAAGCCGACTATTAGAGGCCAGCCAGCGCATGGGTGGCGAACACCAGATGCAGGAGGTGGGGACGTGGCTGCAACAGGATTTGGCAAAGAGCATGGAGGCTGATCTGCTGGTGGCGCAGACGCGCAAGGTGTCGCGGCAGCAGGTGGTGGAGGAGGCCAAGGCACTGCCCTCGGACCTCTATCATCATTGGCTGACGGATGCGCGCACCTTCGCGCGGGTACTTTATGGGATGCGTCTCGCGCGCGAGGATGTGCTGCGTGTGCTCTCGTGCCTAATCTGGCTGCAGCGGACAGAGGGGCAGGAAGCAGCTGCACAGGAATGCAGCAACGAAGCGGACTATCTGGTGGGGTTATCGCTGGAGATGGACGACAAGGAGGTGCAGAAGTCGCTGGAGATGCTGTTGGCGCGAGCCGACGACATGACACAGGGCGCCTTTCTCCAACCGCTGATGCGCCTGCGCCATTGGAACGAACCGGAGCTACCCGAAGCGAAGGAACTGCCGGAAGCACTGGCCACGGAGGAGGCCAGGGTGCTGCTGGAAAAGGCACAGAAGGCCGGATTCCTCGATGAGCGGTGGCAACCTACGCAGCAATTGTGGCGCAACGGAAAAGTGTCGATGGCCAAGGCGTCGGTGCTGGCCTTCATCATCGGCGGAAAACTGAACCTGACACCGCTGTGGGATCCCTTCGAAGCGTTGTGGAATGCCAAGGACCTGCGCGTGGCCTACAGTCAGGCGATGAATGCCCAGTACTATTCCAGCCTTTACGATGAAATGAAACGAAAGATGAGATAATAGAAGTTTCGGAAGTGATGCCGTAGGCATCAGACAATGGTAGCCAGCCATTTCAATGGCTGGTAATGAGGATGTTGACGGATAGCGTGCCGTAGTACGCGACAGGGATTTAATGTCGCGTACCTAAAGGCACGCTTTTTTATGGCCGCTTTATACCAGCCGTTGAAACGGCTGGCTACCATTGTCACGCCCCGTTCTTCGAAGAGTCGAAGCGAACAAAGTTCGAGCGAGCATACTTACGAAACTTGAGTGGGATAAGTTTTTGATAACCAATTGATAGCAATCCCGTCATCTCAACATTTTGAGGTGGCGGGATTGCTGCTTTTGTGCGAATGTATTAATACAGTCACCATGGCGTTCGTCGCCCTGCTGGGCGCGTTCTACATCTGGATTTCAGCAAAGATAGGAGGTGTAGCATGATGTACGACGACACGAGAGAGGGGCGCATGCGCTGGCGCCTGCAGAATGCCATTGCCGAGGAGGCGCAGATGCGCGAGGACATCAATGAACTGACGGCACTGCGCGAGGCACTGCAATATGGAACGGCAAAAAAGGCCGGCGAGATCCTGGAAAAGGAACGTGGTAAGCCCAGCCCGCGAATGCGCGTGCAACACCTGCTGGCACTGCTGAAGCTGGTCATCACCAACACCTGCGCGCTGCGCGAACTGCGAGGACTGCAATGGGAACGCATGAGCGAGGTCATCGGCCTGCAGGCGGAACTGCCGGACCTGCCGGCGAACGAGCGGGTGAGCTATGTGATGAAAGTTGAAAAGTGAAAAGCCCACCCCCGACCTTTGCCGTCCTCGGCTTAGGAGTTAATCCTCGGTCGTTCGGGGTTATTGACATTCAGTCAATCCCCAGACTCCTCACTACCCCGGGGAGGGGGGATGGCTGCAAAATCGTAAAATCGTCAAATTAAAGTGATCGTGAAATTAAAGTGATTGTAAAAATAAAGTATGAATACACCTAATGAAAAATTACAGGCGTGCATAGAGCGGGCTCGCGCACTGCCGGAACAGGTGAGGAAGAGGCTGGAGCCTGTACCCACCGACCCGTATGAGGCGTTCCTGATGTGGGACCCCGAAGACCTGCGGCAGGATCGTCCGCTGACGTTCTACCGAAAGCTGAAGAGCAAGCGATTCAAGGCACCGGTGATCTACCCCCTGCCGGTGGCTGTAGAGGACTCCACATACACCAGTCGCCTGCACGGAAAGAATAGTGTACCGCAGTATCGCAGAAGGATAATGACGACGTACAAAGGTAAGAAGTACAACTTCCTCTGCTCCAATCTTACCATGCTCTGCATCTTGCAGTTCAAGCGCGAGAACCCGCGAATCAATGTCATCGAGCACCTGAACGGCGACAGCCTGGATGACCGCCCCAGTAACCTGCTGCTATCCACGCAGTCCGCAAACAATCGCCGCAGCGAGAAGGTGATGGAACATGCGCGCCAGTTGGCCAAGAAGAATCAGCCACTCGCCGCCAAGGCGGCAGCTGAATTCAACCGTGGACTCAATAACCAGCAGCGGCACGAGGCGGCGCTGAAGCGAAGAGCGGAGCGTGCCGCGCTACTCGCAGAACAGCACACCGCAGCCGTGGCCAACGCCAGCCCGAACATCGAGACAGCAGTGGACCTGCAAATCGAAATGCAGCTGGACACGTTTCTGGAACGAGTGTACGACCCGAAGGGGGTTAATGTATAATTGATAATTGAAAATTGATAATTGAGTTATGAAAAAAGTATTCAGTAAAGAGGAGAAAGAGCGCATCAGCAAAATCTACTCGAGTATGGTATCTCTGGAATCAGATATCAGCTACGCCAAAATCATTTCACATATGAATTACGGCGAATTCGAAGAAGCCTTCAAGGCTGCCATTGAGAACGAAGACCATTATCAGCGGTTCTCCTTACTTATGCCCTACCTGAAACTGCTGCATATGGCAATGTTCGTCTATGACCTCGACATGGCACTGATGAAGGAGTATAACAACTATGAAAAGAAACTCACCCTCATGGGCGCAACGCTGGAAGAGGCGCGTCATATCTACTACGAGACAGAATGACCGTTCTGAATAATTCAAAATTCATAATTATGGAAAGGTTATCAGAACATTTCGCGCTGGCGGAGTTCACGCGCAGCAACAAGGCTCAAGCACTGGGCATCAACAACAACCCGTCGGCAGAGGCGGTGGAGTGGATGAAGCAGCTCGTAAAGAACATCCTCGAACCGCTGCGGCAGGCGTGGGGACAGCCCATCTTCGTCACCAGCGGCTATCGCAGCCCCGCACTGAACCGCGCCGTGGGCGGGGTGCGCAACTCGCAGCACTGTCTGGGGCAGGCGGCGGACATCGTGGCCGACCTCTCGCTGCTCAATTACGACCTCGGCCGGCTCATTATCGAACTCAGCCTGCCCTTCGACCAGCTGATCTTCGAGGGCTGCTACGTCGAGTACGTGGCAGGACGGCCGCAGCACCGCTGCCGATGGATTCATGTCAGCTATGGGCCGAAGAATCGTAGACAGGTGATCTACAATAAAATGAAAAAATTAAAATCGAAAATGAAATGAAAAGATTCTGCGAAGATCTGCGAGGTCTGCGTGAGATAATCTAAAAAAATTGTGAAATCGTGAAATTAAAATGACTATGAGAAAAAAGAAAGACGTGACCATGATGTGCGACGCGAGCACAGTGGTCGTAAGCAACAACATCGAGGCACTGATCGAGCATCTGAAGAAGGGTGCCGTGCACATGTTCTACCGCAAGAAGGATGGCACGCTGCGCGAGGCCTACGGCACCCTCAGCGACATCTTCATCCCCCACCGCTACTGGCCGGCAGGCAAGCGCGAAGAGCGGCCTTACCTGGTCAACTACTGGGACCTGCAGAAGGGCGGCTGGCGCGCCTTCCAGAAGACGCGTTTCGAGTACTTCATAGAACCCGGTCAGGATGACTTCGACTTCGAAGACTGCAGCGAAAGCAACAACGATTAAACAACTAAAAAAACTATTCCAACTATGAAAATAAAGAAAAGTTTGATAACCAACGACTTCCTTGCCACTACCCGCTTCGTTACGGGTCTGCAGGAGGTCGCCACCAGCAACCCCGACGCCAAACTCACCGCCATCTTCTTCGGCGGCAGGCTGTTCCTCCTGCCCAGAAGCTTCCAGTACATGGCACAACTGCTGCTGCTCATGTTCATGACACTGCCTCGTCCGCATGATCTCGTCATGAATTTTATCCAGCAGAAAATCAATGAAATGGAAGCTGAATAATTCATAATTCACAATTCATAATTCATAACTGAAACATTATGCGCGAATACGTTCACCTTCACTGCAAAGCCCTTTCCTCTTGGGTCTTCGGAGACCCGAGGCGCTGGCACTTCTTCTCGTTCCTGCTTATGAAAGCGGACGAGAAGGGGCGCGTGGAGGTGAGCGTTAAAGACTATGCATCGACCTACCATATCAGCTATGATTATCTGCGTAGGACGATGAAAGAGATGACAGAACGAGGCATTATCGCCACTGAAACGCTATCGAAACGCACACTAATAACTCTCTGTAAATATGAACGTTATCAGACTTCCGACACATTCACGCGCCATTCAGACGCTATTGAGACGCCACTGAAACCGACCTCTCAAGAAGAGAAAAAAGAGGAAAGAGAAAGAAAATTCCCCCCACACCCCCTTATAAAGAAAGAGAAATCAGAAAAAAGAGAAGAGCTTTCCGCA
>CACZAN010000030.1 GCA_902779165.1 uncultured Bacteroidales bacterium
AGGTTACTGCCCCGACGAAGTCAGGGGTACCTTTCTCGTTTGCGGGTGCAAAGGTACGGCGATTTTTCCGAACTGCCAAACGTTTTAGCAACTTTTTTACCGCAAAACCGCAAAAAAATGCAAGATTGTTGATAAGGGTCAACAACCTCGCGCGCGTACCTTATTAATAAATAAAAGGGAATCAGGATTAATATATAAAAGGGAATCAGGCATCCAGTTTGTTGGCAAGAACCTCATCAAGAGTCTTTCCAGTGACGCGTTCGAAATTGCTACGGGCAGTCTTCAGGGTGCCAAAACCAGCATCGAGACAATCGCGGATGCCTAATATTTCGCCATAAGAAATCATTCGCTGGAGTTCTGCCACGCGGTAGGCGTTGATGTATTCATGGATATTGTTGTAGCCCTGGCTGCGGACGCACTGGAGGGCGAGGTGCCGGTTGATGCCTGCTCCGGCGCAGAGCTGATCGCGGCCAAAGGTGTAGTCTTTCCAGTCGTCGCGATGGTGCTGCATCCAATATTCGAGGCATTCGAATCGCCGGAGATTGGCTTCGTTGAAGTCTTCTTCCTTGTCTTCCTCAATGGCTACGGTGGCATCAAAGTCGGGAGCCTCCTCCACGGTCTTTATCGCGGGCTGGGGCAGACTCAGGGCCAGGGTCTCGAGAGCGCGCATACACATATAGACATTGGCACAGGTGAAGAGTATCACCCACACCTCGAAGAGTGGTACGGTGAACTTCAGGATGACCCAGAGGTAGAGGCAAGAGATGAAACCGAGGAACGTGGTATAGACGCGGAGGTAGCCCGGCACATGGGGCTGGCGGAGCATGGTCCGCGGCAGACGCAGGATGTTGACGACGTAGTACACGCTGACGCCGAGCATGGCGGCGCGAAGCAGCATATCAAGTGTGAAGAAGGCATCGCCAAGTTCCTTCCAGGTGTAGTAATTCGGAGAGGTCACCCCAATCTTGGTAAAGAAGAGGTAGAGTATGGTGAGGATGATCACGGGGAGGGCATATTTCCACATACGCTTCCACTGTAGATAACCTGGCATGGAGACTCCTAACGGATAGATACTCTGCAGGAAGGTGAAAGCCATGAGGCCCATGAGTGTACCAGGGTGAAGCATGGCGGGGCGCGTGGTTTCGATAACAGCGGCAAAGGGTATGACACACACCACCGCCGCACCGAAGATCCCAACGACCGACGCGATGGAGAGGTATTGAATCTTGTGGCGGGCGAAGAGGGCCATCACAGACGCCATCACAAGATGGGTGACAGCCACCACAAGGAGTACACTATGGAGAGATACGATGCTCATTGGAAATAAAAAAAACAGGCCAAAATGGCTGAAAAGTCAGGCAAAGGTAGGCAAAAATCGCGGTTTGAGCAAATTTAACAGCCGAAAATATGGCGGATTCCCATTTTATCCTTAACTTTGCGGTGCAAAACCCACGAAAACTGACAAAACGGTATGTACGCAAAGATTCAAGAAACAGCCTGCTGGCTGCGCGAAAGGATGCCCAGCAAGCCAACAACCGCCATCGTCCTGGGAACGGGTCTCGGACAGCTGGCAGAGGAGATTCAGATAACACTCGCCATCAACTACAAGGATATTCCGAACTTCCCGGTCTCGACCGTGGAGGGTCACACGGGACGTCTGATTTTCGGGAAACTGGGTGACCGAGATATCCTGGCGATGCAGGGGCGCTTTCACTTCTACGAGGGCTACTCCATGAAAGAGGTGACGTTCCCCGTGCGCGTGATGCATGAAATAGGTATCAAGACGTTATACGTCAGCAATGCCTCCGGCGGCATGAACCCCAGTTTCAAAATTGGTGACATCATGGTCATCACCGACCATATCAATTTCTTCCCCGAGCATCCGCTGCACGGGCCCAACCTTCCGATGGGCCCCCGCTTCCCCGACATGCATGAGGCATACGACAAGAAGCTGATAGAGCTGGCCGACACCATCGCTTCTGAAAAGGGCATCAAGCTGCAGCACGGCGTGTATCTGGGCACACAAGGTCCCACGTTCGAGACGCCCTCCGAGTACCGAATGTATCATATACTGGGCGGCGACGCTGTGGGCATGAGCACCGTGCCCGAGGTCATTGTGGCTCGCCACTGCGGCATCAAGGTCTTCGGAGTGAGCATCATCACGGACCTCGGCGTGGAGGGCATTGTCTGTGAAGTAAGCCATGAGGAGGTGCAGAAGGCAGCCAACGCCACCCAGCCCATCATGGCCGATCTGATGCGTGAAATGATAAATCGCAACGAGGTTGCGGAGTGAAAAATTCTTAACAGATAATCCATTGGAAATTGCAGAACTGGGTGAGTTCGGACTTATTCACCACCTCACCAACGACATAGAGACAAAAAACAGCGAGACGCTGAAGGGCGTGGGCGATGACTGCGCCATCCTCCAATATCCCGAAGGCCGACAGGTGTTGGTCACCACCGACCTGCTGATGGAAGGTGTGCACTTCGACTTGCAGTACACGCCGTTGAAGCATTTGGGCTACAAGAGTGCCATGGTGAACCTCTCTGACATCTATGCCATGAATGGGCGGCCGCGCCAGATGACGGTATCGCTGGCCGTCTCCAAGCGTTTCAGCGTGGAAGACCTCGAGACATTCTACGAGGGATTGCGACTGGCATGCGACGCGCATGGATGCGACATCGTGGGCGGCGACACGACCTCTTCGCTTACAGGGCTGGCCATCAGCATCACGTGCATCGGCGATGCGGCCCCCGACAAGGTGGTCTATCGCAGCGGGGCGCGAGATACGGATCTCATTTGCGTATCGGGCGACCTCGGAGCTGCGTATATGGGGTTGCAGCTGCTGGAGCGCGAAAAGGCAATATACAACAGCCAACTGGAGAATGAAAAATTAAGAATGAAAAATGCGTCCGAGGGAGCCAAGGCGGTTGAGGAGTTCCAGCCGGACTTCAGCGGACGCGAATATCTGCTGGAGCGGCAGCTGAAGCCCGAGGCACGGCGTGACATTATCCAAGCATTGGCCGAAGCGGGGATTGTACCCACGGCCATGATAGACATCAGCGACGGCCTGAGCAGCGAGCTGATGCACATCTGCCAACAGAGCCATACGGGCTGCCGGATCTTCGAAGAGCGACTGCCCATCGACTACCAGACAGCGGTCATGGCCGAAGAACTGAACATGAACGTGACCACATGCGCCCTGAATGGCGGTGAGGACTATGAGCTGCTGTTCACCGTACCCCTGACTCAGCACGACCGCGTCAGCGCCCTGCCGGATGTGAAAATTATCGGACACATAACCCGTCCGGAACTTGGACTGCAGCTGGTTTGCCGCGACGGGGTGGAGATGGCATTGAAAGCACAAGGCTGGAACCCGTTGAAAGTTGAAAGTTCTTGAAGTATCAAGCGACCAAAGGTCGAGCGGAAAAGTTGAAAAAATGAAAGGTTGACATTCGAGAAATATTGGAAGGAGATCTGATACATATTAATGACTGGTTGCGGCCCCTCTCGTGGCTGTATGGGATGGGTATATGGCTGCGCAATTGGATGTTCGACAGTAAGATACTGAAAGAACAAGAGTACGAGCGTCCGATTATTTGCGTAGGTAATCTCACCGTGGGAGGCACAGGAAAAACGCCTCATACCGAGATGTTGCTTCGGATGCTGCAGAAGGATTACCGTGTGGCAATACTCAGCCGGGGATACATGCGGAAAAGTAGCGGGTATCGTCTGGCCACGAAGCAGACTACCATGCCAGAAATAGGCGACGAACCCTGGCAAATCAAGCAGAAATTCCCCGATGCCATCATTGCCGTCGACGGTAACCGCCGACGTGGATTGCAGCACCTGTTCAATGACCCCGAGACACGCGACGTGGATGTCGTGCTGCTTGACGATGCATATCAGCACCGTTATGTTCATGCTGGACTAAACCTCCTGCTGACGGACTACCATCGCCTGATCACCGACGACGTGCTGCTGCCTGCGGGCCGTTTGCGCGAGCCAGTGAGTGCCAAGAACCGTGCTAATGCAGTGATTGTCACGAAATGTCCGGCAGCCATGAAGCCCATGGACTACCGTGTCATCCAGCACGCCCTGAGCCTCAAGCCCTACCAGCAACTCTTCTTCTCCACCTTCAGGTATGGCCGTCCCTACCGCCTCTTCAGCGACACCCCTGGGGTGGAAGAAGAACTGACGCCCGACACACACGTCCTCCTCATCACCGGTATTGCCTCACCACAGCAGATGATTCTCGACTTGCAACGTCAGACACGACATATCACCCCTATATCCTTCGCCGATCATCATGAATTCCGACCGCGCGATATCCAGAAGATAGAATCTGCCTTCACAGACCTTCAGGGCAGCAAGCGTCTGATTATCACTACGGAGAAAGATGCCACCCGCCTTCTTCCCATTAAGGATCTTTCGCCCATTGTGCGTCGCCACATCTACGTCCTGCCCATCGAAGTCGAAATACTCCGCGATCAGGGCGATGAATTCCGCCGCCTCATTTTCGATTACATCTCCTCAACATAAAGTCTGTTTCTTTTAACAAAATAAGAAGGCGCCCCTTTACTGGGACGCCTTCTTTTTCCGATATAAGCTACAGGCTCTTATGCATCGATGTTTGCATAGTTGGCATTCTTCTCGATGAACTCGCGACGGGGTGCCACATCCTCTCCCATCAGCATGGAGAAGACGTAGTCTGCACCGGCGGCATCCTCGATGGTGACCTGCTTCAGCAGACGTGTTTCGGGATTCATCGTTGTCTCCCACAGCTGCTCGGGATTCATCTCACCCAGACCTTTGTAGCGCTGGGTGTAGACGCCTTGCTCCTGTCCGTCGTTGTACTTGAGGAGGAACTGCATGCGCTGCTGGTCGTTGTAGCAATATTCCTCAATCTTGCCTTTCTTGCAACGATAAAGTGGCGGGGTGGCAATATAGAGGTGTCCGTTCTGAATGAGTTCGGGCATGTAGCGATAGAAGAGGGTCATCAGGAGGGTGTCGATGTGGTAACCATCGACGTCGGCGTCGGTCATGATGACAATTTTGTGGTAGCGGAGCTTGTCGTAGTTGGCTTCCTTACTGTCTTCGCCAAGACCATAGCGCACGCCAAGTGCCTGGATGATGTTGTTCACCTCCTCGTGCTCGAAGGCCTTGTGCCACATGACGCGCTCAACGTTGAAGATCTTACCACGAATAGGAAGGATGGCCTGGAAGTGGCGGTTGCGGCCCTGCTTGGCACTGCCGCCTGCAGAGTCACCCTCCACGATAAACATCTCGCAGTTGGCAGGGTCGCGGTCAGAGCAGTCCGCGAGTTTTCCAGGCAGGCCGCCACCAGAGAGCGGCGACTTGCGCTGCACGCTCTCGCGGGCCTTACGGGCTGCCACGCGGGCCGTGGCTGCAAGAATGACCTTATCTACAATTAACTTAGCCTCTTTGGGGTGCTCTTCAAGATAGTTGGAAAGAGCTTCGCCCACAGCCTGCTGTACGGCACCTGCAACTTCGCTATTTCCCAGTTTGGTTTTGGTCTGGCCCTCAAACTGGGGTTCAGCCACCTTGATGCTGATGACGGCGGTAAGTCCCTCGCGGAAGTCCTCACCACTGATCTCCACCTTATTCTTCTCCAACTTCTCCAGTTCCTTGGCGCATTGCTCCTCGGCATACTTCTTCAGCGTGCGCGTGAGAGCCATACGGAAGCCCTGAAGGTGCGTGCCGCCCTCGATGGTATTAATATTATTGACATAGGAATGAAGATTCTCTGAATAGGCCGTGTTGTACATGATGGCGCACTCGATAGGGATGCCCTGCTTCTCGGTATTAAGGTAGATGACATCGTTGAAGAGGTGGGTGCGGGTGCTGTCGATGTAGCGCACGAACTCCTGCAGTCCATCTTTCGAATAGAAGACATCCTGACGGGTCTTGCCCTCGTCGTCGGGACGCATATCGGTAAGTGTGATGGTGATTCCAGCGTTGAGAAACGCGAGCTCACGCATACGGTTAGCCAGGATGTCGTATTTATACTCGGTGGTGATGAAGATAGTTTCATCGGGCCAGAATTGCTGACGTGTACCGCGCAGGTCGGTTTCGCCCACCACCTTTACGTCGTAGAGGGGCTTTCCCTTCTCGTACTCCTGCTGGTAGATCTTGCCATCGCGGAACACCTGGCTGGTCATGTGCTTGGAGAGTGCATTGACACAGCTGACACCTACGCCATGCAAGCCGCCGGATACTTTGTAGCTTCCCTTATCGAACTTACCACCGGCATGCAACACGGTCATGACGACTTCCAGGGCACTCTTGTGCTCTTTCTCGTGCATATCCACGGGGATGCCACGTCCGTTGTCCTGAACAGTGATGCTGTTGTCCTCATTGATTGTAACTTCAATGTGTGTACAGAATCCGGCCAGAGCTTCGTCGATGGAGTTGTCCACCGTCTCATAAACGAGGTGATGGAGGCCCTTTTCGCTGATATCACCGATGTACATGGCCGGACGCTTGCGCACGGCTTCAAGTCCTTCGAGGACCTGGATGTTACTCGCGCTGTAATCCGCGCCTTTCTTGATTTCTTCTTCCATTTTAGATATTTCGGTATTTTAGAATCTGAGAGCTAAGAAGTCCTATTGTGAGGCTTGGGGGGCCTCCTGGGCTTTTTGCGGCGCAAAATTAATAAAAATATGGGAAACAGCGAAATTTCAGAGCCTCTTTTTCGCGTGCGCGCGCGTAAAAAGCAAAAAAACGCAGCTGAGAGGCAAAAAAGAGCAGCGAACCTCACGGTTCACTGCCCTTACAACAGAAATATGTACTCTTTGCTATGGACTATTAGTTTTACCCATATCAGGTAAAACGGAAGGGAGTTCAAGCTAACTTTTGGATATGGCGAGCCAACTTGGACTTCAAGTTGGAAGCCTTATTCTTGTGGATTAAATTGGTCTTTGCGAGTTTGTCGAGCATCTTCTGCACGGCGGGGAACTGATTTTCAGCCTCGGCCTTATCGGTCGTGGCGCGGAGCTTACGTACTGCGGCACGCATAGCTTTTGCATAATAGCGATTATGCAGGCGGCGCTTCTGCTCCTGACGGATTCTCTTTAGCGATGACTTATGATTTGCCATTTCGAATTACGTTACTTTTGACTATTTACTATTAAGGATACTTAGTAGTCCATAGCAGAGTCGAACTGCTCTTTAGAGAATGAAAATCTCTCGTCCTAACCGATAGACGAATGGACCAGCCTTGCTTGAATCACACATTCATGTTGCCCGAAGTGTGATTTGCGGGTGCAAAGGTACGGCATTTTTTCGTTTCCACCAAATATTTCCGCGAAAAAAGTTACGAATTAAGCAATTTTCGTCCTTATCCAGCCCATATTCCATGTATTTTCGCTACTTTTGCAGGCAAAAAGTAGATAATTATGCAATCCCACGGCATCGTTCTACATTCCCTTCGCTACGGCGACCAGCAGATTATTCTCGACATCTTCACGGAGGTGGCGGGAACGGTGTCGTTCATCGTGCGCCTGCCTCGAGGCGGCAAACGAGGAGCGCGAGCCAGCGTCTGGCAGCCCTTGTCGCTCGTGGAGGTTCTATGGGAGCCCCGTCCGAAAGCGGACTTACAAAAACCTCAAGAACTGGCGCTTTGGCAGCCATGGCGCGACATTCCTTTCCAGCCTGCGAAAGCGGCAATGGGGCTATTCCTCTCAGAATTTCTCTCCCACGCTTTGCGCTCAGAACAGGAGAACGGTCCCCTTTTCGATTTCCTGACGAGTAGTCTGCACTGGTTAGACGAAGCCGACCGGCGCTTTGCCAACTTCCATGTGGTATTCCTGCTCCACCTCTCGCGCTTTCTGGGTTTCATGCCTAATGCCGACGATTGGGAACCTGGCGCCTTCTTCGACCTGCAGGCCGCATCTTTCACACTCTCCCGCCCCTTACATCCTTTTTATATAGACGCCGAGGAGTCTTCGCTGGTCTCGAAATTCCTGAGAATGGACTATCGCTCAATGCGTGCCGTGGGACTGAACGGAGCCGCCCGTCGGCGCACCCTGCAGCTCATCATTCTCTTCTACCGGCTTCACATCCCAGAATTCCCGGAAGTGCGCAGTCTCGAAGTGTTGGCAGACGTCTTCTCCTAAACCAGAGTGTTCCTTACTTTTTCTTTTTCTTAGGATAGCGACGTGCCCACCCTTCTTCGCTAAAGTCAGGTTCATCGTCACGGAAAGCCGGACTATCCGAACGATTAAAGAACTGTCGCCAATCACCAGACTTATTGCCCTTGTCCTTTCGACTCGTCAGTTTCTCCTGTCCACGACTCTTGCGTCCGCCCTTCTTGCCTTCGGCTTTCTGCTGTGTCATTTCGAGACGGCGCTGGGCACGGTTCTTCCGTTCTGGCGCAGGCCTGTCGCCCTTAACCTTACGTGTTTCCTTCGGAGTCCCTTCCACGGGTGCAGGCTCTGCATAATCCACTCCGACATGACGCCCTTTGTGTTGCAGTCCCTGCATCGCTAGCAGAATACGCTGCGCCTCACCCTCCGGCACCTCGAAGAACGAGAAACGGGGACGTAGATCTATGCGTCCGACATCAATTTTCGGACCATCGACATGCCGATTGATATATCCTATAATCTCACGAGCATAGAAACCGTCGGCCTTACCCAAAGTGATGAACATCCGCTTGTAGCCCGGCTCTGCATCATGATCGCCCACACGGCGGTGAACCTTTCGTCCCTCAGCAGCCTTGCCTTTTTCTTTTTTCTCGGCTGCCACTTCCTCGATTTCAGGGGCATTGGCATAGTAAGCCAGAAAGCGGCCGAACTCGCGACTGACAATACGCTTCAACAGATCTTCTTTATCCAACCACTCGAGTTTGCGTCGCACCTCCGGCAGGAACTCTTCGATTTCCTCCTCGTCGACCTCCACGCGTTCAATATCATCTATGACCTTCCAGAGCTGTTTGGAACAGATTTCCTTGGGCGAGGGCAGCGTGCCTCGCACGAATTCCTTCTGTATAAGACGCTCTACCTCGCGAATACGTCCGCGTTCGCGACTATGGACGATGCAAATGCTGGTACCCTTCTTGCCGGCACGGCCCGTGCGCCCACTTCGATGGGTATAAACTTCGCTGTCATCGGGCATTCCATAATTAATGACGTGGGTGAGATCATCAACATCTAATCCGCGTGCCGCCACGTCTGTCGCCACAAGCAATTGGATTCGATGCTGACGGAAACGTTGCATGGTGAGGTCGCGCTGCTGCTGCGAGAGGTCGCCATGAAGGGCGTCTGCATTGTAGCCGTCCTGTATCAGTTTGTCGGCTATCTCCTGTGTTTCGAGGCGGGTACGACAGAAAACGATGGCATAGATCTTCGGGAAATAATCCACCACACGCTTCAGAGCGAGGTACTTGTCGCTCGCGCGTACCATATAATATATATGATTAACATTCTCGGCTCCTTCGTTACGACTGCCGACCACCACCTCACGGGCATCACGCAGGTAGTTCTTTGCAATACGCTCTATCTCCTTGCTCATTGTGGCAGAGAAGAGCAGAGTGCGATGCTCCTCCGGCACGCCCCCGAGTATGGCATCGATACTCTCGGAGAAACCCATTGACAGCATCTCGTCAGCCTCATCCAGCACGACCGAGTGGACATTATCCAATCTTGCTGCGCCACGATTCATCAGGTCGATGAGCCTGCCAGGCGTTGCCACAATAATATGCACTCCCTGTTTCAGGGCACGCATTTGCGGCACAATATCGGCTCCGCCATATACGGGAAGGATGCGCACTTCGGGCAGGTATTTCGAGAAGGATTCAAGGTCGTCGGCAATCTGCAGACAAAGTTCCCGCGTGGGAGAGAGGATGACGGCTCGGGTCTGGGCAGGCTCCAGGGGCTCTGCCACCAGTCGCTGCAGCAGCGGCAGTCCATAGGCTGCGGTCTTGCCCGTACCGGTTTGGGCGAGTGCCACAAGATCCTGTGAGGTTTCTATTTGATGCGGGATGACGGCCTCTTGCACGGGCATAGGTGCCTCAAAGCCGAGTTCGGTGATGGCGCGAAGCAAGGGTTCGCAAATACCAAGTTCTTGGAAGGTCATGTAATATGGCTGATGTAATATAAATGTAGAAGAGAAAAAAATAGTCCGCAACTCCCCAAGAGAGAATTGCGGACCATCGTCTTCGCGCTTCAGGATGGGCTTGAACCAACGACCCCCTGATTAACAGTCAGGTGCTCTAACCAACTGAGCTACTGAAGCAGGCTTTTCCGAGTTTGGCGCTTCAGGATGGGCTTGAACCAACGACCCCCTGATTAACAGTCAGGTGCTCTAACCAACTGAGCTACTGAAGCAGTCTTTTCGGTCTCCTTTTTGGGGAGAAAAGCGCAGAAACGAGGGATAAATTCGCGTTTTAACGCTTTTTTCTCGGAATTGCGGGGCAAAAGTAGTGCTTTTCTCAATAAAAAACAATACTTTTGCAAAAAAATTTGCGGTATATGACAAAAATAATAGGAATTGGGAACGCTTTAGTGGATGTTTTGATCCATTTGGAGGACGAAACGCTGCTACAAACGCTTAAATTGCCAAAAGGTGGCATGACCCTCATTGATGAGGTACAACTGACCGCCATCAACAATGCCACAGCCCACCTTCTTCGCCATCGCGCCACAGGGGGGAGCGCTTCGAATACCATCCATGCACTGGCTTCGTTGGGTGATAACGTTGGATTCATCGGCTCAGTCGGCGACGACGAGACGGGGATCTTCTTCTGCCGTCAAGCAGAGGCACGCGGCATAGAAACACATATCTCAACGGTGAGCGGAATGACCAGCGGCACCGCCACCACCCTTATCACCCCCGACGGCGAACGCACCTTTGCCACACATCTGGGTGCAGCCACACAAGTAGTGCCGGCAGAAGAATTCCCTGCTATCATCCGCAAGCAGTCCTCCTCACAGGACATCCTCCATATTGAGGGCTACCTCGTTCAGGACCACCAACTCATCGAGCAGCTGCTTCGCGAAGCCAAGGCAGCAGGAATGATGATCAGCTATGACCTCGCCTCATGGAATATCGTTGCTGCCGACCGTCCATTCATCCAGCACTTAGTGGCTGACTACGTGGATTTCGTATTCGCCAACGAGGAAGAGGCGGCCGCCTTCAGCGGACAACAAGATCCGGAAGAGGCCCTGCGAATACTTAAAGAACAGGCATCCGTAGCCGTTGTAAAGGTTGGCAAGCGGGGAGCCATGGGATGCCACAACGGCGTCAAAGCCTTTGCCCCAGGCCTCGTGCGGAAAGTTGTAGATACCACCGCCGCTGGCGATTTCTTTGCCGCGGGCTTCCTCCACGGATGGATCCACGGACTACCCCTCGACCGCTGCCTCGACTACGGCAACCGCATTGCCGCCGAAATCGTACAAGTCGTGGGCACTCAGGTCGCCGCCGACCGTCTGCTGGCCGCATTAGAATACTCATAATCCCCATCAACCCCATTAGCCCCATTAGCCCCATCAGCCCCATCAGCCCCATAATATCATAAAAAAGTATGAAACAACTTCTCCCCTTAACCCTCCTGCTGCTGCTCCTCTCCCACCCCACCTCAGCCCAGCAGAAGAAAGAACAGACTGGTTTCGATGTCACACGCAACCTCGAAGTCTTCGCAGATATCTATCGTCAACTCGACATGTTCTACGTCGACACCATCTCTGCAGATACCGCCATCCAATGGGCCATCAACGGGATGTTGCAAGAGATAGACCCCTATACCGTCTACTTCCCCAACGACGACCAGGACGACCTGCGCCGCATGGCCACAGGCCGCTATGCCGGCATCGGAGCACTCATCCGCGCCTACAAGAAACTCGACCGCTGTGTCATCGAGGAACCCTATGAACATTGTCCGGCTCAGGAGTCGGGCGTGCGCGCAGGCGATATTATTATAAGTATAGACGGGCGCGACATCAAAGGGTGGCCCACCTCGCGCGTTAGCGAGAACCTGCGCGGCGAGGCCGGCACCACTTTCGAACTTATTGTGCAGCGCCCAGGCGAGACAAATCAGCGTTCCTTCAAGATCACCCGCCGGCAGATCCAGCAGCCCTGCCTGCCTTGGTATGGCATCGTCGACGAAGCATCCCATACCGGCTACCTCCTTCTGACCGAGTTCACCGACCAGAGCGCCCGCGAGGTGCGCCACGCCATTCTCGACATGAAGCAGCAGGGCATGCAACGCCTCATTTTCGACCTGCGCGACAACTATGGAGGCTCTGTCAGCGAGGCCGTAGAAATCGTGGGGTTCTTTGTTCCGCGAGGCACTCTGGTGGTATCCACGAAAGGCAAAGTGCCCGCCACCTGCCACGACTACCAGACCCCTGCCGAACCCATAGACACGGTTATGCCCGTCGCCGTACTCGTGAATTCCAACAGCGCCTCAGCCGCAGAAATCGTTAGTGGAGCCCTGCAGGACCTCGACCGCGCCACCATTCTCGGTCAGCGAACCTATGGAAAGGGACTTGTGCAGGGTGTACGCGAGGTTTCCTATCGCGGACAACTGAAGATTACCACCGCCCGTTACTACATCCCCTCAGGCCGCTGCATTCAGGCTTATGACTTCCGTCATCGCACAGCCGAAGGTGCCGCCACGACGCTTCCCGACAGCCTTACACGCGAGTTCCACACCCGACAGGGACGACCTGTGCGCGATGGCGGAGGCATCCTCCCCGACAGCATCCTCGCCGTGGATTCAGTGCCGACGATGGTCTATGATCTCTTCAACTCCGACACCTTCTTCAACTACATCACCTCCTACGTCACCCGTCACCCCACGGCACCCCAACCCGGAGCCTTCAGCCTCAGCGACGAGGACTATGCCGCCTTCTCTGACAGCATTGCTTCCAGCAACTTTACCTACAACGGTCGCACCGCTGCCGCCCTCGACCAACTGCGGCAGCTCGCCCGTATTGAGGGACGTCTGGAACACGCTTCAGCAGAGTTCGACGCCTTGGAGCAGAAGCTGAAAGAGAACGATGTCGCCACCGACCTCCATCGTTTCCGCCATCATATCCAGCCCTATCTGGAGACCGAAATCATCAGTCGCTACCACTTCCAGCAAGGCGCCCTGCACCACCAGATGCTTCAAGATCCAGGAGTGAAGAAAGCCATAGAAACCCTCAACACCCATTAGTCCCATTAGACCCATTAGCCCCATTAGACCCATTAGACCCATTAGACCCATTAGACCCATTATCCCTATGAAAAAAAGAAAAGCCCAGAACACCAATCAAGCCATCATGCGCGGAGTCATCGCTATGGCGCTCATCGTACTCCTCGTCTGCTACCTCTTCCTGACTATGGTTTCCTGCTCTCCCGCCGGCGAGCGGTTTCACATACAAGGAACCATCAGCGGGGCAGAAGACTCCACCCTCGTGCTCGAGGCCATGACACTCAACGGCGTGAGAGCCATAGACTCCCTACAGCTGAAAGCCGACGGCAGCTTCGACTTCGCCGTACTGCCAGACACCAGCTCCTCACCCGAATTCTACCGCCTGCGCATCAGTTCGCAATACATAAACTTCGTCGTGCCCGCTCCAGAGGATTCGACCCTCACACTGCCCTCCGATATCACCATCCAGGCACCCTACGACCACATGGCCTCAGCCTACGAGATTCAGGGCAACGAAGCGTCGCGGATCATGAAGACCGTCACGCTGCTGAACATCCAACTCCAGCAGCAGTTCTCACAGCTCGACAAGGACGGCTCGCTCTCGGCACTCGAAAAGATGGAACGTGCACGCAGCCTTATCAGCACCTACAAGCAGACCCTCAAGCGCGACTATATCATGGCAGATCCCGCCTCGCCTGCCGCCTACTTCGCACTCTTCCAAACCGTAGGCGGACAAATGCTCTTCAACCCCGAGGACGACAAGAACGACGTCCAATGCTTTGCCGCCGTAGCCACACAATGGGAGCTCCACTATCCCGGTGCCCTGCGCACAGAGAACCTCCGCAACATCGCCCTCAGAGGAATGCGCAACACCCGTCAGGTACGCACCGTAGAAATACAACTCGACGGCGAAAAAGTACACGAAATAGGCATCATCGACTTCGGATTCAACGACATCAACGGCCACGAGCGGCGCCTTACCGATTTCGCCGACAACGTCATCCTCCTTGATTTCACCGCCTACAGCCTGCCTGCCAGCCAGCAGCGCAACATCCAGTTGCGCGAACTCTACAACAAATACCACAGCCGAGGACTCGAAATCTATCAGGTAAGTTTCGACAGCGACCCGCACTACTGGAAGACCATGTGCGAGCAGCTTCCGTGGATCTGCGTGCATTGCCCCGAAGGCTTCGACAACGATATGGTGCGACTCTATTCCGTAGAAACCATCCCCGCCTACTTCCTGATAGGCAGAAATAGCGAACTAAAAGCCCGTTCAGAGAACATTCCTGATATTCAGAAGGCCATAGAAGCAGAACTTTAGCACTTTTTCATAAAAAAATTTGGTCAGTCCGAAAATAAGTCTTATCTTTGCACTCGCTAAGGCAAGAAAACACATTGCAAGAAGGGTTCCGTGCACCGAAACGGAGTCCTTTTGCTTTTGTCTTTCTCAGAATATCCATACCATCCGGAACAAACAACTAAAAATAAAGATATGGCTTACATGACACAGAAGGGCTACGACAAACTCGTAGCCGAGCTCCAACAGCTCGAAGCTGTAGAGCGCCCAAAGGCTTCTGCAGCCATCGCCGAAGCCCGGGATAAGGGCGACCTCAGCGAAAACGCAGAATACGATGCAGCCAAGGAAGCACAAGGACTGCTCGAAATGAAGATAACACAGCTCAAGGCTACCATCGCCGATGCCAAGATTATCGACACCAGCAAGCTGAACGCCGACACCGTGCAGATCCTCACCCACGTGGAACTGAAGAACGTCAAGAACGGCGCCAAGATGGCCTACACCATCGTCAGCGAGACCGAGGCTAACCTCCGCGAAGGCAAAATCAGCGTCAAGACCCCAATTGCCCAGGGACTCCTCGGCAAGAAGGTCGGCGATGTGGCCGAAATACGCGTGCCCCAAGGACTCATCCACCTCGAGATCCTTAGCATCAGCTACGACGAGTAACTCTATGCGCCAACCGTCAATTTCGTCTAACCGTATATTCGTCAAATTCACCTATGTCCATCTTCAGTAAAATCGCCGCAGGCGAAATCCCCAGCTACTGTTGCGCCAGCAACGACGAGTTCTACGCCTTCCTCGACATCAGTCCCCTCGTGAAGGGCCACACCCTCGTCATTCCCCGTCGCGAAGTCGATTACATCTTCGACCTCACCGACGAAGAGATAGCCCGCCTCCACGTCTTCGCAGCCCATGTGGCACGCGCCATCAAGACCGTCATCCCCTGCGTGAAGGTCGGTCAGGCCGTACTCGGACTCGAAGTGCCCCACGCCCACATCCACCTCATCCCCATGCAGAGTGAGCGCGACATGCTCTTCTCCAACCCCAAGCTCCAGCTGCCGGCAGAGGAGATGCAGGCCACAGCCGATGCCATCCGCCGTGCCTTCGAGCAGGAAGCTTAATCAGCAAAACAGGTTCAAGACCTATTATTTGAACCCGCCCTACTACAGAACAGGTGCATACGTTCCTCCTTTGTGAACACGTATGCACCCGTTTCGTATCCAGTCAACGTCCTTTCGTTGCGGCCTCCACGTATATACATGACGACGGTTACGTATATACATAAAGGCAGTTATGTATATACATGTAAGCCGATACGTCCTAATGCGGAAGACGATGCGTCCTAATGCGGAAGACGATGCGTCCTATTGTGGAAGACGATACGTCCTATTGTGGAAGACGATACGTCCTATCACAGAGACGCCTACGTCCCGTAGGTCGATTTATCGCAGGAAACGGGGTTTCTTACTACCACAGAAAAAAATTTTTTCTCAAAATAGACTACACACTACAGCACCCTCCTCTCCTTTTCCACATAAACAGAAAAGAAAAGTGAGCCGATAAGCACATTTTCATGTAGTCTGTAGTCTGTTTTGAATAAAAATATTTTTTTGAATGACTACTACGCATAGTGTCAACACGCTGAAAATTGACTTTGAATAGAAAAAGTTGTCACTTTAGGAGGTAACACAGAGATGAAATGGAATTGGGACACAGGAGAACCAAAGCAGGGGTACCATTGCGGCACCCTTGCTTCAGTGTAGTGTGTAGTGTTTTTGAAAAAACATTTTGTTTTTTACTTCACCAGCACTTTTTTCCTCGTGCCGTCGCGCATTATCAGTACGTTAACACCGCGTTGTGGCATATTCAACTTGCGTCCTGCTGCATCATAGATGGCTTGGACACCTTGCAGGTTTAATGCAGATAGTCCATGGATGCCATCCACGATGTTCGCGTAGTATTCGATGTCGTGTGCCGGCATCGTCTCATACATCTCGCCCTCCCATCCGATGAATGTGTAGCGGGCCGCATCTTCTGGCGTGTAGTTCCTTATACTTTATCGCTATTCTCCACCTCTCTCTTGAATGGGGCCTACAGGTCTTACACTCAATCGGGATTTTTCTTCAGGGGTAAGTTGATAGACGGTGTCAACTACAGCCTGATAGAAGTCACGATCTAAGTACTTATACTGCAAATCGGTCGTAAAGACTTTTGCTTGCCGTCCATCGGGCAGGGTGATATCCTCCACACGGGCATCAGAGTCATAGCTCGCCTTGAATTCATCAAAATCTATACACTGACCATCATAGTATAGGAACATATCATAAAATGTATGCCCCAATTCAACGCCAGCAAGGTGAACATTATTCAGTGCCAAAATTGTGGAGGTTTTATAAACTGGATCTAAAACATACCAGGCCTCAACGGGAGCCTCTGGATTAAAGAAACCATTACCCAATTGGATTTGGGCGTCTTTTCTATAATCCCCCTTATGATAATTCCATCCATCAAAATCTTTATTCTTTTCCCAGCCCAAAGTACTGAGGTCTGGAACAGCTATGTTGCTATGCTGGATTTCATACCAGCCTGCACTTGCTAAATTCCTACTAGACCAAAATGTATTTTTAAACAAAACTTTTTCTCCAATCTCTGTTGTTCCCCATCCTCCTCCACGAAGGAGATGACCATAATCCCCATTATGCGTCCCAGATGCTGAGCTATAGGGTTCAACAAACCAATGCACAGGTGGAGTAATCATAACAGACTCCGCCCTTCCATCATCATAGGTTTTCTCACGGACTACATAATACATGGAACTAAGCGTCAAATTATATTGAGGCTCGCTCCAATGATAAAACTTTTGATAAGTAACCTTTATTGGTTCTTCTTCGTTTGGGTTTTGCGCATAGACATTGTCAATAGAACATATAAGTGCTGTCAGATAGACTACGCAAAGAATATTTTTCATTTTCATAATACTTCTTGTTTTAGGAGGGTGATGTCACGTTTATATCTTTACTTTTACAGATTTTGTGGCTGTATGGATCACATAGAAGCCACGTGGAGGCAACACAACAATGGCACACCCGTCGGGGGCCGCCTGAATCATCTTTACCAAGCTCCCGTCCAAACGATAAACATGGACGGATTCGCGGGCAGCAAGGCCACTTAATAGTACGCGATTGCCTTCGACTTTTATCTTTATGTCGTCGGATGTTCGTTCAAGGTCATTTTCAATACCGTCAGGAATGGTGCTCAGCCCCTTGATGTGCTTGAAATACTTCCATCCTTCGGCTTGACGGTAAGCATCTATTGCGTCATCAGGTACATAAAGAATAGCCTGTTCATACCTGCTAAAGGGGAACGTCCTCTCATGGATAGCACAGGGCCTGTTCGGCAAGGCGATGATATCCGTCAATCCCTCACAGATATCAAAGGCCGCATACCCGATGCTATCTACGCTTTCGGGAATGGTAATCGAGTGAAGACTCCAGCAATGCAGGAAGGCATTGACTCCTATCCTCCTGATACCTTCAGGCAAAGCAAAGTGCTGTCGGTCGGAACAGTAGGCAAAAGCATAATCACCTAAATACTCCGTGCCGGATGGGATGGGGGCCTCCGCTGCGGCTGCAACAATGGTGTTGGTGGCAGTCTCGAAGATGGCATTTCCATTGTTTCGAGTGTCATACCTTTTGTTGTCAGCAGCCACGGTAAGCGACTTCAAGCTTTGACACTCTTCAACCACGTTGCGACCCACATAGCTTACTGATGCTGGAATATGGAGCGACGACAGGGCAACACAACGGTTGAAAGCATAACGGTCAATGCGTTCCAATCCTTCAGGAATGCTAATGGATTTCAGGCCCTTGCACGATGTGAAGGCATTGCGACCTATAGACTTCAAGCCAGACGGCAAAGCAACCTCTGTGAGATTTGTACAAAAAGCAAACGTCCACTCTCCGATTCGTTCTAATCCTGTCGTTAGCGCAAGGGCTTTCAGATTCGTGCAACCGGCAAAAGCGAAGTTGTGTAATCGCTTAACGCTTGCAGGAATGCTCAGTTCTTTCAGTCCAGGACATCCTGCAAAGGATTCAGGTCCGATTTCCTGAATACCATTTTCAATCGTCAACGAGGTCAGTAGTTCACAATCTGAGAAAGCAGCTCGTCCTATTTGTTCAATGGTAGCAGGAATGATCACCGATTCTAATTCTGATTCACAAAAGGCATAATGACCGATGCGTTTGACGCTTGCAGGAAACGTTACCGTCTTGAACCCCTTGAACCCCGCAAACGATGCGTCATTGACTACTGTTACACCATCAGGTATCTTCAATTCGGTAACAAGCTCTTCATTTACATAGAGGTATAGATTGTTATTTATCTTGTATTCATATATATCTGTCCAATACCCCGGCTCTCTAAGTTCCCCGTTGTTATTTGTAAAATTTATGGCACACCAGGCAGACAAATCTTCAATATAAATATTACAGATGGAATGATTGGCCAGATCTGCTTGTATCTCGTTGACTGTTTTAGGGATTCTGATAGAGGTCAGGCTTTTAGAATCAAATGTACCATTAGCGATTCGAGTAACCGTATATGTAATGCCGTTATGTGTTACAGTAGGGGGAATCACCACGTCTCCTTCGTAAGCTGGTTCTGCCCTCACAAGTTCCACTTCTTGGTTCTTGATAGAAAAGACGTGGTAATTCATGTTGTCAACAGTGAAAGAGACCACCTCTGGGTCGTCATCATCTGTGATGCGGCAAAACATATCCCATCCCGAGGCTTGAAGGTATTCGGCCTTCGTACCCTGCGGAACAAACAAGATACTATGTCTCTGCGTACTTGGCGAAAAAGTACTTGAATAGTCAGCAGCTCCGCTGATATACCCCCTTTGATAGATTGTCGGAGGTTGTGTACATTCTACTATAAGAGTATCTATTTTCAGCCCCCAAAGCGCTTTCCGTTCCATGTTCTTCATCTGAGATGGAATGATTATTTTTTTCAGTGAAGTGCAATTTGCAAAAGCTGAGTTTTCAAGCGTTGTAATGCTTTGAGGGAAGTGTAGTTCTTTGAGGGAAGAGCAACCGTAGAAGGCCGCTGTTCCTATGACAGTAACAGATTCGGGAATAGAGAGTTCAAGAATCGAAGAACAATTATAGAACATATAATTTCCTATACGTTTTTGCGTCGCAGGAATTCTAACAGAAGTGAGTTTCTTACAATTGGCAAATGCCCAATCCCCAATGCTTTGTACATGATCGCTTATGATGGCTTCAGTTATTGAAGAACAATTATAAAATGCATGTTCTCCTATTTTGGTGAGGCTCTCCGGAAAATTCACAGTGGTAAGGCTTGTGCAATTCTCGAATGCATTATTCTCAATAACCGACAATCCCTCTGGCAGGATGATGGAACGTAAAAGATAACAGTTCTGAAAAATATTATTTGCGATGCCTGAGGTACCTTCTTTAAGTACAATATCTGTTTTTTTAGACATTTGTCCTTTATATGCATAGGCCCAATTACTTAAATATACGACCCCATCGGGCAAGCTTTCGTACCATAACGTTTTAGCGAAGACATCTTTGCCGATACTCGTCACACTTGTCGGGAATATGATCGTTTGCAACTGACTGCAATATGCAAAAGCATTACTCCCGATTGTCACCATTTCTTTAGGCAGAGCTATGGACGTCAAATTTTCGCAACCAGAGAAAGCATAATCACCGATGCTGGTCACACTCTCGGGAATAGCGACAGATGTCAGACCAATGCAACCAGAGAAAGCATGATTACCTATTGTTGTAACACACTCAAGATTAATGGATTTCAATCCATGACAACGTTGAAAAGCATAATTCCCAATGGATGTGATTCCAGTTGGAATAACCGTATTCCGGCAACCACAAATCAGCGTGTTGGTAGCTGTTTCAACAATAGCATTGCAGTCCTCGCGTGAATCATAAAACTGATTATCCTTGTCAACAGAAAGAGAGGTAAGACTTGAACAACAAGCAAGGATCCCATGCCCAATGCTCTCTATATTCTTGGGTATATGAAAAGATTCTAAATCATAACAATTAGCAAAAGCTGAATCATTTATTTTCTTGATACTTTCAGGAATTTGGATGGAGGTCAAATCGCGACATTCCCAAAAGGCATTGGCTCCAATGGTGGTAACACCCTCTGGTATAATCGTGTTCTTACAACCTCTTATTATGGTGTTGGACACTGTCTCTATAAGAGCATTACAATTATTGCGAGAATCATATACTTCATTTTCAGGTGCAACAGAAATCGATTCTATCCAATCACAGCCTTCAAATGCATCAGACGCTATATCCGATATGTTTTTTGGGATGGTTATTGAAGTAATCATATCACAACCATCAAACGCTTGGCTTCCTATAGATGTCAAGCTCTCTGGCAACGTGATCGGGGTGAGCCTATAGCAATACTTAAAGGTCTCATCCTCTATGCGAGTCAAGCCCTCAGGTAGAACCACATTTATAAGAGATGAGCACCCAGAGAAAGCACCTCGTCCCACATGTTGTACGCTATTAGGAAGTGTAATAGACGTCAGTCCAGAACAGTCGCGAAAAGCATACTCTCCGATGCCTGTTATGCCTTCAGGAATATGGATCTTGGTATCCTCCTTCATTTCTCCCTTATACTTATAAACCACTTTCCCAGCATATACAATGCCATCAGGATGAGAGTTATACCATTCCGTTTGGGTGAAAGCATCATTACCTATAGAATTCAGGCTTTGAGGGAATGTGATGGATTTTAGATAGTAACAAAGTCCAAAAGCACCACTACCTATGCTCGTTAATCCTTCAGGTAAAGAAATTGTAGTAAAAATTGCAGCGTAAAACGACTCCTTGCCGATGTATTTAAGACTCTTAGGAAGTGTAACAGATTTTATCATCGCCCTCGAAAATGCTTCATCATCAATTCCTGTAACTACATACTCCAAATTATTATTCACAACAGTCTCTGGTATGACTACATCCTTAGCGTGAAATCGTAAATACTTGTCATCTTGGGTATCCCATGTGACACTTACCTGATTAGGAAAGGTTTTGTTATAATTGTAGGCTATTCCATCTACAATAAAATCGTATGCAAAGATATAGCTGCACACCCATGAGAACAAGCATAATACGATGAATCTTTTCATAATAATTCAAATTTTTTAGTGTTCACATACAAAAAAGCGTGGGAGTCCGTACCTGTTGCTCGTCCCGCTGCTCTAGGCTCTAGCATTGCCCATCTGTCAAGAACGATGCAACGCAGAAGCCCACGCGAGAAGATATGTGGTATGCCGCTCGCGTGTACCAAGATTTTATAGTACACTGAGGGCTATACGGTAACATATTCCCACATAGGACATCTACCGTTGCTTTGTAATCTGACAGATTAGGAATTTGCTAGATTCGAGCAGTCAAAGAACAAAGCGCTGAGTAAACGCCTTTTACATTATATGTGTCCCACCCTCCCAGCTTCTGCATCAAGGCTTCTTTTTAGGCTTTTCAACCTCATTTCAGCCCATTTTGCGTCCACTTTCATGGCAAGGACGTTGCAAAAATAGGAATAAGTCGCGAGTTGGCAAAGAAAAAGGCGAGAAATTTGTGTTTAATGGATAATTTATAATGTATAATTGATAATGAAGGAGATAAAAATGCAGAAAAACGTGTCCATTTCGCCAGACAAAGCGAAGAAATCTGCAAAAAAGTTTGGCGGAATCAGAGAATTTGCGTTACTTTGCAGTGTCAGAATGTCGTCAGAGGGCGCGAAACGGCAATGCCGCTTGCTTTCGTAGCAAGATCTTCAAGCTGGACCTTTCTGACCCACAATGAGGACATAGCCCCAAAGGTTATGTCCTCAGTCTTTCTATGACATCCGAAATTATTTGTCTGATGGTATCCTTTTCTACGGGTAAGAAGGCAGAAGCATCTAAGACGACAGCATTGTTCCTGTGAACAATATAACAATATTCAAGGGAGCCATCAGAGAAATCTTCATGACGACCAAGTAAGCCAGATATTATTTTGCGATCTCCAAGCTTACCATTAATGGTGTACTCTGGATTTTTATGTCCGATGGTCATGAGATGCTCATTGATAATGATATACATATCATCGGAACATCGCAAAAGTACCCTGGCAACCCTTATGTTGTCTGCAAGCTCTGTCTGATCTGCACGAACGCTAATTAACAGACGATTTCCATATAATCCATCAGTAATATATTCCTGTATATCACTCATATCTTAGTTATTTCTTCAGCAAAGATAGATAAGTTTGGTGATTCTGCCAAAGAAATTACCGACTTTTTTAGTTTCAGGCATGAAATGCCCTGTATATTGCCAGTCAATGCGAAGGAAATGACACCTTATTATATTTACGTGCGCGCGTAAGGATAATAAGGTGTCATTCGAATGGAAATATCCGAAAAGGGGAGGGCGAGGAAGCGGAGAGCGAGGAAGGGGAGAGCGGGAAAGTAGAGGATGACTACTTGTGGACGAGGGTGCCGATGGGCTGACCGTCGATGACCTTGCGGAGGTTGCCGACGACATCCATGTTGAAGACATAGATGGGGAGGTTGTTCTCCTTGCACATGGTAGTGGCGGTGAGATCCATGACCTTCAGGCCACGGGTGTATATTTCGTCGAAGGTGATCTCATCGAACTTGGTGGCGGTGGGGTCTTTCTCCGGATCTGCGGTATAGACGCCGTCAACACGCGTGCCCTTCAGCATCACGTCGGCTTCGATTTCGATGCCGCGGAGGGAGGAGCCTGTGTCGGTGGTGAAATAAGGATTTCCCGTTCCAGCAGACATGATGACGACTTCGCCGTTCTCCAGAGCTTCGATGGCCTTCCACTTGGAATAGAATTCGCCGATGGGTTCCATGCGGATGGCGGTGAGCACACGGCTCTTGACACCGATGGCTCCGAGTGCTGAGCTGAGTCCGAGAGAGTTGATGACGGTGGCACACATTCCCATCTGGTCGCCTTTGACTCGGTCGAAGCCCTTGCCGGCTCCTGAGAGTCCGCGGAAGATGTTTCCGCCACCTATCACGATACCTATTTGCACGCCGAGGTCGTGGATTTCTTTAATCTGTTCTGCATATTCAGCAAGGCGATGTTCGTCGATACCGTAGCGTTGGGTGCCCATGAGGCTTTCGCCCGAGAGCTTGAGGAGGATGCGGTGGAACTTCATAGATAATGAATCATTGAAATATTGAAAATTGAGATCATTTTTTTGCTCTCTCCAATTGCCATGCGCCGATGGAGAGAACGATGTACCAGAGGATGATGGCGGTGATGGCGGTAATGCCCAGAGGCAGTAATGCCAAGCAGCCAATGAGGAAAAGGTATTTCACTTTGTTGTCCTGCCAGGAGAAGTTCTTGAACTTCAAGGCAAACAGCGGTATTTCTGCGATGAGAAAGAAGCTGAAAGCCAGCACGAAGAGGAAGAGGAAGACGGCGTTGAAACGCTGGGAACACAGGAAGGGCAGCTCGCCCACGATGAGGGAACCCCAGAAGAGGGCGTTGGCAGGGGTGGGCAGGCCGATGAAGCTGGTGGACTGTCGGCTGTCGAGGTTGAACTTGGCCAGGCGCAGTGCCGAGAAGGCAGCCATGATGAAAGCCGTATATGGAAGATATGGTGCAGCGGATGCAAGCCACTCGGGATAATGTACCATGCCGAAGAGTTGGAAAATCATGGCAGAGGGGGCCACACCGAAAGTGACGACATCAGCAAGCGAGTCCAGTTCCTTGCCGATAGGAGAACTGATACCCATTGCGCGGGCAACCATTCCATCGAAGAAATCAAAGACAGCGCCGGCGACAATCATGGCGAGAGCCCAACCGAAATGGGCATGAAAAGCAGCACCTGTAGCCATACAGCCGCAGATGAGGTTGCAGCAGGTCAGAGCGTTAGGGAAATTGAGTAACATGTTAATGGAGTTTCGGAATGATGGGTTGAGGGACTGGCGGGCGGAACAAAAGGTCTTATGCCGGAAGTTTGGCTATAATCGTCTGGTTGCCGGTTGCTTTCTGCCCTACTTTCACAAGCACCTCTGTACCAAGCGGAAGATAGACATCCACGCGCGAACCGAATTTAATAAAGCCCAGATGCTCGTCGATGAAGCATTCTTCTTCCACGGCGGTATAGGTGACCACACGACGGGCCACGGCACCAGCCACCTGACGGGTGAGGATATCGATTCCCTCAGGAGTCTCGATGACCACCGTTGAGCGTTCATTGTCTGTGCTGGCCTTGGGCAACCAAGCAGCCATGTAGCGTCCGTCGTGGTGCTCTACTTTCTTCACGACACCATCGACGGGTACCCAGTTGGCGTGGACGTTGAAGATGCTCATGAAGATGCTCACCATCAACCGTCGGTCATGAAAGTATTCGTTCTCTTCCACTTCCTCGACGACGACAACCTTTCCGTCGCAAGGTGCTACCACAATCCCTTCGGTGTCGCCTTCAAAAAGACGTATGGGACAGCGAAAGAAATTCACAACGACAAGATAAAGTGTTATAGACAGCACCAGCAAGAGGTAGAAAAAGATGCTGGTGAATCCAAAAGCCCAACCTACAAGAACGCAGAGAATGGCTAGGCCGATTCCACCCCAAATCAGGGTTTGGGTGCCTTCGCTATGGAGACGGATTTTCTTTCTTAATTTACGCAGTCTTTTTACCATATTTTTGCCGATTTGAGTGGTTCGGCGTCCGTTTTTCAGTACAAAAGTAGCAAAAATCTCTCAAGGGACAAAAAAAATCGCTTCTTTTTTGGCAGTTTGGAGGAAGAATAGTACTTTTATGCCCGTTTTCGGACAATACATAAAGAAATACCCTATGCAAGACTTCGTACATCTGCACGTACACACCCAATATTCGCTCCTCGATGGCCAAGCTGCGATTCCCAAACTCGTAGATAAGGCTTTGAGGGACGGAATGCGTGGCATGGCGGTGACAGATCACGGCAATATGATGGGGATAAAAGAGTTCTTCAACTATGTCTCCAAGACGAACAAGAAATTGAAGGACGAAGGCAAGGAACCTTTCAAGCCGATTTTCGGTTGTGAGATGTATGTTGCAGAGCGCACCCTCTATGACCGCGACAAGGATCTTGACCGCGCACGCTATCACCTCATCGTCTTGGCGAAGAACGAAGTGGGTTATCATAACCTGGTGAAACTGGTGTCGAAAGCCTGGGTAGACGGGTTCTACAACCGTCCCCGTACAGACCACGACGAACTCAAGAAACATGCCGAAGGGCTCATCGTGTGCTCAGCCTGTCTGGCTGGCGAGATCCCCCGTCTGATTCTGAAAGGCGACCTGAAGGGTGCCGAGGAACGCATCCTCTGGTACAAGAGCATCTTTGGCGAGGACTACTATCTTGAAATGCAGAGGCATAAGGTGACCAATCCCACCCAGCGCGCCAACCGCGAGACGTATCCCCTTCAGCAACAGGTAAATGCGGAGCTCATCAAACTAAGTCAGAAGCTGGGCGTGAAGCTCATCTGCACCAACGACGTACACTTCGTAGACGAAGATAATGCCGAAGCTCACGACCGCCTGATCTGTCTGGGTACAGCACGCGACCTCGATGACCCCAAGCGCATGCTCTACTCTAAGCAGGAGTGGTTCAAGACGCGCGAGGAGATGAACGAACTATTCCAGGATGTGCCAGAGGCACTGGCCAACACCTGTGAGATTTTGGATAAGGTCGAGGTTTACAGCATCGACCACTCTCCCATTATGCCGAACTACCAGATTCCCACCAGTTTCGGCACAGAAGAGGAATACCACCAGCGTTTCACTGAGGAACAGCTTTTTGAGGAATTCACCCGAGACTACGAGGGAAATGTCGTCTGCGACCGCGACGAAGCTGAGAAGAAGGTGAAACGCTTGGGAGGCTGCCAAAAGCTATACCGCCTGAAACTTGAAGCTGACTATCTGGCGAAACTGACCTACGACGGAGCCAAGAAAATCTACGGCACTCCACTCTCTTCAGAAGTGGACGACCGCATCCGCTTCGAACTCCACGTGATGAAGACGATGGGTTTCCCAGGCTACTTCCTCATCGTGCAGGACTACATCAATGCGGCACGCTATGAGCTGGGAGTCAGCGTGGGGCCTGGTCGTGGCTCTGCAGCCGGAAGTGTGGTAGCTTACTGCTTAGGAATCACCAAGGTAGACCCCATCAAATATGACCTGCTGTTCGAGCGTTTCCTGAATCCCGACCGTATTTCGCTGCCTGATATTGATGTCGATTTCGATGACGACGGGCGCAATAAGGTGCTTTCGTGGGTGACTCAGAAATACGGCGAGAACAACGTGGCGCACATCATCACCTATGGAACCATGGCCACCAAATCAGCCATCAAGGATGTGGCCCGTGTGCAGAAACTGCCGCTCGACGTAACCAATGCACTCGTCAAAACCATACCCGACCGCCTGCCCGATAATCCCGATGGTTCACCACGCAAGATGAACCTGAAGAATGTCATCGCCTGTGTTCCCGAAATGCAACAGGCGGCGGCCTCCCCCAATCCGCTGATGAGCGACACCATACGCTATGCTCAGATGCTGGAAGGTAATGTTCGCAACACGGGCGTTCACGCCTGCGGAGTCATTATCTGTCGCGATGATGTCAGCGATTGGGTACCCATCTCCACCGCCGATGACAAGGAGACGGGCGAGAAGATACGCTGCACTCAGTATGAAGGTTCCGTTATCGAGGATACAGGCCTCATCAAGATGGACTTCCTCGGACTGAAAACCCTGAGTATCCTCAACGAAGCTGTCAGAAACATCCACGACAGTCTCGGCATCAATATAAACCTCGATAAAATCGATATTGAGGATCCTGCAACCTATCAACTTTACTGCGACGGCCTGACGGTGGGAACCTTTCAGTTCGAGTCGGCAGGTATGCAGAAATACCTCCGCGAACTGCAACCATCCACCTTCGAGGACCTCATCGCCATGAATGCCCTCTACCGCCCAGGGCCCATGGACTATATTCCAAACTTCATCGACCGCAAACAAGGTCGCCAGCCGGTAGAATATGACCTCCCATGTATGGAGAAATACCTCAAGGACACTTATGGTATCACGGTCTATCAGGAGCAGGTGATGTTGCTGTCGCGACTGTTGGCAAACTTCACCCGTGGAGAAAGTGACAACCTCCGAAAGGCCATGGGCAAGAAACTGAAGGACAAGCTAGACCACATGAAGCCCCAGTTCATCTCGCAGGGCGAAGCCAACGGCCATGACCCCAAGATTCTGGAAAAGATATGGAGCGACTGGGAGAAATTTGCGTCCTACGCATTCAACAAGAGTCATGCCACCTGCTACTCCTGGGTTGCTTACCAGACAGCTTTCCTCAAGGCAAACTTCCCCGCGGAATACATGGCTGCCGACATGAGCCGGAATCTGGATGACATCACCGAAATCACCAAGCTGATGAGTGAATGCAAGGACTTGGGCATTAGTGCCTTAGGACCAGATATCAACCAAAGCCGCCAAAAGTTTAGCGTAGACGATGATGGAAACATCCGCTTCGGACTTGGAGGCATCAAGGGACTGGGCGAGGCCGCCGTGGAATCCATCATCGCTGAGCGCAACCACGGAGGACCTTATCTCAGCGTCTTCGACTTCGTGCAACGAGTAAATCTTCAAGCTCTGAAGCGAAGCGGACTGGAGAGTCTGGTGCTCAGCGGAGCACTCGAATCCGTGCAGCCCGACATCCGTCGGGAACAGTACTACGGCCTCACTGCCAAAGGCGAACTCTACCTGGATGTGCTCATGCGCCACGGAGCTCTCTATCAGCAGAGCAAGTTCGAAGCGGAAGTTTCGCTGTTCGCTGGTATGGACGAGGTGGAAGTCACCACGCCTCCTATCCCCACACAATATGAGGAATGGAGCCAGCTGGAATTACTGAACAAGGAACGCGATCTCATCGGCATATACCTCTCTGCACACCCTCTGGACGAATATTCCATCATTCTGACGGATGTATGCAACACCCACGCTGCAGATATGAAGAACTTCGACGAGCTGGTAAACCGCGAAATCACCTTTGGAGGTATCGTGACGGGCATCCGGACAGGAGTGGGCAAGAACAACAAGCCTTATGGTATCGTGACCATCGAGGACTACACGGGCAACATGGAACTGCCGCTCTTCGGACAGGATTGGACCAAGTGGGGACTCTACATGACTGAAGGAGCGGCCCTCTTCATTACCGCTCGCATGCAGCCCCGGCCCTACAACCCCGACCGCATAGATATCGTCGTCGGCAGTATCAAGTTCCTGTCAGAAGTGAAGGACGAGCTGGTGGAAAACATCACCATCACCATTCCTCTCAGCGCGTTGACCAAGGACCTCGTACTCAGCCTGCAGGAACTGACAGACAACACACCCGGCCCGACGGCAGTATACTTCCGCATACTGGATCCTGAAGGAATCAACAACATGAAATTCCACAGCGGCAACAGACAGATTACCGTATCAGGACCACTACTCAACTATCTGAAGTCGCACCCGGAGCTGTCCTACAAAATCAACGCATCCTGATCCCTTTGTCTTCGAATCATTACAAACTATTACATATACATTAACTACAAAAAACTATTACAACTATGGCATTAGCAATTACTGATTCCAATTTTGACGAATTGGCTGCCCAAGGCAAGCCAATGGTCGTAGATTTCTGGGCTACATGGTGTGGTCCTTGCAAGAAAATCGGTCCCTACATTGAGGAACTGGCTGAACAGTATGCAGATTCAGTCATTATCGGAAAAGTCGATGTCGACGAAAACGATGGACTGGCCATCCGCTTTGGCATCCGTAATATTCCTACGGTACTCTTCTTCCGCAACGGCGAGATTGTGGACAAACAGATCGGAGCTGCACCTAAAGCAGCCTTCGAAGCCAAAATCCAAAGTCTGCTCAAATAATTGACATACAAGACGATGGAAGACGATTTCATGGCTCAAGCCGAAGATGACCTCCAGACCGTGGAGTTCATCCGTGCCTACCTCCCACAAGATCTGAAGAGTCGCTTCACCGACGACGACCTCTTCTATTTCATCGACCTGCTGGCCGACTACTACGTAGAGAGCGGACTGCTCGACGCAGAACCCGACGCCGACGGATTTGTGGATATCGACACAGAAAGCGTGGCAAAAGCTATCGCCGAGCGTGCACGCAAAGAGAAATATGGCGACTTCTCGCCAGAAGAACTCATTTGGGTTGTTCAGGGCGAACTGGAATTTGGCGAACAAGAATAAATAGAGAAACGAGTTAGAAGACATCCATATGAAAAGCTCTGTATTTGCTTTACTCCTCACGGGGAGTATCTTGCTTGTGTCGTGCCACAGCACCCCCGCCGTCTTCCAGTCCGAAGGCAACGGAGCGGTGGAAGTAAACCGCATCGACCCAACCAACTGGTTCGTGGGACTAAAAGATCCTTCGCTGCAACTGATGGTCTATGGACCAGGCATCCGCGATGCAGAGGTATATGTAGACGGAGCTCAATTGGATTCCATCGTACGATTGGACTCTCCCAACTATCTGCTGCTATACCTTAATATTAAGAACGCGCACGCAGGGGAACTGCCCATCGCCTTCTGCCGCCCGAACTCTGAGGATAAGACCATCATCCGCTATGAGTTGCGCGAACGCGAGAAGACTGGCGAGGAACACGAAGGTTTCTCGAACTCCGACGTTCTCTACCTTCTGATGCCCGACCGCTTCGCCCAGGGTCCGAACCACCCGGCTCAGATTGCCGGCCTGAACAACTATGTCGAGGACCGCACGCAGCCCAGCTTGCGCCACGGAGGTGACCTCGAGGGCATCCGCCAACATCTGGATTACTTCAGCGAATTGGGCGTCACGGCCCTGTGGTTCACGCCCATTCTGGAAAACAACTCACCCGACGATCACGGCTTCAGCACCTACCACGGCTATGCCACCACGGACTACTATCGGGTAGATCCGCGTTTCGGCACCAACGAGCAGTACCGCCAACTCATCGACGATGCTCACGCCCATGGTCTGAAAGTTGTCATGGACATGATCTTCAACCACTGCGGCTTCGATCATCCCTGGGTCACCGACCTGCCCGCTAAGAACTGGCTGAACATCTCTGAATGGCTGGAAGGCCACGACCGCCGCGATGAGAGCGGCGCCGTGTATCCTACGGAACAGTTCCAGCAGACGAGCTACAAGATTACTCCTGTCTTCGACCCCTATGCCTCAGAAGTCGATATGCGTGAGACCGTGGATGGATGGTTCGTAGCAACCATGCCCGACCTCAACCACCGCAACCAGCACCTGATGACCTACCTTATTCAGAACTCCATCTGGTGGATCGAGACGGCAGGAATCGATGGCATCCGTATGGATACTTATCCTTATGCAGACGCCACGGGGATGGCACGTTGGATGCAACGTCTGGACATGGAATACCCGAACTTTAATGTCGTTGGCGAGACTTGGGTCACAGAACCGGCCTACACCGCCGCCTGGCAGAAGAACTCACGCATGACGGACTACAACAGCTATCTCAAAACCGTCATGGACTTCAGCTTCTTCGACAGGTTGGCAAAAGCTAAGAACGAGGTGACAGATGCCTGGTGGGACGGCTACAACCGTCTCTACAACAGCCTGCTCTACGATTATCTGTATGAGGATCCCACCCATGTGATGGCCTTTATTGATAACCACGACACCGACCGTTTCCTCGGTACTGCACAGGGTCCCCTGCGCATCGAGAAGCTGAAGCAGGCACTGGCGCTGCTGCTCACCCTGCCACGTACTCCGCAGCTCTACTACGGCACCGAAATCCTCATGGACGGCACCAAGGAGGTCACCGATGGCAATGTACGTTGCGACTTCCCTGGCGGATTCCCAGGGGACACCCAAAATGCCTTCACGGCTGAAGGACGCACGCCCCAGCAACAGGAGATGTTCCAGTGGCTGAGCAACCTTCTCCATTGGCGACAGGGCAACGAGACCATCATCAGCGGCTACACCACTCAGTTCATCCCCTGGAAGGGAGTATACGTCGTCGCCCGCCGCTTGCACCGCAACACGGTCATCACCGTCATCAACGGCACCGACGAGCCCGCTACACTTGAGGTGGCCCGCTTCGCAGAGCTGCTTGATACAGAAGGTACAGCCACCAGTACAAACGCCATAGATATTCCCACAGGACGATCCTTCGACCTGTCGCAGGATGTGGCGCTTGCACCACGCGAGGGACTTGTTCTGGAGCTTCAATAAGGCCTACAGGGAATCCTCCCCCTACCGTCTTCCGGGCCTATCGCTCAATCTTATAAGTTCCGGCAGAGTACTCTCTGACTGTAGATTCGCCGGGCACTACCACGCTTGCCGTGGCGCCACGAGGAATAGTGAATGTCCACAACCACTTATTCCCTTCGTAGCGCCACGCGCTTTTTATGGTGCCAGCTACTGAATGGTACTCCGCGGTTAGGTGACCGAGGCGCTTATCAGGCTGAGGACGCATGATGATATGCTGAAAGCCGGGCTGAGCCGGGTCGGCAGCAATACCCGCCGCTGTCTCCCACAGCCATTGGCCTACGCACCCATAAGCGTAGTGATTGAAGCTGTTCATGCCCTGCGGGCCCATACCCTTATCCACCATATAACTGTTCCAGCGTTCCCAGATAGTAGTAGCGCCGTTATCCACCGAGTAGAGCCAGCTGGGATTCTTGCGTTGGAAGAGCAGGTCGTAGGCGAGGTCCGTCATTCCATTCTCTGTCAGGGTGGGCAGGAGGATGCTGGTACCGAGGAAGCCCGTTTGCAGGCAGCCGTCATGTTCTGCAAAATTCTCGCGCAGCCGGGCAATCATCGCCGTTTTGGCATCGCCTTCCACCAGCCGATTCTTCAGGGCAAACAGGGCTGGCGTCTGCATGGTATTCAGCACCTGAGTCTTGAAGGTCCCGTCAGCATTCAGGAACTGGTTGCGAAGATACTCCCTCGCCGCAGCCTGCATCTGGCGATAGGCCGAAGCATCGCGGCCCGTGGCCGCAGCCATATCGGCCATCATTCCTGCATCGATAGCCCAATAACTGGCACTGAGGTAGCTCCAGTAACTGACGGCATCAGGCTTGGGCTTGCCGTCTTCATGCGACCGTCCGCTACAGCTCTCCAACGGCTCGTAGCTCAGCCAGTCAGCCCACTGGTAGTTGCCGTTTTCCCTACTCAACGATTCGTGGTCATAGCGGTGTTCATTGATATGGCTGATAAAGTGCTGCATGGCATCCCAGTTCTCTTCAATAATGATGCAGTCGCCGAACTGCTTCCACACCGTCCAGGGCACGATGATACCTGCATCCGCCCAGCCCAGACGCATCATCCCCGCATCACCATATTGTCCCCACGGAGCCACCCCTGGGAAGCCTCCTTCAGGACTCTGGGTGTCGCGCATATCGCGCATCCATTTATGGAAGAAGCGGTCGGTGTTGGCGAAGAAAGTACCCGTCTCTGCGAACACCTGAGTATCTGCTGTCCAGCCTTGCCGTTCGTCACGTTGCGGACAATCGGTGGGCACAGAGAGATAATTCGAGCGCATGCCCCACAGGATATTGGACAACAGACGATTGATGCTTTCATCGCCCGTCGTAATGGACCCGATTTCAAGGTGTTGACCTATCGAGGTGACAGGAATCGAACGAATAGACTTTATGTGCACGTCATCCGTAGCGCTAATACTGACATAACGATAGCCGAAGAAAGTGCCTCGGGGCAGGAAATGTTCATAGTCCTTGCTGCCGGCGAAGGTGTATTCCAGACGCATGTGAACGTCCTCTGTACGCAGATTCCTACGGTGGACGCTGCCTTCCGGGCCATCCATGCCGCGGCCTTTGGCCCCGTTGCCGTCGTTCAGCAGTTCCCCAGGCAGACATGTCAGCGTCGTTCCCTCGGCCGCCTTGAAGACAAAAGAGGGCACGGCTGCCGCATTCTGTCCGAAGTCCACCACCAGCGTTTCGCCCGGCTTGACAACGATGTCCTTTCCTTTTGGGAATTCAGCAATCACCACCACCTTTCCGTAAGCATCGCTCGTAGCCCCCTGCACCCCTCGCCAGACATAAGCATCCACGGGTTCCAGCGCGATATCATGGCGCAGATAGACCTCGGCTCCTGTGGAGGGCAGCAACTGGCCGCTGAACTCCGTGTTCACCTCGGGTGTCGCGAGGAGTTCCGGCGTCGCATAGCCGGGTTGCACCCGGGCATCATAGTATTCTCCCTCGAAGATGCCGGATCTGCGCACGGGACCTGCAACACCTGCCCGCCAATCCTTCAGGTTCGTGCCATAAAGCTTTGAACTGCCATCGGCAAACGTCAGTTCCAGCACTCCTCGGAAGGCACACTTGCGACCTATCATTCCTTCGTTTCCGCCAGGAGTGACTATCTTGTCTCCCCACCAGCCCGGAGTGACCTGAACGGCGATGACATTTTCGGCAGCTTTCTTGCAACAGTAAACCGACGTGATATCATAGGTGAACGTGCGTTTGGTCTTCTGCGGATGCGTGAAGCCCGGCCTCAGCACCTCCTCCCCCACGGGCTGACCGTTAACAAACAGGTCATACACACCCAATCCAGCGGTCATCCATCGCGCACGAACGACTTTCTGTTCGTTCTTCACTCTGGAAAGGAACCAACTGGCACCTTCGGCAGAGCATCCGTTGTGACCATTGTCCACACGGCCTGTAATCACAGGAGCATCAGCAGCAGAAATCCATTGAGAGACTTCCCACACCTGCTTATCGAGAGCGTCCACACGTGTCGCAACGGGAGATGTCGAGCGGCAACTGCCAAAGAGAGCGATGACCGTCACCACAGCCAACGTCCAAAGAGAAAAGTTTTCTTTACGCATAGTTCTATCTATTTTAGGTTTGTTGCATTTGCTGCTGCAAAGATAGCGATTTAGAGATAAAAAGAGAATGTGAAGAAAAGAAAAATGAAGAAAACGGCTAAAAAAAGATAAATAAAAGAGGAAAAGAGCCTGTAAACGCAGAATCATTTCACTTTCCAACTCTCTGTTCTCACCTTTTCTCCGCTTTTTTTGGTCGTTCAACAAAAACTGCGTATCTTTGCAGTCGAAAACAAAGCATTATCTATCATTCAATATGCGCGTATGACTCCATTGGTTTCTATCATCATGGGCAGCACTAGTGACCTGCCGGTCATGGAGAAAGCTGCCAAGTTCCTCGACGAATTGGAAGTGCCGTTCGAGATGAACGCTCTTTCGGCTCATCGCACTCCGGCAGAAGTAGAGAAATTCGCTATCGAGGCCGAGGGCCGGGGGCTGAAAGTCATCATTGCTGCAGCAGGTATGGCTGCCGCCCTGCCTGGTGTGATTGCCGCACAGACAACGCTGCCCGTCATCGGCGTGCCCATCAAAGGAATGCTCGACGGCCTCGATGCTCTGCTTTCCATCGTCCAGATGCCTCCCGGAATACCTGTAGCTACCGTAGGAGTGAACGGCGCACAGAACGCTGCCGTGCTGGCCTGCGAGATGTTGGCGCTGACCGACCCTGCGTTGGCCGAACGAATGCATGAATACAAGAAAGGGCTGGAACAGAAGATTGTGAAAGCCAACGCCGAACTGGCAGAAGTGAAATATAAGTTTAAATGCCCCTCACCCCGCTCCCCCCGTGGGGGGGAGGGCCTCTAATATAGGTGATTTTGGCATTTATTATAGAGTCTTCTTATGAATCATAGCAATATAAGCAGTAACGCAGCTCTCCCCCCCACGGGGGGAGCGGGGAGCGGGGCTAGAAGACGCCCCACCCACGAAGTGCGCGTTGGCAATATCGGCATCGGAGGACAGAATCCCGTGCGGGTGCAGTCTATGTGCACGACAAGCACGATGGACACCGACGGGTGTGTGCAGCAGATCCTGGCGATTGCCAGAGCTGGCGGCGAGCTGGTGAGGCTGACGACGCAGGGAGTGCGCGAAGCCGAGAACATGCGGATTATCCGCGAACGCGTGAGGGCTGCTGGCTGTGACGTGCCCCTCGTGGCCGACGTGCACTTCAACCCCGCCGTGGCCGACGTCGCGGCGCGCTATTGTGAGAAAGTGCGCATCAACCCCGGCAACTATGTCGATGCAGCGCGGAAGTTCAAGAATCTGGAGTATACCGACGAGGAATATGCCGCCGAACTGCAGAAGATCGAAGACCGGCTCATACCCTTCCTGAACATCTGTCGTGAATATGGCACCGCCGTACGCATCGGAGTGAACCACGGCTCCCTGAGCGACCGTATCATGAGCCGATATGGCGACACCCCCGAAGGCATCGTAGAATCGTGTATGGAGTTCCTTCGCGTATGTGTGCGCGAGAACTTTAATAATGTCGTCGTCAGCATCAAGGCATCGAACACCGTAGTGATGGTTGAATCGGTGCGCCTGCTCTGCAAAGCGATGGATGCCGAAGGAATGACCTTCCCGCTGCACCTCGGGGTGACAGAAGCCGGCGAGGGAGAGGACGGTCGTCTGAAGAGCGCTGTGGGAATTGGAGCCCTGCTCATAGATGGCATTGGCGACACCATACGTGTCAGCCTCAGCGAGCCGCCGGAGAACGAAATCCCCGTGGCCTACTCCTTGCTGCAAGCCGCACGACTGCGGTTCACCAAGACAGAGTATATCAGCTGTCCCGGCTGTGGTCGCACGCTCTATGACCTGCCCGCCACCATCCAACGTATCAAAGCAGCCACCAGCCATCTCACAGGATTGAAGATTGCCATCATGGGATGCATCGTCAACGGACCCGGAGAAATGGCAGATGCGGACTACGGTTATGTGGGTGCTGCGCGCGGCAAGGTCAGCCTCTATCGCGGCAAGGAATGCGTGGAAAAGAACATCCCCGAAGAGGAAGCGGTGCAGCATCTTCTTGCAATCATCGGCCCCTCTCTAACTCCCCCCGTGGGGGGGAGGACCTCAAGTCCTTTGAGGGAATATCAGACTGCTGATTCAGGAAATTATCCGTTATTAAAGGATTTTGCTCGGGAGAACAGGTATCATCCTACCGAGGCGGAATCATTATTGTGGGAACGTCTGAAAGGATATGCCTTGAAATATCCTTTTAGAAGACAACATATAGTTGGAAATTTCATTGCAGATTTTGCATGTCTTCCAAAGAGATTAATCATTGAACTGGATGGTGGCTACCATCAGTTGCCTGACCAGCAGGTGAGTGATGCTGAAAGGACGAATTGGCTTGAGCAACAGGGATTCAAAGTGATTCGATTCTCGAATGAAGAAGTCATAGGAGATATAGAACATGTATTATCAATAATTAAAGAACACTTGAAATAGATATGGAAACAAGAGGAAATGAAATCCTCCCCCCCACGGGGGGAGTTAGAGAGGGGCTATTAATATACAACACCCTTTCACGCACGAAAGAACTATTTCGTCCTGTTGTTGAGGGGCGTGTAGGCATGTATGTCTGCGGCCCCACCGTCTACGGCGACGCCCATCTGGGTCACGCCCGACCAGCTATCACCTTCGACCTCCTGTTCCGCTATCTGCAACATATCGGCTACAAGGTGCGCTACGTTCGCAATATCACAGACGTAGGACATCTGGAACACGATGCCGACGAGGGCGAGGACAAGATTGCAAAGAAAGCACGACTGGAACAGCTGGAGCCCATGGAAGTGGCACAGTACTACACCAACCGCTTCCACGATGCCATGCGCGCCCTCAACTGCCTGCCGCCTTCCATCGAACCCCACGCCACGGGCCACATCATCGAACAGATACAGCTGGTGAAGGAAATCCTGGCGAACGGCTATGCCTACGAGAGCCAGGGCAGCGTATACTTCAACGTGGAGAAATACAATGAGAAGTACCGCTACGGAAAACTGTCGGGACGCAACCTGACAGATGTCATCAACAACAGTCGCGAACTCGACGGCCAAGGCGAGAAGCACAACCAAGTGGACTTCGCCCTCTGGAAATGCGCGCAGCCCGAACACATCATGCGCTGGCCCTCGCCCTGGAGCGACGGGTTCCCCGGCTGGCACTGTGAGTGCACAGCTATGGGACGCAAATACCTGGGCAACCACTTCGACATCCACGGAGGAGGCATGGACCTCGTATTCCCCCACCACGAGTGCGAGATTGCGCAGGCCGTGGCCAGTCAGGGCGACGATATGGTGAAGTACTGGATGCATTGCAATATGATCACCATCGGCGGTCAGAAAATGGGCAAGTCGTTGGGCAACTTCATCACTCTCAACGAGTTCTTCACAGGCAACCACGAGAAACTCTCACAAGCCTATTCGCCCATGACCGTACGCTTCTTCATCCTCCAGGCCCATTATCGTTCAACCGTGGACTTCTCGAACGAAGCCTTGCAGGCGGCCGAGAAAGGACTACAGCGACTGACGGGTGCCATCGCAGATCTGAAGCGCATAGCCCCCGCCAAGGAAAGCGATGCCGAAACACACAAGGTGGCCACGGAGCTGCGCCAAAAGTGCTACGACGCCATGAACGACGACCTGGCCTCGCCCACCGTCATCAGCCTGCTGTTCGAAGCCTCATCCACCGTCAACCGCGTGCTCGACCATAAGGGCAACATCAGTGCAGAAGATCTCGAGGAACTGGGATCCACCATGCACCTCTTTGCCGAGGACATACTTGGACTTCTCCCCCCCACGGGGGGAGGCAGAGAGGGGCAAAGAGAGGAAGCCTTCGGACAGGTCGTGGATATGCTGCTGGAACAGCGCGCCATCGCCAAAGCCAACAAGGACTGGGCCACCAGCGATAAGATTCGCGACAGCCTGGCAGCCCTCGGCTTCGAAGTCAAAGACACCAAAGACGGCGCCACCTGGACCCTGAACAAGTAATAATGATACGTCAGAATTGCTAAACCTGCCTTGCAAAAGCATCGTTTGCCTCAAAAAATAAGGGACAACAAGCAGTTTTTTGACACTATATTTCTTCATCTCGAAAGAATTTTGTACTTTTGTCGCGCTAAAAAGGCACATACGCCTATGCAACAACACTGATTTTTTTTCGTTTAACCACTAAAATACAAAAGAAATGGCAAAATTTGATGCTTCTGTTTTAGAGAAGTATGGCATCAAGGGTTCTACCGTGATTGCCTATAATCCGTCGTATGAGTTCCTCTTTGAGGAGGAGACCAAGGCTGGCCTGGAAGGCTATGAAGTCGGTCAGGAGACTGAACTCGGAGCTGTGAACGTGATGACTGGTATCTTCACCGGCCGCTCCCCCAAGGACAAGTACATCGTTGACGATGCCCAGAGCCACGACAAGGTATGGTGGACCTCTGAGGCCTACAAGAACGACAATCACCCCATGAGCGAAGCCGTCTGGGCACAGGTCAAGGATATCGCCACCAAGGAGCTCTCCGGCAAGAAACTCTACATCGTAGACGCCTTCTGCGGCGCCAACGAAGCTACCCACCTCGCCGTGCGCTTCATCCTTGAGGTCGCTTGGCAGGCACACTTCATCAAGAACATGTTCATCCAGCCCACCGAGGCTGAGCTCGAGAAGTTCGAGCCCAACTTCGTCATCTACAACGCCTCCAAGGCAAAGGTGGAGAACTACAAGGAACTCGGCCTCAACAGCGAGACTTGCGTAGCCTTCAACACCACCAGCCGCGAGCAGGTTATCATCAACACCTGGTACGGTGGCGAGATGAAGAAGGGTATGTTCTCCATGCAGAACTACTACCTCCCCCTCCAGGGCATCGCCAGCATGCACTGCTCCGCCAACACCGACATGGAAGGCAAGAACACCGCTATCTTCTTCGGCCTCTCCGGAACCGGTAAGACCACCCTCTCCACCGACCCGAAGCGTCTGCTCATCGGCGACGACGAGCACGGATGGGACGACGAAGGCGTGTTCAACCTCGAAGGAGGCTGCTATGCCAAGGTCATCAACCTCAGCAAGGAGAACGAGCCCGACATCTACGGCGCCATCAAGCGCGACGCCCTCCTCGAGAACGTCACCGTGGACAAGGACGGTAAGATCGACTTCGCCGACAAGAGCGTCACCGAGAACACCCGCGTCAGCTATCCCATCGAGCACATCGAGAAGATCGTGAAGAAGGTCAACGGCAAGAGCGCAGGTCCCGAGGCCAAGAACGTCATCTTCCTCAGCGCCGACGCTTTCGGCGTGCTGCCTCCCGTCAGCATCCTCACCCCCGAGCAGACGAAGTACTACTTCCTCAGCGGCTTCACCGCTAAGCTCGCCGGCACAGAGCGCGGCATCACCGAGCCCACGCCCACCTTCAGCGCTTGCTTCGGCCAGGCATTCCTCGAGCTGCATCCCACGAAGTATGCCGAGGAACTCGTGAAGCGCATGGAGAAGAGCGGTGCCAAGGCTTACCTGGTCAACACCGGCTGGAACGGCACGGGCAAGCGCATCAGCATCCCCGACACACGCGGAATCATCGACGCTATCCTCGACGGCAGCATCCTCAAGGCTCCCACCAAGAAGATTCCTTTCTTCGACTTCGAGGTGCCCACAGAACTGCCCAACGTGAATCCCGCCATCCTCGATCCTCGCGACACCTACGCAGAGGCCAGCATCTGGGAGGAGAAGGCTAAGGATCTCGCCGCACGCTTCATCAAGAACTTCGGCAAGTACACCACCAACGAAGCCGGCAAGGCTCTCGTGGCCGCTGGTCCGAAGCTCTAAGAACTGAATCAGCAGCTAAGAACTGAATCAGCAGTATTGATAAGGGGTGAACGTCCTGTTCACCCCTTTTTCTGTAGCCCCCCAACAACACCAAAAGCCCCGCCACGTCCCTTCGACGCAGCGGAGCTTTTTCTCATTATCTTATTTTCTCATTCTCTTATTTTCTCATTCTCTTATTTTCTCATTCTCCCATGCTACCGCACGATGCCAGCGGCATGAGCACTGATGGTGGTGATGAGTGCCGTCAGCACTGCAATCACGATGTCAATGACGCGCTTCAGCGTCCTCTTTGTATTTAATTGTTAATTGTCACTTGTTAATTGTTTGACGTTTCGCAAGTGATGCCGTAGGCATCTGACAATGGTTCTTGAAGTGTCAAGCGTCCCTTTGGGCCGAGCGGCCAGCCATTTCCGCCCGGCGCTCTGCGACGCTTCACGCTTGAAGAATGGCTGGTATTGAGGATGTTAACGGATAGCGTGCCGTAGGTACGCGACAGGGATTTGATGTCGCGTACCTAAAGGCACGCATATTCCCTGTCCCTTATGTACCAGCCAATGAATTGGCTGGCTACCT
>CACZAN010000031.1 GCA_902779165.1 uncultured Bacteroidales bacterium
CCGCCCACATGGCGGTAATAGGCCTGCTGGCCCGTTGCTTCCAATAACCGTGAGGTCGGCAACTTCCCTTGTTCAACGAGTTTATAGACATACTGACGGGTACAGCCTAAAAGTAAACTCTCGACACCCTTTGTCAACTTTCGCCACGCTATAACTATCCTCAAAATAGGTTCAGGATTCTGTCAACTCTTCTATCCCTTTGGCAACCATTGTCAACTATGTCCACGATGTGGCAAAAATAAAGCCTCGTAAATTCCCTGCGGTAGAAATACGTCGCAAATTTATAGGAATTTTCCGAAGCAACCAAAAACGACTTCCGAAGTGTTAAAATCTAAAAGTAGCTGTAATACAACGATTTAAGTTTGATTAGTATTCGTTATTCATGGTAGTTTAGAGGTCTCTAAATACAGCCTTGGAACGCTCTTCTTCCAATGCTCATAACGCTATTGGGAATGGTAACGGAGGTAAGGTTTGAACAACCATAGAACGCATAATCTCCAATGTTTGTCACGCTGTTTGGGATGGTGATGGAGGTAAGATTAAAGCAGTTTTCGAACATGCCCGATTCTATGCTACTTATACTGCCAGGGAGAGTTATTGATGAGAGTTTTGAACAGCCAGAGTATTTTCAACTTACTGTGTGTCAGTTAGTTTTGGCTAAAACGGTAGAAAAGTGGTGTCGACGATTCTGTAGACGACGAAAAAGATGAAGATTTAACGTTTTTAACTTTTTTACATCTCAAAAACGGTTACTTTGTGCTTTTTTTGCAAATACAAGGATTATCAACCCTTTCGGCAATTAGAGTCGTTCCAAAAGTTCTCTGCCCTTGTTGGTCAGATAGTATGACTGCATTGGATGGTTTGGAGATTCAGGGTAGAGCATGGCTATATAACCTTCTGCCAAATTGGGGGCTATGTAGGTGTTTACAAAACTCGACCTGTTGCGCAAGTCCATATCATCCATCAACGCCTTTAGATTTGCGCCATTTTCACCAATAGCCATCAAGAATTTCTTTAAACGCTTATTTTTAGCTTGCTCCTTTGAGGTTGTATGGTGAACTTGTATGGTTGTATGGTTGTATGGTGAACTTGTATGGTTGTATGCATTGATAGTTGTACGCTTGAACGTAACCCATACGAATGCTGCATTCTGATTGAATTCGGGTTCAGGGAGGTTCGCTTCACGACAAGCATCAACCATACGACCTACACCACTGCCCCAGTTCTCCAAGAACGTGGTTTTGAATAGTACGTCAGCAATGGTTGGGTTCTGAGGGAATGAATGATGAGACTGCTTGATGGTTTCAACCGTCAACTCATCTGGTAAATGACCAGTGTTTTCAATCTCCACACGGTCATCATATATGGCGATACCCACAGAACTACTTGTATTATGGAACTGTCTGTGACAAAGGGCATTCGTCAAGGCTTCACGCAGAGCCTCAGCAGGAATTTCCAGTTTTTCTTCTCTCGTAAAGCCTACTATCTTGCCACTAAGGGAAAGATGCTTGAAGAAGAACGCCATGCCAGCATCAAGCAGAGTGAAAAAGTTGCCGTATGCACGTTGGTTGTCAATAAACTCAGTTTTGTCATTTCCCCGGAATCGAGCCATACGGAGCAAAAATTGGGGAAACTGACTGGTATCTCGAAGGAATAGAGCTGCTGCAGCATTCTTTAGTCCGCCATCTGTCGTAAGTTTTAGCTTTCCTACAAGGCTTTCTGTTGACTCCATTAGAGAAGATTCTGGCATTCGGCCTCGTTCAACACCGAGACGGACACCGCCACGAATACGCTGTTCCTCCAGATCGGCAATTGTGATGCCTTCGCAGATTTGGTCTTCCCATTTATGAAGATTTGTCTTGCTACGCATCAATCGATCCTCAAAGATATCACGAGGCATGACTACGGTAGTACTCTCTATTCGCATATAGGGCTTGTTGTCGTATGTATAAGGCGCATCCCAATATGACGGTGCATCCAGATGTAGCGCTATGACCTGACAACCAGGTCGATCAGGCACATCTATGTATTCAACAGGAAGGTCTATCAGCGGTTCCACTTTTGCTACCTCTCTCGCAATCTCTCTACGTGTGCTGTCTGTCACCTCCTGTCCCAGAATCTTTAATGTGATAGGAGCAATACCAAAGAACAGCCAGCCACCAGCTGTGTTAAGGAAAGCACATGCGGAGCGCATACCATCCTTCAACTCACCCGTTGTTTTCTTCACTTCCAATGTGCGGGTTTCATCTCCTTGTATGATTGCCTTAACATCCTCTATTGTCATAGATGACTTATAATTGTCAATGTGTTTGCAAAGGTACTACTTTTTCTCGAAATGGGAGCATAAAATCATCGTTTCGCGCGTAATTTAAGCAAATTTAGTCTAAAACAAGGCTGTGGTATAACAAAAAGAAACGATTTGTGTTGAAAAATGATTAACTTTGTACCCACAAATCAAAAAATGACGAATATGACCCACCAACAGAACAAGCAATTCAACACTTACAAGGAGGGGCTGGACCTGGAGTTCCTGCGGGAGTACTGCATGGAGCACGGGGAGCTGCGCGTGATGGAGCGCGGCGAAATGCTGGGGAGACGGGCGAGTTGACCAGAATGATTGACTTACCCTATTTCCCCAATATTTGTTGCCCGATATGAGTTACAGCTGCCAAGCAAAGAAAAGATTCGGAAATTCTTGATGCAAGAGAATGGGAATACGAAGAAATGAGTAGAACACAACTATTTATAATAAGGTAATAGAAGGTCGTTTGAGAGATATCAAGCGACCTTTTTTCGAGACTTGATAGGGCCAATTTACAGAATAAGCAAAAAATGTTGATTTTAGAGTAGCGTTTTGGGGAGGTTCGGTGTATTATAAGTATGGAACGTCAAAAGTACATATCGTTGGTAGTGGAGCTGCGACAGATAGCCGTGGCGAAAGCATTGACACTGCTTGACGATCATGATACAGCAGAAGACGTGGCCGGAGAGGTCTTGCTGAGATTGTGGGAAGGACATAATGACTTGCACGATGACGCAGACAAAGTGAAGCACTTGGCCAGCCTGATGGCGAGGAATCTCTCACTGAACCTTTTACGTCAGCGGCGACGACATCCCATAATGAGAATCTTCCATCGACGGGAGAAGGACGATGTCGAGACATTCAACATACTCGACGTACCCGAACCGTTCACCCCTCAGCAGTATGTGGAAGACAAAGAAACTGGTGACATCGTTCATCGTGCCATGAGCCAGTTACCTTACAACTGGCGGAAAATTGTTGAAATGCGGGAATATGATAAGATGAGTTTTGCGGAGATTGCCGCAGTGCTTGGAACCACCGAATCCTCCTGCCGAGGTCTGATGTCGAAAGCCCGGTCAAGATTACTTCAAATATTAAACAGAATAACATGATGACAGAGAAAGAATACATACAGAAGTTGCTTGACAGCTACTTGGCTGCTGAGACGACGCGAGAAGAGGAAGACCTGCTTGCCGATTATTTCTGCACACATCGGGATGTTCCCGCTGAATGGCGGAACTTCTCTATTCTGTTCAGAGGCCTCAGACAAGGCAGGCCCAAGTCCGTCTCACTTCACAAAAGATATGTGCTTAAGTGGTGCGCTGCTGCGGCTGTTGTTGCCATCATTTTTGGCACAGGGTTGTTCTTCATGCACAAAGAAGAAAGTGTTGAGTCGAACAAGTCTGTTGCAGTTGCTGTAAGTCCAGCCCAGCAAACGGATAAGATAGAACATAAGCCACAAGCAGAAGAGTGTATTCAGACGGCACATGCATCACTTCCCAATAATATGGAACGGCAAATAATAAAGACTGACAAACCAGTAGTGACCAAGAAATCAAAAAGTAAGAACATTCCTACAGAATCCATCGAATTGCAGGAAGACGTCTGTATCGATTGTGAATTGCAGACGATGGAAGACAAGATGCTGGCGATGGTGAATGAATTTGAAAACATGTAAAGTAGCAACAGATATGAAACGACTATTTCCCCTTATCATCAGTCTCGTCATTCCTCTTGGCATGGCGGCACAAAGCCAGACGGACAAGACCGTGGAAGCTATTGCCGAGTATCTGAATGAGCATTGTCTCGAAGGTGCCGTGACTGATGCCGTTTGTGGTCGTAACCACACGATATACGGTAGTTATGTGGTCAATAACGGCCCGCTTCACGCTACTGCCACGCTTCTTGACGGCATCGCACCACTCATCAACCGTCTGCCTCACAAGCATCGCATGACCGATGAACAGGCAGATGAGATTTTCAAGGGCCGCATTGCCATGCGTCTGCACCCAGAGCAAGGAGACACCTCTGCCTTCTTCCTTATGGATTATAACCGTACAATGGTAAGTTTCCGCTATGGCGTGAACAGCCCCAAGAGCATCAATATCGTCACGGAGCTAGCCTCAGATGTAAAGCCGAACTTCAACTATCGTGATCTGCCCAAGGACAGTGTGGCAGCCATTGCCAACCTGCTGAGACAGATGGAGCAGAGAAAGGAAGCACTGGTGATTGACACCGTATTCTGCTATTCTGAGAATGAGAATTACGATTGGTGGATGGGCGCAAAGGGCGACGCCAGCCGCACACCAGCCCACGTCGTACTCCTGCAAGGCGTGCAGCAGCACGACTTCCTTGCATGGACGGAAGCGCTTGCTCCATTAAGTGGAAATCCCGATGTCACCATATATAAAAGCTCCAAATACAAGGATGGCAACTTCTTGCAGCTCGGGGCCACCATCTCGTTCTGCACAGGAGGATCCTTCAGCCTCTATCACGCGGTCTTTTATCATGACTGCCTCTGCGTGGTGCGCGTCGTTGTGCCAACGTGGAAGCATTGCAACACGGTGCCAGATACCAGAGAACTCATAGACCACCTGCGAGGCCAGGCAAAACACGCACAGCCGATGAATGACATCTCTCCTGAACTGAATCAAGAACTGAGGACTCTCATGGAAACCATGCGCGGTCGTAGTGACGCTCAAGTCGTTGATACCCTCTTCGTCAGCAACGACCACGAGGGACACGAATGGTGGATGGGATTAAATGGGCCGTGTCCGACAAAAGCCCAAATCGTGCGCACCCGCTGCCCACGAGAGGAATACCAGGCGTTGAGTGCTCGTCTGCTGACTTTAAGCAATGTGGAATCTGGTAGCGACGAAAAATTAAGTCCAAACAGAACCGTGCTCCGCTGGATGGACGGCAAAGGTTGCTACCACGCCTTCTACCTTTACTATTTTATTCACCAGCAACTACTCGTTCTGGAGCGGGCTGATGGTCTTGAGCCATATTCCATCTGCATCCCACGTTCCAGTCTTTCACTGCCAGAAATGAAGAAGTAAGCTCCACACATAAACATTATGAAATACAGACTTCTCCTGCTGACCGCATTGGTCAGCACAGCCCTCACCGTGTCTGCGCAAAAAGCACCTGTGAACTTCAACGGCACCATTGTGGATGCTTTCACGCGCCAAGCCATCAAAGGCGAAGTGACTTGTTCGTTACTCAGGCCAGACAGCACTGTGGTAATGACCACCAAAAGCTATGAGCACACGGACCGGGGCAACGGCACCGTCCGCACATTCTTCAAGTTTGATGTTCCCTGGCAGCCAGACGGCCATTTCCTCGTGAAACTGGAGGCCAAGGGGTATGAGACCGTCTATAAAACCACCAAATTGGTGTGGAAATCGAAGCCGATTGAGGTTTCTCTCTGGAATGTTCCCATGCGCCGCACTTCACAAGCAACAGACGAGGTGCAGTTGAACGAAGTCACTGTGAAAGCCACCAAGATTAAGTTCTACACGAGAGAAGACACGCTGGTCTATAACGCCGATGCTTTCCAACTGCAAGAAGGCTCGATGCTCGACGCGCTCGTAGCGCAACTACCAGGTGCAGAACTGAAGCCCGACGGGCGCATCATGGTGAACGGTAAGTTTGTGGAGAGTCTGCTGCTCAACGGGCGTGACTTCTTCAAGGGAGACAACACCGTGCTGCTCGACAACCTGCCAGCCTATATGGTGCATCAGGTGAAAGTATATACAGAAGAGAGCGAGACGAGCCGACTGCTGGGGCGCAAGGTGGACGACGGCCGGTTTGTGATGGACGTGGTGCTGAAACGGCAATACGCCATCGGTTGGCTGGCCAACGCAGAAGCAGGATATGGCACAGAGGATCGCTACCTTGCCCGCCTCTTTGCCATGCGCTACACACCGCAGTCGCGCCTCTCCCTCTTTGGCAACCTCAACAATGTAAACGATCGCCGCAAGCCCGACGGCAACGGCGGATGGGGCGACTTTGACGTATCGGGCGGACTGACATCCACAAAGCGCGGTGGCTTAGACTACTCCGTGTTCGACAAGCGCGACCGTTTCCAGTTGTCCGGCAACGCAGATGTTACCTATACCGACAACGAGAACGCATGGGGCGGCAACTCAACCAACTTCCTCCCTGGCGGCGATGTCTTCAATGTCACGTCAAGCCACACGAACAGCAACAACCTCTCCATAAGCACACAGCACGACCTGAAATTCAACTTCCTGCAGAAACACCACGCATTCAGTCTCACCCCAGCCTTCAAATATCAAAAGAGTGATTACAACAGTAACTTCCTGAACGGAACATTCGGTGTGAGCCCGGTCGGCGATTATGCCTCCGTGCTCGACAGCCTCTTCTCGCCTGACTGGACTACCACCGTGCGCCATCTCATCCGCCGCAACGGAGAGCAAGCCGTGGCGGGCAGCCGCACGACGAACGGCAGCCTGTCCTTCTGGAGCTTCTTCAAAATTCCTTATTCGCAGGACGGCGTGTCGGTGGACGGCAACCTTTCCTACAACGACAAGCGGCAGAACGGCTTCAACCATTTCCTCTACAACCACTGCGAGGGCGGAGCGCTACAGACCGATTGGCGCAACCGTTACGACGAATCGCCACAACGTGACTTCGGGGCACAGGTGCGAACGAAGTACTTCTGGCATTGGAATCAGGAAATCATGCTCAACCCCAGCTACACCTTTAATTATAAGTACGAGTCGGGCGACCGTATGCACTATCGCCTCGACGTGCTTGACGAAAGTGCAGACCAGCCTCTCGGTTGGCTCCCTTCCGAAGCCGCCATGCTGATGCAGGCTCTTGATTCGGACAACAGTTACGAGGGACTGCTGCACCGCTATCGTCACGATCTGACGCTCGACTGGCAATGGCAACACTACAGCAAGACACCGCAAGGGCGACGCACGTCGGGCTGGAACGTGCAGTTCCGTCCGTCCGTTACACTGGAGGACAACCGATTCCGATTCACGGACTACGTCGTGGGGAAAAATGAACAGCAGATTCACAAGACCTACGTGCTACCGCATGCCCGTTTCAGTCTAAAGCGCAACACGCAGGAGTTCCGTCATGAGCTGAACTTCGTGGCAACGCTCAACAGCAGTTCGCCATCCATGACAAATCTGGTCAACAAGACCTTTGCGGCCGACCCGTTGAACGTGACGCTGGGAAACCCGGACCTGAAGCAGCGCACCGATATAGACCTCTCTTTCAACTACAAATCCGACCGCTGGCTGCAACACCAGGAGCGGCAACTCTACGGCAATGCCGGGTGGCACTGTGCCGCGAATGCCATCTCTGTCAGTTACGTTTACGACAAACAGACGGGCGTGACCACCAGCCGCCCCGTCAACGTCAGCGGCAACTGGAACGCCTGGCTCAATGTGGGCTATGTCACTCCGCTGGACAAGGCGCGTCGCCTGACACTCACCACCAACACGGCGGCCAACTACTACCACCTCGTTGACTTCTCCGGGAGCAATCCCGCCGCCACGCCCCTGCGCAACACCACACAAACCGCCGTGCTCAGTGAGACGCTTCGGTTAAACTACCGCTACCGGAAAGTAAACGTGGGTGTGAAAGGAAACGCGGCCTGGAACCATGCCACCGCCGAGCGCAACGATTTCGTGAATGCCAACACTTGGAACATCCACTACGGAGCCAACGCGGTAATCGACCTGCCGTGGGCGTTCCAACTATCCACCGAACTGACCATGTTCACCCGCCGGGGCTACGAATCTTCCACCATGAACCGCGACGACTTGGTGTGGAATGCGCGCCTCTCGAAGGGGGTCATGAAGAATCGCCTCAATCTGATGCTCGATGCCTGGGACATCCTGGGCAACCTCTCCAACGTCAACGCCGGCATCGACAGCCGAAGCCGTTGGGAATACTACACCAACGTCATCCCGCGCTACGTCATGCTGCGCCTCGTGTATCGATTTGACAAGCAACCCAAAACCAAAAGAGACTGACGGCTATGAGATACTTTATAACTTTATACGTTACACACATAAACATTATGAAATACAGACTCCTACTGCTGGCTGTCGTGGTCAGCACAGCCCTCACCGTGTCTGCGCAAAAAGCACCTGTGAACTTCAACGGCACCATTGTGGATGCTTTCACGCGCCAAGCCATCAGAGGCGAAGTGACCGTGCAGTACAAACCGAAAGAGGACGTCAACTACGCCGTAAACGGCTTTATCCGCGACTCTTTCACGCATGAAGATTTAGACTCCGTGCTGCTGACGTTCATGGACGAGGACAGCGTGCCGCGCCAGTCGTTTCTCTCCACCGACCACCGCATGGGATGGTGGCAGTTCAATGACGTTGTGGCATACCATCCTGGCAAGACCATCATCCGTTTCGAAAAAGCAGGCTATGAAACCGCCTACACCACGATGACCATGCACTACCATCGTTTTCGCAAGACGGGCGGCACCTTCGGCGAGGTACTGATGACGCGGAAACCACGGCGGCATGAACATACGTTGCGTGAGGTGACGGTTACGGCCACAAAGATCAAGATGGTGATGCACGGCGACACGGTGGTCTATCACGCCGATGCCTTCGAGTTGCAGTCGGGGTCCATGCTCGACAAGCTCATCGCCATGCTGCCAGGCGTGCGACTGGAGGCCGACGGGCAAATCTTCGTCAATGGCCGCAAGGTGGAGAGCCTGCTGGTCAACGGCGAAGATTTCTTCAAGGGTGACCCCAAGGTGGCACTCGACAACCTGCCCGCCTATATGGTGCAGGACGTGAAAGTCTATGAACGGACACCCGAGCGGCTGACCATGACGGGCATGACTCCCGAGGACTTCAACCGCATCGAGCGGCAGCTGGCCATTGACGTGATACTGAAACGGCAGTACAGCATCGGATGGATTGCAAATGCCACGGCGGGCTACGGCACCGACAACCACTACAACGCCCGTGCCTTTGCCTTGCGCTTCACGCCGCAGTCGCGCATCGCCCTCTTCGGCTACACGAACGATGTCTATGGCAACAGCTACTACGACCACAACGGCAACTGGCAGAACCCGGGCAATGCGGGACGAATGTCGATACAGGAAGTCGCCAGCTTCGCACTCGTCAACGATAAATACAAGCGCTACAAGGTGGAGAATGACCTGACCTTCAAGCGTACCAAACAGCAGAACGATGAGTACCAATCGACTGTCAACTACTTCGACGACGGGCGTACCGTCTATGGTCGCAACCGCAACCTGTCGGAAACCCGCGACTGGTATGTCCGCGACAAGGCCGAGCTTTCATGGACACCGCGCGGACAAGGGCAGGGCTTGCTCTTCGAGCTGAAACCCAACCTGCAATACCGCAGCTATCTCAACAGAGGTCACCGACAGAGCGCAGAGTGGAGCCGCGAACAGACTGAGGGCTATATGGGCGAGGCGCTGGACAGCCTTTTCTACGGCGATGCCGCTGGACGCTACCGCATGAATCTCATCAGCAGCCTGGCCCGCGAGAACACCTACGAGTGGAACAGCCTCAGCGGCGATGCCCGCGCATCGGGGGACATCCGTCTGACTCCCGACGGTCTGACCTTCGACCTCGGTGGCAGTTTCCGCCACGACTTCCGCCTTCATTCTCTTGACCACTCCCGCGATGCCGATGACGGTGCACGTCAGGACCGCTATCAGAGCAGTCCCAGCAACCGTTACAGCTACGACCTTGGTGCTGCCTACAATTACCGACTGAATATGCCGCGCGTCACCATCAACCTCATGCCTGCCTACCGCTACAAACAGAGCTACGACAGCGGACGTCGCAGTTACTATGAATTGGAAGGAAGCACGGCGGCGACGTGGAACATCGACCGTCTGGCATCGACAAAGGACGCGCTGACACAGTACATCGACCTTTCCAACAGCTACCACTCCACGCTCTTGAACCGCACGCACATCATGGCCGTGGAACTTAGCGGATGGCACTGGAACGAGCAGAAGCGGCGCAACACCAGCCTCGTCCTCAACCTGCCCCTACGCCACACTGCCGACCGCATCAACTACCAGCGTGCTGCTATCGACACCCTCGCCCGCCGCAGGAGCCTCCTCTTCGAGCCGAGTCTGGAATTTCGCATCGACAACAACTGGAACGGGACAAGCGAGAGTCATTTCCGCCTCAATTATCAATACACCACCGCCACGCCCGACTTCGTTCAAACCATCGGCTGGCGCGACGACAGCACACCGCTCATCGTCCGCCTCGGCAATCCCGACCTCAGCAATGAGCACAAGCACGAGGCCACAGCTTTCTACAGCCACGCCCAGCAGCCCAAACAGCGCTACCTCAACACCACCCTGCGCTATACCCTCTGGCAGAACGCCTTTGTACAAGGCATGACCTACGATGCTGCCACGGGCATCCGCACCTACCGCCCTGACGGCATCGACGGCAACTGGAACCTGAACGGCAACATCTCCTACCGTCTGCCGCTCGACAAGAAGAAGCGCATCAACCTCTCCACCAACACCACTGCTGACTACCGCAACAGCGTGGACTTGCTCGCCCTCGCCGCGGAGCCGCAAAGCGTCCGAACCGTTGTTCACCGTACCATCCTCCGCGAAAACCTCAGCCTCGGCTACACCCACGGTCTCTACCGCCTCACCGCCACCGGAGGCCTCGAATGGACGCACTCCAAGAGCGACCGCTTCCAAACCCTCAACGCCCTTACCTTCAGCTACGGGCTCAACGGCACCACGCCCCTCCCGTGGGGTTTCCACCTCACCAGCAGCCTCACCGTCTATAACCGCACGGGCTACACCGACGCCAGTTTCAACACCACCCAGCCCATCTGGAACGCCACCCTCTCACGCAGCATCCTCAACGGCCACGTCAATCTCCAGCTCGAAGCCTTCGACCTCCTCAACCGTATGTCAACCTACAGCTACACGATGAATGCCCAGCAGCAAGTAGAGTCCTACCGCAACGTCCTCCGTCGCTATGTGATGCTCAATGTGACATGGCGCATGAACAAGGAGCCGAAGAAGAAATAACACGCCAGTTTCTATGATTGCGTGCCTCCACGCTTGCTCGGAAATCGGGCAGCGGAGCCTATTAAATCCAATGGAAATACACATAAAATGCAATCTCCAACACAATAGTTATAAATGACAGCAGGGAAAGAGAGCAGACAATGTAGAACAAACTTTGTGACAGCCAGATACCTTCGTTGTTCCTCACAATGTCCGTGAGTCTGTGACTTTGCTTCTGCCATAGCATTTCCTGCTGTTTGTATTGGTCGGCAAGCATCTGTTTCTCCTGTTCCATCCATTGGGTATGGAGTTCTTGCATCTTCTGCCAGTCAGCATCACATACTGTTACGGTCACCTTCAACTTTGTGGGTGCATCTTCCATAACTTGGCCGATGTGCTTGTCGATTGTGTCAACCTTGTCGCTGATGGCATTCACAGCAGCACCGAGCACTCCTTCTTCACGCTGGGTTTGGCGGATTGAAGATTCCAAGGACAGCTTGGCATTGATGACGGCAGTTGTTGCCTTGTCAATGTTTTCACTCAACTTCCTAAGATCAGAAGTACGGTTGATTACTTCGTCCTCGGCATCCTTCTCCTGTATTTCCTTCTGAACTTCGTTGAACATTACATCGAAGTCAGGCTTATTCTCATTGTTCTTACTTTTTTTATTGCTGTCCGCTAAAAGTTGAAAAGCGAAAAAACATGTGTCCGCAGTGCCGATAAACAGGCATTGCGGACTTGTTTTTGAAAAAGTAAGCCCCCTCAATCAAATAACGTCGGCTCAGGAGGTGATACTTCCGTCTCTACTCCGCCGACGAGGAAGGGAGTGTATATTAGGGATGGGAAGAAGGTGGTGGTGAAGTGTGAATAGGGTTGCGATTCAGAGGGGGTCGACATCGAAATAGATTTGTGCAGAGCTATAGGGCTTCATGGCCAATAGCTCTGTCTTCATCTGAAGCAGATACTCACGGGCTTTGCCAATGGGCAGAGTGGGTTCCAGTTTCAGCATTGCGCGCCGGATATAGAGGCTCTGGATGCGGGCCACGGGCGGCTCGTCGGGTCCGAGTGCTCGCACTCCGAAGATACTCTTGAGGCGCAGCATGGCTTCGCGTGCAAGATGTTCGACGGTGTCGGAGGATTTATGTTTCATGTAGATGAAGATGAGGCGGCAGAAGGGAGGGTAGGAGAATTGGCGGCGGTCGAGCATCTGCTCCTGATACATGGCATCGTAGTCGGCATCGACGATCTGGCGGACGAGGGGTAGGGCGGCATCCATGGTCTGAAGAATGACGCGTCCGCGCTGCTGGCGGCGACCGGCACGTCCTGCTACCTGCGACATCATCTGGAAGGAACGTTCGTAGGCACGGAAGTCGGGTTGGTTCAACATGGTGTCGGCAGAGAGGATACCAACGACGCTGACGTGCTCGAAGTCCAGTCCCTTGGTGACCATTTGTGTGCCGACAAGGATATCTGTCTTTCCAGCAGCGAAGTCTTCGAGGATTTGTTCATAGGCTGTGCGGGTGCGGGTGGTGTCGAGGTCCATTCGCGCCACACGAGCCTCGGGGAATTCGCGTTGTATGTCTTCCTCGATGCGTTCCGTGCCGAAGCCGTGTTGGTGTAGCTCAGGATTCTCGCAGTTGGGGCACCGGGGAGGAATGTCTGTGGTGAAGCCGCAATAGTGGCAGGTCATGCGGCCTGTGCGGGCATGAAGTGTCAGCGAGACGTCGCAATGCGGACAGCGAGGCACCCAGCCGCAGACGCGGCATTCGATGTGCGGGGCGTAGCCGCGGCGGTTTTGGAAGAGAATGACTTGCTCGTGGGCGCTGAGGGCTTGGCGCATCTTCTCCAGAAGCTGGGGCGAGAATGTGCCGCTGACCAGACGTTTGCGCCGCAGTTCTTTCATATCTACAATCTCCACTTCCGGCAACTGCACCTGGCCGTAGCGCTCTGTGAGACGGACGTAGCCGTACTTGCTGAGCCGGGCGTTGTAGTAGCTGTCGAGCGAGGGAGTAGCCGTGCCGAGGAGCACGTGAGCTTTGGCACGAGTGGCCATGAGGATTGCGACATTGCGTGCGTTGTAGCGGGGCGCTGGGTCTTGCTGCTTGAAGTTCACTTCATGTTCCTCATCGACAATGACGAGTCCCAGCTTATTGAAGGGTAAGAAGATACTGGAACGCACGCCTACAATGATGTCATAGTGCTGTTCGGAGAGCTGGCGCTGCCATACTTCGGCTCGTTGGGTGTCGTTGAACTTGCTGTGATAGACTCCGAGGCGGTTGCCAAAGACTGCCTTCAGCCGGTCGGTCAGCTGACTCGTCAGCACGATTTCTGGCAGCAGGTACAGCACCTGTTCCCCACGTTCGATAGCTTGTGCGATAAGATGGATGTAGATCTCAGTCTTGCCGCTGGAGGTGACGCCATGAAGAAGGCAGACAGCGTGGTGCTCCCATTGCTGTTTCACGGCCTCCAAGGCGGTGGATTGGGCCGTGGAGAGGGTGGGAAGATTATCAGATAGAGATGAAGAGAGTTGAGGGAGAAGACTCGATTGCACAAGGCTCTCTTTTTCTTTCCCTTGTTTCTTTTTTATCTGTTTCATCTTTGCTGGCAGCGCGGCCTTGAAGACTTCGCCAATGGAGCAGAGGTAATAATCAGACATCCATTGCCAGAGGCTGAGCTGACGGGGAAGTACAACGGGTTGCTCGTCAACTAGTTCCAGTATTTCCTTTACTTCGATGCCTGCCGGCTCCTCATCGTGAAGCCGGGCGATGAGTCCTATTTGCGTTTTCTTGTTGCCGAAAGGTACCACCACACGCGAGCCTGCCTGCGCCCTCAAAGAGAGGTCCGCAGGCAGGGAGTAGGTGAAGAGCCCCTGAAGAGGGACTGGTAGGATGATGTCGGCAAAGCGGGACATAGCAAAAGAGGATGACGGATGATTCCGCCGGGAGTGGGGGGGGTAGAGGAGGGGATCAGCGGCGCTGGCGACGGGCTGAGACGCGTGGTGAAGAGCTGCCGCTGTCGCGCTTGCTTGCTGCTGCAGCAGAGGATTTACTGCGGCGTGAGTCGGTGCTGCTGCTCTTCTTGCTCTTGCGTTTGCCGTCGTCGGCAGGTTTCTGAGCTGCGATGCTGTCGAGGCTGTCCTTTGGCGCGTGCCAGATGTTCTCCTCGAAGTCCTTCAGCTGTTGCTCGATACGCTTCTGTTCGCGAACGCGAGTGCTGTCGGCCGGAAGGACACGGCCCTGAAGGTTGTTGGTCTTATAGATCTGACCCTCGTAGTGGTTCAGGGTGAAATAGTCGTCAGCCGTCATGTTGGTGACGTTGTTCAGATTCGAGGCCATCAGAGGCAGACGTGAGAGATAGGCTGCTATGTCCTCATACTTAACCCAGAAGAGAGGATAAGGGGTGGCCTGTTCCTCAGGATTATCGAAGTTGGCACCTCGCATCAGTACAGGACAGAGAGCGGTGACGCGTGTCTTGTAGGTGGCCGAACGCTGGTCGAAATAGCTGGACTCCTTGATGTAGTAGCGTGTGACTTCTGCAGACGGGATATCGCTCTCAGGAACATTTACCTTGCCGTCCTTCTCCTCGTAATAGATGGAATAGCGGTCCAGCAGCTCCTTCACTTCTGCCTTGTCCTTGGCATCGAAGGACTCGTTGCCGTCGAGCTTGTACTGATAGGCGCTGATGCGCCCCGTCAGCCAGAGGCGGAAGATATAGGTGAAGAGGTTCTGCTCCTTGCCGTGGGGTTCCACAGGATAGTACAGCGGTGCGTTGGCATCCTTCAGCAGGTCGAGCTGGCGATAGATGTCGCGACGCCAAACGACGTCCTCGGGCATTTCTGCCGATGTGGGGAACATCAGTGCTGCGCGGTCTGCTTTTTTCTCGGCAGCAGGCTTCTTGGCAGCTGCAGTGCCGCTTTTCTTGGCTGCAGGAGTCCTTTTGGCTTGAGGAGTAGGGGTACTACTGGCTTGGGGAGCAGGGGTACTACTGGCTGGTTCTGCTGGCGTACTACTTGCTTTTGCCACTGGCGTTACAGTGCGACGCTTGGCCGGCTGTGCGCTGCAGAAAATGCAGAAATTAAAACATATAAGAATTAAGAATATTCGCTGCATATGCTTTTAATTTTTCAATGTTCACTATTCAATTTTAATTGACGATGACCTCCATAGAGGCATCGAGCTTGCGTTCTACGCCATCAGGTCCCACGGCGCGGATTTCGCTGATGTAGAATCGCTTGCCACGTCCGAGGCTGCGGAACATATTCTTCTGGCGATCAGTGAATTGTGCGGAGTTGGACACTTCGGGCACTACGTTACCCATATTGTCGAAGAAGTTGGTCTGGAAGCCCAGCACGCGGAACGGGATGTTCAGCAAGCCGTCATCCACAGCAGCTCCTATGCCATCGGCATTCATCAGGATCTGCTTCTGCAGTTTGCCGCTCTTGAAGCGGTTTTCGCCGCCTTGGCCGTCGGGATATGCGATGAAGGCTGCGGGATCGGGTAACTTGCGTACACGGAAGGTAAACTTACCCATTTCCTGCACTCGGCCTTCGGTTCTTGCGGCTACCGTGATGATGGCTTCGCCACCGGGGGATGCCGGATGAGCTATGTATCTGCCTTCTCCTGTTGAGGTCAGGTTGCCGCCGCTCATACTTACTTGTAGTTGGTTGGCAGCCACACCGGGTACACTGACTGACATCGGGTTGTCATAGCCGGCATACAGGACGTTCATCAGGTCGGCAGAGACGGTGGCGGACGGGGCCACGACGGTATATTTCTGTTCGAAGTTACGGCGCACGAGTTCGCCCTGTGCATTCATCATCTCTATATAGCCCACGAGATTGAAGTCGCCCGTGCGGGAGCAGACGGTCTCGTAGATGCCGCGATCGCTTTTGAATTCCTTGCCGCCAATATAGATGGTCGGACGGTTAGTCGTGTCGACGGCTGCCATGAGGATTTGTGCAGTGAATTTTCCACCTTGCACGACCGTCTGTGAACTGGGAATCACATAGGCATTCAGTTCATTGACGCGGATATCCTTCACACCGATATTCGATGCCAGTCCGTGCAGTACTTCGCCTTCTGCGTAGCGCACATCGCTCTGTAACTTGGTGAGCAGAGTGACAGCTGCTGCCGTAGGCATGGATTCGAACATATATTCTTGCCAGTTCTTGCCGAGGGTGCGGACGTTCGTGGGGACTTCTGTCGAGAGGTTGCTGGCGATGATGCGGCGCTGGGCGCTGTCGGTTACCATCTGGACGATGCGTTCGCGGTAGTTATTGATACCATTGTAGAGCTCACCGCCGCGTCCCGTGCCGGGTGCCAACATGACGCTGGTGGCAGCTTCGAGGTCTTCGCGGTTTTTGATATCGGTGACATCGCCATCCTTACCGTCGCTCTTGCGAACGATGAGGATCTTCAGTTCCTCAGCCAGATTGAAAAGGGAGTCGGACATCTGGCGTACCACTTGTGCCTTGTCGTACCATTCCTTCACCTTCTTCGGATTGGCTTGCATCTGTTCGTCGAAGTCATCATAGATGCCTTGGTTGACCTCGCTGGCGTTCTTCGTGGTGGTTTGCAGACTCTTGTCGACCAGCGAGAAGCCATTGAGTACGTCGCTCGACACGTTGAGTGCGAGCATTGCCATCAGGACGACGTACATCAGGTTGATCATCTTCTGGCGAGGAGAGACTGGTCTTTTCTTAACGGGCATAATCGTAATTTACAATTTGACGATTTACGATTTACAATGTGCAATTAGATATTTGCGATTATCGGTTTACGATTTAAACCTGCGGTGCCTTGGGCATGTTGACGGTGAGGGCCTCTATCATGCGGGCATACACCGCGTTGAGTTCTTCGATCTGACGGGCCATCTTGCGTGTTTGGTCGTTGATCTGGTCAATCGTACCCACCTGCTGGCTGATGCTCTTCAGCTGCATCTCATAGATGGTGTTAATACCTGTGAGAGTGCGGTTGAGGTTCACCATTTCCTCGCTGTCCTGTGTCATGCGGCTGGCTTGCTCGCGTACCTTGCCCAGTACTTCTGTGAGTTGCTGCAGCTGGTCGACATATGCCTCAATGGCATCTTCCACCTCAGGCGCATTGGCAGCCTGTGCGTTGGTGAGCAGGTTCTGTGCTTCTTGTCCGAGCGATGCGGCGCTGGCAGCAGCCTGTGCGGCAGCTGCGAGGTTGGCAGCATCTTCGGCAGAGAGGCCTGGGCCACCGCCTCCGATGACTCCACCGCCACCGCTGATGACGGTTCCGCCACCGCTGATGACGGTTCCGCCACCGCTGATTTTGCCTTCTTCTCCAGCGGGCACTCCGCCCCCTACGGTTCCACCGCCGATGACGACTGTTCCTCCAGCGGGTGCTCCGCCACCACCGATGATGACGGTTCCACCGCCACCACCTCCGATGACTCCACCACCCGTGACAATAGTGCCTTCGCCGCTGGCAGCGACGGGTGCTCCACCACTGATGACGGTTCCACCGCCACCGCTGATAACAGTACCTCCGCCACCTCCGACTACTACAGGTTGACCGTTTCCTGCTCCTGCTTCTGCAGCAGCCTGGGCGGCAGCCTTCAGGGCTTCCATCTCATCGAGTCTCACGAATTCTTCATTCAGCTCGGTTTCGCCTTTCGCATCGAACGGACGGTCGAAACCTGAGATGAAGAAGACGAAGACCTCGGTGCCCATACCGATGAACAGCATCAGGTTGGCACCAGGGATATGCGTCAGCTTGAAGAGTGTACCGAGGATAACGACGGCAGCACCCCAGCTGTAGGCGTAGTTCATAAATGTCTGGCCCGGCACGGAATCCATCCAGTGCTGTAAGCGGGCTATAAGTGAGAACTTTGACATATTTTGATTTGACGATTTGACGATTTGACGATTTGATGATTTTCGACCTTCGATTTGACGACCTTACTATGTTATTGTGAAATGGTGAAACCGTCAAATCGTGAAATAGGTTTATTTCTTTCCTTTATTCTTTATACCGCTGGCATCGCGCACCATACTGCGCACACAACGGAAGCCAATGTAAGAACGGGGCTGGTTCTGATACTCATAGGAGCGCCATGCGGAACGAATCATGCTTTCGGGGTCTTTCCACGAGCCGCCGCGCACGCTCTTTTTCTTCAGGCGGTAGGGGTCTTCCTTGGCGGCGTTGTAGCGGAGCTCCGGGTTCATGTCGCTCATGGCTTGAACGCCAGCTTCAGTATACACCGTGCTGGTCCATTCTGCCACGTTGCCTGCCATGTCATAGAGTCCGTTGGAGTTTGCTGAGAAGATGCCACATTTTGAGGTAATGAGTGAGCCGTCCTGCGTGTAGTTGCCACGATCGGGCTTGAAGTTTGCGAAATAGCAGCCATTGTCACTCTTCACGGCTTTGTCTTCCCAAGGGAAGGGGTTGCCCTCCTTGCCACGGGCAGCGTACTCCCATTCGATCTCTGTGGGTAGGCGGTATGGCTGGATTTCGGCTGCGTTCTGTCCGAGACCTTTGGCCAAGAACTCGGTGCGCCAGCGACAGAATGCCATAGCCTGCTCCCACGATACGCCCACCACGGGATAGTCATCGTAGGCGGGGTTGGAGAAGTACAGGCGCAGGTAGCGTTCGTTCTCTGCGTTTTGGAAGTCGTTGACCCAGCAGGTGGTGTCGGGATAGATGTTGATAATATAGGTGTTCAGGAAGTCCCACGGTCCAGAGAGCGGACGTGAGATAGTCTGGCGCACGATTTTTCCTTCATCATCGATATAGGCGGTGTCCTTGGAGATCATCACGTCGTCGGTGCTCACCTCATGGTCTGTGTTCAAGTCTCGCTCTTCTGCATTCAGGCGGAACCTGCGCTGAGCTGCTGCAGCATAGTCATACACCTCATAGCGATAGTTCATCTGGCTGGCATCTAACATCTTAGTGCCATCGATGGGGTGAATGACATAGACGCTTTCTATGGCTCGCTGCTCGTCTTCTGTAGCCTTTCGCCAAGGAATAGCCTTGTTCCAGTTCAGTCGCGGAGTGATGGGGTTGCCTTCCTTGTCCTCCTCTATCTTGAAGGTTTCGTCGCCACCAAAGGCGGGGTCTGCCAAACGCTCGCGGATGATGCTGTCGCGCACCCACATCACGAACTGACGATACTTGGCATTGCTGACTTCCGTCTGGTCCATCCAGAAACCATCGACACTGATTTCGCGGGAGGGGAATCCTGCCCCCCACAGCGTGTCGTTCTCTTGAAGACCAATTCGCAGCGAACCTTTTTGTACGGCCACCATTCCGAACGGTGTGGCTTCGCCCATAGCAGTGCCGCGAACTCCCGTCACCTCACCGCCTGTAGCCATAGCATTGGATTTAGCACCGGCGCAGGAAGCTACCGCTACGGCGGAAATCAGAATTAGAAAATAATAGCTTATCTTCTTCATATCCATTATTTTGCTGAATTATATCTCTTGTATTGATATCTTAATATATGTCTTTTCTCTTTTCTTACAGGAGTCTCACACTTTGGTGTTTGTTCCTCCCCTTCTTGAAGAGGTCCAGATTGGTGATGTATCCGAGGCTGATTTCGTGGGTGCCTTGTAGGGCACCAACCCCTGAAGTATAGATCTCATAGCAGTATCCCAGCTGTATGCCTTGGAAGGTGCCTCCGATGAATACTGATGTGGAGATCGTGGGGCTGTAACCCACACCTGCGTACATCTTTCCTTTGGGGCCGTCGTAGAGGAGTCTTGCCGTTATGTCGCCTCTCCAGGCGGACAAGTCAGAACGCACAATAGCTGAGGTCTGCATTTTAAATAACGGATTTTTAAACCGAATATTGTATCCACCCGTTAAATAAAATGTCGCAGGCACTTTATATTCGTTCGCTTTTGTGTCTCCGAGGGTTACCATGGGTGATAAAGTATGCAGCATAGAGAAGCCTGCATACCACACCTTGCCATCGTAGCGAAGCCCTGCATCGAGGTCGAAAGCTGTGCCGTTGACATCAGAGGAGGGAAATGCATTGTCACCAGGGGTTTCAAGCTCCAGACCAGAACCTTTGAAGCCTTCGGCAAGCATTGCCACACGCACTCCAGCACTTAATCGTCCGCCCCATAGATTATGGTGGTAGGCGTACTGAGCATAGAACTTTTTGTGCTCAAAAAGACCGATTTTATCGTTTATGAATCCAGCTCCCACGCCATGCGCCGGGCTGATCATCCAAAGGGGAATATCGGCCGTGATAATCATGGTGGCAGGAGCGTGGGTGTAGCCCAACATCTGCAAGGCGTAGCCGCCGTGAACGTCCAACTGTCCTTCTAATCCGGATGCTGCAGGGTTATAGAACGACTGAAACGCCCAATAGTGGTTGAACGACGGGTCATACTGTGCCTGTGCAGGAATAGCCAGGCAAAGCACGAAAAAGGCGGTAGAAAGAATCTTTGAACAGCTCACTGTGCGATGTTTACCCTTAAAATCGACCGCAAAGGTAGGAAATATCAGTGGATGTGCCAAAAAAAATGAAGATTTCTCTTAAAAAACGCATCGTCGTATGTTGATTTTACTTATCTTTGTCCCCCAAAATTACAAAACACACCTTAATATATATATATAGAGTATGAACAAAAGTCATCTTTACACACGAACGGGCGACGATGGCACAACCAGCCTCGTCGGAGGGCAGCGCGTAGCGAAAACCCATGCCCGTCTCGAGGCTTATGGCACCGTCGATGAACTTAATTCCCAGCTTGGTTTGCTGTTGACCTACATTACCGATGAAGCCGACCGCGCCACGCTTCTTGCCATCCAGAACCAGCTCTTTGTCATCTGTTCGGAACTTGCTACGGCTGACGAAGACTTGCGTGCCCGTCGTTCCAGTGTTACTGAGGACGATGTGCAATGGATAGAGCATGCTATCGATGCAGCTGAAGAAGGTCAGCCTGGTTGGCGTGGATTCATCCTCCCTGGCGGAACGCGCGGGGCTGCTGTAGCTCATGTCTGTCGCACCGTCTGTCGGAGGGCCGAGCGCCGCATCCACGTCGTTGCACAGGAATCCGAGGTGAACCCACTCTTGCTCGCTTATGTCAATCGTTTAAGCGACTATCTTTTTGCATTGGCCAAGAAAATCAACCTCCAAGCGGGAAAAGAAGAGAATTTTTGGCGTAAAATTGAAAAAAAAGCTAAATCCTAACGCGAAAATCAAAAAAGTATTGTATCTTCGCACTCAAAATAGGCGATAATATCCCTAAAACACTTCAAAAACAAATAAACCTAAATAATAACACTTAATTATTCATCACAAAATGTATTGGACCCTAGAACTTGCATCAAAATTGGAAGATGCTCCCTGGCCTGCAACTAAAGAGGAACTTATCGACTACGCTGTTCGCAGTGGAGCTCCTCTTGAAGTCATCGAAAACCTACAGGAGATAGAAGATGAGGGGGATATCTATGAGAATATCGAAGACGTCTGGCCTGACTACCCCACCAAAGAAGACTTCCTTTTCAACGAAGATGAGTATTAAAGACGGCCTTTTCTTTCATTATTAAATAAATTTATTGATGGAAGGGCAAAGGGTGAGTTTCTGTTAAATAGTCTCTCAAATTTGTCATTTTGATACATTTGTTAACGTATGATACATAATTTAAAATATTTGAAACACTTGTTGTAGTGACGAATTTAGTACCCCCATACATTTGCCCTCAAAAACTAATAAATTTTATTAAATAATACTATAAAAACGTAGCTTATGAGTCAAATTCTGTCAAAATCGAGGCACCTTAATCAGCTGATTAGACAGGCCTTATCCGCTATTTTGATGCTTTTTGCATTCAGCTCTGTGCTGTATGCTCAAGAAGGCATCACTGTTCGGGGTACTGTCATCGACGATACAGAGGAACCTTTGATAGGTGCTTCGATTAAAGTGAAAGGAAAGACTGGAGTGGGTACTGTAGCCGACATGGATGGTAATTTCCAACTGACGGTGCCCTCAGAGCAGTCAGTACTGGTGTTTTCCTATGTAGGTATGTCCTCCAAGGAAGTGAAGGTTGGTAAGCAGCGCAACTTCAAGATTACGCTCGAAGACAACACCCAGATGGAAGAAGTCGTCGTTGTGGGTTTCGGCCAGCAGAAGAAGGTTTCCGTAGTGGGCGCTATCACACAGACTACTGGCGAAGTCCTTGAACGTTCCGCGGGTATTGGTAGTGTCGGTGCAGCCCTCACAGGTAATCTTCCCGGTGTTGCTACTATCGCATCATCAGGTCAGCCCGGTGAAGAGGATCCCCGCATCTATATTCGTGGTGCGTCGGCTTGGAACCAGGATGCACAGCCTCTGATCCTTGTCGATGGCGTCAAGCGTGACATCAAGTCCGTGGATATCACCTCAGTAGCTACAATCTCCGTGCTAAAGGATGCATCCGCCACCGCCGTGTACGGTGTGGAAGGTGCTAACGGTGTTATCCTTATCACGACGAAACGTGGTGTGGAAGGCAAGGCCAGAATCGATGTCGGTTTCAACGCCACATTGAAGGCTGTTTCCAAGCTCCCGCGCAAGTACGACTCTTATGATGGATATATGCTACGCAATCAGGCTATCGAGCATGAACTTGCCCTCGGTGGCGATGCTTCCTGGGCGTTCTATCGTCCGCAATCCTTCATCAATAACTTCCGTAATCAGGATTACACCGTGAAGCCTCAGTATGATGCCAGCGGCAGCTATCTTGGTGACTACAGTCAGGCGGAGCGCTATCCAAACGTAGACTGGCAGGACGAAATGTTCAAAACGACCGCCATGTCATACAATGCGAATCTCAATCTGTCTGGTGGTACGAATTTCGTGAAGTACTTCGTAGCCTTCGACTTCCAGAACGAAGGTGATATGACCCGCATGTGGGATAACCACCAAGGTTATGAAGGTGGTTATGCTTATAATCGTTTGAATGTACGTTCGAACTTAGACTTCCAGATAACGAAGACGACCCAGTTCAAGGTGAATCTGGCAGGCTCTAATGCCCAGCAGAAGACCCCACGTTATTATTGGGGTAACGGTAATAGTGGTGATCAAACAAAGGACATGTTCTTCCAGCAGCAAAAATGGTCTGGTGCCTATAAGATGGCGCCCAACCTCTTCCCCGTTCAGTTCTCCGACGGTTCCTGGGGTTATTATCCTTTGGTTTCCAACATTGAGAACTCTCCTCAGAGTGTTGCAACGTGTGGTTATGAGCTGAAGACCATCACTCGCGTTTACACCGACTTCGCACTTGAACAGAAACTGGATTTCATCACGCCCGGACTTGTCGCACGCGGTACGGTCTCTTGGGATAACCAGTTCAATGAGGGGTCTCGCGGTATTACTGACCAGCATACTCCTAAGAGAGCTTATATGATTCCTGAGGACGGTCAGATGATGCCTGAAAACCTGATTGATGCTAAGACGGGATTCGACTTCTACGAAAGTCGCGACTGGGATGATGTGGCAGGTAGTGTTAGTTATACGGGCCGTGCTACCGAAGTCTCCCTTCAGCTCTATTGGGGCCGTCAGTTCGGCGATCACAATGTATCGGCTATGGGTAACTGGAAACGCCGTACCAACGCAGGTGGCACCGAGTTGGAGAATCGCCGTGAGGACTGGGTGTTCCGTACCACTTATGACTTCAAGAGCCGCTACTTTGCTGAATTCAATGGCGCTTACAACGGTTCCCAGAGGTTCTCGCCGGATAACCGTTTTGCCTTCTTCTGTTCTGGAGCTGTCGGTTGGATGCTCTCGGAGGAGAAATTCATGAAATGGTTCCGTGACAAGGGAATCATTGATATGTTCAAGATCCGCGGTTCTATCGGTGAAATCGGTGATGACAGTGCGGGTAAACGCTTTGCTTACCTGACAGAGTGGAAAGTGGTAGGTCCCTTTAAAGTGACTGTTGACAATTCCAACAGCCCGTTTACGGGATACCAGGAATCGGGTATTGCAATGCCTGATCTTCGCTGGGCTACTGTGTCGAAGAAGAATATCGGTGCAGATTTCGCCTTCCTGGGCGGTATGATTGCAGGTAGCTTCGACTGGTTCCGCGATGACCGTTATGATATCTTTATTTCCGGTGTCGAACGTTCTGTACCTTCCTTCTACGGTGTTTTGACTACTCCCGATATCAATAAAGGTAAGATCAAGAACTCTGGTTTCGAATTAGAGCTCCGTTTCAACAAGGTGTTCAACAACCGCATGCGTTTATGGGCAAACGGCAGCTACACGTACGCGCACAATACCATTATTACTAAAGATGACCCCGAATTGATTCCAAGTTACCGTAAGGCTCAGGGTTATTCCAATGGCCAGTACCATTCGTATATCGACAACGGCTTTATCGGTTCTTACGACCAACTCTACAGTACTCCTGAACGCGAGAAGGACGACAACCAGGTGCTCATCGGAGACCACTACATTGTAGACTTCAATGGTGATGGCAAGGTAGACGAGACCAACGACCAGGCTCCTTATGGCTACACGGGAACTCCGGAGCACACTTACAATGCCACCATCGGTTGGGAGTGGAAAGGATGGAGCATTTTCGCTCAGATGTATGGTGTAACGGGTGTTACGCGTGATGTCACGCTCACCACGTTCAACGATAAGCTTCTCACCGCATACGATACAGGTAACTGGTGGAATCCTGCAGATGGGACAGGTGAAGTTGTTGTACCACGCTACACGACTCAGGTTTCATACAACAATGGTACCCAATTCCTCTACGACGGCTCCTATTTCCGTTTGAAGAATGTGGAAGTCGGTTACACTTGGACTAAGGGTTGGATCCGGAGACTCGGTTTCACAAGCCTGAAGCTTTACCTGAATGCAAACAACCTCTTCCTCATCACCAAGATGCCTGACGACCGCGAGAGCAACTATGGCTGGAGCGGCAGCGGCGGTGCTTACCCCACAGTTAGGCGTTATAACTTCGGATTTAAGCTTTACCTTTAATAGTAAATATTATGAAAGATTTTAAGAACATAAAATCCCTTTTATACGGTTCGCTTCTCCTGCTGGCCTGCGGTGTATGCTTTACTTCCTGTACCTCTTGGCTTGATAAGGATCCGGATTCTATCGTGGCAGAGGATGAGGCTTTCAAGAACTACCGCAACTTCCAGGGATATCTCGAGGAAATCTATGACTGCATCCCCAACAAGGAGATGGCCAACTATTGTACATCCTGGAACTGGGGAGACGACGCTGTTCACAACCCCGAAGGTTATGCACACATGGATCACCAGGTGGACCTGGGCAACTACCGTAACTGGTGGGATAATGGTCAGTGCTGGCTGAATGGTGCCGGCAAAGACGGTTCTTGGGCAAATAAGTATTCCCTTTGGAAAGGTGCATGGTACAGTATCCGTAAGTGCAATTTGGGTCTTGCGAACATCAAGTCCCTCGTTGGAACAGATGAAGAGCGCGACCTGCTGCTCGGACAGATGTATTTCTTCCGTGCTTGGTGGCATTTCGAGCTGATATGCTACTTCGGCGGTCTTCCTTATGTGGACGAAGCTTTCGAAGCTTCCAATATTCCAGAACTCCCTCGCCTTTCTTTCCAAGAATGTGCAGACCGCTGTGCACAAGACTTCGAGCGGGCCTACGATCTTCTTCCATATGACTGGGACGAGACCCTGGCCGGTATGCAGACTTCAAGCCAGAATGAGCTGCGCGTGAATAAGTTTATGGCACTTTGCTACCTCGGCAAGTGCTACCTCTGGGCAGGCTCTCCGCTTATGAAGGAGTTCGAGAAGACCAAGAACGGCGGCGTGGCCCAGCTGTTAGGTGCCAGTTCCAACGGCAAAACCTACGATTATGATGAGGCATATTGCAAGTTGGCTGCAGAGAAGCTTGGTAAGGCACTGGATCTGGTCAAGAAAGGAACGGTACGCTACAAACTTGCAGAATTCAAGTACTCCAACCTCTACGACCACACGAAGGAGGAGTCAGCAGAAGATTGCTACTCCGACCTCTTCTATACCGTTAAGCAGAGCTGGAAGCAGCCTGGTGCTTCAGAGGCCATCTTCCGCGGCCTGTCCCAGACTGACGACTGTAACTGGAACTGCTCCAAGATTTTCGGTCCCAAGGTTTTGGGTATTGTGCCTCACGACAACATTATCCACCACCCGACAGCCAACCTCATCGACCAGTACGGAATGGCCAACGGTCAGCCCATTTATCTTGTCAAGAACGGTGTCTATGTGCTGAACCCTGCTGCTGGTTTTGATCCTGAACATCCCTATAAGAACCGCGACCCGCGATTCTACCATGATATCGTGTTCGACGGTTTCCACTATGTGCTCAACACCGAGAATTTCACCGATGCCCAGAAGAAGCTGAATCTGGACTACTGTTCCCTTTATTCCGATGGCGCCATGCGTGATATCGACCACGGAAGCAGCACCGGTTATTTCATTCAGAAACTGGTGCCCCACCAGTGTAACGAATTAGACCGTTGGTGCTATGGATGGGAAGGCAGTAACTTCCACTGCTATCTCTCCTACATGCGTCTGGCTGACATCTATCTGATGTATGCAGAGGCAAGGGCCGCTATTGCTAAGAGTGCTGCTGAATTGAAGGATAAGCCTGAATATTGCCCGTCATTATCTGCCGTTGACGCCATCAACGTCCTCCGCGACCGTGTCAACTGCGAAGATTATCCCATGGAACATGTTCAGCCCAACCTCATGGACACCCGTGAGCACTTCATCGATGAAGTACGCCGCGAGCGTGCCGTAGAGCTCTCCTTCGAAGGCTTCCGCTGGTGCGACCTTCAGCGTTGGTTGCTCCTGACCGAGCCTCCCTACACGGTGAAGTACTCTCATGAATTCGAGCGTCTGGAGACTAATGACTGGTTCAAGACCCACGATCCGAAGGATGCAAAGGTCGGTAACTTCCACAAGAAAGACCTTATTACCCGTCGTTTGGAATCCAAGCACTATTGGTTCCCGCTTCCAGACAAGGATACCTACCTCTACCCAGGCTTCCCCCAGAATCCAGGATGGTAAACCGATGGCAATAGAAACTTGATAATGGATCATTGAAAATCGACAAGTATATGAAAAGAATAAGAACAAACATATTTCTCTTTGCCATGTTGGCAGCTTCGCCGGTTACGGTCGATGCCCAGTCCACCGCCGATGCTGACTCCGTTCTGGCAATAAAGAAAGTCCATGTTGCTTTCCGCGACAAGGATGCCGACCAGCTGCTTGGAGGTATCTCCTATGTGGACATGGAAGAGCTGCAGAAGAAGGATTACACGATGGGTAGTCTCGATGACCTGTATGCTCTGGTTGGCGGTTGGACCGGCAACAACCTCTGGGGTATGGACAATGAGCGTCTCGATAATAACGACAACAACAACATGCCGCTCGTGATTATCGATGGTGTGAAGCGCCCCTCCAACAACGTGCTTCCTTCAGAAATCGAGCAGGTGACTTTCCTCAAGGGTGCACAGGCTGTGGTGCTCTATGGTGCTAAGGCTGCCAAGGGTGCTATCCTTATCACCACCAAGCGCGGTAAGGTGGACGGCCTTCAGATTGTGGCCAACGCCAACACGGGCTGGCACGTGGCAAAGGAATATCCCGAATATCTCGGTTCTGCAGAGTACATGACACTCTACAACGAAGCCCTTGCCAACGATGCACGTGCCTTAGGCAATCCCTACGCTCCGAAGTATACTCAGCAGGATATCTACAATCATGCTTCCGGACAGAACCCCTATCGTTATCCGAATGTGAACCACTATTCCAACGAGTATATTCGCAAGGCTTACAACCGAACCGAAGGTACGTTGGAGATTCAGGGTGGCGGCTCCCGTGCCCACTTCTATACGAATGTGAACTACTATCGCATCGGCGACCTCCTCAACTACGGTGTGGCAAAAGACAACTACACCGATCGTTTCAGCGTTCGTGGTAATGTAGACCTCGTCATCAACGAGTATATTAAAGGTTTTGCCAATGCAAGTGCTACCTTCTACAATGCCAACAAGAACAAGGGAGACTTCTGGGGTGAGGCTGCTACCATGCGTCCGAACTTCCCCGAGAACGCTGCTCCGTTGATTCCCATTGATATGGTAGACCCCAACGCCAGCAAGGCTCTTGCCATTCTCGCCAAGTCCCTGAACCTGCTCGACGGCAAGTATTTCCCTGGTGGCACCAAGACCACGCAGACCAATGCGATTGCCAGTGGCTACTTCGCTGGTAGGAGCCGCGACATCAGCCGTCAGTTCCAGTTCGATGCCGGCATCATCTACGACATGAACAAGTTCGTAAAGGGCTTGTCCTTCAAGACCCAGTTCGCTATTGACTATGCAGCGAACTACAACCTCCAGTACGACAACAAATACGCTGTGTTCATTCCCACTTGGAGTAACTACAACTCAAAGGATGTCATCGTAGGTCTTACCCAGCAGAACGATGAAATCGTGACAGGTAATATGACGATGGATAATGCTTCTACCAACTATCGTCAGACCATCAGCTGGAACGGTCATTTCGACTACGACCACACCTTCGGTGGCAAGCACCACGTCACGGGAATGCTGCTCGCAAATATGTTTACTACCACTTCCAGCGGTCAGTACCACCGCTACGCCAATGCCAACCTGGGCCTGCAGGCAGGCTACGACTTCATGGGCCGTTACTTTGCCGATGTGACCTTGGCCGGCGTTCATTCCGCCCGTCTTCCCAAAGGCCATCGCAATGCCATCTCTCCCTCTTTCACCCTCGGTTGGAACATTGCCAAGGAGAGCTTCATGGAAGGAAGCCACATCAGCGACCTGATGCTCAGCGCCTCCTACAGCAACCTGAACGAGGACATTGATGTATATATGGGTGATAAATATTTCTATCTCTACGAGCCCCAGTGGTCAACAGGCGACGGTAGCTTCGTATGGAACGAATCTACGAACACGAATATCACCTATTCCACCAGCGGTAGCAACCCCGCCCTCGACTTCGTTCATCGCAAGGAATTCTCTCTTAGCCTGCGCGGCTCGTTCTTCGACAGGCTGCTCTCTGCAGAACTCACCTTCTTCAATACGAATCTGGACGGCTTCATCATTCAGAACCCGACCTCCTTCCCATCGTACTTGCAGAGTGGTCTCGTCACCGGAGCTACCTTCAAGCCAGCCATCAACAATAACATTCAAAACCGCAAGGGTCTTGACTTCAGCATTAAAGCCCGTAAACAGTTTGGTGAGGTTTACGCCGAATTAGGATTTGTAGGTACATATTTTACGACAGAGTGGAAAAAGTATGATGAAACCTTAGATCCTGCCGCACCCAACAAATACACTGAGGGACAAGCCCTTAATGCTCTCTGGGGTTACAACTGTTTAGGCTTCTACTCTGAAGACGAGTTCGACAAGGATCCCACCACAGGTAAGCTCACGCTGAAGGCCGGTCTCCCCAGCTCGAAGATTGGCGGTACCATCCAGCCGGGTGACCTGAAGTATGAGGATGTTAATGGCGATGGCATCATCAATAACCAAGACATGATCGTCATTGGCAAGTCGGATCGCGTTGTCGTTTTGGACAAAAACGGTAATCCGGATTACAGCACTGGCTTGGGCAGAATTGGTTCTCCTTTCACGATGGGTATCAACCTCACGCTTAAGTACAAGAACTTCACCCTCTTCCTTATCGGAAATGGCCAGTTCGGTGGCTACGGATTAAAGACGGACTTGGGTAATTACTACTATATGAGTGGTGATAACAAGTACTCTGTCAATGCACTTGGCCGTTGGACGGCAGAGACCGGCGATGCGGCTACTCATCCTCGTTTGAGTGCTCAGGGTTCGGCTCATAATGCTGCTGCATCCACCTTCTGGTTGTACAGCACCAACCGTTTCAACCTCCGCAAGATACAGCTTACCTACGACTTCCCGAAGACGTTGATGGGTAAGGTTGTCAAGGATCTCTCCATCTATCTGAATGCCAACGACCTCTTCACGATAGCCTCGGAGCGTAAGCTTATGGAGACAAACATCGGTTCCGCCCCGCAGACCCGCTTCTATAATCTCGGTGTGAAGGCCACCTTCTAATTCGAATGGACAATGGATTATTGCAAATTGAATATTATGAAGACAAGAAATATTTTAATGCTTTTCATCGGGGTTCTCGCATTCTGCTCCTGCGACGATATGTTCGTTCCGGCAGATGAGAACAACCGACAGACAGAAGATATGACCGAGGAGTCGAAGTATGCCAATGGTCTGCTGATGTACGCCTACGACCGTCTTCCCTATCAGACGGTCACCGTGACGGACGTTGCCACCGATGATGCTGTCACCAACGTGAAGAACAGCAATTATCTGTATATGGCAACAGGTTCATGGTCCGCCGACAACAACCCGATGTCTCAGTGGGACAACTGCCGGGATGGCATCCAGTATGTCAATCTTTTCCTCTCCATCGTGGAGGATGTCAAGTGGGCTCCCAGTGCCGTTTCCAAGCAGCAGATGTTTGTCGATCGCCTGAAGGGCGAGGCACTTGGCCTGCGTGCACTCTTCTATTACTATCTGTTGCAGGCTCATGGCGGTTATGCCGACGATGGCAAGCTCTATGGTGTGCCCCTGCTCACGAAGCCTGAAGACGGTAGCTCGGACTTCAATCAGCCCCGTGCCCTCTTTGCCGACTGCGTGAAGCAGTGTTTTGCCGACTGCGACAGCGCTATGGCCCTGCTGCCGTTCGATTATGTGGACGTCGACACTATTAGTGAAATTCCTACAAAGTATCTGAATCTTGGTGCCCAAAAGACCGGTTACAATCTGGTATTCGGTGCCCGTTCTTCAGGTCTGTTCTCCGGAAAGGTTGCTGAGGCTCTCAAGGCTCAGATTGCCGTTCTTGCTGCCAGCCCTGCCTTCCGCGATGACAGCGGAGTATCTTCCGAGGACGCCGCAGCGCTCTGTGCTGCTGTGCTCAAGCGCATCGGCGGTATGGCCGGATTCGACAAGACCGGAAACATCTGGTACAAGAATAAGACCAAGTTGGAGCCGGGTGCCGCCGAGATGCCCGAAATCCTGTGGCGCGAAGGGCGTTCTGGCAAGGATTCCCGACAGGAACTTACCAACTTCCCGCCGTCGCTGTATGGTAACGGTGAGGTCAATCCCTCTCAGAACCTCGTAGATGCCTTCCCCATGCGCAGCGGTCTTCCTATCAGCGATCCCAACTCCGGCTACGATCCCAACGATCCTTATGCAAACCGCGATCCGCGTCTGGCAGACAATGTCCTCTACAACGGCACCGTCTTCCGTAAGGCTCAGATCATTACTGGAAATTATCCAAGTGATGATAAGGAGACGGAGGACAGCCTTAACGCCACCGATAAATCCACCCGTACGGGCTATTACCTGAAGAAGCTCCTTCGCGATGATGTGAATCCCCTGGCCAGCAATCAGATTGCACAGTACCACATCTTCCCTCGCATCCGCTACACAGAGATCTTCCTGGATTATGCAGAGGCTGCCAACGATGCCTGGGGACCGAAGCTTGACCCGAAGGGCTTTGGCTTCACCGCCTACGACATCATCAAGGCCATCCGCGAGCGTGCCGGCTTAGGTACCGACGCCATCGGAATGCCCCTTCCTCAGGGCGATGCCTATCTCGAGGCTTGTGCCGCAAACCAGGCTCAGATGACCACTCTGATCCGCAACGAGCGCCGCCTGGAGCTCTGCTTCGAGAACAAGCGTTTCTGGGATATGCGCCGATGGATGCTGCCACTTAACGAATCGGTGAAGGGTATGCGAATCAATCGCGATGAGACCACCAAGGCGCTCTCCTATTCAATTTTTATTGTGGAGGATCGCAACTTCGACAGTTCCTACCAGTGGTACGGACCTATTCCAAAGAGCGAAGTGCTCAAGTGGAGCAAGCTCGTGCAGAACAAAGGTTGGAAGTAAATCGCAATTCCTAAATCGTCAAATCGTAAACTATTATTACAATGATGAAACTCAAGAAATACATATTCGGAGTAGCTCTGGGAACGCTCTCTCTCACGATGGTTTCCTGCTATAATGCAGATACCGACTTCCCAGACTTTGAAGGGGGCACCACAGCTTACTTCGCATACCAGGACCCAGTACGTACTGTCGTTCTTGGTAACGATGTCTATGACAACTCGCTCGACAAAGCCCATAAGATCCAGATCTGGTCTACTATGGGCGGAGCCTACGGTGGCCGCGATGCAACCGTCAGTTTTGTCGTCGACACCACCCTCTGCAACAACCTCTACTTCGTGGATGAGGGCGGCAACCCCGCAGGCAAAGTGACCCCAATGCCGCAGAAATACTACAACCTCGCGTCGGATGTCATTACCTACAACGGCGATCCTCGCGGCTATGTGGAAGTGCAGCTCACCGATGCATTCTTCGCTGACCCCAAATCCGTCGAAAACACCTATGTCATTCCTCTCTTGATGACCGATGTGAAGGGCATCGACCATATTCTTCGAGGCACCCCGCGCGAAGGCCTCAATCCTTCACGCACCAACACCGAGGACTGGGATGTACCGGCCAAGGACTATGTGCTGTACTGCGTGAAGTATATGAACCCCTGGCAGGGAAAATACATCCGCCGCGGTGCTGACCAGGTGACGGAGAACGGTGTCACCACCACCATCCTCCGCAAGGACACCACCTTGGTGAATACCGATGTCGAGCACTACAAGGAGAACCCTGTGAACCATAAAGATGAGATCTGCGGCATCACCACCAAGAACATGACCCAGTCGATCTTCTCCGTTTCCGTCCGCCGTGCTGCCAACAAGGCTTCTGTGCCCTGCAAGCTCACCCTCACATTCGATAACAACAAGTGCACCATCTCCTCTGATGATACCGATGTGACTGCTACAGGTACCGGTGAATTCATCGAAAATGGAAGCGGACTGCCCGCATACAAGGACTATCAGTGGGCTGGTGTCGGTGAGCCTGACAAGCGCGACATCCTGCGTCTGGCTTACACCGTAAACATCAACAAGGGCAAGGTCATCGGTAAGGATGACAAGGGCAACGACATCCTCCTCGAGAACGACATCCAGGTGACCACTGCCGACACCCTGGTTATTCAGACCCGCGAATCCAACAAGCGTGAGTTCTTCTCACCCAAATACGTAACCCCTGCAAACCCTTAATAGGAGGCTAAGAATATGAAAACAAGTTTCAATTTTTCGACTTTCAACTTGAAAGCAGGTCTCTTCGCGTTGGCCGTAGGAGCGCTCATGGCTTCCTGTGCCGACTATAATGTGACAGATGATTTCAAAGCCGAGCCGGATCCCACCTTCGTGGAGCCCTACAAGGACTATGGTACCGTCAAGTCATACCTCAACCGCGAGGCCTATCCCAATATGTCACTCGGCGCACAGCTTAAGGTGGCAGAGTTCAACAAGCAGGAGCTGGCCCATGCTGTCGCTATCACCAACTTCGACGACCTCGCATTCGGCACGACTCTGATGTCTGGAACCATCGTCAATGCCAAGGGTATCATGAACTTCCTCGATATGAAGGATCTTCTCGACCACGTTCAGGAAATCGGAGGCAAGGTGTTCGGCAGTCCTATCGTGGCCAATGCCAACCAGGCCGACGACTGGTTGAATATGCTCACGGCTCCCATCGAGATCCCTGTGGATTACGTCGAAGGCAAGAGCGTGAACTTCAACGATATGAGTGTTGGTCCCTACACCGGTACGGCAGAAAAGGGCACTCCCACCATTGAGAAATACGACGACCAGAATACCCTCAAGATTCCCCTGTTGGGCAGTGTCAACATCATCGAAGGCTTCGAGGTCGACTCCCTTGCCACCTATACCATCACCTTCTGGGCAAAGGCCGACAAGGACGCTACATTCAACATCACCTTCTCCGGCAACAAGGTCAACGGTTCCGGTCCTAACGGAGCCTGGACGTTCAAGTCTGGCAAATGGACCAAGATTGTTGTAGAAGCCAAGAGTGCCGGCGGCGTCACCGATGGTTACCTCCGGGTAGAGAACACCCGTTCTGCTGTATTCTACATCCAGAAAGTGGAGGTCGGTTACTATCCCGACAACCACCGTGCCCAGACCGAACAGGAGCTGAAGGACACCATCAACTACGCCCTCAACGCGTGGTGCGATGGTCTGATGAAGATCAACGAAGGCCGCATCACCTCCTTCGACCTCATCGACGAGGCTATCGACACCAAGGCCACCCTGGCGAGCAACGGCCTCTATGACCTCAAGCACTCCACCGACAAGATCTTCTGGCAGGACATCCTGGGCAGCGAGCGCTATGCTCCCGAGGTTTCGAGAGTGGCCAGCGCCGCCTACAAGACCCACGGCGGCGACCCCGAGAAGCTGAAGTTCTTCATCAGCGAGTCCGGTCTCAATGAGCAGAAGAAGTTCGAGAGCCTGAAGTACTGGATCGAGGTGTGGGACAAGAATGGAGCCAAGATCGACGGCATCAATGCCAAGCTGAACCTCACCTACAGCGAGGATGCCGCCACGCAGGCCGCCACCGTTGCCTCGCTCAACACCCTCCTCGAGAACCTGGCTAAGTCCGGCAAGCTCATCCGCCTCTCCAACTTCGATATCAAGTATCAGGATGCTGATGGCCTTCCTGTTGCATCAGACAAGATCACCGCCGCCCAGCGCCAGAAGCTGGCAGACTTCTATGGTGAGGTCATCACGGCCTACATGACCAAGATCCCGCACGAGAAGCAGGCCGGTATCTGCAAGGGCAACATGGCCGACACGAGCGATCCCGTGGGCCTCTGGAGCATCGACAGCAAGAGCAAGGACTGGGTGCGCAATGCCACCTACAAGGCCTTCTGCGATGCGCTGCAAGGAAAGAAGTGAACAGAAAAGTATTCCAAAAACATACTTTATTAACTATCCTTTTTTATTAACTAAAAATTTATTCATTATGAAGAAATTCTTTACTCTGATTGCTCTCCTGGCAATGACCATGGGAGCAAGTGCAGCCGGAGAATGGGTACAAGACTACAAGATTGACTACTCATCCAACACCGGCTTCCCGTTCTACGTAATGGGTTATGTGCCCGAATGGTTCGACGGCGTAATGACTGACTTCGGTGCCAACTACAAGTACGTTGCTACTGTCGATGACAAAGGTAATCCTGCTGAAGAGACCAGCGACGTCATCGTCAAGACCCAGGGTGGTGTCGAGTACTACAAGATTGGTCCGCTCGACGAACCCGCATGGCACCAGTATTTCATCGCCGACGGTATCCCCACCGAGCTCGACGGCGCCTACACCGTGAAGGCGATGGTTAAGGCTTCCGAAGCTTGCACCATCACCGTTAACATGGGTTGGAGCTGGAGCGAGGATCCTAAGAGTGCTCAGGTGGCTATCGGCACCGATTGGGAAGAGATCGAATGGGAGTACAGCGGCATTGGTGGCGCTTCCTGCAACCTCGTTGCCCAGCCCGGTACCACTACCGCTACCATCGAGTGGAAGTATGTCATCGTAGGTCACGTCCAGAAGGAACAGCGCCCCGTTGAATGGATCGAGGATCTGGTCAATGGTGATGCTGAGAAGAGCTGGGAAGAGCTCGGCCTTGCTGACGTTGCTTATAACGACATGGAGAACAACTTCAAGATCTGTGCTTGGGGCAAGGAGAAAGGCCACAACATGGACGAAAATGGCGAAGCTTGGAATCCCTTCCCCGCTACCATCGGTGAAGAAGAAGTCAATGGCAAGATCAACCACTTCTTCATTGTCAAGGGTCAGCCCGCTACCACCGAGGGCGACGCTTCTTCATGGGACAACCAGTTCTGGATCCAATCTCCGAAGGCTTGGAAGGCCGGCACACAGCTGAAGATTCACTTCCGCTACAAGGCTTCCGCTCCCGTCAGCTCCACCGACACCCAGATCCACAAGCAGACTCCCTCTGACTACCTCATCTGGCACGCTATCGGCAACATCGCCTTCACCGAGGAATGGCAGGAGTTCGATGGCACCATGACCATTGCTGACGATATGGCTGAAGGCTGGTCCATCGCATTCAACCTGAACAGCGTTGTCAAGGATGCCGTTGACTTCTACTTCGACGACCTCTCTTGGCAGCACATGAAGCTCGACGAGGGCCTCTTCATTGCCGCTTCCAACACCGAGACCGGCATCGAATATGACTTCGACAACGCTGAAGCATTGGTCTATGATGATGCCGTTCAGGCTTACACCGCTACCGTTGGTACCAAGGGCGATAAGTCCTCTTGGGTCAATGAAATCATGATCTCCACCGTCCGCGGTAACGATGCTGCCTTCAAGGGCGCTACCCTGAAGCCCTCTGGCGATTATATCGGCGAGGACAACTGGGGTAACTACACCGCATCCAACCTCGCTAAGATCAAGCTGCCCGCAGCTGGCGTCTGGACGGTCTATGTCGACACCGAGAACCTCCAAATCAACATCATCAAGATTGAAGGCGACAAGGAGAAGGAACCCATCCAGATCGATCCCAACCCGACTGTTGTTGTCGTCAACGGTCAGGAGCGCGACTGGCTCTCTGCAGGTGGTGATGGCAATCCTCGTGAAGACGAAGTCGGTACCGGTGAAACCTGGGACAACCAGTTCTTCATCGTTGCCAACCGTGTCCTCGATGCCGGCGAAGTCACCATCCTCGAATTCGACTATGAGAGCTCTGTCGAGGCTAAGACCACCACTCAGTGCCACGCTATGCCTGGCGGCTACATCCACTGGGGTTGCATCGGCGACGTGAACTTCACTCCCGAATCGCAGCACTTCACCTATACCTTCACCATCCCCAACGAGTGCGCTGGCAAGGATATGAAGACCATCGCCTTCAACATGGCTGAGATCAAGGGCGCTTGCGAATACAAGATCTCCAACATCGTTTGGAAGCTCGAAGACGAGACCGAATCCCTCATCGACCAGACCGGTTCCAAGAACTTCTACGTCAAGGAAGGTGCAGGCACCGATCCTCACGTGTTTGGTGCTGATCCTGGTGATGCTGTTCTCAGCATCGCTGCTGGCAAGGCTGCTTCCACCGTCACCTACAACCTCGCTGGCCAGCGTGTTACCAGCAACTACAAGGGCATCGTGGTTAAGAACGGCAGCAAGTATCTCGTAAAGTAATCACCGCTCCCCCCACTCTCTGATACCTTCTGAGAGTGCATCATAACCTCGTGCGTCACGTTCCGGCAACCCCGCAGCAACGTGGCGCACGAGCCATTTCACCGAATATTTTTTTATTCTTCGCGGCCTAATGACCGGTTGGGGTTAAACCTTCCACCCTTTCGCGCGTCATAGAGCTATAGAACCACCAGTTGGTTGAATTAAATTGTTGTTTAGACCTAAGGCTAACCAATTGGAATAGAAAGCCCCAGCGGGGCTTAATAGAGGTAGCCAGCCATTTCCGCTCGGCGCTCTGCGACGCTTCACGCTTGAAGAATGGCTGGTACACAAGAAAAAAAATATGCGTGCCTTTAGGTACGCGACATTAAATCCCTATCGCGTACCTACGGCACGCATTCCTTTAACGACCACATTTTCCAGCCAATGAATTGGCTGGCCGCTCGGCGCTTGCGACGCTTGACACTTCAAGAACCAATATCAGATGCCTACGGCATCAATCGTGAGAACAACCTCTTAATTCATCCAACTATTATGATGGACTTTTCTCTTCGGAAATTCGTATTATTCCTTTCATTATGTGCCCTCGCGGGCTGGACACACGCACAGCTGCCCAACGAGAAATTCGGCAAGCCATCCTCGATGGAATGGGAGTTTTTCGGCTGGGGCGATGCCCTCGATGCCGACGCCCTCATCCTCTGCAAGACAATGAAGGTGACCTACAAGCTCTCCGACCAGGTTGCCAACTACAACCGCTCCGAGTCTGCCATCAGCTCCGATAACTTCACCGACTTCGGCAAGAACCAAATCGACCCCAACAGCATCATCGTCAAGCACGAGTTCCGCCTCCGCACCAAGATCCTGAAGCCCGAGGGCGCCCGTCACGCCAACATCGACATCACCTACTACGACACCGACTTTGGCAAGAGCGACTACAACGATGAACTCAACGACCTGAAGATCCGCGTCTTCACCAAGAACGAGAAAGGAAAAGTCGTCAAGCGCAGCGTCGATACCAAAGGCTTTGCCCGCGAACGCATCAACGAAAACTACGTCGTGCTCCACGTCGAAGTACCCGATGTGCAGGCCGGAAGCATCATCGAATACCAGTACGACATCTCCAGCACCCGTCCCGGCTTCCTCTACGACTGGGTCTTCCAGGACAGCATCCCCACCGTCTTCACCAAGTGTGACATCGACATCCCTGCCATCCTGCAGTTCAACATGAACGTGCCCATCCACCGCCTCATCCGCTCCGGAGTGGAAGTAGGGCGACTGAACTACGACACCAACCGTCCCGACATGAAGAAGGGCAAGTCCTGCCCCACCAACCACTACACCGTCATCGGCGAGTACATCGTCCCCGAGGGCCATCCCCTCAAGAACAACACCACGGCCGACAAGATTGCACCCTTCACCAGCCAGATCATCACTCCCGGCATCACTCCTCCCCCAGCCCTGCCGGCAGGTTCCACACACCTGAAGATTCAATAACCCAGGCATCCCCAGCAGATTCAATAACCCCTGGCATCCCCCAGCAGATTCAATAACCCCTGGCATCCCCAGCAGATTCAATAACCCCTGGCATCCGAGGAGTCCTCTCAAAACACAAGTACAAAACAATACAGCTCCGCAGCGTCCCTTCGACACTGCGGAGCTTTTGGTTTCACGTTTAGTTTAAAGTTTCAGGTTCCAACATTTCCACGTTTCAACCCCATCTCCCCTCCCCGGGGAGGGGCTGGGGGTGGGCTCCTACCGCACGATTCCAGCGGCATGAGCACTCAGCGTGGTGATGAGTGCCGTCAGCACCGCAATCACGATGTCAATGACGCGCTTCAGCGTCCTCTTCGTACTTTCTGTCATATCCTCCTCCTTTCTTTTTGTGGTTCTTTAATTCTTGTATTTTTTAATTTTTTAATTTACCAACTGAATCCGAGTGAGGGCACACGGCCCTCAACTCGGTTCAGCTGCCCGGATTCAACTCGTCAACTTGTCAACTCGTTAACTTGTCAACTCGTTTA
>CACZAN010000032.1 GCA_902779165.1 uncultured Bacteroidales bacterium
AAAAAGCGTGCCTTTAGGTACGCGACATCAAATCCCTGTCGCGTACCTACGGCACGCTATCCTTCAACATCCTCATTACCAGCCATTGAAATGGCTGGCCGCTCGACCTTGGTCGCTTCATACCTGAAGAACCATTGTCAGATGCCTACGGCATCACATGCAAAACTTGAATTATAAACTATACTTCATAATAATGCAGATTTCTGCTTTACTTTAGTTTGTTTAACTATTCAGTGCCACTAACACCATGTTTTGCTCCTAAAACGCTGTGACGGATTTCTGTAGTCTGTAGTCTGTTATGAATAAAAATATATTTCTTCCACTGAGAGTTTTAAAATTAGCATAGTTAGCATAGTTAGCATAGTTTTTGAAATTCTGATTTGCATGCAATCGCATATTTCTGGCATCCTGCCAGTATGATTTTCCCCTTTTTCTTCTCCCTGAAAAGAGATTATTGCACATTTTGTCCTCACCGAGCCATTTTTCTCCGCCCTTTCTTTGCTCATTCCCGAAAACTTACCTACTTTTGCAGCGAGAAAATGGTGACAAAGCATGTTTGAGAAGGAAATTCAACGATACGAAGTCGTAAGAAGTGAATACGAAGCGCAAATCAAGGCGAGAATGACACCTGCCGACTACATGGACTGGCACGAGGTGTTGTTCTCCACCCATTCTTGCGGCATCGAAGGCAATTCCTTCACGGTGGACGACACCCGAATCCTGAAGGAACAGGGTCTGGCCATGGTTCCCGTAGGCCACTCGCTGCTGGAATGTACCGAAATGGCAGACCATTTCCGGGCCTTTCAGTATGTCACGTCGCACCTCGACGCACCCTTTGACGAGCAACTGCTTCGTGAGACCAACAGGCTGGTGACGGAGCACACACTTGCCTATCGCGTTCCCGGTGCCATTCCCGGAGAATACACCCATGAAGACATGACTGCCGGCGACACCGTCTTTGGCGATCACGAAGTGCTCGTAGCCCGAGTCCCATCCCTGATGGAATCCACCGCCGCAGCACTCAGCCGCGACACCCATCCGATGATTGTCGCCGCTCGTTTCCACGGCTTCTTCGAGTACCTCCATCCTTTCCGCGACGGCAACGGCCGCACCGGACGTCTTCTCTCCAATTGGATCCTTCTCCACGCAGGTCATCCGATGGTCATCATCGATGTGGCAGACCGTGCGGCATACATCAATGCACTCCGCCAAATCCGTGCCGAAGGTACCGACGAATTCCTCATCTCCTTCTTCTTCCAGTCCGCCACCACCAGAATGGAGAAAGAGCTGGCACAAAAACGCCGCAACACCAACCTCGGCCTCTTCCTCTTCTGAATCCCCTTCTTCCTTGCCTCCTCACTCCATCCCCCTCATTGTGAGGTCAAGTGACACGCAACCGCTCTCGAAGAAATGATTCCCAATGGATGAGCCTCGTTTCTCCCACCTCCCAGCCTTTTCTCCACCTCCATCTCCTTCCTTTTCTTCTCGGAGAAAGGCTATTTTGTAGCTTTTTGAGTTGCTAAAATCATTTTTTTGACGTTTTTCTTTGGCTGGCTCCCACTTTCTTCTTATATTTGCGGCGTGCTTCCAACGGATGGCATGATGTTATTTAATACACAGATGAAGAAAGAGTTCGGAAAATGGTTCCTGGATTAGGCCAAATATATTTTGACGGCCATAGCTCTTACAACCCTATTCAGGGGAATGGAAGAGACAAGATTGTTGTGGACGACGTTTGCTGCTTTTTCAGTTTGTGTACTATTTGGCTATCTGCTTCTTAGACAATCCGATATGGATCAGGAACAAGCAAAAAAATTCGGCAGTGACCAAGGTTCCCTCTGAACCCAATAAGGAGCAAAGTAATTTTATGAAGTCCGAAGAATCCAATTGTAAGAAAAACAAGAAAAAAAAGAAATAGTATGGGAATGTATTTTGTTTTAGGAATGATAGTGTTTGCTGCACTTTTCGTGTTTACGGCACTTCATTTCGATGATAAGAAGAAAGCATCTACATCACGTCAGTGATTGATGCCCATACATGTCATTGAAGATGACATAGAAACAACTATGGCTACCCCCTTCGGGAGGTAACTGCCATCAAGATATAAACACCATTCTCGCAGTGGCGAGATTCAACTTTTTATTTGCTCAATCGCGAACCGGATATCAATAAAAAGTTGCTCGAAGACGGCCATATCCATTCAAGAAAGAATGGCGTTGCTTGTTTTCTGTTGCAGAGTAACTCATTTTTCTTTATTCATGTAGGTTCTTATGCAAAATAATGGGGGTAGAAAGAGGATTTTAATGAATTTTGGGCGTTTCTCCCTACTTTTTTTACTCATTTCCTTTACCAATCCAATAATCTTCGCTATCTTTGTCGCGCAAAAGAATCGTTTTGGAGAACTATGATAGTAGCCAATCCCATCTACGACATCGTGTTCAAATACCTCATGGAGGACGAACGCATAGCCCGCACCATCCTGTCTGCCCTGCTGAAGAAGGATGTGGTGAGCGTTGAAGTCCGTCCGCATGAGTACACGAACGACCAGCGTTCCAGCCTCTCAGTGTTCCGTATAGATTTCGGAGCAACCATCCGCGAGGCCGACGGTAGCGAGAAACTCATCCTCGTGGAACTTCAGAAGACTTGGCTCGAGACCGAGACCTTGCGCTTCCGCCAGTACCTCGGCGTTCAGTATTCGAATCCTAATAACATGGTCGGCGAGTCGGCACTTCCCACGGTGGCGGTGTACTTACTCGGGCATAAGGTAGGCGACATCGAGGAACCAGTCCTTTACGTGCATCACCAGTCCTACGACTACAACGGGAACGTAGTAACGAAGGGACTTCCCAATGCCTTTGTTGACAGCCTCACGCACGACAGTATCATCGTTCAGATACCCCGTCTGCACGGACAGATTAACAACCGTCTGGACATGGTGCTGAGCATCTTCGACCAGTCACGAAAAGACGAACTCGATGAGCACGTACTTCGACTCGATGAACGGGTCTATGCCAGTGATCAAGATATGGAGCACATCCTCCACCGACTGACCATGGCGGCAGCCGATGCTGATATGCGTCATGACATGAATGTCGAGGATGAATATTTCTCCGTGATTGAGAAGCGGGACACCGAAATCCTGCTAAAAGACAAGCAACTGGCAGAAAAGAATGTTCAAATTCAGGAACAATCCGCTCAAATCGAGGAGCAATCTGCTCAGTTGCAGGAGCAAACTGCTCAGTTGCAGGAGAAAGATACTCGGTTACAAGAGCAAAATCTCATTATACGCTCATCTGTTGCCATGCTGCTCCAAGCAGGAATGAGTGTTGAGGAAATAGCTGTTAAGCTAAACTTAACTCCCGAAACGGTACGTCAGTTATTGACATAGAAACAACTATGGCTGCTCTCCTTCGTGAGACAACTGCCATCAAGATATAAATATCATTCTCGCAGCGGCGGGATAATAACTTTTTATTTGCTCAATCGCGACTCGAATCACCACCTCGAAAACGAATAACGAGCAAAGGTAGGATTGCTGTATTCATGGCTGACCTACAACTAACATCCACTGAGGCTTGCGCTATTAAACGCAGGCTTCCCATAGGATGTTAGGGGTTTGTGGTGAACCCGAGTCGCGTATGGTGAAGTCCTGCGCTTTTCTTTTGCTCAAAGGTGAGGGCAGGGTTCCCATTGAAAGGACTTAGTATTAACAAATAAACAGTTTGAGCAAATGAAAAAGTTTCTTTTAGTTTTGATTATCACTCTTATAAGTGGTGTCAGCGAGATTGTAGCACAGAGTACGTTGGTAGCAACTCTAACTCACGAGGATGTAATTACTATGTTTTATGGTAGCGATGCCTTTAAAAGTGCTCATGATAACGCAGCCAGCGGAGACATTATTACTTTATCGAACGGTCAATTTAGTGGGTTTGACATAACAAAGGCTGTCACTATTCGCGGAGCAGGCATGAATTCCACTTGTATCAAAAGTGCCATGTATATCAAAATCCCAGAAAGTGATTCGTATAAATTCTCTATGGAAGGTGTTGGCTTTCTTAGAGAACTGTATTTTTATAGTTCATGTTCTGATCCATATTTCCTAAAATGCAAGTTTAACTATGGAGTTTACTTTGAAGGCTCTTCTCTTAAGGGAATACTCTTTGTTAATTGCATATCCACTTCAGCTATAAATTTTAAATCGTCTGATTCCTCAACAGCTGTGTTTTCACATTGTTACTTAAACGAATATACATCTAATGGTAACGGATCAATACAATTCATAAATAGTATTGTTAAGGGCACTTTGTGTAATTTCCATAATTCATCTTTTGTGAATTGTGTCTTGTGCGGGACTTCTCAAGATCGATATGGAAATCAAATTTTTGCAAGACTTCCAGAAGAAACTATAGCGATGAATTGTACAGCATTTTCTTACAACAGTAATCAATATTACAATTCTTTTATCTACTCTATTATGCAGGGAGGTAGAATTGATTGCTCCACATCTTCCTATGAAGATGTCTTTAAAAATTTCAGAGGAACCTATTCAGATACAGAAACATTTGAACTCACCGATGAAGCGAAGGCAAAGTATTTAGGAACAGATGATACAGAAATAGGATTATATGGTGGAACATATCCTTATAATCCAACACCTGCTTATCCGAGAATTACTAAGATGAACGTTGCTAAACAAACCACAGGTGACGATAAATTGAGTGTAGAGATTGAGGTCAGTGCATCAGAATAAGCTTTATGACTAAACGTTCATTATTATATATTCTATTCTTTTGTCTGTCGATAGCAACAAGAGGACAGATTAAATCGGATATTGAACTTTCCGAGGTGCTGCCAACACCTGTTCAGACGCAATCGTTTCAATACTGGTTCGACAGCGAAACAGACAACATTCATGAGGTCAGTGGACTTTCGGGCACATATACTCTTGATGTTTCTTCACTTACAGATGGAGTTCATACTTTATATTATCAAGCCATTGGCAATGATGGCAAAAATTATGGTCTGGCTTCTGCTGTATTTATTAAAACAATGAAGGGTATATCGGAACTATCTGGTAATATGACCATTCCTGCAACTCAATTGCAATATTGGTTCGACAGCAATACAGGAAACATTAATATAGCCGATGCTTCATCTGGAGTTTTTATCTTAGATGTCTCTTCATTATCAGATGGCATCCATACTCTATCCTATCGGCTTGTGGGGGTTGATGATGGCGTTTATAGCCAAGCTTCCGCAGTTTTCCTAAAAGAAATGAAAAGTCTTGAGGAATTGTCGAATAAAGCAGCAATCGCAGCAACCAAGTTGCACTATTGGTTCGACAGTGATACGGAAAATATACAGGTGGTAAGTGGGCTCTCTGGAGCATATACCCTTGATGTTTCTTCGCTTGCGGAAGGTGTTCACACAATACACTATCAGGTAATAGGGATAGATGGTACAGGCTACGATGAGGCTTCGAAGGTTTTCGTCAAAATGCCAAATGTACTTGTGGAATCTACTCCTCCTGCCGTCAATGGTATGAAATACTGGTTTGACCAGAACATGGCTTCAGCTGTGAATATATCTGCGGTGAATGGCACTCAGATGATAGATGTTTCGGCACTTCCGGATGGTGTGCATACGCTCTATTATCAGCTGACTTATGCCGATGGCAACCAGAGTCCTGCCATAGCAGGTATCTTTTTCAAGGATGTTAAGTCGACAACGCCAGAAGAAGGTAATGCCATAACGAAGTACCAATACTGGCTGAACGGAAACAGTACATGGATAAAGACGGTGGACATCACCAATGTTAGCAATCCATATACGCTATATGCGCTATTGCCTCTGACGAAAGCTCCAGTCCGTTCTTCGTCTTTTCATTTCGAGGTTCGGAACAATGAACCGACCATCTATGCCAAGAATGACTTGTTTGTTCGCTTCCACGATGCACGCGGCTATTTCGTTGATGACAAGAAGCCGTTTATAGATTACAATGTGAAGCAGATGGTTGAACCAGTTGGCGAAATACAGCAGATAGAGACATTCGACCGGATTGAAGAGAATACAATACGTTGGTACACGGTCTGTGTGGAAGCTGGAGATACGGTAGCCTTCAAGCTAAGCCAACCAGCAACAATCCAACTATTCAGCCCGTCAGGTGAAGAGGTCTATGCAGCCAATGGAGTGGACGCGACAACGTGGAACGGTGTTCATACCTGGGATAGCGCTACTTATTATTTGGCTGTGCATGATGTGACAGGAAATCGTTCCACCATGACGTTGGAGTACATGCATATGGATAAGTATGATGTGGTAGACTGCAATGTGCACTCTGTAGGCAACGGCGGTTGCAGTACCATTACCTTTAAGGGTAATGGCTTCAGAGACCTGTATGCGGTTGACCTTTACACGGCAGAGGGTGATACAATTCATTCTGTGGATGTCTCTCATGGCAGCGATGCAGAAACAGCTGTGACCTTTGATTTTACGAATGTGAAGTTGGAATCGTATGATGCCGTGTTCCATTTCACGGAAGAGGATAGGTATTTCTTGGAGGCAATAACTGTAGAGGAACCAATTGATATAGAACTGACAACCGATGTTACTTACCCTTCGAGATTTCTACGTGGCAATCCCACAACTTACACCATTAAGATTACAAATAAAGGGAATATGACTGCGTATTGTGTTCCTGTGGAAATGAAGCTACGGACCAGTCTTCAGGATAAGATTTCCCGCATAATCATAGATGGTGATATCGAACATTTGCAGATTCCAGATAATATAGTGGGAGATAGCTTAGACGAAGACATTAAGGTTTTCATTCAAGAACTTCTAATAGAAAAAGGAGATTTGCCTCAATTTGTCTTTTATGACGGCAGTTCAGATGGTATGAGCTATGGAGTATCGCAATTCATAGTAACGATACCGCCTTCTTCAACGAAACAGATTAATGTCAATATTTACGGCTCTTGGGATGTGGAATTTCAGTGCCATTTGTCTAAGGATTGGTATCCAATAAGCATTTCAGGAAGTACAAATAGGAAAATTAAGGCTGCAATAAAACAAGAAACAAGGGATTGGATGTGCTGTCAGAAAGAGAGATTTGAATGTGCAGCAGATGCCATCACGTCCGTCGTAAGTCAGATCACTCCCCCGGGATGGAGCTGTGGCGTATCAGTGGGGAATACAGTCCTGCAGGTTGTGTACGATGTATGGTGCTCAGACGGAGCAAGCTTAGGGGAGAAAATTGGAAATTATATTCATTCTGAAGGTTTATCCTTGGCTAATAAAATAATGAGTTCTGTTATCTCATGCATCACGGCTAATTTCAGAGCAAGGAAACACGCATTAAAAGAAGAGGCTAACAAGGCTTTAGACAAAGGTGATACTCAGGAATTCAGGCGTCTGGCAAATGAGTTTGATAAGGTGGTATTAGAAGAGAACAGTATAGTCCTTAAAGTATATGATGGTCTATCATCCTTGCCGATTTTCAATTGTATCAAATTATGGACTTGGGGGAAACCGACCTGTCCGCCAAATCCTACAAGTGGTGGTGGTAGGTCTATAGCTGTCGCCTCTTTCGACCCCAACGACATCTATGGCTACCTCTCTGATGCTGGCAGCAAGTTCATTGCAGACTCTGTCGCAAAGGTGAACTACACCATTGAATTCGAGAATGATACGGCATTTGCACAGGCTTCGGCTCACACCGTTGTCATCAAGGACACACTGGACAGCCGCTACTTTGACTTGAATTCCTTCCTGCCCACTGCCGTGAAGATTGGCAAGCGGGAGGCGTTCATTGATGAGTCGGAGGTGATGAGTGGAAATAGGACCAAGGGCTTCCTGAAGACCATCGATATGCGGCCTGAGATTTATGCGATTGCGCAGGTGGAAGGAACGTATGACATGGCCAGCGGCATTGCTGAGTGGCGATTTTCCTCTCTTGACCCGATGACGATGGAGCCGACAGACGACATCATGCAAGGTATCCTGCCGGTGAATTACGACGGCACGTCGGGCATCGGCGAGGTGATGTTTGAGATTGGCGTGAAGGCGAACAAGGGCGATGGTGCGCAGATAGCGAACCGCGCCGGCATCGTCTTCGACTACGAAGAGGCCATCCTGACGCCGACGTGGGTGAACACGGTGGATGCCGTGGCGCCGACAAGCACCATCGCCGGTGGCATTCAGGCGAACGACTCTACGCTGACCTTGCGCCTGACAGGCAGCGACCATCGCTCGGGCGTATGGAGATATAATGTCTATGCGCAGTTCGGAGCTGGCACATCCTGGGAATTGGTGGCCGAGAACGTGACGGACACGCTCTGCGACGTCCGCATCTACGAGGATATCGACTATAGTTTCTGCGTCCTCGCCACCGACTCGGCGGGCAATGTCGAGCGGAAGGAGTTCCAGCCGGAGTTCTCCTTGTCGTCAGACCTGCTCGGCGACGCCAACGGCGACGGCAGCATCGACCTGACGGATGCCATCATGATAACGTACCACTCGCTGGGCGCCGCACAGCCAGGCCTGAACCTGAACGCGGCCGACGTGAACCGCGACGGGGTGGTGGACCTGACGGATGCCATCACCGTGGTCTATCGCAGCCTGGGCACGGAGAACGGCGGCGCAGGACAGGGCAGCGGTGCGGAACCAGAGTAAGAAAGGAACCTCTGCGAGGGTGCTGCCCTCAGGCAGGGTGCGCCCCCCGCAGAGAAAAAGTATTTAGAAATAGAAACAGCATGATAAGAACAATGGAACAAAGGATTTTCAGTTTTATGGCCGCCTGGGCCGTGTGCGTTTGCGCTGCCCTGGCCGACAATTTCGTTATCAGTGACCTCACCATCCCCCAGGGTGGTGAGGTGGAGGTGCCTATTGGCTATCTCTTTGATTCGGGCAAGACATTTGTGGGATTCCAACTTCGTTTGGACCTGCCCGAAGGAATCTCCAGCGTCAAGGACGGAGATAACCTGCCCGTATATGAGGTAGATGCCGCCAGTCTCGGCACCAGCTTCAATATGACCGCCACGGCGGACAACGGCTTCGCGGCACTTCCCAAGTCCACGTCTGCCTCCATCAAGGGCACCGGCGGCACCCTCATCACCGTCACCCTCACGGCCGACGCCTTTTTAGAGGTGGGCAGCACGCTGACGGCCACGGTCACCAAGGCGATGTTCACCTCCAAGGATTCGGAGGGTAACCTCGCTACAGTCGATATTCCCGACTTCACCTTCAATATCACCATCGGCGAGCCGGACGACGGGCGCATCAAGTTCGATGAGGCGGCCACTAAACTGCCGAAGTACACAGCTGGCGAAAAGGGCGATGTAAGGCTGGCGCGCACCATCAAAGCGGGCAACTGGAGCACCATCGTGCTGCCCTTCACGCTGACGATGGCCAAGGCGAAGGCTGCCTTCGGCGACGATGTGGAGCTGGCGGAGTACGCGGGCTTCGAGGTGGACTACGGCGACGACGAGGAGAACCTGACTCCGCTGGGCATCACCGTGAACTTCAGCACCTACACGATGACGGCCCGCAAGGGCATGACGGGCGGCAAGCCGTTCCTGATCCGGACGAGCAAGGACATCACCAGCTTTGAGGCAGACGACGTCACCCTCGCAGGGGAAGTCACGGATGTCAACGTGGCAGATGATTACGGCACCGCAGGTAAGTTCACAGGCTCATTCGTCAAGACCACGGTGCCTGCCGACGGCCTTTTCCTGAACGCCAACAAGTTCTACTACTCCACGGGCCAGTCTAACATCAAGGCTTTCCGCGGCTGGTTCGAGCTCGATGCCGTGCTGAATCAGGATACGGATTTCGGTGTGAAGATGGTCGTCGACGGCTTCGAGACGAAAGTCGAGGGACTCGGCGTGAAGGATGCCGCAGGTAATGTCTATGACCTCAGCGGCCGCAAGGTCAGCAAGGCTCAGCGGGGCGTCTATATTGTCAACGGCAAGAAAGTACTTGTGAAGTAAAACAGATTATCAGAATAACGAAGTTATGAAAAAGACATATATCAAACCTGAAATGAACGCCGTACGGGTGTGCGGCGAGATGATGCTGGCTGCCAGCGGCGTCAAGAGCGTAAATAATGGTGTGAACATCGGTTACGGCGGCGTGGACGAAGAAGGAACCGTCGAAGCCGAAGTGAAGGGCAATCCCTACGGTGACAGCGTCTTTGAGTAAAGAAGAGATAATACATTGCTCAAAAATGGACTCGCCCCGCACAGTTGTCTGTGTGGGGCGAGTTTTAAATTAGCAAGGTTAGCATAGTTAGCATAGTTTTTGAAATTCTGATTTGCATGCAATCGCATATTTCTGGCATCCTGCCTGCATGTTTTTTCCCAGAATGGAGAAAGAACTGGCACAAAAACGCCGCAACACCAACCTCGGCCTCTTCCTCTTCTGATTGTCGAACAAGCGTAGATACAGTTTCGACCAAATCCGCCTTTTTCTTAGCATTGAAGACTGATTTTGATGCTTTTTGACCTTTAGGAATCACTTTCTATCATTTTCTACCTTTATTATTTGGCTCTTTAAATAAGAAATGCTACTTTTGCACAGGAAAGTTAGAAAAAATGTATAAAACATACACAAAAACGAACTATTTCGCGTATTTATGAGGATAGAAAGAGATATCATCAGCCAGTTCAAAGCATGGAAGGACACTACTGATAGGAAGCCCGTCCTGCTAAAAGGAGCACGCCAGATAGGCAAGACGTGGGCTATGAAGACATTCGGGCAGGAGTGTTTTAAGTATTGTGTCATATTTGATTTCGACAGACAACCTGAGCTGAAGTCTGTCTTCCAGACATCCAAGGATCCCCAGCGCCTCATCAAGGAACTGGCGCTTTATTGTGAGCAACCTATTATCGCGGGCGAGACACTGATGATTTTCGATGAAATACAAGAGTGTGAAGAAGCACTCAACAGTCTCAAATACTTTCGTGATGAGGCTCCTCAGTATCATATCATTGCAGCTGGCTCACTATTGGGCGTGGCAGTCAAGAAACGCAAGATGACGGTACCTGTCGGGAAGGTGACAATCATCAATATGTTTCCCGTAACCTTCCGTGAGTTCCTTCGTGCCAGCGATGAGCGAACCTATGATTATATTGAATCAATAGACGAAATACGCCATCTGCCCGAAATTGTCATGAATAAACTGCGCACAGAGTACCGGCGCTATCAAGTCTCTGGCGGTATGCCTGAAGCAGTTGTAGCCCTGCTCGATAACAAGGGCGTTGGCGAAGTAGAGACCACCCTTCAAAATATCCTTGACCTCTATGAGCTGGACTTTGCCAAATATGCTGATTCTCGCGAAATACCACGTATCCATGCCATCTGGCACTCGCTGCCAGCTCAGTTGTCGAAGGAGAACCGCAAATTCATCTACAAAGTAATTAAGCCAGGAGCCCGATCCAAAGACTATGAAGATGCGTTGATGTGGCTTGAGGATGCAGGAATGATATACCGTGTTTTTAACATCAGTAAACCAGGAATGCCTTTGTCTGCCTATGAAGAGACTGATGCCTTTAAGGTTTATGCCTGCGACTGCGGACTGCTCCGGCGTCTGGCACACCTGCCGGCAACAGTCGTTACTGACCCCATTGCCAATTACACGGAATTCAAGGGTGCCATGGCCGAAAATGCCGTGTTGCAATCCTTGGTGCCTTTATTGGATGATCAAGTACCTTATTATTGGACATCATCAGGAACTGCAGAGGTGGAATTCGTCATTCAGTGGGAAACCCATATTGTACCCATCGAAGTGAAGGCCGAAACAAACATTAGCGGTAACAGCCTATCAGAATATAACAAGAAATACGCCCCAAAATATCGTTTGCGTTTTTCCTTGTTGAACCTGCAATACAATCAAGGTCTCATTAGTTGCCCAGCACCATTGGCTGGTTGGATAAACAAAATGTTTTCCCTTTGTCCATAGTCAATACCTCCCCCTTACCTCCCACTCCTCAGCCTTTTCACTATCACCTCTCGCCCGCACAGCTGTCTGTGTGGGGCGAGTTTTAAGTAGGTGATCAAAATTAGCATAGTTAGCATAGTTAGCATAGTTTTTGAAATTCTATTTTGCATGCAATCACATATTTCCGGCAGGTCTTATAGCTCCTCGGGAACAGCCAATCATCGGGTTTTGTCTGCGTTTACAGTTAAATAATCTTTCCAAATGATACTTTTTATGCAGATATGGTGTTTATACACGAAAAAAAATATGTACCTTTGCGCCCGCTTCCGAGCTACAGTTGTATGGATAGACGGTGGCTATAGTATGATTAAGATGGGAAGAACGTAGTACATTTTAATATAATAAATTATGAACCCGAAAATTTTTATTGCAGGCATCGTAGTTGCATGCATCGCTTTCTCTGCATGCTCTGATCAAGACAACAACAGTACTTCAACCGTGCAGAACCCCTCGCCCAAGGAGCAGTGGGGACCGACCTGTAAGGGTGCCGACTTCACCGTGCCCCAGTTGCCCGACCTCTTCGTGAACTACTGGGAGTACAGTTTCAGTGTAGAAGAGAACGCCAATCTGGCTCTGAAAATCTCCGGCCTGTTCCCCTCCTGCCGTTACTTCAGCTTCAGCACCTATAACGACGAGACCGGCGATGTTATCAGCGGTATGTCGGACTTCGAGATCGTTCCTGACGAGGGCAGCGTGAATCCTTTCGTGCAGACCTCCACCGCCAAGAACTCCTTTACGGTTTATATCGTACCCGCCAACATCACCGACGCACAGGTTGCCCAGTTGCACAGTAAGAACATCATCCATCTGGGTGACAGCATCCATAAGGCCTGCCTCATCATCCGCGAGTACTTAGGTGTTGACGAGTTCGGCGGCGTGGAGTTGCCCGCCATCCAGGCCTACGACATAAACACCATGAAAGAAGTGCCGGCACCTATTCGCGGCACCAGCAATATGTGGCGCGAGCCCGCTCCCTTCCAGCCCATTTGGTCCGACGCAAATACCGACGTGCCCTTCATGCTTTCGCCACATGGAACCTTCTATCCCAACAACGCCACCGACTACCTCTACTGCCGTACGGCTATCGAGGACAACCAGGTGATGACTTGGAGCTTCATACCCGCCCCCTATCCTAAGCGTGTGGAGGACTACGCCGGCGCTCCTTGCCGCTACTGGTCGATGTGCTTCGGCACCCAGCTTGACACCCGCTCCTACTATTCTGTCTATGACGCGCAGGCCAACGTGCCTGATGGCGAGAAGGTGACATTCGTGCTCTGCGTGAAGCAGAACCCGCGTCTGGCAGAGATTGAGCAGCGCGTAGCTGAGGCCAAGGCTGCCGGAGAATACATCAACCTCGTCGTCTGGGACCGTGAGCGTCCGTCGTACTTCGGACCGGAAAAGCCCATTGGCAACTGCATCACGGTCATGTATCGCAACATCCTGCCCAACAAAGAGTGGGAGCATTCCATGTCGAGGATGAAGCCGACGCCTTTTGGCGATCCCGTCAACTCCTCACTCGAGGATCCCGAAAATATGCAGGCTGATCTCTTTCTTGGAGAGTATGGCCCTCGCGGAACGAAGGTCACTACCGAGGAGTTCTTGAAGTAAGTAGGAATTCAGAATTATCTTACTCAAGTTTCGCTCGAACTTGGTTCGCTTCGACTCTTAGAAGAACCAGCTGTAATACAAAGCCCCAGCGGGGCGTGACAATGGTAGCCAGCCGTTTTAACGGCTGGTATAAAGCGGCCAGAAAAAAGCGTGCCTTTAGGTACGCGACATCAAATCCCTGTCGCGTACCTACGGCACGCTATCCGTTAACATTCTCATTACCAGCCATTGAAATGGCTGGCATCACTTGAGAAACTTGAACTATTTTACATTATCTATGTCTGTAGGTGAGTTCCTGTTTTTTATTTCTCACTGGCGCATCTGTTCCTCTTCCTCTCAGTCACTTAGCCCGCTAAGTTCCTTCGAAGAAAAGAAAAACCTGCATCCAAATAGAAGATAAAAACCATAAAACTAATTATAAACACCTACTTAACTTATGTGGGCGAAGATGACAAACGACGCATCTTCGCCCGCTTTTTTGGTGATCCGTTTGGGGCTCGCGCTCGGCTCGAAGAGACGCTTTCAGAGCGAAGCGGGTGAAAGAACCCTTGGGTGAGAGCGCCGAACGGGAAACAAAAAAGGAGGCAAATGCCTCCTTCTTTTGGTGATCCGTTTGGGGCTCGAACCCAAGACCCCAACATTAAAAGTGTTGTGCTCTACCTGCTGAGCTAACGGATCTAACCAGATAAAAATGATATTGCAAAGGGGCTGTCGGGCCTATTGAAAGGGGGGACGGCCTTGTTTTGCGGGCGCAAAGGTAAGGAGTTTTTGTGGACTAACCAAACTTTTAAGCAACTTTTTCACTTTCGGGGCTCTCTTCGAGTATAAATTGTCGATAATAGGATATCAAAAGGGTGGTCAGAGGCAGTGCAATGATGAGCCCGATGAATCCTAAGAGGGAGCCCCAGATGGATAGCGAAAGAAGTATGACGGCGGGGTTGAGGCCCATAGCGGAACCCATAATCTTAGGCACAAGGACAGCATCTTGCAGTACTTGTACCACTGCCACAACAAGGAATCCGAGGAAGAATATCCACCAGAAGTTCTCGCCTGTGTCTGCCGCCTTCAGTAGTGAGAGCAGTGCCATGGGTACGAAGCCGAGGGTCTGGAGGTAGGGCACGAGATTCAGCAGTCCCATAAACATGCCTAGTCCTACGGCCATTGGCATCCCCACCATCAGGAATCCAATGGAAAAGAGGACTCCCACGATGAAGGCTACAGTGCCCTGTCCACGAAAATAACTGTTCATACCGCGTTTCACATCAGAAGAGAGCTGCGAGGCGAAGGCGCGACTCTGTTTGGGCACAAACTTGAGCCATCCTTCGGAGATCATCTCATAATCCTGAAGGATAAAAAACATATACAATAGAACGATAAGAGAGCCAACAACTCCGAAAGCGAAGTCCACGGTCTGATAGACGAAGTTCCACAACTGACCGACGAGCGCCTGAGCTACTTCAACGAAGCTCTTATTCTGCACCAGTTCTAACAGAGTTGTCTGATATTCAGAGGTATACTGCTCGAAGAACTGAGAGATGTAGGGTGCTACGTTCAGCCCATCAAGCTTGCTGGAGGAGAATTCACGGATGAGTCCGCTCAGTTTGCTCATTTCCTGCACTATCGGCGGAATAATGAGTGCGAAAAATCCTGTCAGCGTGGCCAACACAATCAGTGCGGCAACGATGATACTGAGGGTGCGGTTCTTCAGCTTGCACTTGTACTGAAGGAAGCGCACAAGAGGGTACATCAGATAGGCCAGGAGCCATGCAATAAAGAAAGGTAGGAGTACACTGCTCAGTCTGTTGATAACCAGCCCGAGCCCGACGAGCACAGCCAGGACCAGCAGGCTGCGGATGAAGGAATCAAAGGTGATGGGTTGCTTCAGCATAACATTGACGGCAAAGGGGTTCGTATTCATGGGTTTCGCCAAGGAGCACCTGTCGGTCTCCCTCTACGATGCGGTGGCTGACATAGGCCAGTGCGCCGCATCGCACACAGATGGCGTGGACTTTTGTCACATCGTCGGCAATGGCACACAATTGAGGCATGGGGCCAAAGGGCTTGCCCTTGAAGTCCAAGTCCAGTCCGGCAACGATGACGCGTGTGCCCCGGCTGGCCAGTTCGTTGCAGACGTCGATGATCTGCTCATCGAAGAACTGTGCCTCGTCGATTCCGAGTACGTCGGCGTCGGATCCCATCAACAGGATGCTTGCTGCGCTCTCCACGGGTGTGGAAGGGATTGCGTTGCCCTCGTGGCTGACGACGTCTTCTTCACTGTAGCGGACATCTATCGCGGGTTTGAAGATTTCCACTTTCTGCTTCGAGAGCTTGGCACGCTTCATCCGGCGGATGAGTTCTTCGGTCTTTCCGGAGAACATGGAACCGCAGATGACCTCTACTCGTCCGCGACGCATGAATTCTCCGCTATAATCTTTCTGATTTGACATAATAAATCTCGTTTTCGGGGTCAAAAGTAGCGTTTTCTCCTCGTTTTACCAAAGAAAAAGCAAGAAAAAACTCAAACTTTGTTAATTTCCACCTCGCATTGGCCGCAAAATGAAGAATTTTGCCGACCTTTGTGCCATGTTATATATAGTACCCACGCCCGTAGGCAATTTAGAAGACATTTCATTGCGCGCACTAAAGGTGTTGCGCGAGGTGGATTTGATTCTTGCGGAAGACACTCGGACGAGCGGCCTCCTCTTGAAGCATTTCGACATTAAGCGTCCTCTGCAATCCTACCACAAGTTCAACGAACACCAGACGGTGGAGCGTATTGTGGAGCGCCTGTTGGCTGGTGAACAGGTGGCCGTGGTCAGTGATGCAGGAACTCCTGGAATCAGCGATCCGGGGTTTCTGGTAGCACGCGAGGCCATCAAGGCAGGCGTCGAGGTGACCTGCCTGCCTGGTGCTACGGCCTTTGTGCCGGCGCTGGTGGGGTCGGGGCTGCCCTGCGACAAGTTCTGCTTCGAAGGCTTCCTACCTCAGAAGAAAGGACGCCAGACGCGCCTTCAACAACTGGCTGAAGAGCCCCGCACCATGGTGTTCTACGAGTCGCCGCATCGTGTGGTGAAAGCCTTGCAGCAGTTCGCTGAAGTCTTTGGCCCCGAGCGGCCAGTGGCTGTCTGTCGCGAGTTGTCGAAGATCCATGAGGAGTACATCAGAGGCACCTTGGCTGAGGTTCTTGCCCACTTTACCACTCATGAACCTCGAGGTGAGTTCGTTATCATCGTTGGCGGCCGGTAATTTGACGTAACAACGAAATAATGTGATAACGAAATAATGAAAGCTGCTAAAATTAAAATTGAAATATTGAAACATTGAAAATTTAATAATATCAAAAATTATATGAAAAAGCTATTCCTACTGCCCCTTTGTCTGTTGGCACTGGTGGCTTGCAACAACGGAAAGAAAGCAGAGGAACGTGCTCAGCACGAGCGCGATTCCCTGATGCAAGTGATTGATGAAAAAGAAACGGAGCTGAATGATATCATGGGCTCCATCAATGAAATCCAGGAAGGCTTCCGCCAGATCAACGAAGCCGAAGGACGCATCACCGTGGCCAACGGCAATCCTGAGGCGGCCTCGTCGCGCGACGTCATCCGCGAGAACATGCAGTTTATTCAGCAGACGATGCAGCAGAATCGCGACAAGATTGCACAGCTGAAGCAGCGCCTGAAGACCACAACGGTGAACGTGGAACGGCTGACGAAGACCATCGAGAACCTGCAACAGCAACTGGATGAGCAGAACCGCCGTGTACAGGAACTAGAGGCACAACTGGCAGAACGCGATGTGCAGATAGCACAGCAGGGCGAGCAGATCTCCCAGCTGAGCGAAGACGTCAGTGGACTGCGCGCTGACAATGAGCAGCAGCAGCAGACCATCCAGGCACAAGATCAGGATTTGCACTCTGCTTGGTTCGTGTTTGGCACCAAGGCTGAGCTGAAAGAACAGAAGATACTGCAAAAGGGTGATGTACTGAAGAATGGCGACTTCAATAAGGATTATTTCACGAAAATCGATATCCGTATCGACAAGGAAATCAAGCTCTACAGCAAAAGCGCCGAAATCCTCACCAATCACCCGTCGGGAACTTATGAACTGGTGCGCGATGCCAAGAAACAGTACACGCTGAAGATTACCGATCCAGAGAAGTTCTGGAGCACCAGCAAGTACCTGGTTATACAAGTGAAGTGAATTGATTTCACGATTTCACGATCACCTTAGGTGAAGTTGCAGAATCGTCAAATGAACGCATGAGAGAATTTGTAATCACTGAAGCCAAAGCCGAGACAGCGGTACTTGTGGCGCTCATCACCCCTCAACAGGATGAGCGTCGCACCACGGAGTATCTCGATGAACTGGAGTTCCTGGCCACCACGGCAGGTGCCGTCACCATCAAGCGCTTCACCCAGCGCGTGAATGGTCCCTCGATGGTTAGCTATGTCGGTAAGGGCAAGCTCGACGAAATCCGCGCTTTCATCGTAGCAGAGGAAGAGGCGGAGCGTGAGGTGGGTATGGTCATTTTTGACGATGAGCTGACAGCCAAACAACTGCGTAATATCGAGCAGGTGCTGCAGGTCAAGATTCTCGACCGCACCAGCCTTATACTCGATATCTTTGCGATGCGCGCTCAGACGGCAAACGCCAAGACCCAGGTGGAACTGGCGCAGTACCGCTATATGCTGCCCCGCTTGCAGCGCCTGTGGACGCACCTCGAACGTCAGGGAGGCGGCTCGGGCAGTGGAGGCGGCAAGGGTTCTGTAGGACTTCGCGGCCCTGGTGAGACGCAGTTGGAAATGGACCGCCGCATCATCCTCAATCGCATGAGCCTGCTGAAGCAGCGACTGGCTGATATCGACCGCCAGAAGACTACCCAGCGCAGCAACCGCGGTCGCATGATTCGTGTGGCACTCGTCGGCTACACCAACGTTGGCAAGAGTACCCTGATGAACCTCCTTTCGAAGAGCGAGGTCTTTGCTGAAAACAAACTCTTTGCGACCCTTGACACCACCGTCAGAAAGGTCATTATCGACAACCTGCCTTTCCTGCTTTCAGATACCGTAGGTTTCATCCGTAAGTTACCCACTGACCTAATCGACAGTTTCAAGAGCACCCTTGACGAAGTGCGCGAGGCCGATCTGCTCGTTCACGTCGTAGATATCTCGCATCCCGACTTCGAGGAACAAATCAAGGTGGTGGAGAAGACGCTCGGCGACCTCGGCTGTGCCGACAAACCGTCGCTCATCCTCTTCAACAAGATTGACGCCTACACCTTTGTCCCGAAGGATGCCGACGACCTCACTCCTCCTACTCGCGAGAACACCCCTCTGCCAGACCTGATGCGCACCTGGATGGCTCGTCTTGGAAGCGACTGCTTGTTCATCAGTGCCGCTTGTCGCACGAATATCGAGGAGTTGCGCCGGCTGCTGTATGAGCGTGTTCGCGAACTTCATGTCCAGAAATACCCCTACAACGATTTCCTCTTCCAGCACTATGAGGCTGAGGCTGAAGAATCTTAATCAAAAATGATATTCTAAATTAAAAAAACAAATATTATTTATGAAAAGAAAGAATCCAATGAAATGGGCGTGTCTGTTCGGTATGCTTGCCGCGCTGACCTCCTGCGGGGTTGAAATGCCCAAAGAACAACATTCGTCGTTCGAGACGATGACAATTAAGAAGTCTGACATTGAGCTTCCTTATAAGTTCAGTGCCCGGATGAAAGGTATGAACGATGTGACAGTTACACCGCAGGTCAGCGGTCAGCTGATGAAGATTTGCGTGACAGAAGGTCAGCAGGTGAAGCAGGGACAGACCCTCTTCATCATCGACTCCCGTAATGCCCAGTTAGAGTTAGAGGCAGCGGAGGCCAACTTGCAGGCAGCACTGGCTCAGGAGAACTCTGCAAAGTTGGAGTATGAGTCAAATCGCAACCTGTTTGAGAAGAAAATCGTGAGCAGCTATATGCTGAATAACTCGGAGAACTCCTACAAGCAGGCACAGGCAGCAGTCGCCCAGGCCCGTGCAGCGGTGAACCGTGCGAAGGTGAACCTCGGTTTCTGCACCATCACGGCTACCGTGTCCGGTGTTATCGGTGAGATTCCCGTGCGTATTGGTGATCAGGTGTCACCGTTGACGCAGCTGACCATATTGAGCGGCAACACGACGATGTATGCTGAGTTCTCGGTTACGGAGATGATTGTTGAGACGATGGTGCAGGAGGGTGTGAAAGCACATGAGATAAATGCCTACATCGCCAAACTGCCCGAGGCAACATTTGTCATGAAGAATGGTACGGAATATCCCCACAAGGGACGTGTCGTCAGCCTCACCGGCGTGGTGAATGCCGAAACAGGTTCACTGACCTGCAAGGTGACGTTCCCCAACCCCGACGGCCACCTCTACTCCGGTATTCAGGGAACAATCGTGATGCCTTTCTCAGAGAAGGATGTAATCATTGTTCCTCAGGGCGCCGTCGTACGTCTTCAGGACAAGTCGTTGGTTTATAAAGTGCAGGCCGACAGCACAGCCACCGCTGTTGACGTGACCACAGAAGACACCGGCAACGGCAAGGACTTCATCATCACCAGTGGCTTGAACGTGGGCGACAAGATTGTGACCACAGGCGCCAATAACGTAACCGAGGGACAGCAGGTGCTGTTTCCCGAAGCAGCGAAAAAGTGAAAAGTAATTTCGATATAACGAAATCTTATTTCGAAATATGAAGAACAATATTTTCATCAATAAATACGTGATGGCTTGTGCCATCTCTATTGTGATAGCGCTGGTGGGCTACATTTGCATGAGCACACTGCCCGTAGAGCAGTATCCGGACATCGCACCACCTACGGTGAATGTCTCGACCAGCTACACGGGTGCTGACGAGAACACAGTGATGAAGTCGGTCATCCAGCCACTCGAGGAGGCAATCAATGGCGTGAATGACATGACCTATATGACCTCAAAAGCATCCTCGAATGGTGATGTGGAAATCAACGTCTATTTCAAGCAAGGTTCCGACCCCGATATGGCGACGGTAAACGTGCAGAACCGCGTGACCCGTGCCCAGGCACTGCTGCCCGCCGACGTCAACAAGGTTGGTGTGAAGGTGGAGAAGCGCCAGAACAACATCCTGCGCATCTTCGCTGTGAGGAGTTCCGACGGCAAGTACGACGAAGACTTCGTATCGAACTATATTGATATCAACATTAGGCCGAAACTGATGCGTGTCACCGGTGTGGGTAACGTCCAGAGCTTGGGTAACACCTACGCCCTGCGCATCTGGATGAAGCCTGATGTGATGGCACAGTATGGACTGACACCTAACGACATCTTCGCTGCCATCGGTGGACAGAGCTTCGTGGCTGGTGTGGGTAGCCTGGGTGAACAGTCGGAGAACTCCTACCAGTACTCCATGCAGTATAAGGGAACGCTGAAGACCATCGAGGAGTTCAACAACATCGTGCTGCGCACCAGTGGTGGTGGCATACTGCACCTGAACGACGTTGCTGAGGTAAAGATTGGTGCCATGAGCTACAACTTCACATCGAACATCCAGGACAAGCCGGGTGCCCTCTGCATGGTGTTTGCGGCTCCTGGTGCCAACGCCACTGAGGTGAACGCCAGCATCAACAAAACGTTTGAGGAGATGAAGGCAACGATGCCGGCAGGACTGGAGTTCGTAACCCTGATGACCAGTGACGACTTCCTCTTCGCTGCTATCCACAATGTGGTGGAAACGCTTGTCATCGCCATCATTCTGGTGGTGCTGGTGGTGTTCTTCTTCTTACAGAACTTTAAAGCTACCATCATCCCCTCAATCTCCATTATCGTGTCTCTGTTAGGCACCTTCGCTATTGTCAAGATGGCAGGATTCTCGCTCAACATCCTGACGTTGTTTGCACTGGTGCTTGCTATCGGTACGGTGGTGGACGACGCCATTGTGGTGGTGGAGGCTGTCATGGCGAAGATGGAGAGTGGTATCAGCGATGCACGCGAAGCCACCCGTCAGGCCATGAACGAAGTGTCGGTAGCCGTCGTCTCGTGTACCTTAGTATTTATGGCGGTGTTTATCCCCGTGACGTTTATGCCAGGTACCTCAGGAACGTTCTTCACTCAGTTTGGTATCACCATTGCCTCATCCGTCGGTCTGTCGTGCGTGTCGGCCCTTACGCTGTGTCCAGCCCTCTGCGCCATCATGATGCGGGTGACCGAAGGGAAGAAGGAACGCAAGAGCTTGACCTATTATACCAAGAAAGCGTATGAAGTCAGCTATAACGCCATCTATAATAAATACAGCAAGGCTGTCCAGAAGTTCATCAAGCGCCCCGTCCTGGCTTGGATATTGTTGGCTGTGGCCGGCGTGCTGCTGGTGTTCTTCATGAGGAACCTGCCTTCTGGTCTCGTTCCGCAGGAGGACCAGGGTGTGTTCTTGGTTGAGATACAAGCTCCGGAAGGCACCACACTGAAGCAGACCCGTGAGATGGCGAAAGCCGTTGAGGCCAAGGTGAAGAATATTCCCGAACTGGAGAGTTTCGCTTTAGTCTGTGGTTATGGTATGATATCGGGTGCCGGTTCCAACTACGGCACGATGGTGGTACGACTGAAGAACTGGGATGACCGTTCCGGTATGAACCATTTCATAACCCTCGTCAGGTATCGTTTCTACTTTGACTGCCAAGACATCAAGAACTTGCGGGTGATTCCGTTTGAGATGCCGCAGATTCCAGGCTATGGTACCAGTAACGACATCATGCTCATGGTAGAAGATCCCACAGATGGTAACCTGTCGGAGTTTGCAAAGCAGACCGAGCACTTCCTGGCCAAACTGTCTGAACGCCCGGAGATAGCAACTGCCATGTCCACATACTCTGAGCGCTTCCCGAAATATCAGGTGGAGGTCGATGCTGCCCAGTGCGACCGTGCCGGCGTGACGCCAGAAGCCGTACTCAACACGCTGGGTTCCTTCTGCGGCGGTGCGTATATCGGCAACTTCAACCAGTTTGGTAAGGTCTATCGCATCATGGCTGCTGCGTCGCCTGAGTACCGTCTCGACCCGCAGTCGCTGCAGAATATCTTCATGCAGGTGAAGGGTGGCCAGATGGCTCCTATTGCAGAGTTTGTCAGCCTGAAACAGATTGTCGGTCCGTCTAATATCGAGCATTTCAACCTGTTCCAGAGCATCACCTGCATCGTGTCTCCCGGCAGTGGATACACAGAGGGCGACGCTCATAAAGCCATTGCCGAGGTGTTCGAGAAGGAGATGCCAAAAACCGCCACGTTCGAGTACAGCGGTATGTCGCGTGAGGTAGAGGAGACTGCTGGTTCTAATGCCACAGCGCTCATCTACGTCATCTGCGCCATCCTGATTTACCTCATCCTGGCTTCGCTCTATAACTCATGGTTTACGCCGTGGGCTGTGCTGTTCAGTGTGCCGTTCGGACTGATGGGTGCCTTTGTGTTCGCTTACTTTGGCTATACGCAGGGTCTTCCGGGTATGGACAACAACATCTACTTGCAGACGGGTGTCATCATGTTGATAGGACTGCTGGCAAAGACTGCCATCCTGATTACCGAGTTCGCCTCCGAACGCCGTGCTCAGGGACTGAGTATCAGAGATGCCGCCTTTGAGGCGTGCAAGGAGCGCCTGCGCCCCATCCTGATGACTGTCCTCACAATGATTATAGGAATGATTCCTCTCGTCATTGAGGGCGGAGCCGGAGCCAACGGTAACCGTGCCCTTGCATTGGGTGTCATAGGTGGTATGAGTATTGGCACCATCGCCCTACTCTTCGTCGTTCCCGCCTTCTTCATCGTCTTCCAGAAACTGCACGAGCGCTTTCAGGGAGGCACCGTAGAAGTGAAAAGTGAATAATAGCAATAACGATATACCGTTACAACGTATTACGAAATAACGCAAGACAATGAAAATTAAGTATATCATCCTTGCTGCAGCCGTGAGCTTCTCGCTCACGAGCTGTAGCCTTTACAAGAAATACGAGTCCAAGGCTTCTGTGCCTGATGATGTCTTCGGCACAGTGGCTCCCGAGGTCGGCTCGTCCAATAACCTCGCAGAGCTTTCGTGGCGCGAATTCTTCACAGACCCGGTTCTTCAGGAACTCATCGACTCCGTGTTGGTGCGCAATACCGACCTGAAGTCGGCTCGTATTGCAATAGAGCAGAGCGAGGCTTCGCTGCGTGCGGCGCGTTTGGCCTATCTGCCATCACTCGCTTTTACGCCCTCCGGCACCCTCTCCAGCTTCGATTTCGGAACGCTCAACAAGACTTATAACCTGCCGTTGCAGTTGAGCCTCGACGTGGATATCGTCGGTGCTATCACCAACAAGAAACGTAAGGCTGAGGTACTGCTCATGCAGGCCCGTATCGGTGAGGAGTCCTTGCGCGCGAACCTTATTTCTACTGTAGCTCAGCAGTACAACCTGTTGATGGTACTCGACCGCCAGCTGGAAGTGCTCCTCGCCACCGATAGCCTGTGGTACTCTTCGCTCGAAACACAGAAGGCACTATGGGAGAATGGAAAAGCGTATTCCACCGCCGTCAACCAGATGGAGTCGTCCTACATGAACGTGAAGACCCAAATTGTCGATGTCCGACGGAATATCGTCAGCGTGGAGAACGCTATCTGCAGATTGCTGGCTCAGTCGCCACAGCACATCCGTCGCGGTAAGTGGGGCCGCTATGCTTTGCCCGAGAGACTGGGAACAGGCGTGCCCGCACAGCTGCTGCAGAATCGTCCGGATGTTCGCATCGCCGATTTCCAGATGGCAGAGGCGTTCTACAACACCCAGGCTGCCCGCCAAGCTTTCTTCCCGAACCTGACGCTCTCCGGCTTAATCGGCTGGACTAACGACGGTGGCGGTGTTATCGTCAACCCCGGCAAGATCCTCCTTTCTGCCGTTGGCTCACTGACGCAGCCCATCTTCGCCCGCGGTAAGCTGAAGGCGAACCTGAAGATTAGCAAGTTGTCGGAACAGGATATCCAGAACCGCTACGTGCAGACGGTCATCAATGCCGGTAACCAGGTGAACGAAGCCATTGCCGACCTTCAGGCAGCCCGCGAGAAATATGGCTACTATAGCCATCAGGTTGCCGTTTTGCAGGACGCCTACACGGGAACCCACGAACTCATGGACAACGGCAAGGCCAGCTACATCGAGGTCAACACCGCCCAGGAAACCCTGCTCAGCGCACAGCTCAACGAAGCCATGAACATGTATAGTGGCGCCCAGGCTGTCATCGCACTCTATATCGCCCTCGGCGGCGGATCGAAGTAGCATGATGCACCGACGATTGCTGCGCGGCGTTCCTGCTGGTCTGCTGTCTTTCGTTGCCCTGCCCACCCTGGCACAACAGCGGCCTAATATCCTGTACATCATGTGCGATGATATGGGATACGGCGACCTGTCGTGCTATGGTCAGCAGCATTTCCAGACACCGAACATCGACCGGCTGGCAAGCCAGGGAATGCGTATGACGTCGGCTTATGCCGGCAGTCCTGTCTCAGCTCCCTCGCGAGCCTGTTTCATGACAGGACAACACTCCGGCCACACCCACGTCCGCGGCAATAGAGAGTACTGGCACAATAGCGGCACCGTGCAGTATGGCGCAAGCCAGGACTTCGCCGTCGTGGGGCAGGAGCCCTACGACACGGCGCAGGCCATCATTCCCGAGATATTCAAGGCTGCCGGCTATCGCACCGGCATGTTCGGGAAATGGGCGGGAGGCTTTGAAGGAAGCCCCTCCACACCCGACAAACGGGGCATTGATGAGTTCTATGGCTACATCTGTCAGTTCCAGGCACACCTCTACTTCCCCAATTTCCTCAATCGCTACAGCCGCGCGCTGGGCGACACTTGCGTAGTGCGTGAGGTACTGGAGCAGAACATCCAGCACGCCATGTACGGTGAGGATTACAACCTGCGTCGTCAGTACAGCGCCGACCTCATCCATCACCGCGCAATCGAGTGGCTGCGGCAGCAGGATGCCGCCCACCCATTCCTTGGTATTTTCACCTACACCCTTCCCCACGCAGAATTGCGGCAGCCCGATGACTCGCTGCTGCAATCCTTCCGTGGGCGGTTGCTGCCTGAGCGCGAATATCGCGGCGACAGCCCCTCACGCTACAACCCCACGCCAGAGGCCCACGCCCAGTTCGCAGCGATGATCACCCGTCTCGATGTGCAGGTGGGCGAAATCATGCAGCTTCTTGAGGAACGTGGTCTGGCAGAAAATACCGTTCTCATCTTCACCAGTGACAACGGACCGCACGAAGAGGGCGGAGCAGACCCCGACTACTTCAACCACGACGGCAAGTTCCGCGGCCTCAAGCGCAGCACACACGAGGGCGGCATCCGTGTCCCGTTCATCGTCCGCTGGCCAGGAAATATCGCTGCCAGCAGCGTGAGCGACCAGCCCTTCGCCTTCTATGACCTCCTCCCCACCTTCTGTGATATCGCGCAATTGTCCAATGGTGAAATGGCGCAATTGCCCAATGGTAAAATCGTCCCATTGTCGAATACCGACGGAGTCAGCATTCTGCCTACCCTCCTCGGTAATCCTCAGGCACAGAGGCAGCACGACCACCTCTATTGGGAGTTCCACGAGACCGACATGATAGGTATTCGGCGTGGCAACTGGAAACTCGTCGTCAAGCGCGGACAGCCCGCACTCTATGACCTCGCTGCCGACCCGCACGAAGACCACGATCTCTCGGCCAATCATCCGGAGGTCGTGAAACTACTCATCCAGAAGATCTACGAGGACCACAGCCCCAGCCCCCTCTTTCCCATCACCCTGCCGGTGCTGCCAGACTGATGAGGTCTTGAAAAGTTGAAACGTTGAAACGTTGAGTCACGCACGCCCCACCAATCCAATAAAACCCAAAAAGCATGAATAAGATTTTTCGTTTTTCATTTTTTGCACTCCTGTGCGCCCTGTTCACCAGTTGTAAGAACGAGTGCAATGACACTACGATCGTCAGCCCCACCGACGATACCAGTCAGTTCGTGACCCTCACCGATGTCGTTCCCGATGTTATCATGGAGATTCGCTACTTTGGCACCTATAACTTCGTGGGCACCCGCATCGACGGCTATGAGGAACCCACGGCCCTGCTCACCCGTCAGGCTGCCGACAGCCTGCGCGCTGTCAGCGACGACGTGATGGCACAGGGCTTCCGCCTGAAGATCTATGATGCCTACCGTCCGCAGAAGGGTGTGGACCACTTCGTGCGCTGGGCAGCAGACATTCCGGATACGTTGATGAAGACCTACTTCTATCCCGACCTCGACAAGAGCGTGCTCTTCGAGCAGGAGTACATCTATGAACGCAGCGGCCACACCCGCGGCTCCACCGTTGACCTGACACTCTTCGACATGACAACAGAGAAGGAGCTCGACATGGGTGGCACCTTCGACTGGTTTGGTCCCGAGAGTCATCCGGACTTCTGCGGCAATCCCGAGACGGGCGAATATACGGGTGATAACTCGAAGTCCCCTGCTGGTCGCAGCATCACTGCCGAGCAATTTGCCAACCGCATGATTCTGCGCCAGGCCATGCTGCGCCACGGCTTTAAGGCCTTAGACAGCGAATGGTGGCACTTCACCCTGAAGGACGAGCCCTTCCCCGACACCTATTTCACCTTCCCCGTCAAGCAGCTCAAATAATCCCCTCGTCTATTCTGCTGCTTCGTTGCGTTGATAGTGGGTGGTCTGTCCCTGGGGGTCGGTGAGTTCCAGGCGTTTGCCCGTGCGGTCGATATTCGAGGCTCGCGCCTGGCGCGTATGGTTTGCCAGCGGTTCCAGATACGACTTCTTGTAGTCCTCAGATAGCACCTGATTCTTGAGGGTGCGAATGGAGTCTGCATTTTCCGCAGGGTAGGTGATGCCGTTCTCATCCACTTCCACCTTGAGCGAAGACATGTCGAAATAGCTCACCAGGGAGTCGTTCTCGACGGCCCACTTACCGGAGAACGTATGGTTGACGGCTATACGTCCCATGAAGAGGGGATGTAAGGAGTAGATGGTATGGCTTGTATGGAAGGTGTGGTCTTTGTGGAAATCATATTCCAGTTTCTGATTATCCGAGAATACTGCCGTCCACTTGCCTATGACGTCCTTTTCCGCTGCCGGGCGCACTTTCTTAATGGTGGTGTTCACAAACTCCTGCATGTCCTCGTCGGTGATGTTCATGAGGAACTTGTTGACCTCATTGAGATCAATATATTGATTCAGGTACTGCTGGAAGATTCGCATACGCTGGTACGACGTTTCGACATAGTGTTTCACACGAGGGGAGCCCAGCAGCTGGCGGCAGATGGGCAGAAACTCCTCGCGGCTTGACGTTCCCTCGGAAGCCATGGTCAGCTGATACAGTTCCTCGTCGGTGACCGGTTTCTTGAAATACATCCATTCCTTCCTGACCCGATCAAGCATAGCGCGGCTGTGGTAGAACGTCTGAATGTTGTTGATGAATGTGCGGTCATCCAGCGTGCTCCACGAATCCTGACTGCTGTTGAAGATGTTCTCGTTGCTCTTCTGGAATTCCTCGTTGGTGTTCCACGAGCTGTTGCTCACGTAGTTGAAGAAGATGAACAGCGTGTCGTCGGAGACCTCCTCCAGGTGGTCGACACTTTCCAAGAGCAGGCGGGTGATGCCGTTGCCCCGTTCCTCGTTGTACTTCAGCACCTTCAGCACATTGATACTCTCATCAATGTCGTTGATGGCCGTCATGGCCAGCAGCTTGCGCGACTGCTCCGCTTCGCGCTGTTCCAACCAATGGGCCGTACCGAAAGTGAGGATGATGGAAATCGTGGTGGCCAGGGTGCTCATGGTCAGTTCCTTGGTCATACCTGTCAGTTTCATGTCGCGCCCGAATTTGGGCATACGGAATTTGATGTTCATATTATCGGTTCTTTATCCTTTATTAAACTTTAACATTAAAAAATCGACGGCAAAGATACGCAAAGTTTTCCTAAATGACGATTGAAATCACTGGAAAAGTGCATTTTTTGGAAAAAGACTAGAGTCTTTCAGTTTTTTTATCTATCTTTGCGCCAGATAAGCCCATAAAACGGCCTCATAAATAGCCATTTTCGAACCATGCTACAAAAATCCGTCTTCCTTACCTATGTGCTCTGCACTGTGGCCGTCATGACCCACGGCCAGCAGACTCCGTCACCCTGCGGCCCCGTGCCCACAGAACACCAGCTACGCTGGCAACAGATGGAGATGTATGCCTTCATCCACTATTCCCTGAACACCTACACCGATCAGGAGTGGGGCTTCGGCAACGAAGACCCGCAGCTCTTCAACCCCAGCGACCTCGACTGCCGTCAGTGGGCACGTGTCTGCAAGCAGTCCGGCATGCGCGGCATCATCCTCACCGCCAAGCACCACTGCGGCTTCTGCCTCTGGCCCTCGAAATTCACGGAGTACTCTGTCAAGAACTCACCGTGGAAGCAAGGCAAGGGCGATGTGGTGCGCGAGCTGGCAGAGGCCTGTCGCGACGAGGGGCTGCGCTTCGCCGTCTATCTCTCGCCCTGGGACAGGAATCATCCTGACTACGGACATCCAGAATATGTCACCTATTTCCGCAACCAGATGCGCGAGCTCCTGACCAACTATGGCGACATCTTCGAGGTGTGGTTCGATGGAGCCAACGGCGGCGACGGATGGTACGGCGGAGCCAACGAACGACGGCAAATCGACAAGAACTATTATGGCTGGCCCGAGACCTTCCGCATGATCCGCGAACTGCAGCCCGAGTGCGTCATCTGGAGCGACGCTGGCGGCGACCGCGGCGACCTTCGATGGGTGGGCACAGAAGCCGGATTCATCGGCGAGACAAACTGGAGCCTGGTGCCGCGCGAGGGACGACTGGGCTACCAGCAGCTGCACTACGGCGACGAGAACGGAGAACTCTGGGTGCCAGGCGAGACGAACACCAGCATACGTCCGGGATGGTTCTACCACACCCCCGAAGACCGACAGGTGAAGAGCCTCTCGAAACTCATGGACACCTATTATAAATCGGTGGGGCGCAACTCATGCCTGCTGCTGAACTTCCCCATAGCACCCAACGGACGCATCCACCCCGTCGACAGCTTGCGCGGCATCGCCTTCAACGCGATGATTCAGGAAGTCTTCAAGACCGACCTCGCCGCAGAAGCCGACATCCAAGAGGAACCCTTCCCCACCGATTCCCCTGGCGGCACAACCATCACGGGCGGAGCCAAAATCATCGAATTCAAGCAACCCACCGCCTGCAACCGCTTTGTCGTGGAAGAGGACATCCGCTACGGCCAGCGCGTGAAACGCTTCTCCTTGGAGGCCGAGGTCAACGGGCAGTGGCAGCAGCTGAAGGACGAACTGGTGGAGAAGGGCGACGGCCTGACGACTATCGGTTACCGCCGCATCATCTGCTTCCCCACACTCACCACCCGGCGCCTGCGCTTCACTGTACTCGAATCCAAGTGTCAGCCCCTCATCACCCGCACCAGCGTTTATCTGGCACCGGAGCTCACGGCTGATATCTCCAACAGCGGAGAGAAGAAGAGCAGCAACCTCCACTTCTTCTTCAGCAACCCCCGCCAGATGATGATAGACTACGAGCAGGAGCAGGCCATCAGCGCCTTCCGCTACCTGCCCCCGCAGGACACCCGCCAAGGGCTCGTTACCCACTACACCCTCTGGGCATCCTCCGACTGGCAGACATGGACGAAACTCGCATCCGGCGAATTCTCGAATATCGTCAACAACCCCATCTGGCAGACCATCAGCTTCCAGCCCGTGAAAGCCAAAATCCTCAGACTCGATGCCGACCGGTTGGAAGAAGGCGACCGCATGGCTTTCGAGGACATCGATGTGGTGTTGGACAACGGTAATTGAAAGTCGCCCGACCCCAGCCTATAGTATATTAAAGAAGTGCAATAGCCCGACCACATAGGTCGAGTGCTTCAACTGCATACCATGCTGGACAATCGCCATGAGGCAGTAAGCTATGATAGTCAGACTTATCTATAAAACGTTAAATTCGGTGGAGAAATCTCAAAATTGATAGAAATTCCCTGCTTATCTCTTAGAAATATTTCATGATGTTGGCAGGCGGCCGCCCGTTCATGAGTTCATTCTTCATGAAATCCATGTAGGGAGCTACGTGGCTGAAGAATCGGCAGTAGGCGGAGCAGAGGTAGTTGAGGGGGCGCTGGGCATTGAGGGTCGTAAGGAAACGGTCCTTGGGGCATCCGCCATTGCAAGCGAAGAGCCAGCAACAATGGAGGCACTTTTCGGGAAGGCGGTCGCGCTTGGCACGCCCGAAGTCACGCTGTCGCTGGCTGTAGAGGAGGGAGGTAATGGTATCGTTATAGATGTTGCCCAGCCGGTATTCGGGGAATACAAAATGGTCGCAGGAGTAGAGGTCACCATTAGCCTCTATGACGGCTGCATGTCCACAGGTTTCAGCCATGGAACAGACGCCGGGCGGCTGACCGACCCAGCGCGCGAGGGTGGAATCGAAGAGTTGGACGAAGACTTCGCTTACATCGTGGCGCACCCATTCATCGAAGATTGTGCAGATGAAATGAGCATACTGGTCTGAGGAGACTGAGGAGTCGGTCAGCGGAGCGGCAGCAGGTTCTGAGGCAGAGGCGAGACGGCGGCCGTCGGGGTGCTCTACGCTGCGCTCCACAATGGGTGTGAATTGGATGTAGCGACAGCCTGTCTCCTTATAGAAATGATAGACTTCGAGGGGGTAGTCGGCATTGAAGTCGTTGACGACCCCCATGGCGTTCCACTCCACACCGTGTTTCTTCAGCAGTTCTATGCCTCGCATGACCTTCTGGAAGGAGGGTTGCCCGCCTCGCGCACGGCGGTATTCGTCGTGGAACTCCTGCGGTCCGTCGATGGAGATGCCGATGAGGAAGTTGTGCTCGCGGAAAAACTCACACCATTCGTCGGTGAGCAGGGTGCCATTGGTCTGCAGGGCATTGTCTATGAGTCTTCCATCGGCGTACCGGCGTTGCAGGGCAAGGGCTTTCTTGTAGAAACTGAGAGGGCGCATGAGGGGCTCTCCGCCGTGCCACGTAAAGAGCACCTGAGGCTGGGTCTGGGACTCCAGGTACTGACGGATGAAGAGTTCCAGCGTCTGATCGGACATCTGGAGTTGTGAGCGCGGTTGGTCGGCATAGAGCTTGCTCTTCTCGAGGTAGTAGCAGTAGTCACAGGCGAGATTGCAGAGCGAGCCGACAGGCTTGGCCATCACATAGAGGGGAGTGGAGAGGGGAGAGAGCAAGGGGGAGGGGTTGAAACGTTGAAAGGTTGAAAGGTTGAAATATTGAACAATAGATAGCCCATTAGACCCATTGACCCCATTAGACCTATTAGACCCATTAGACCCATTAGACCCATCACCTCACTACCACCTTCTTTCTATCGCGGAGATAGATTCCGGGGGAGCGGGGAGCCGCGACGGGACGGCCGGTGAGGTCGAGGAAGGGACGGCGGAGCGATGAACTGTGGCCGGTTTCGCCACTCGCGACTTCAGGCCGTCTCACCTCACTGATGCCCGTCGGGTCGAGGTACGATGCCTCAGCACGGTCGATGGCAGCCTGCAGGCGGTCGGCATCCTCGGAGGTGACGGTCTTTGCCTGAATGACATCGTGCATCAACTGTACTTCCAGACTCAGCGCATCAACAGCCTCTTTCACCCACGGCCGCTGGCAGTAGAGCGACGCCTCTTCATCGATGACGGCAGGATGTATCTGCATCTCGCTCATTGCGAAGACACGTCCGCCATCGCGGTTCTCCAAGGTAGACAGCACTTCCATCCGCACATAGCGGATGTCCTGTCCGCTGAAGATGACGGGCGAGGTATATACCTGATCAATTTCTGTCGGCAGGCCCTCGTTGATCTCGCCAACGAGGCTGAAACCCGTGGTGGAGGTGGAGGTGTATATGCGCACTTCCGCCGGGATGTCAGACTTGCCGTACTGTGCGCTTTGCGAGGGCGTGAAGGTGAGGTAAAATGCAGGTACGGAGGTCGTGAGCCTGGCCTGCACGTAGCCGGGACTGCTGGGCCACGAGATGCCGGAATACCAGGATTCCCAGTAGGTGCTGGTCTTGCCGTCGACGAGTTTTGCGAGGTTGTGGGCCTCCTGCTGCGTGGAGTTGACATTGGAACTGAGGGCCGAGGAGGAACGTATGAGCTTTGTGTCGGCATCCATCGAGGTGACAAAAGCCTTGGAGTAGGTCGTGGCAGCCTGTTGAAGCAGACCTGCAAAGGCAGTCTCGGGGTGCAACTGCTGTTCGGTGGTGTGTAGCAGGCCGAGGACCTCCTCGTTGGGCGGCGTCAGGGCGTAGTTGTTGCGCAGTTCAAAGACGGCAGCCTTGCTCGTGGTGGTGCTGCGGCTGACGGCCGTTTCCTTGGCGGCATCCACCACAACAACGTTCTTCGCGGCCGTCAGGGTATATCCTTTTCCGCTGGCTGCAAGGCTGAAGGCCACGGGCACCTCAGAGAGTTCTGGTCCTTCGGTCTTGCTGATGCTGAGGAACTTCCGCGCGCCGAGGTTATAGAGGTAGTATTCCTCAAAGGTCTCGGACCGCAGCACGAGCCAGTTGTTATAGAGCGAAGTGACACTGGTCGGCTGGCGGTAGGCCTCGATGGCGCTCTCGTCCGTTGCGCCAACAACTGTCAGCTGTCCGTCTTCCGTAGCCACAAGGTCTCCCCGTCCGTTGACAGTATGGAGCTGGTAGGCGTTGAAGGAGGTCAGGTGTTCGGTCTTCTGCACCAGTCCATAGGTGAGCGGCAGGGCATTGTCCGCCACCTCCTCCAATGCCGTGCGCAGCGCCTCGATATCCGTGCAGCGTCCTTCGTCATAGACGGCGATGAGCCGCTGCAGGTCGGCAGGTGCATAGCCGTCGAAATGGTCGGATTCATCGATGGTTTTCTGTGTCAGCGCCAACAGATCTTCGAGGCGGTAGTCGTGTTTGAAGTAAAGCTCGTTGATAACGAGGTTGGAGCCATAGCCCGTGTTGAACCGCAGACGGAAATAGCGGGAGGTGATGGCAGAATCGAGCTGCACGGTGGGGTGGTCAGAGTCTTCTACTTCCAGACGGCTGGTGGCGGCCTGGTACTGCTTGCCGTCCTCCGAAACGAAGACGGTCAGCTGCCTGGCACGATAACCGTTGTCGCGACTCTGGTAGAGTTCTATGCTACTGACGGTGACAGGCTGCCCTGCATCGAAGGTGAAGGTATGCGGGTAGGCCGCCGATCCGTTCTTCCACTTGTTGTGGTAGTACGTGGTGAGGTCTCCGTCGAGGATGAAGGTTGCCCGTCCGTTGTCGCCCTCGCCCACGGTTTCCTCGTCGCTGTAGGCGGTAAGTTTCCAGGTAGCTGGATCAGAGACGACACGTGCGGCCTCGATATCCGAGCGTACACTCTTGGCGCGGTTGTGGGTAACGGCGAGGTCTATGCGCGCCTGCAGGCGATCGATATCTATGGTGTCCACCCACGGCATTTTTCCCTGCTCCGGCGCGCGGTAGGAGTCGGCGCTGTCGCGGGTGCCCATATATCCTCCGGTCTCGAGGTAGAAGGTATTCTCAAAGAGCCCCGTGACGCCGTGGCCGAAGTCATAGCGCGACTCGCGTTTACCGTTGTTCTGCGTGTTACCGTAGCCCGCCTTGTTCAGGGCATACCATTTTCCGCTGGCGGCAGAGCGCATGGCTCCGTTGCGGAAGTAGCAGCGGTGCAGGAACTCTCCTCCCCCGTTGCCGTAGTTCTCAAGGAAGGAATAGATTCCTGAGGTCATGCGGTAGTCGTTGGCACGACGCAGGGTGCCGATGTATCGCCACTCCTTGTCCTCTGCATTCTTGTACCACATCGACTGCAGGGTGCTTTCGTAGTCGATGACCTTCTGGCGCCCTTTGGAGTCTGTGGTCGTGATTTGCGTGCGTTCAGGACGTTCGTTGAACAAGAACTGAATCCAGTGGTCAAACTGCCAGAGCGTGTCGGCATAATAACGGATGCTGGAACCCGTGCCCTCTCCTCCGAAGCGGGTGGCGTAGGTTCCGGGGCCTATATCCACCGCAGCCGATCGCATGTGCTCCGGCAGATTGCGGTCCTGCTCCACGTCGCCCTCGTCCCAGACGGAGAAAAGGACGCTGTTGCCGTAGGAACCGTCGGCACGGGTGGGCATCTGAATTCCTGAATATCCCACATCCGTACCTATAGACATCAGATAGGTGGCCACATGGCGGTATGCCGAAGGATACATCACCTCGAGGTAGGTCCAGTCGTAGGCCTGCCCCGAAGGAGCGCCCGGAACTGTGGATGCCCACCAGAGATGCACACTGGGTGCCATGAAGATTTCGGAGTCAGTGATGTTCAGCGTAGATTCGCGCTGAAAAAGAAGCAGGTTCAGGCGGCTGAGTGTGTTCTGCCCGTCGGGGCAGGTGAGTTCGAAACGGTACCAACCATCGAAGGGAATCTCCGTATCGGGCATGATTTCCAGACGCTGCTCGCCGGTCGAAGTCTTGGTGCTGGTGGCCGATGATTCGAGGACGACAGTCCCCGTCTGCGGATGAACGATGCGGACGTTGAACGTCACCCGCTGTCCTTGCTTACACTGGAAGAGGGCATCAGCACGTGCGTGGCCTGTGGGGAAGTGCAGTCCATAGACGACGATGGTTCCCTCTGGATAACTCCAGTCTATCCAAGTCTTTGACATACGGTCGCCCTGCCAGTCGCCATTCAGTTCGCGATAGTGGCGGGCTGGCCAGATGGTGTCCACCTTCGCTTGCCATTCAAAGGCTTGCGCCGGCCACATTACAGCCAGCGCAAGAATACACATTAGTAACCGTTTGTACATCATGTTAACGTGTTTTTTTGTTACTCGTTAACGTGTTAACGTGTTAATATCTCACCTTCAGGTATTCACATCCGTGCGTAGGAATGACCCACTGCAGGCTGCTGGGATTCAGGTCCTTCTGTCGCCAGAGGTCACGAGCACTCTGCAGCTGGCTGATGCCCATTGCTTGCAGGTAGTCGGAGAAGTTCACCTTCAGATCCTTGCTACCCACGTTGAAGATTCCGACAGCATGACTGCCATCGGCCAGCGGACGAGCCCAGATCTGGATGTCGCCAGCTTCTACCACGCGGTCGGCCTGTTGTCCGAGCAAATCCTGATTGATGGCATTCACCTCGTTGTTGCAGAGCAGGTTGATGGTGAATTCATCCATCTGTGCAATGTCGCAGCCGATGAGCATATTCGAAGCCAGTAGGGTCCAGAGGGTAATATGCGTGTACTGCTCGTCGGGCGTCAGGCGGCTGTCGCGCAGGTTCGAGCTCCATCCCACCTTACCCACAATCAGCATGTCGGGGTCGTTCCAGTGGCCAGGAGCGGCGTAGGGAGCAAGTCCTGCCTGCTGACGGAAACCGATATCATACATCGAACGCCATGAGTCATTGATATCACCGGTGGTGCGCCAGCTGTTGGCGTCCACAAAGCGGCCCCATTCCCAAACCTTTGCCATTCCATACTGACAGAGACTGTAGAAGATGTCGCGAGGCTGGTCGCGCAGGTGCTTCTGCATCAACAGGTAAGGACGCACATAAGAGGCCACGCCCTTGTCCTTCTCCTTGGCGTGTTCGCGACCGTAGCCACACCAGTCGTACTTCAGGTAGTCAATACCCCAGCTGTTGTAGGACTCTGCATCCTGCTGTTCATGGTCAATACTTCCAAGATATCCGCCACAAGTAAAGTCACCGGGCGAGCTGTAGATACCGAACTTCAGTCCGCGCTCGTGGAGCCAGTCGCCAAGAGCCTTCATCGAGGGGAACTTCTCGTTCACGGCAATCGTGCCGTCGGGATTACGTTCGGGGGCTTCCCATCCGTCGTCGATATTCATGTAGCAGTAACCGTAGTCTGCCAGGCCTTTTTCTATGAGTGCCTGAGCCGACGACATCACCTTCTCCTGCGAGACGCTGAGCCCCCAGCAGTTCCAGGAGTTCCAACCCATTGGCGGGGTGAGTGCAATCTTCGAACCCACCTTCAGCGTGAACTGCTGCTGGGCGCGGCCCTTGGCGTTCTCTGCCGTGGCGGTGAAGGTAATCTCTGCGGGATGATCTATACTGCCGCTGAGCACACCCTCCTCTGTCAGATTCAGTCCTGCGGGCAAGTTGTCGGCTGTAATCTTGATGGGCTTCTCACCCGACACGCCGAAGCGGAAAATCACGGGCGAACCGGGACGAACGCCAAACACCGCGGGGGTGTTGAAGCGCGGAGTGGCAGGAGCGGGAGGCGTCAACAGGAACTTCAGCGGACGCTGGCGCTCAACGAACTTGCCGCTCTTGGCATCCACATATTTGGCACTGGCCACATAGCGTTCGGTCTTGTCGTAGGGAAGAGAAAGGGTGACGGGTTTGCCCTTGCGAACCGTAATCTTACGGGTGAGGGTTCCTTTAACGGCACCCGTCTGGCGGTCAATAATATTAAAGGTGACAGTTCCCACCTGATTAGCGGGATATTCATTATTCAGCTCCAGGGTACACAACGGCTGCTTTCCGTCGGGGGCCTCAGAGAACTGCATCCTCAGTCCATCGGTGATATTGGGAACGCGCACGGTGAGGGGACGGCCGAACAGGCCACCAGGTTCACCAGCATTATATACGCGCACAGCGATGACATTCTCCTGATCCCAGCGGATGCCACCCGACTTGGCGTCGACCGAGTAGCTACGGCGGGCGTTCCATGCAGACTGGTAGCCTCCCTGGTCGCCATGGAAGCGACCGGTCTTACCTATCAGCTTGCCGTTGAGGTATGTCTCGTCGGCGTCATCAGCACTGGGCAGGTCAAAAACCACGGTCTTCTGCTGATCCACGCCCTTCATCAGCGAACTAGGAATGGTCAGGTGGATACGATACCACACAAAGGTATTGTTGAACCGGTGGCCTTGGTCATCCCACGTCTTGGTAATGTCCATTTCGCCCCAGTCGGCATCAGCAGCCTCGGGCTTTGCCCAGTTCATGTCGTCGCCCTGATGGAAGCGGGCTTTAGTGATGGAGATGTTCTGTGCTACGGCTCCCAACACACTACAGGCAGCCAGCAACGTTAAAAAGAAAATTTTTTTCATAATCTCAGATATTTTTTATGGTTTAGGTAACTTTTTCGGCACAAAATTAGCCTTTTTCTGCGAACCCGCCAAGAAAAACAGCAGAAAAAATGAGAAAGCCATGAAGATTTAACTCTTAAACCCTTAAACTCCTTAAAACCCTTAAACCCCTTAAACATTGCAGGGCAGACAAAAAAAGAGGCCATCGGAAAATGGTCTCTGTTACTTTTTGTGTCGACACTTGGACTCGAACCAAGGACCCCCACCATGTCAAGGTGATACTCTAACCAGCTGAGCTATGCCGACTCTTTATGTTGTCAAAATCTACGCCTGAAAGCAGTCATTGTACGCCTGATAAGACTCGAACTTACACGCCTCGCGGCACCAGATCCTAAGTCTGGCGTGTCTACCAATTCCACCACAAGCGCAGCAGTACGGGCTTTGGGATTTTCGCCCCTTGGCATTTTTGACGGCGCAAAGGTACGTCTTTTCTGCGAACTGACCAAGAAAATTGTGGAAAAAGTGAAGGATGAACGCAAAAAAAGGGGAAAAACGGGGGAAATACACAAAAATAACGTTTGCGCCACCCCATAAGATGCTTTTTACTGGTTCTCGGGACTGATTTCGGCAGAAAAGCTGTATATTTGCAGGCGCAAAAGTGAAATCGTAGAATCGTAGAATCGTGAATTTGTGAAATCATGAAACAGGAAATCAACCCCAAAGACACCAACAGAGCCATCGCCTTCGAACTGTGGGCGAAGTCGCCCAATCCGATGGTGACGCTCACGAAGACCTTCGATGTAACAAGACTCTGTAAGGTAAGTCGGCGGCGAGGCATGAAGTTCAATATGCTGCTATGCTGGTGTATCGGCCGTGCCGCATCACAGATTGAGGAGTTTTATATGTTGCCCCAGAACGGGAAACTGTACAGATACGACCGTATGGCAATCAACGTGATAGTGGACAACGTGAAGGGCGGACTCAGCTTCTGCGACGTTGCCGTTAGTGACAATTTGGAACAGTTCAATGCCAAGTACCTGCATCTGACAGAGGCCACCAGCCAGACCTGTAAGGATATTTTAGACGATGAAGCCGTCATCGTTGGCACATCGGCAGTCACGGGCACAGAGCTCGACAGTATTGTAAACCAATATAACGGCATCTTCAACAATCCCTTTCTGGCGTGGGGCCGCTACCGCAAGGGCTGGCTGAAGACCACCGTGCCCATCTCCTTTCAGTTCCACCACGCCCAGATGGACGGCAAACACGCTGCCCGGTTCCTGGAAGAACTACAAAGAGCCATCAAGACAATATAGGAGTTTAAAGGTTAAGGGTTAAGAGTTTAAAGGTTAAAGGTTAAGAGTTTAAAGGTTTAAGAGTTTAAAGGTTTAAGGGTTTAAGGGTGCAGCGACTAACCTATTTATATAATAAGGTGAAAAAACATGGAAAAAACCATTCTGCTGTTTCCGCCAACACATAAAAAGACAGAAGACAGTTGCAAAAAGACCCGTCATCAAGCACTTTTCGATTGTTTTAAGAGCAAAACGGACAATAATTGAAAGAAAATGCGTATTTTTGCACCGCATATATGGAAAATTGGACTAAGTAAGCCGAATGCATCGAATCCTATTATCGACAATCTATTTGCTTCTCTCTGCCTCTTTGTTCGCAGAAAGAAGTTTGTCCATTGCAGAAAGCTGTTTGCCCATTATAGAGATTAAAGCAGACAGGATCATGATTTATCCTCAGCGAATGGAACTAACGGGGGAAGAGTCGTTGATGGATGTTCTCCAAATGATGCCAGGCCTGATGATTGCTGGTTATGAGGACGTCATCTCCAATTATAATCTCCGTATCGACAACAGTCCGATGAATGGTGACGAAAGGCTGATTCTTAGCCAGATGAAAGCCAAAGATATTGCAAAAATCCAAGTTTGTGATAATACGGGTGTTGCGAAGGGAACTGTTGGAACGGGGCGGGTGCTGGATATCAATATGAAGATGCCCGATGCATGGAATGGTTTCGTGGAAGGACAAGGGAACTTTGGGAAGGACGTAGCAGGGATTGCATCTGTGAATACTTTATACGGCAGCAAGCATACTGACCTCTATGCCAATGCATCTTATCGCCATCAGGGGGGAAATGAGGAGTATCTGACGCTTCACATGACAAACCGTTTTGACGACAGGAACAAGCTACTGACCTATTTCACTCAGCAATATCTTGACCGTCCTACTGGTACGTCGCAGAAGATCATGGGCAGGGCGCGCTATTTCCACACCTTCAATGACCTGGGTACGGAACTGCTCATCGTGGGCGGTTATCAGTATGCCAGCGATGCAGCCCTCTCCAAGAAACTGCCGCTGTATATTGTTGAGTTGAATACGCCTTTGACCCAACGGTTGTCAATGATGGTGGGTGTTGAGGGCGATTATCTTATGACCCAGCAAAAGCATACAGATAGGAGCTGGAATGCCTTCAACAATGATATCTACTTGCAGTTTACCTATTCTCTACCTAAGTGGAAGCTGACTGCCGGTAATCGTGTGATGTTCTATAACTACAAGTTGATGGATTCTGGAATCAGTCAAAAGCATTCAGACACACGCGACAATGCAAATGCCTGTGTCATCTATGTTCCTGATAACCGGAACCAAATTCAGTTGGGGTATTATCGCAAATACTATAATCCTTCTCACGAAACTCTCTTCATGAATTCCGAATCGCTTTCTGACGAGGAATGGGCGATTACCAAGGGACAGCTGAAGGAACAGACGATTAACCAAATGAAGCTGTCTTACGCCTATAGTAAGCAGAAGTTGACGGTGCAGACAGAAGCGAGTTATTATGCCATCAAAGATGGCGAAAATTTCACAGAACTGGGTGCCTCGGCCTATTGGAAAAAGAATTGGATCAGTCTGACCGGTGGAGCAAATCTATATATAGCTAAGAGTGGAACCTATGCTTCATTACGGTTTACCCCGACGGCTTATCTTCCTCATGATTGGCAGGTAGGATTGCAGATGATATATTATACCAACAAGTCACCTAAACGTGAGACTACCGGCATACCTGTATATGGATGTCTGTCTGTGAACAAGCAATTTGGAAAGCACTGGAATCTGGGCGTTGACTGGCACGACATGTTTGATGCGTTGAACTGTCGTAAAGTAGAAGTAAACAGACATGCTGCAAATATAAAGGTGCAGTATAGATTCTAAAAGAATAACGAATTATGAATTGTGAATTATGAATGCATTTCATTTGGACATGATACAAACTGCCGGAATTGGCGCCTTAGCCCTCATCGCCGGTATGATTCTAACGAGAAAGGTAGCCTTTCTCCAGAGATTCTGTGTGCCGTCACCCGTAAGTGGTGGTATCATCTTTTCATTGCTGACGCTGGCACTCTATAGTTGGTTCGATGTGGAGGTTTCGTTCGATGGTACTTTGAAGGACGTTTTTATGCTGGCATTCTTCACCAGCGTTGGTTTCCAGAGCGACCTCAAAGTCCTCAAGCAAGGTGGCCGACTGCTGGTGATCATGCTTGCCTTGTTGGTCGTCATCATCGCTCTGCAAAACCTGATGCCGATAGGAATAACCAAACTCATGGGTGTTGACCCTTTGATTGGTATGGCTTCAGGCAGTATTTCCATGACAGGCGGACACGGTACATCTGGCGGATTTGCGAGTGTGCTCGAAGGCATGGGCCTGCATGGTGCGGGCACAATCGGTATGGCAGCAGCCACCTTTGGTCTGATTGCCGGTTCTATGATTGGTGGTCCGTTGGCAGAGCGGATTATCCGCAAGAAACTGACGCACGAACAGATGCAGCCACAAAACGGGGACATTGACCCTGCCATGGCAGGTATCGAGAGCGACGAGGCATCACCCACTGGACGTGCAAAACGTATCAGCACCAACGAGCAGGAATTCCAGCAGTATGCGAAGGCTTCTTATTGCATTCTTCTGGTTATGAGTGCCGGCACCTTGTTGAGTTGGCTGTTGGCAAAGACTGGCGTCACGTTCCCCACCTATTTCGGTGCCTTAATCTTAGCTGCCATCGTTCGGAACACCATCGGATTCGTCAGATACAAGGACGAAGGTAAATGGGTGAAAGCCGACAAACTGCTTGATATGGAACGAATTGTTAGTGTGGGTAATATCTGTCTGTCGCTGTTTCTCGGAATGGCGATGATATCCCTGAAACTTTGGGAACTGCAGAGCCTAGCTCTTCCGTTGGTTGTCATTCTGGTGGCCCAGGTCGTCATGATGGATTTCTTTGTCTATTTCATCGCCTTCCCACTGTTAGGCCGCAGCTACGATGCAGCCGTCCTGTGTGCAGGCATTTGCGGTTTCGGTCTTGGTGCAACCCCCAATGCTATGGCCAACATGAGTGCTGTATGCTATAAATACCATTATACCGTCAAGCCCTTCCTCATAGTTCCAATCATTGGCGCCATGTTTGCTGATCTGATTAATACAGGAATCATCACCCTTTTCCTTAATTTTTTGTAAGATGCTTTCGAGTGTTGCTTGGTTTATAATCATTCTGTGATATGAAGAAGATATTGTTCCTTCACGGTTTTTTTGCCAGTGGTCAGTGCGTGCCAGCCTTGGCATTGCGCGAGTCCTTCGAGAGGCGTATTGAAGTGCTTATGCCTGACCTTCCGATGCATCCGAAAGAGGCTCTCGAGTTCATCCGTGAACTGATTGACCGCGAGAAGCCTGACCTTTTGGTGGGCAACAGTTGCGGTTCGTTCTATGCTCAGATGGTGGCTCCCATCGTGGGTATTCCTGCTTTGCTCGGAAATCCACATTTCCAAATGACGGCGTTCCTGAAGCAACGCATTGGTAAACATCAGTATAAATCTCCACGAAAGGACGGAAAGCAGGACTTCAGCATCCACGAATCCTTGATTGATGAGTTTGCTGAATTGGAGGCCATCCAGTTTAATTACTGTAATCCCTACTACAAAGACCGCATCTGGGGTTTGTTCGGCGAACAAGACACGTTGGCACATTTTGAACCACTCTTCCTGGAGCACTATACCCATTCGTTCCACTTCCCCGGAGGTCACACCCCGACAGCAGAGGAAGTCCGTGACTGGTACGTACCATTGGCCGAGCAAATGCTGGCGGTATTTCCCTTGCCAGAAAACGGCATCCGATACTTCCAGCACTTCAAGGGTGGTCACTACCGCTACGTCCGCACGGCTTTTGACTCCGAGACCAAGGAGAGAATGGTCATCTATCAAGCTCTTTATGGCGATAAGCAGTATTGGGTTCGACCTGAAAAGATGTTCTTTGAGACGGTCAACCGTGATGGTCGAAAGATTGCAAGATTCACAGAAATGAATGAACAGCCAGAGCAGAGTCTAAGGTGACATCGTATTTGAGGTAATGATTTCAGGGTCACTTTTTGTCTATTCAGACATGGTAAGTAGGTATCCAAAATGATAAGAAAAAGAGTACAAACAAATATCTGAACAAGAAATGAAGAAGATTCTTATCTCATTGCTGCTCCTCGTGGCAGGATGGCAAACGACAAAGGCTCAGGATCCGAACCAGTTCAAGGTTCTCAGCGATTCGGCCTATCAGGCTTCCGGCGAGTATCAGGCAGGTAACAAGTATCAGAAGGATGCTATCCTCTTTATGGATATGGTGGCCGCCACACATCCTTATTACATCAAGCCCGAAAGGCGCGAGGAGTGGTTCGCCAAGAAACCAGCACTCTTAGAACGTTGCTCAACCTTAGAGACGGACGAGGACTTCGCCGATGTACTCATCGAGGTGCTGGGCCCGCTGCGCGACAAACACACAGACCTCATAACAACGACCCGCCTCAGCGAGCGCAAGAACCAAAAGACAGACAACCAGCAGGAATTAGGTACTGGCGCCATCGACAGAGAGCACATCATGCGCCCCCATTCCTCCTTCTACGACTATCAGCTTTTCCCTGAGCAAGGCATCTGTTATCTGCAGTTCAACCAATGCGTGAATGCCGCCGATGCTCCATTCCCGTCGTTCCTTGACAACATGTTTGCCAGAATGGAAGAAGATGGCATCCAGACGCTGGTGGTCGATGTGCAGTACAACGGCGGAGGCAGCAGCGGACTCTGCGACCTGTTGTTCATGCACCTGTATCCGCTGAGCGAAATGACATTCTTCACCACCTACCTCCGTTTCTCCGATCTCATGGCCATGTATAATCCCAGGATTGCCGTAGCCAAGAAGAGCTGGGAAGACGACGGACACGCCGACGAGCTCTATCAGATGCCTTCGCCCAAGATCCCAGCCGACTTCCAACAGCCAAAACTCTTCGAGGGGCAAGCGGTATTCGTCATGGGACCGAAGACCTACAGCAGTGCCGGCATGCTCCTGACCAACGCCCGTGACCATCATGTGGGAACAATCATCGGCACCACCTCCACCTTCTCGCCCTCACACTATGGCGAAGTGCTCCCCTATCGTCTGCCAAACACCGGCGTGCTGGGCAGCATCTCATGCAAATTCTTCGCCCGGCCGGATGCCGCCACGGTCGATGACACGTGCTTGCAGCCAGATATTGAAGTCGACCTCAACGACAAGGACGCCGCCTGGCAATTCATCATCAACCGATTCGGGAAATAGAACTATGAATGCCGCAGCCCTCCGACTTCTCAACCAGCAACTGGTGGCACCACAGTACAGCGACCCTGCCGAGGTGGTCAGCTATATGGGTGCCATCCAGGCACAGGAATATCGCATGATGCGATGGGCGGTGACGATGCGGACACGCAAACCGTCGGCAAAAGCGTTTAAGGAGGCTTTCGACAGCGGACGCATCATCCGTCTGCACCTGATGCGGGGCACATGGCAGCTGGTGGCCGCCGAGGACTACTGGATGATGACAGACCTCTGTGCGCCCAAAGCCATCAGCGTCACCAAAGGATGGATGAGCAGTAATAAAATCTCTATCCCCGATGAGGAATATTTGCGCATCCGCGACATCCTCGCCCAGACGGCCGCTGACAGGGGGAGCGCGACCAAGGAGGACTTTGCCCGGGCATTGGCGGAACGTGATATCCGGATGGATGACCACCGCCTGTCATACCATATCCGCATGTCAGAGTTCACAGGCACGCTCTGCAGCGGCGACCTGCTTCCGATGAAAGCCACCTATGCGCTCACAGAGAATAAAGTGGGGGGCAAGCCGGCTCTGGAAGACCGAGACACGACTTTGATGCGCTTCGCACGCAAGTACTTCCAGAGCCGGCAACCGGCAACGCTGGAAGATTTCGTGTGGTGGTCAGGTCTGAATATCAGCGACTGCCGCAAGGGCATTGCACTCCTGGGCGACACCCTCCACCTCGAGAGACACAAAGGCCGCGACTTCTACCTGACCGACGACTGCCGCACACGGGGTTTCCGCAAAGGCCAGTACCTGCTGATTCCGCCCTACGACGAGTATCTCATAGGCTACAAGTCACGCGATATCGCCCTGCCGCCGGAACACCAGCACCGTGCTCACAACAACCGTGGCATCTTCCAACCCATCATCGCTCGCGATGGCATCATCTGCGGCAACTGGTCGCCCTACCGTGATGGCTGTCAGGTGGACTTCTTCGAGGACGGAGCCAACCCGGAGGAGGTGCAGGAGGCCTGGCAGAAGTACAGAAAGTATAGGTTAAGATGATGATGAGAAAACACTGGATGGATAATCTGCGATGGACGACGGTGCTGCTGGTGCTGTTCTTCCACGTCATATACATCTATAATAATAAAGGAGTCATCGGCGGAGCGGGCGGCTTCGGCGACGGGCCCCAGTACCAGGATGTGGTGATGTACGTCCTCTATCCCTGGATCATGCCCCTGCTGTTTCTCTTGGCAGGCGTCAGCGCCCGCTACGCGTTGCAGCGCCAGTCGAGCCGCGAGTGGTTCCGTGGCCGCACCCGCAAGTTGATGGTGCCAGCAACTATTGGACTATTTGTCTTCCAATGGATGGCGGGTTATTTCAACACACATATACAAGGAACAGACAAGCTGGCCGACGTGCCGCAACCATTCAAATACCTCGGGTGGTCGCTGAATGGAATCGGGCCGCTGTGGTTTATCCAGCTGCTATGGGTGCTGTGTCTGGTACTGCTGGTACTACGGGAACTCGACGGCAGGGACAAGCTGTGGAACTGGTGTGGAAAGGCAAACACCACGACGATCATCCTTCTGGGCGTTCTCTACTGGTTGGGAATGCAGACCCTCATCACGCCTCCAGCGGTGATAGCGCCCGATGCAAAGACCATCCTCACCGGTATCTACAACCTCTACAAACCGTTCTTCTATCTGGTGCCGTTCCTGCTCGGATACTTCGTATTCTCCCACGATACCATACAGGAGAAGGTGCAGAGAGCATGGATGCCGCTGATGGCAGGCGCGGTGGTGGCCGCCGCAGTACTCACCGCAACCACCTACGGCGAGAACAACACCACGCCGGAATACCTGGGACGCCCCCTTCATTGCCTCTACAGCTGGCTGATGTGCCTCGCCATGATGGGCTGGTTCAGAGCCTGCTTCGACCGCACAGGTCGCTTCGCAACCCACATGACCCGTTCCAGTTTCGGAATCTATATCGTTCACTACCTGATCGTTGCAGGCTTGGGCTACCTGATGAAGTTCTATACCGCGTGGCCTCCCGTGGCCATGTATCTGATTCTCACCCTTGCCGTCTTCACCCTCTCTCCCCTGACCTACGCTCTCCTGCGCCGCATCCCCCTCATCCGCTGGTGTGTGCTCGGAGAGAAGACATAACACTCCAATATCTTCTTCAACATCCGTGGCCAAAGGCTACATAACTTCTTAAAAATCTCACCAAATGGAAGCTATCAACTACTTCTTCTCCCTGCTCAGTTCCGTGCTATGGGGCTGGCCCATGGTTATCCTGTTGCTGGGCACACACGTGTTTCTGACCATCCGGCTGCGAGTGCCGCAGCGCAAACTGCTGACAGGCATTCGCCTCTCTGTGCAGAAGGACAAGGGCGCCACCGGCGACGTCTCGCAATTCGGAGCCCTCGCCACCGCACTGGCGGCCACCATTGGCACCGGCAACATCGTGGGCGTGGCCACAGCAGTAGCCCTGGGCGGACCCGGTGCCGTGCTGTGGTGCTGGCTTACGGGAATATTCGGCATGGCTACGAAATATGCCGAGAGTCTGCTGGCCGTGAAATACCGCGTTAAGGACGAAAACGGCAGCACCTACGGAGGCCCCATGTACGCCCTGGAACAAGGACTGGGCATGAAATGGCTGGCACTGCTCTTCGCGGTCTTCACGGCACTCGCCAGCTTCGGCATCGGATGCACCGTGCAGGCCAACTCCATCGCGCTGCTGGCCCACGAAACCTTCGGGGCATCCACGTCGTTGGTAGGACTCCTCATCTGCATTCTCACAGCGCTGGTCATCATGGGGGGCGTGAAGTCCATAGCCCGCGTTTGCACCTTCCTCGTGCCCTTCATGGCTGTGCTCTATGTGCTGGGGTGCATCGTCATCCTCTTCATGAACGGCGACTACGTCTGGCCCGCCATACAGCTCATCGCGAAGTCCGCCTTCAACCCCTCGGCAGCAGGAGGCGGCTTCGTAGGGGCATCGGTGATGATGGCTGCACGCTATGGCATCGCACGCGGACTCTTCTCCAACGAGAGCGGCATGGGCAGCGCACCCATCGTGGCGGCCACAGCACAGACACGTAACCCCGTGCGACAGGCTCTCGTCAGCAGCACCGGCACGTTCTGGGACACCGTCATCATCTGCGCCCTCACCGGCTTGGTGCTCGTCAGCAGCATCCTCGCCTACCCCGACATCTCCTATGCCGACGGTGCGGCCCTGACCAAGGTGGCATTCTCCAAGATTCCCTATGTGGGAGCCCCGCTACTCACCTTCGGAATCCTGACCTTCGCCTTCAGCACAATTCTTGGCTGGAGCTACTACGGCGAGAGCGCCGTCAACTACATAGAGCACCAGCACATCAATCGCTTCTACCGCTTGCTCTATATCATCGCTCTCTTCTTCGGAAGCATCATCAACCTCGATATTATCTGGAACATTGCCGACACGATGAATGCCCTCATGGCCATCCCCAACCTCGTGGCGCTCATCCTGCTCAGCGGCGTAGCGGCCCGCGAGACCAAGAAATACCTCTGGAGCGGAAGGCTCGATGACGACATGGAAGAGGGAGACTAATTGAGAATTGATAATTGAGAATGCATAATTCATAATGCACAATGCCCCAGCGGGGCATAATAGGGGTAGCCAGCCAATTCATTGGCTGGTACACAATGACAATGAATATGCGTGCCTTTAGGTACGCGACATCAAATCCCTATCGCGTACCTAAAGGCACGCATTCCCTTAACGACCACATTACCAGCCAATGAATTGGCTGGCTACCATTATCGGATACCTACGGCATCCCTTCCGAAACAGCAATCGAAAAAATTTTTTTGAAAAAAAATGAGATTTCTTGTAATTTTTATGCTGCATCCTGCATCTAAGGGTTAAAACAACCAACAAAAAAGATGAAACAAGAAGAGTATTTTACCCAGTTAGTACGGGAAAACAAAAGCACCATCTACACCGTGTGCTACATGTTCTCCAAGGACGAAGACGAAGTCAACGACCTCTTTCAGGAGACGCTCATCAACATGTGGAAAGGTATCGACAGCTTCCGCGAAGAAAGCAAGATCAGCACGTGGATCTATCGAGTAGCCCTCAACACATGCCTCCTGCAGGAGCGAAAGAAAAAGAAAGAAGTGAAGAAAGTACCACTGAACATGAATGTGAACTTCTTCAAGGACAACGATCCCGACAGCACCCAGGTACGCATTCTCCACCAGCGCATCGGCAAACTGGGACTGGTCGACAGGGCTCTCGTGATGATGTGGCTCGAAGGCATGAGCTACGACGAGATCGGTGCCGTCATGGGCATCACCCCGCAGAACGTCGGAGTAAAACTCTTCCGCATCAAAGAAAAGTTGAAAAGTTGAAATGTTGAAAAGTTGAAATGTTGAAGGCTGCGATTAAGCGAGGGCAGAGACAAATGGATTTGAGCTATGCCGAGCGGAAGCAGACTCGAACGAAGTTCAAAAGTTCAAAAGCGAGCAAAACAAACAAAAAATTACAAGAATATGGAAGAAAAGAATTTCGAGGAAATGCGCAATCAGTTTGCCATCCTCAAGGAACAATTACAGAAACAGGAAATCGTCAGCGACCGCCTGCTGCGCGAGACAATGAAGACCCGGAGCAACACCATCAGCTACACCAAGCGAGTGGGAATAGGAGCCGCCATCTTCTCACTGATCATCTATCCCTACTGCTACTACACCCACATGTGGAGCCTGAGCTTCACCATAGTCACCTGCCTGATGATGCTCTTCTGCGTCGCCGCCACCTTCTACATCCACCGGCCTGTCGAAAAGCTCAACTTCATGACCGACGACTTCGCCACCGTCGCACGCGTGATGGCCAAGTTCAAGAAGCAATACGACGACTGGTTGCACTACATGGCACCCATCCTCATCATCCCATGGCTCGCCTGGGCCTGCTACGAATTCGCATGGCAGTATGCACCCGAAGGCATCAACCCCTGGTTCATGTGCCTCCCCATCATCGTCGGTGCCGCCATCGGAGGACTCGTCGGATACCTCTTCCACCGCAAGGCTGTCAACGCCGCACAGAACATCATCGACGAAATAGAGGAAACCGGAAAATAAGATTCTGGCAGTGAAAGTAAAAAATGAAAAAAGTTTCGTTTTCGTGTAATAAACCCACCGAGTCCTGCATCTAAAGGACAAAGAACATCAAGAAAGATGAAACAAAACAAGAATTCAAACTCTAAAAACCCTACAATTATGAAAACGAAGAACATTGCTATCATTGGCGCAATCATCCTGAGTCTGATCACCACCAGCTGCATGTCCACCCAAGGCACAGCCACGATCCAGCCCACCGACCTCGGCATAAACCACATCGACAACCCCTCGGTCATCACCCACACCTACAACTACGATGTGAAACCCGTCATTGAAATGTAAATCTCAGATTTCCAAAATACTGATGATGAATTGGACAACCTATTTTATTGAATGCGTGGCGAGTGTGATCCTGTTCACACTCGCCATCTTAATTCCCCTCTGCAAGAACCCCGAATGGTGGATCCACGACTATCCGAAAGATATCCAGGAAGAATATTTCAAGACCCACCCGCGCATCCCCTCGGCATTCTTCTCCAAGACCGTGCTGCTGAAGAAAAGCTTCGCACTGCTCCTCGCCGTAGCCATCTTCGTGGGGCTCGCGCTACTGGCCGGAGCCCGCGACTTCCTCTCCGCCTTCCTCGCCAGCTACGGACTCTGGCTCGTCGTCGACTGGTACGACTGCCTCGTACTCGACTGGGTGCTCTTCGCCAATCTGAAGCGCGTGCGGCTGCCCGGCACCGAACACATGGACGACGCCTACCACCAGAAACGCTACCACCTCGTGCAGACCTGCATCGGCATGGCACTGGGACTCATTCCCTGCCTCCTCTGCGCTGCCATCGTCGCCCTCATCGCCGCCTGATTTGCAAACAATTCTTAAATCTTTATCCACAGCGGCCAACTTCGCACCCCTCCATACATCCAATACCAGAGAAAAACCGTATCTTTGGGCGCTGAAAACAACAACTACACACCCCTAATAAACCCTACAACAATGAAAGAACTGAAAGGAACAAAGACCGAAAAGAACCTCATGGAGGCTTTCGCCGGCGAGAGCATGGCTCGCAACAAGTACACCTATTTCGCATCCAAGGCCAAGAAGGACGGCTACGTGCAGATCGCAGCCATCTTCGAGGAGACCGCCGCCAACGAGAAGGAACACGCCAAGCTGTGGTACAAATACCTCAACGGCGGAGGCATCAGCGACACACTCACCAACCTCGAAGACGCCGCCAACGGCGAGAACTTCGAATGGACCGACATGTACGACCGCATGGCACGCGAAGCACGCGAGGAAGGCTTCGACGAAATCGCCACCAAGTTCGAGCTCGTGGCAGCCATCGAGCGCCACCACGAAGAGCGCTACCGCAAGCTCCTGAAGAACATCCAGGACGCCATCGTCTTCTCCCGCGACGGCGACGTCATCTGGCAGTGCGCCAACTGCGGCCACATCGTCATCGGCAAGCAAGCCCCCGACGTATGCCCCGCCTGCAACCACCCCCAAAGCTATTTCCAAATCAAGGCCGAAAACTACTAAACATCATGAGCCAACCCTTCAATCTCGTGGCCCTACCCTACGCCCCCGAAGCCTTGGAGCCCGTCATCAGCAGTCAGACCCTCGCCTTCCACCACGGCAAGCACCTTGCCGGCTACGTCAATAACCTCAATGCCCTGCTGCCCGAATCCAAGTGGGCCGGGCTGACCCTCGAAGAAATCGTAGTGAAGGCCGAAGGCCCCATACTCAACAATGCCGGACAGATCCTGAACCACAACCTCTACTTCTCCCAGTTCTGTGCCCCCAAAGCCGAGAACCAGCCCGTGGGCCAACTCGCAGCCGCCATCACCCGCGACTTCGGCACCTTCGCCGACTTCCAGTCCGAGTTCCAGAAGAAAGGCACCACCCTCTTCGGCTCCGGCTGGGTTTGGCTCTCCGCCACCGCCGACGGCCACCTCGTCATCACCCAGGAGCCCAACGCCGCCAACCCACTCCAGCGCGGCCTGAAGCCCCTCCTCACCTTCGACGTCTGGGAACACGCCTACTATCTCGACTACCAGAACCGCCGTCCCGACCACCTCGCTGCCCTCTGGCAGATCATCGACTGGAACGTCATCGAGCAGCGGTATTTACAATGAAAAAAAAAACTTTTTTTCAAAAATCCCACGCATCCACCGATTGTAAGGTGGGTGCGGGGGAATCGAATAGAACGCTTTCGCGTTGAAAAACAATAGAATAATATTCAAGTTTCGCAAGTGATGCCGTAGGCATCAGACAATGGTAGCCAGCCATTTAAATGGCTGGTAATGAGGATGTTGACGGATAGCGTGCCGTAGGTACGCGACAAGGATTTGGTGTCGCGTACCTAAAGGCACGCTTTTTCCGGGCCGCTTTATACCAGCCGTTGAAACGGCTGGCTACTATTGTCACGCCCCGCTGGGGCTTTGTATTACAGCTGGTTCTTCGAGGAGTCGAAGCGAAAAAAGTTCGAGCGAGCGAAACTTGAGTAGAATAATACTTATACAGCTGCCAGAGGGATGACATCGTAGGCGATGCCGTTATGCAGCTCCTTGCTAAGAAATCCCCGACGGCTGAGCACACGGCCAAGCTGCACCTTAGCACCCTGCGAGACTGTGAATCCCGGTGTCTTCTGTTAATTTTTCAACATTCTGAAAACCAGCATATTGCAAATTCTCCTGCACCTATATTTCACAGCCGATTTCGCATGAAGTAAAGCTTCTGGCTCCCTACTCCAAATTCCATAAGAATCGCTTGTATTTTCCATCACCTTAGGCTTCATAGATTAAAGCACGTCGTGCTTTACAATAAGCTCACCGCATAACATGTGCACCACAACGTATTTCATGTGTATCTCAATGGGCGTTTATTAATACTCTATGACTTCGATTTATTTATCTCTGCAGAAAGTCGTGAATTTGCCCGCAGAAGCAAAAGTTTATCCCCTATCGTTGTCAAACAGCGTATAAAAACAAGAGAGAGGAAAGATCTATCCCATCTCCCCCCATCTCTCAATCGGTGGATTCGGTGGATTTTTGAAAAAAAGTTTTTATTTTCATCACCATCATTTCCCTTTCGTCATTGTTTCAAGGAAACTTTTTTCACTTTTTCTTCATCTTGACAGCGAAACGGTGCGTTTCTCGTACATTGCACGCCTCAATTATACATTATCAACTATCAATTATACATGATACATTATCAATTATACATTATCAACTATACATTATCCGTTATTTTTCCATTCTTTTTTCGTCCATTCGAAAAAAAGACCTATCTTTGCGGCGGATAAGGGCCTGAAAGTGTCGATAATGATGCTGGAAACCTCAGCGGAGGGGCCTGACCAATCTTAACGAAACAACGATAGCATCAGCTATTTGTTCAGAGAATCATGAAACGTAGGAAATTTCAATGATTTAGTGCTCGAACAAGTCAGCGGATGCCCGTGCGATAGCGCGGGCATGACTTGTATCTTAGCACTATAGGTAATCCTACGACCTCATGATTCAAGAGAAGAGCCATTGTCTGCGCTTCTTTTGTGTCCTGAGGTCTCTTGGTATTACCTGTAAGCAAGCCTGAAGATATAGTCTGCATGCTCCAATGATTTATCGTGCGGTAACTATATGGAACTACCGAAACAGTTCGACAATATCACTCAGAGGGTTATCGACGACCTCAAAGAGATGTTGCGCCACGGCTCTAAGGTGTCGATGGCTGCTGCATCTTTCTCCATCTATGCCTTCGAGGCCTTGCAGAAAGAACTGGAGCAGGTTGACGAACTGCGTTTCATATTCACCTCCCCAACCTTCAACAAGGAACGGGCGAAGAAACAGAAGCGGGAGTTCTATATTCCTAAGCTGAATCGCGAGCGCACACTGTATGGCTCGGACTTTGAAATCAAGTTGCGCAACAACCTCACGCAACGTGCCATTGCCAAAGAGTGTGCAGACTGGATTCGTCAGAAGGTTCGTTTCAAGACGAATGTCTCTCAGATGCAGATGCCGGGCTTCCTGAATGTGAAGAACGAAGACGGGCTCTTCACCTATATGCCCTTCAACGAGTTCACCACAACGGAGTTAGGCTGTGAGCGCGGCAACAACATCTTCCAGCTCATCCAACGTCTGCCCTCCCCTATCAGCGATGCCTACCTGAAGAACTTCAACGATTTCTGGCTGGACAAAGAGAACTTTGCCGATGTGACGGAAGCCATCATCGAGAATATCGAGAATGTCTATCGCGAGAATGCGCCGGACTTCATCTATTTCGTCACGCTCTACAACATCTTCAATGAGTTCCTGGAGGACATCAGCGAAGATGTGCTGCCCAACGAAGCCACGGGTTTCAAATCCTCGCAGATATGGAACAAGCTCTACAACTTCCAGAAAGACGCAGCACTGGCCATCATCAACAAGCTGGAAACCTACAACGGCTGTATCCTTGCGGACAGCGTAGGTCTCGGCAAGACCTTCACCGCCCTTTCGGTCATCAAGTACTACGAGAACCGCAATAAGTCCGTTCTTGTGCTTTGCCCTAAGAAGTTGTACGACAACTGGAACACCTACAAGAGCAACTACAAGAACAACCCACTGGAGAAAGACCGCCTGCGCTACGATGTGCTCTTCCACACCGACCTCAGCCGTGAACAGGGAAAGAGCAACGGCCTCGACCTGGCGCTGCTGAACTGGGGCAACTATGATCTCATCGTCATCGACGAGAGTCATAACTTCCGCAACGGCGGGAAGATAACGACAGACGAGGAGGACGAGAACCCACGCGAGAACCGCTACCTGCGACTGATGAACAAGGTCATCCGCGCCGGCGTGAGGACCAAAGTCCTGATGCTCTCAGCTACCCCGGTCAACAATCGCTTCAACGACCTGAAGAATCAGTTGCAGCTGGCCTACGAAGGCCGGCAGGAACTCATCAATGACAAGTTGGATGTCGATCGCCCCATCGAGGACATCTTCCGCTCGGCTCAGGCACAGTACAATGCCTGGGCACATATCGACGACCCGAAAGAGCGCACGGCGGAGCGGTTGCTGGATATGCTCTCGTTCGACTTCTTCCAAGTGCTCGATGCGGTCACCATCGCACGAAGCCGGAAGCATATCGAGAAATACTACGATACGGCAGACATCGGGAAGTTCCCGACGCGTCTGCGTCCCATATCCAAGCGTCCCAAACTGACCGACCTCGACGAGGCTATCACCTACAAAGAGATTTCCGGGCAGTTGGACGATCTGAACTTAGGTGTGTATGCACCTTCGGACTACATCCTTCCGTCCATGCGCTATAAGTATGAGATTGAGAAGGATGGCGAAGGCACGCACCTCGGTATGTCTGGACGTGAGAAAGGTCTGAAGAAACTCATGGCCATCAACCTGCTGAAGCGTCTGGAGTCTTCCGTCAACAGCTTCCGGCTAACACTCTCGCGCATCAAAGAGCAGATAGACGACACGCTGAAAGCCATTGACCTCTTCCTCGAAACAAGACAGGATGCCAAACTGTCCCTACTGACCTTAGAAAGTATGCTGGACGGCGATGACAGCGAGAATGACTTCCTTGTGGGTGGAAAGAAAACGCGCGTGGCGCTGGCCGACATGGATTGCCGCTCATGGAAGCGTGACCTGAAAGCCGACCAGGAAATCATCGCCCTGCTGCTGACCATGCTTGAAGACATCACCCCTGAGCACGACAGCAAGCTGCAGATGCTCGTGGAGAACCTGCGCGATAAGTTTGCCCATCCCATTAACGGAGATAACAAGAAGGTCCTCATCTTCACAGCTTTCTCTGATACGGCCGAATACCTTTACAAGTACCTCGCTCCAATCATCATGGAGAAAGCCGGGCTGCACACTGGACTTGTCACAGGCAACGGGGTCGCTTCCACCATCAAAAGTGTACCTGCAGAGTTCAATACCATTCTTACGCTTTTCTCACCCATATCAAAGGAGGCAGACAAGTTGCTGCCAAAAGAGAAGCAGGAAGTAGATGTGCTTATTGCCACCGACTGCATTTCCGAAGGTCAGAACCTTCAGGATTGTGACTACCTGATTAACTATGATATCCACTGGAACCCCGTGCGCATCATTCAGCGATTCGGTCGAGTAGATCGTATCGGCTCGCGCAACGAGGTGATTCAGTTGGTGAACTACTGGCCAGACATTGAACTGGATGACTACCTGCGCCTGAAAGGACGTGTGGAAGCACGCATGACGGGTGTGAACATCACTGGCGCTGGAAACAGTAATGTCCTGCTGTCCGACGAGGAGCAGGCGGATCTTGATTATCGCAAGACTCAGCTGCAGCGACTTCAGGAGGAAGTGGTCGATTTGGAGGACATGGATACGGGTATCAATATCATGGACTTGGGGCTGAACGAGTTCCGTCTGGACTTGCTGGCCTACATGCAGGATAATCCCGATGTGGAACATGCACCCTTCGGCCTTCACGCCATCGTTCCCGCCACGGCCGACATCCCTCCCGGAGTCATCTTCATCCTGAAGAACAGGAATCTGTCTCTCCCCCTTCACGGGGGAGCCGGAGGGGGTCTCCTCCTGCATCCGTTCTATATGGTGTATTTGTCGGATGATGGGGAGCCTATCATCAATCATCTATCACCTAAGCGGCTTTTAGACATCATGCGCCTTTCATGCAAGGGAAAGACGGAGCCGATACTGGAGCTATGCCATGCCTTCAACAAAGAAACGAAGGATGGACGCAAGATGCAGCACTATAGCGAGCTGCTGCAGAAGGCTGTGGGTACCATCGTGGATCAGAAGGAGGAAAGCGACCTCGAAAGCCTGTTCTCATTCGGAGAAACTACGGCTCTCGTGGATGACATAAAGGGATTGGATGACTTTGAGCTGATTTGCTTCTTGGTGATTAAAGAGGAAGGGGGTGCTCATGGATAACCTACTTCACTATCCACAAAGCACCATCGTCAACCGTGTCGTGCCGAAGACAATGTTCTACAAATTCATGGAGGTGAACCCTCGCATGAAGTCGCGCTTCGTCAATGATGTGGTCAACATCACTTGGCTCTACAAGTTATCGGCTGGCACGCTCAATGTCACGGACACGGAGGAGATGAAGGAAATCGAGGTGTTTGTGGTAAACCTTAAACGACCCGATTGTCCGACAGACCTGTTCACCTTTATAGATACGAACATGCCGCACCACATCGTCTTTGTCCTGGTACATGATAATAGCGCCATGCTGCTTATCAACTACAAGGACTGGACGGACGACACGCACACAAAGTTCCGCATACGTCAGGCATTTGCTTCACCCTGGATGTCAATGGCCGACCTTGAACTATCCGTGCAAGGACAGTCATTGCCACGCATCTATGACAACTTCGTGGCGCAGGTGTCAGGTATTGGTGAGCACAAGGCTGGTGCCATGGTAGAAATCGTGGCACTGAAGAAGCAAATCGCTACTGCTGAAGCAGAACTGGAGAGTCTTCAAAGGAAGATGCGCAAGGAACCACAACTTGACCGCCAGCTTGCTATGAACAAGCAGGTGAAGGCGAAGCGCAAGGAATTGGATAATCTCAAAAAGAAACTGGAGGAGTTGAAATAATGGAAAGAATGTATCTCACAGACAGAGCAAAAGTCATCCTTTTGGCTCTGAGTAAAGAAGAAGAGCCTGAAATCAATGAATCTGACGAGAAAGATTTGATTCTTCTCAAAGAAGAGGATCTGATTGAACTCGAAGGTACAAAAGACGGCATGCTATATCCTGAAATTACAGATAAGGGGGTAGCATATGTTCATATTAATCCGAAACTTACAAACCCATCTATTTGGCAAGATTATAAATGGATAATTACATCCTTAATTGCCATCATAGGTATTCTGGTAACAATACTCATCGCAATTATAACAAAACAATAAATATGGAACAGCCAAAACACATTGATATGCAAACACCTAACGGCGCACAGATTAATCTTGATGCACTCTACCAGATTGCTCCATCCTGCTTCACAGAAGCGATGGGTGAAGATGGTGAGGTGCATCGCGTGGTCGATTTCAATAAACTACGTCTGCTTTTAGGCGACCAGACAGTGGAGGATGCCCCGGAAGTCTATGACTTTACTTGGGTGGGCAAGCGTGCTGCCCTGCAAGAGGCAGCTGCTCCTATCAACAAGACGCTGCGCCCTTGCCCCGAGGAAAGTGTGGATTGGGAGCATACACAGAATCTATATATCGAAGGTGATAACCTCGAAGTGCTGAAACTGCTCCAGAACTCTTATATGGGGAAGGTCAAGATGATATACATTGACCCACCATATAATACAGGAAATGATTTTTTGTATAATGACAATACTACATGTAGTATAGAAGAATATGAAATATCGGAAGGCAATTTTGATGAATCAGGCAACCGATTTCGCAAAAATCTAAATACAGATGGACGATTCCATTCAAAATGGTGTAGTAATATTTATGCTCGCTTAATGATTGCTAGAACACTTCTTACCGAAGATGGAGCAATATTCATTTCAATAGATGATTCAGAGCTCCAGAACCTAATTAAAATATGTAATGAAGTTTTTGGAGAGAGTAATTATCTTAATACTATTAGTGTTAAAGCCAAATCAAGTTCTGGAGCAAGTGGCGGTGGTGAAGATCGAAAATTGAAGAAAAATATTGAATATATTTTGGTTTATGTAAAATCGCAAAGCTTTAGTGCCTTTAATAATGCTTACAATATTACTCCTCTTGAAAAATACATCCAAGAAAGAAAGGATGCGGGAAAGAATTTTGCATACACCAGTGTATTGGTAAATTCGGGAACAGAAGAATACCTCACCACGGTAAAAGATGGTCAAGGAGAGGATATTAAGTTGTACAAAGTTACTGGTTATGAAACTAAATCGGTTTCTGAGCTTTCAAGGCAAATGGGAATTTCCCAAATGGAAGTTTACAATAGATTTATAGACAAAATATTCACACTTGAAAACGCACAAACCTCCATTCGTGATAGAGTGCTAAATGGAGCAGGTAGTGAAGACGATTATATTATTGCTAAATACAAGCCTATTTCAGGAAGAAATAAAGGTATTCTTACTTCCGTTGGTTTCATGGGTAGGACAAAAAGGCTTGTTAGTTTTCTAAACGTCTTATGCGAGGTTAAAGATGGCAAAGTTTATAAAAAAGATAAAGTAGGAACTCTTTGGGATGATCTATCGTGGAGTAGTCTTCACACAGAGGCTTGTGTTCCATACCCAAATGCACAAAAGCCTCTTGGACTTTTACAAAGATTAATTGAAATGCAGACAGAGGACGATTCTATTATTTTGGACTTCTATGCAGGATCTTGTACAACAGCACATGCGTCAATTATAAAAAACAATCTTGATAAAGGTAATCGTCGATTTATTGTAGTTCAAATTGACGAACAGATTAACCCTTCTAATTATTCGAATCCCAAAACCAAAGAACAGGCTGAGAAGGCGATAGAGTTTTTGGATTCCATCAATAAGCCACATAGTATTTGTGAATTAGGCAAAGAGCGCATCCGCCGTGCTGGAAAGAAAATCAAAGAGGAACATCCTGAAGCAGAAGGCCTTGATACGGGTTTCCGTGTCTTCAAGTGCGAGAGCAGCAACTATAAGGATGTGGCCTTTGCGCCGAAGGACTACGACCAAGGAATGTTGGAAGGCTTGCTGGACAATATCAAGGAAGACCGCACAGACTTGGACCTGCTCTTTGACTGTATGCTCCGATGGGGTGTAGAGTTGTCGCTGCCGTTGTCCTCGCAGAAAGTAGATGGCTGTACCATGCACAACGTGAATGATGGCGACCTTGTGGCTTGCTTCGATGGCCATGTCACGGAGGCGGTGATAGACGCTATCGCTGCCCTCTCGCCTGTCCGCGTCGTCTTCCGCGACAGCAGTTTCAACGAAGCAGCCCAGAAGATGAACCTCTTCGAGCTGTTCAAGCAGAAATGCGACTGGACGGATGAAGAGGTGAAGAATAATGTACGCGTAATATAAGTATTCCGAACGAAAAGTGTATTAAATGACGATTATTCGTCAAGAAAAGTGTTGAATTATTTGGTTATTCGTCAAGAAAAGTGTAGTTTTGCGGCAGTTATTCGTCAATAAAAATGTATTTTGAATGAAAAGAGCGCTTTATAACTCACTGATTGAATGGAAAAAAAGTCCATTCCGTAAGCCTCTTGTACTGGAAGGTGCCAGACAAGTGGGCAAGACTTGGCTTGTAAAAGAGTTCGGGAAGAACGAGTATGAGAACTTGGTATATGTGAATTGTGCTGACGATCCCTTTGCCAAGGCCTTGTTCGCAGGCGACCTCGTTCCTGCACGAATAGTGCGTGATATTGTAGCCAACAAAGGTGAGCAGCTGATACCAGGAAAGACTTTGCTCTTTCTCGACGAGATACAGGAGGCTCCCTATGGAATAACATCGTTGAAGTTTTTCTGTGAGAACGCTCCGGAATACCATGTCGTTGCAGCAGGTTCACTATTAGGTGTCGTTCACCATCCGGGCGAGTCCTATCCGGTGGGCAAAGTGGATATCCTGCGACTATTCCCGATGACGTTCGAAGAATTCCTTTGGGCTAAAGGCTGTAATCTGCTTGCCGAAATCCTGAACAATTGTGAATGGGATTCGTTGAGAGTACACGACTACATGCTTCAGGATTTGCTTCGTCAATATTATTATGTGGGTGGTATGCCGGAGGTCGTTTTGAACTGGGTTACTACTGAGAATGTTCTGGAGGTGAGAGGGATACAGAACCGCATCATAGCATCGTATGCCAACGACATCTCGAAACATGCAGGAGGCGAATCTGAGCGCATCAGAATGGTGTGGCAGAGCATCCCGTCGCAGCTGGCAAAAGAAAACAAGAAGTTCATCTATGGTGCCATCAAGAAAGGTGCTCGTGCAAAAGATTTTGAAGTGGCTATCCAATGGCTGGTTGATGCAGGATTGGTTTATAAGACCTACCGGTGCAAGACGCCCGAGATACCTTTGAAGTTCTACGTGGACTTCGATGCCTTCAAGCTCTATGCGCTCGACATCGGTCTTTTAGGCGCTATGGTCAATGCTCCCGCGAGCCTGATGCTGACCAGCAATGACGTGTTCAAGGAGTTCAAAGGAGCATTCTCCGAGAATTATGTCTTGCAACAACTTGTTTTTGATGACCGCATATCCATTTGCTATTTCACGAAAGAGAATTCCCAAGTGGAAGTAGACTTTCTTGTCCAGACCCCAGAAAGGCTCATTCCCGTTGAGGTGAAGGCGGAAGAAAATGTCAAAAGCAAGTCGCTGCGGCAATTTATCACCATTGACCACGCAGCAAAGAATTTGAAAGGACTCCGCTGCTCCATGCTCCCATATCAAGATCAAGGATGGATGGAGAACATTCCACTATATGGTATCTTCGGGTATATAAAAAAGCTATTACAATAAGATATATATGAAACTGAAGTTCAAGCACCAGCAATTCCAGATAGACGCGGCCAAGGCTGTGACGGATGTGTTTCAGGGACAGCCGAACCAGTCGATGCTGGAGTTCACCCACGATATGGGACGGAGTGCGGACGGCATACAGGATATGTTCGACGTGGTAGGCTTCCGCAATCAACCTATCCGCCTCTATTCCACGGATGTACGCAAGAATATGAATGCCGTGCAGATGGATGCACAGCTGAAACCCTCGGACTCCGTGATGTTGGGCGACCTGCGACTGACCATAGAGATGGAGACGGGAACAGGCAAGACCTACACCTATATCAAGACGATGTACGAGCTGAACCGCCTCTACGGTTGGAGCAAGTTCATCATCGTGGTGCCCAGCATCGCCATCCGTGAGGGTGTGAGCCGTTCATTCGAGATTATGAGCGAACACTTTGCAGCTGAGTACGGCAAACGCATCCAGAGCTTCATCTACGACTCGAAGCAGCTGACGAAGATCGACCAGTTCGCCAGCGACTCGAACATGCACGTGATGATTATCAACACGCAGGCTTTCGCCGCCCGAGGCGAGGATGCACGACGCATCTACATGAAGTTGGATGCTTTCCGTTCGCGTAAACCCATCGACGTGATTGCTGCCACGAATCCCATCCTGATCATCGACGAACCGCAGTCGGTGTTGGGCGCCGACAAGAAGAATGCCACGCGCGAGAAGCTGAAGGAGTTCCATCCGCTCTTCACCTTATTATATAGTGCCACGCACAGAGCCGGCGACATCGTGAACATGGTGTATCGCCTGGATGCGATGGATGCCTACAACAAGAAGCTCGTGAAGAAAATCACGGTGAAGGGCATCGAGCAGAAAGGCACTACTGCCACCAATGGTTACTTGTACTTAGAAAGCATTGAGCTGAGCGAGGGTAACCCACGGGCTCGCATCGGCTTCGACAAGAAGGGTGTGAGCAGCGTGAAACAGGTGACGCAGCTGGTGGCCGACGGTTTTGACATCTACCAGCAAAGCGGTGGCCTGGAGGAATACAAGAACGGCTATCGCGTGGAGAGCATCGATGGCTACAACCGCACCATCCGACTGCTGAACGGAACGGTGCTGCATGAGGGCGAGATGATAGGTCGTGTGAACGACATCTATGTGCGCCGCCAGCAGATACGCGAGACGATATTGTCGCATCTGCACAAAGAACGCAAGCTGTTCAGGATGGGCATCAAATGTCTGTCGCTGTTCTTCATCGACCATGTGGATAACTACCGCATTTATAAGGCTGGTGGAGAGACGGAGAAGGGACAGTATGCCCAAATGTTCGAAGAAGAATACAACAATATCGTAGGACAGCTTCAGTTGGAGTTCACGGATGACCCAGAATATGTGGCTTACTTGAAACGCTATGCTGCTGCGGAGGTACACAACGGCTATTTCTCTCGAGACAAGAAAGGACATTTCGTACAGCCGTCGGCTTCGGAGCTCAAGAGTGAGAGCAGTAATGATGCCTCGGCTTACGACCTGATTATGAAGGACAAGGAACGGCTGCTGTCGTTCAGCGAACCTACACGCTTCATCTTCTCGCACTCGGCGCTGAAGGAAGGATGGGACAATCCCAACGTGTTCCAGATCTGTACGCTGAAGGACTCGGACAATCAGACGAAGAAGCGGCAGGAGGTGGGACGAGGAATGAGACTGTGCGTGAACAGCAAGGGTGAACGTCAGGACGAGAGCGTGCTGCATGGCGGTGTCTTCGACGTGAACGAACTGACAGTCATCGCCAGCGAGTCGTATAACTCGTTTGCCTCGAAGCTGCAGACGGAGATTGCCGAGGCTGTGGCAGACCGTCCGCTGAAGGTGCAGCCAAGCCTGTTCAAGGATGTGATGGTGACCAATGCACGAGGCGAACAGAAGAAGCTGGACGAAGACGACGCACAGGATATTGTCTTTGCCCTGCGAATGAAAGGATACATCACCAAGCAAGGACAGCTGACACCGCAATATCACAAAGACAAGCAGCAGGGAAAGCTGGACTTCGGCGAGGACTACAATGACTATAAAGAGGACATAGTCAAGCGTTTAGACAGCATCTTCAATCCGGATAGCATCAAACCCGAGGATGCCCGAAGAGTGCGGGAGGCCAGGTTCGACCAGAAGAAGTTTGCACGCAAGGAGTTTCAGGACCTATGGCGCAAGATTAACCAGCAGACCTACTACACGGTTGACTTCAAGACGGACGACCTCATCAACAGGGCGGCCATCGAACTGGATGCGCACCTGCAGGTGACAGAAATACGCATCAAGGTGGTGACGGGAACGATGGCTGAGATCAAGAGCCGGCAGCAACTGCTGGAAGGAAATGCGATGATGGTGAACGAAGCCGAAGCTGAGAGCGTGCATGAACTGGTAGGTGAGGGCGTGAAATATGACTTGATAGGTAAGTTGGTGGAAGGAACGGGGCTGACCCGCAAGGCCGTCGTCAACATCCTGCAGAAGATTCGCCCCAAGACATTCAATATGTTCAAAGCGAATCCCGAGGAGTTCATCATCAAGGCATGCAATATCATCAACCAATGCAAGGCCATCGCGGTGGTGGAGCACATTCAGTACCACCGACTCAACCAAGAGTTCGATTCCGACATCTTCAGCGCCGCCACGCTGAAGGGCAAGTTGGGCGTGAATGCCTTGGAGTCGCAGAAATCGCTGTATGACATTGTGGTCGTGGATTCAAAGGGCATCGAGATGAACTTTGCCCAAGACCTGGAAGTGCAGAACGAAGTGGCAGTATATACGAAGCTGCCGGGAGGATTCTACATCAACACGCCCGTTGGGCATTACAACCCCGACTGGGCCATCGTCTTCAAAGAAGGCACAGACATCAAACACATTTACTTCGTGGCAGAGACCAAGGGCTACCGCAGTGATGAGGTGACGGACTACCGCGAGACGGAGCGTGTGAAGATAGAATGCGCCAAGCGCCACTTCGAGACCATCTCCAGTTCAAGCGTTACATACGGTGTGGTGAAGGACTATGAAGAACTCTGGAATGTCGTGACTAAGTAGAAAGAATAATATACCTATGGCAATCAAGAGAAACATCAACATATAATACAATTATATATATATTTAACTATAAAATTTACAAAAGATGAGCTGATGTCAACTCCTTCGACAAGTTGGCAGCAGAACACCTGAGTCTGCTGGCTGGTCTGCTGGTGGCAGTGGCGTGAGAACGTGATAAGTATGAGTTCTCAATCGGTGGATTCGGTGGATTTTTGAAAAAAAGTTTTTATTTTCAACACCAATCTACAACACATTCGATGTACCCTCATTGATCTCTAACAATGGAACGAAGGGATACCTGATGCAGCTGTCTAGGACTCAATTCAACAGGCCCTTTACAAAGCGAGATTCGTTGACAGCAATGTGGCAGCTCTGGAACGGGTAGACATCTATATCTCCCACACATTCTCGTACCACCGTATTTCGGGCGGCTCTGCAGGGTTGTGGATGACGATGGCGATGGCGGAATAGTGGACGGGCATGAGGGAGGGGTGCTGCAGCTTCCATGCCATCATGGCTTTCCACATGAGGGTGCGTTTCTTGGCGTTGATGGCCTCCTCTGCTCTCCACTGTTCACCATGACGGGTCTTGACCTCTACGAAATAGAGGATGCCAGCGCGCTGGGCGATGATGTCGATTTCCATGTGCTGGTGACGCCAGTTGCGAGCAAGTATCTCGAAGCCGCGGTCGAGGAGGTAGCGGGCGGCAACGTCCTCGCCCCACTTTCCGAATTCATTGTGAAGGGCCATGTTTTTAGGAAGTTATGTGGCTAAGAGCCATGGGAGTTAATGAAGTTATGTAGTCAAGAGCTTTTACGATGAAGCCCCGATACTCTGATGAATATCGGGGCTTCTTGAAAAGTGGCGGCTACCTACTCTCCCACGGGTGTGCAGTACCATCGGCGCAAGCGGGCTTAACTTCT
>CACZAN010000033.1 GCA_902779165.1 uncultured Bacteroidales bacterium
TAAGCGCAGCCTCCCTCCATCACGGGAGGGATGCCCAAGGGGCAGGGTGGGTCTGATACTATTATGACAGAAGCCACAAAGAGGACGCTGAAGCGCGTCGTAGACATCGTGATTGCAGTGCTGACGGCACTCATCACCACCATCAGTGCTCATGCCGCTGGCATCGTACGGTAGGAGCCCACCCCCAGCCATTCCGTCCTTAACAGAGGATTTCTGCTTCGGTCGTTCGGGGTTATTGACATTCAGTCAATCCCCTGATTCCTCACTACCCGGGGAGGGGAGTTGGGGGCGAGAAATGAGCAATGAAAAGTGAAAATTAGAATTGAAGCTCCGCCTCGTTATGAAACGTGGCGGGGCTTTTTGTGTATATACGCAAAGACCGGGACATATATCTGTCTCGGTCTTTATATAAATACGTACCGGAGGTTATGTATGTATGTATCGGCCGAAACGACTGGACGTGTTGGGGGAGGAGGAGAATGTCGAGTCGGGTTTCGCATGCAACCTAATTTCCAATTCTCATTTCCCTTTCTCTTTGACACTGCAAAGATACGAAAAATCAGCGAGATATGCAAATTTTTCGGTTGTTTTTTTATGGTATTGTCAGCGAAGCTAAACATTGAAACGTTCTTCAAGCTTTGATGTGTTTTGCCGGTGCAAAAATGGGTGATTTTGCACGTCGGCCTATTTTTTTTCTGGAAAAGTTGTGGGGGAATGAGAAATAATTGCTAACTTTGTGCCCGAAAATACTACTAAACCTACCAAAAATGGAAACTCAGCAATACACCAATTATGCTTTCATAAGCTACAAGCGCGAGGACGAACAGTGGGCCAAATGGCTGCAGAAGAAACTGGAGGGATATAAGTTGCCGTCCATCGTCCGTGAGCAGCATTCGGGCCTGCAGAAATACCTGCGCCCGATCTTCCGCGACGGCACTGACCTCTCGGGCGGCATCCTTGCGGACCAGCTGCATCAGGAACTGCTGCGTTCCCGTTTCCTCATCGTGATCTGTTCGCCCAACGCCACGAAGTCGGAGTGGGTGAACAAGGAGGCACAGACGTTCATCGACGAAGGACGGCTGGAGCAGATCATCCCCTTCATCGTCGGCGGTACGCCCCACAGCAGCGACCCCGCCGAGGAGTGTTTCCCCAAGGCGCTGCGCGAGATTCCGGCAGAGAAGGAGCTGCTGGGCATCAACGTGAACGAGGTGGGGCGGAGCATGGCCTTCATCCGTCTGGTGGCCACGATGTTGGGTGTCCGCTTCGACACCCTGTGGCAGCGCCACCGCCGCGACCTCATCCGCCGCCGCATCGCCCTTGGCTGTGTGGCCGCCCTGCTCTGCCTCGTGGGTCTCTTCGTCTGGGACTACAACCGCGCCACCTATGAATACTATGCCGACTGGGTGGACTGCTACGGGGTGCCGGAGGGCGTGGTGCCGCTGAACAAGGAGCAGGTGTCGCACCGCAGTGGCAGCTATCAGTTCGAATACCGCCGCATTCCCTTTGGCCAGCCGAAGGCATATTCGTGGCGACTGGTCCGGGTCAGCTATGTGAACTCCGCCTTGCGGCCGATGGACATCACGAATACGGAGCTGAAGGACCGTTTTCCCATTCAGGAACTGGAATATAACCGGCAGACGGGCATCGTCGCGCGCGTTAACTTCTGCGACAGGATGGGCAAGGTGCTGCTGCGCCATGTGCTCTCGGAGCGCGATGGTGTGACGGCCGCGGTGGCTGATTTCGTGGACGCTCAGGAGCAGCGCGGTACGGGATTTCTGGGTGCCGACCTGTCGAGTATGAGCCTGGGGCAGATGGATGCCGGTCAGCAGAAGTCGAATATCGTGCGCTTCGTCTATGAACGCGACGCGTGCGGGCATATCGTGAAGCAGACCTACCACGCCAACAACGACTACCAGATAGAGCGCAGCGCGATCTCGGATGCCGATGGCATCTTCGGTCGCCGCTTCACCCTCGACAGTTTAGGTCGCCGTATCAAGGTGGAATACCTGGGGCTGGAGGGCGAACCCGCATGCACCAAGAGGGGAGAGGCCGGGCGCAGCTATGAGTACGGAGAGTTAGGCAACATCCGCAAAGCCACGTATGTGAATCTGGAAGGGGAGCCGACGATGAACGAAATGATGCATGCAATCTGGGTCGAAACCACGGATGAATGGGGAAATGTGATAGAAGGAACTTTTTATGGTACAGACGGGAAGCCTTGCCTGCATAAGGACGGTTTCGCGAAATTCGTGGCCCGGTTCAACAGCAAAGGCTTTCTCATAGAAGGAAAGATGTATAACGTGCAAGGACAGCCATGTATGCGAAAAGGCGGTTATGCCAGTTATACGGTGGAATACGACCGCGACGGCAACCCCATCTTGGAAAGCGTCTTTGATACCGACGGCAAGCCCTGCCATACCGACGAAGGAGGCTCTGTATTTAAGAGTAAGTATGATAGGCAGGGGAATAAAATCGAGGCAGAAATCTTCGACACCGACGGCAAGCCTTGTCTGAACAAATATGGCTATGCCAAATGGGTGAGTAAATTCGACAGTCAGGGGAATGAAACCGAAGTGGCCTATTTTGGCACCGACGGCAAGCCCTGCCTGCATACAGACGGCTTGGCCAAATGGGTAAGCAAATTTGATGACAGAGGAAATATCATTGAAAGAGCATTTTTCGGCACCGATGGTGAACCGTGTCTGATAAATGATGGCTTTGCCAAATGGATCTGCAAATACGACGACCGGGGCAATAGGACTGAAATGACCTATTTCGGCACCGACGGCCGGCCCTGCCTGCAGAAAGACTGTATCGCCAAATGGGTGAGCAAATACGACGAGCGGGGAAACAGGATTGAACGCGCCTATTTCGGCACCGACGGCGAACCCTGCCTCCACAAAGACGGCTATGCCAAATGGACTACCAAATACGACAGCCGGGGCAACAGAACAGAATCCACAAGCTATGGGGTGGATGGCCAGCCATGCTTTATGGAGGACGGTTATGCCACATGGGCCAGCAAGTACGATGAGCGCGGGAATGAGATAGAATGCGCGTACTATGGACCCGACGGTGAACTCTGCCTGCAGAAAGACGGCTATGCCAAATGGGTGAGCACGTATGACAACCGTGGCCATTGCACCGAGACCGCCTATTACGGCACCGACGGCGAGCTGTGTCTGATAAATGACGGCTATGCCGTTTGGACCAGAAAATATGATGACCGGGGTAACAGGACGGAGTCCGCGTATTACGATACCACGGGTAAACCCACGTTATGTGCCCAAGGCTATGCAAAGAGTATCCAGGTGTGGGATGATCAGGGAAACCAGCTGGAGAAGGCGTTTTTCGATACAGAAGACAAACCTTGCCTGATAGATGTCGGCTACGCCAAATGGGCGAGCAAGTACGACGAACGGGGCAACTGCACCGAGACCGTCTTTTTCGGCACCGACGGCAAGCCCTGCCTGATGAATGAAGGCTTCGCCAAATGTGTGGCCAAGTTCGACGAGCGGGGCAACTGCACCGAGAACTCCTATTACGGCACCGACGGCGAGCCCTGTATGTCGAATAGCGGATTGTGGCGATGGACGGCGGACTACGACGAGCGGGGCCATGCTATCAGGCAGGCCTGCTACGACACCGACGGCCAGTTATGCGTATCCAATGTCGGCTTCACCCTCTATGAGGCGAAGTACGACGAACGGGGCTACCTGATGGAAGAAGCCTACTTCGGAGTCGACGGCAAGCCATGTCTGAGTGTGAACGGCTTTTGCAGAGCAGCCTACAAATATAACGAGCGAGGCAATAGAACAGAGCTGTCATTCTACGGGGTCGACGGAAAACCCATCCTGAACAACGAAGGATGTGCCCAAAGGAAAATGGAATTCGACAGCCGAGGAAATGTCGTAGAGTGCGTGAACTACGGCACCGACGGCAAGCCCTGCCTGACCACTTACGGCTACTGCAGCTGGACCGCCGAACACGATGCCTTCGGCAACGAAATCACCAAAGCCTTCTGGGGCGTCGACAACGAACCCGTGGAGTCCATGGGATTCCACCTCATGGAGAGGAAATACAACGACAGGCAGCGGCAGATAGAAGTCACCTATTATAATAAGGATGGGAAACGCCTGGCACAGCAGATTGGCAGCACCATCGTCTCCGCTGTCAACGGCCTCGCACTTCAAGCTGGTCTCCCCCTACGGAGTATCCTGCTCCAATGGAACGACTGGAAGCTGGGAGAGTCCATGGATGCCCTTACCTTGGAAATGCAACGTAGCAAGTACGGAAAGAAGGACCTGTATTTCATAACCCCTGAAGGCAAAATCATGCAGATAGCTGTCGAACGCGGCATACTCGGCATCACCCATCTGAACTACAACGTCGAGAAATCGCAGGCTGAGGAGTGGATGAAGATGCTGGCGGAGTGGAAACGTTGAAAAGTTGAATTACTCAAGTTTCGTAAGTATGCTAACCAGCTGTAATACAAAGCCCCAGCGGGGCGTGACAATGGTAGCCAGCCGTTTCAACGGCTGGTATAAAGCAGCCAGGAAAAAGCGTGCCTTTAGGTACGCGACATTAAATCCCTGTCGCGTACCTACGGCACGCTACCTACGGCATCACTTACGAAACTTAAATTGAATTATTGAAAAATTCTTCAAGCGTGAAGCGCCGCAGGGCGCCGAGCGGAGAATTGAGAATTGAAAGTGGACACAGTATAGTATGGATCAACCCAAGGAATATTTTGCATTCATCAGCTACCAACGCAAGGATGAGCAGTGGGCCGACTGGCTGCGGAAGAAGCTGGAGCACTACCGGCTGCCATCAAGCCTGAGGAGGACCGACGCGACGCTTCCGAAGGAGATACGGCCTATCTTTCGCGATGCGCTGGAACTGGCGGGTGGCGTGTTGGCAGAGGAGATTCAGGCGGCATTGCAGCAGTCGAAGTTCCTCATTGTCGTCTGTTCCCCCAACTCAGCGAAGTCGCCTTGGGTGAATAAGGAGGTGCAAACCTTTATCGACCTGGGACGTGAGGAGCACATCATCCCTTTCATCATCGACGGCACTCCCTTCTCCAACGATCCCGCCACCGAAAGTTTTCCTCCCGCCCTCTGTTCGTTGCGGGATGAGAGGGAGTTGCTGGGAATCAATATCAACGAGTTGGGCCGTGATGCTGCGGCAGTGAAGGTCGTCGCCAGGATGTTTGGACTGAAGTTTGATGCGTTGTGGCAGCGATACGAGAGGGAGAAGCGGAGGAGAAGGTGGATGATCATCGGCGGTTCGTTGCTCTTCGGATTAGTGAGTTTAGGTATTGGGGCCTATATCGTAAGACAAAACAGAGCGTTGGACGCAAAGAACAAAGAAGTTGTTGCAGAGAGAGACAGGGCAAATACGGAACGCGACCGCGCTGAGGCCGCTAATAAATCCCTGCAACAGGCCAACGACAGCATAAGGAGCCAATATGCACTCATTGAACAACAGAAGGACAGCATAAGTCATCAAAAAGAAGAGATAGCGGCAGAGCGAGACAATGTGAAGAGTGCGAACTATGCCATGCAGGTGAACCTTTCACGTATTCTTGCAGAGAAAGCTTCGAAATTAGTCGATGAAGGCGATTCGTATCTGGCCCGATTGATAGCATTGCAGGGTTTGCCGCCCCATCTGCCTTATACCACAGATGCCGAAATCGCCCTGCGCAAGGCCGCATCGCATCAGACGGCCATTTTATACGGAAACCAGGAGCCAGTGTATCATGTCGCATACAGGAATGACGGCCGTATGATAGCATCCTATACTCCAGAAAACGTGGCAGTAGCTTGGGATGCCATAACAGGAAAACTCTTATGGAAGTTCGGATTCGAGAGGGGTGTGTATGCTCGACGCCAGAATATTGCATTCAGTCCTGATGGGAGGTACGTTGCCGTGCCCTTCAGGTATGGTATATTTCTATTAGACTCTCAATCAGGTCGGCAAAGAGCTGTTCTTCAAACGTCAGACCATCACAGCTTGATCTCGACTGTAGCGTTCAGTGCTGACGGTCGTTATCTTATATCCGGATCACAGGATAAACTGGTGAGAATATGGGAGATGAGAAGTCTTCGTGAAAGAAGCAAGCTGACAGGACATCAATCAGGGATTTGTGTTGTGGCATTCAGTCCTAACGGCCAATTGGCAGCATCCGTTTCTTTCGACAATACCGTGAAAATCTGGGATGTCAGGAAAGGACAAGAGGTGATGACGAAGGAAGGCCATTCTGTATCCTTCAGCCCTGATGGCAGAATATTTGCAACAGCCGCAGATGATCATCTTGTTAAGATATGCGATGTCAATACGGGAAAGGAGTTGCAGACCTTCAGAGGACATAAAGGTGAGGTATATAGTGCAGAGTTTAGTCAAGACGGTAGCAGGCTTGTCTCAGCATCCAAAGACAACACGATTAGGATATGGGATGTGCAGTCGGGTGATGAAGTACGGTCTTTCTCCTGTAGCACCCCCATACACTTTGCGGCATTTAGTCCTGATGGGCAACATGTTGTTGCTGCATTGGATGACAAATCGGTCAGAATATGGGATGTAGACACAAGAGTCGGACATCAGCTACTGGCCAAAGAGCCTCAGTATGAGGATGCGCGTTTTACATCAGACAGTAAGGCAGTGGTCATTGATGACAAAGTGGTGATAGACCTTGCAACCGGGCGGCAGACACGGGTTTCAGCAAGTCTGCTGGCGACCCTTCAAACGAAGGAAGAACAAAGGAAACTCCCTATAGAATTATCGGATATAGGGGAGTCTTATATGTATGTATTCAGTGATGACGGAGCGTATTTCGCACATTTCAATAGAGAGGGAGAGACAGTGGATTTGTGGCACAAGAATAAACTGCTATGGTCGGTGCCGCAAAGCACGAAGGAGGGGTATGTGTTCTCTATGACCTTTAGCCCTAAGAGCCAGTATTTATGGGTAGCTCCTGATAATGAAACCATCAGATTGCTGGATGTTAAAACAGGCGTAGAGATTCATCACTTCGAATTTCCCGGAGTAGCAAATAACCTCACCTATAGTCCTGACGGGCGTATGCTGGCTTTCGCCGTGAACAAGACTGTCAGAGTCTGGGATGGAGGCACATTCCGTGAGGTCTATGTCTTTGAGGATGAAGATAAAATAAACAACATCCATTTCAGTCCAGATTCCAGAAGACTTGTGTCCGTCTCTATGGAAGGGACCGTTCGCGTTTGGCGCATACCTCTGCTTCAGGAACTCATCGACCAAACTCGCGAGCGGTTCAAGGACCGGCCGCTGACACCAGAGGAACGGAGTACGTATTACTTGGAATAAGGGAGATACTCAAGTTTCGATAGTATGCTAACCAGCTGTAATACAAAGCCCCAGCGGGGCGTGATAATGGTAGCCAGCCGTTTCAACGGCTGGTATAAAGCGGCCAGGAAAAAGCGTGCCTTTAGGTACGCGACATCAAATCCCTGTCGCGTACCTACGGCACGCCATTGTCAGATGCCTACGGCATCACTTGCGAAACTTGAATCAAAATATTGAATAGTAGCGGATGAAAAATGGGAGGGGAAAGAAAAAATGGGAGGGGGCGGCAATATTTGGGGGTTTCGCGCGTTCTTATTATATATTATGAAGAGAATTGGAGTCTTGATGTGTTGCTGCCTCATCGTCACTGGGATGATGAGCCGAGGGGCTGTGCCTGCCCCGGAACCCTCCTGCAATGGCGGAGAGAGGCGTGAAGTGACGGGGGAGGGCAGTGGCTCTGGTTTGTTCCCGGAACTCGTGGGCAGCTTGCTGTCTGACACGGTGCTGGCCGAGGGGTCGTCCTCCGATGAAGGAGTGGGCGGGGCTGTTGCTGCCGACACGGTGCATCTGCGCGGCCGGGTGACGGACGAGGAGGGGAAGGGGCTGCCGTTCGCCAGTGTGAAGGTGGAGGGCAGGGCTGTGGGCACGATGACGACGCTGCAGGGAGAGTACTCGCTGAATTTCTTGTCGGACGACTCCGTGGTCGTGAAATATTCCATGATGGGTTTCGAGACGAAGGAGAAGGTGCTGATGAGGCCCAAGGGCCGGCTGGTGTGGAATGTGCAGCTGAGGCAGGGCGGTACGCAGATGGGCGAAGTGGTGGTCAGCGAGGTGCGTCGCCAGATGGGTACCACGCAGGAACTGAACACGAAGGATATCAAACGTTTGCCCTCGACTACGGGCAACGCTGTCGAAGAGCTGGTGGCCACGCAGGCAGGTGTCTCGACGCATAATGAACTCAGCTCGCAATATAACGTCCGCGGCGGCTCGTTTGACGAGAACTGTGTGTATGTCAACGGCATGGAGGTCTACCGCCCGCTGCTCATCAGCAGTGGCCAGCAGGAGGGCCTCTCGGTTATCAATTCAGATATGGTGGAGAAGGTGCAGTTCTCGGCTGGCGGCTTCGAGGCGAAGTACGGCGATAAGATGTCGAGTGTGCTGGATATCACCTACAGGCGCCCGGAGCGTCACGAGGGCTCGCTGAGTGCCAGCCTGCTGGGGGCCAGTCTGTACGACGGCTTCAAGGCGGGCAAGGTGTCGCTGTCACAGGGGCTGCGCTACAAGACGAACCGCTATCTGCTGGGCTCGCTGCAGACGTCGGGCGAGTATGACCCTTCGTTTCTGGATTATCAGGCGTATCTGTCGTGGTCGCCCTCGAGGAACTGGACACTGGACGTCATCGGATATATCTCGCGCAACAGCTACCGCTTCAAGCCGAAGGACCGTTCAACGAAGTTCGGTACGATGGAGGACGTGAAGGATTTCACGGTTTACTTCGACGGCGAGGAGCAGGATCTCTTCCGCACGCTTTTCGGCTCGCTCGCCCTGACGCGGCGACTGGGCGAACGCTCGAAGCTGACGTTCGGTGCCTCGGCGTTCTCCACCAAGGAACGCGAGACATACGACATACAGGGGCAGTACTGGTTAGACGATGCCAGTGCGAGCGAACAGCTGGCTGTGGGGACGTATATGGAACATGCGCGTAACTTGTTGACATCGAGCACTCAGACCCTTCGCGCGACCTATGAGTTCCGTCCGGCTCACCATGATCTGCTGGCGGGCGTGCAGTGGAAGCACGAGCGCATCAGCGAGAATTCCCGCGAGTGGGAGTTCCGCGACTCGGCTGGCTATTCGATGCCGCACTATGGCGACCGCCTGGAGCTGATCTACAACCTGAAGTCGGTGCAGGAGGTGGATGCCCACCGCTTCGAGGCGTTCGTGCAGGATACGTGGCGCAAGGAGTTCAGGGTTGGCGTCCTGTCGCTCAACTATGGAGCCCGGTTTAGCTACTGGTCCTGGAATAAGGAGGCGCTGTTCTCGCCCCGAGCAAGTATCGGATTCATCCCTGCCCGCAACGACAATATCACCTTGCGACTGGCGGGAGGTATGTACTATCAGGCGCCGTTCTACAAGGAGTTGCGCGACACCACCACCGTTGACGGTGCCACCGTCGTTCAGCTGAACCGCGACATCCAGTCGCAGCGCTCCTTCCAGGTGGTGCTGGGCGGCGACTATAAGTTCCGCGTTGCGGGCCGTCCGTTCAAGTTCACGACGGAACTGTACTACAAGGCCCAGTCGCGGTTGAATCCCTACAATGTGGATAATCTGAACATTGTCTATTATGGTCGTAATGAGGGCACGGGTTATGTCGTGGGTGCGGATTTCAAGCTCTACGGCGAGTTCGTGCCGGGCACGGATTCATGGATCTCGTTCTCCCTGATGAAGGCTCAGATGAACCTCCACGGCCAGAGCATACCGCAGCCAACGGACCAGCGGTGGAACGTGAACTTCTTCTTCACGGATTACTTCCCGGGTACGGACCGCTGGAAGATGACGCTGAAGATGGCGTTTGCGGGCGGCCTGCCATTCGGACCGCCTCACATGGGTTTGGAGAGTCATGTGTTCCGCGCCCCTCCCTATCGGCGCGTGGATATTGGCATGAGCTTCAGGCTACTGAACAACGAGGATCACCACCGCACGCGTGGCTTGGGGCGGCATCTCAGAAATGTGTGGCTGGGGCTGGACTGCTTCAATGTCATCGGTATTAACAATGTGGCCTCGTACCTGTGGATCACGGACATCACGAACCATCAGTTCGCCGTGCCAAACTATCTGACGGGCCGTATGATTAATGCCCGCTTCCAGATTGAGTTCTGAAATTGAACTTTTGGAGCAGCGAGCACCATCAAGCTTGCTTGAAATGGCCGAGTCGTGACAATAGTCAGCGAAGCTAAATATTGAATTGAAAAATTGAGAATATTGAAAAGTATACTCTTTGTATGCCACGGCAACATTTGCCGGAGTCCGATGGCAGAATTTGTGATGAAAGATCTCGTGCGCAAGGCTGGGCGCGAGGCGGAGTTCCATATCGAGTCTGCAGCCACTTCTTCGGAGGAGATAGGGAATGCCGTCTATCCTCCTGCCCGCCGCAAGTTGGCGGAACACGGCATCTCATCGGAGGGCAAGAGAGCGCGTCAGTTGCGTGCTGCGGACTACGACCGCTTCGACCTGCTGGTGGGAATGGATGAATGGAACATTCGCAACATGCATCGCATGTGCGGAGGTGACCCCGAGGGCAAGATTTGCAAACTGCTGGACTTCACTTCGCGACCCGGCGACGTGGCCGACCCGTGGTATACGGACGACTTCGAGGCCACCTGGCGCGATGTGCTTGAAGGGTGCCGGGGGATTCTGGAAACAATGTAATTTTTTTATTTAGGCACGGATTACCCGATAATCCACTTACTGCCTGGAAGGAAGGATAAGAACTTGGTGGTGACGGCGCAGCAGATGAACGTTAGCACCGCTATCACTGGAATTGCCAGCCACACGGGCAAGAGCGGGTTGGCAGGGTCGCCGGCGATGAGGGCTCCGCTGATGGGAGCGAGGTAGAGGAGATGCATCAGATACATACCGAAAGTAAGCTTAGAGATGGAGGTGATCCACCGCGGAGCCTGTTGCTGCTCGATGAAAGTGAAGAGGAGGAAGGCACCGAAGGTGGCAAGGACGACGTTGGGTGTGCAGAACTCCCAACTCCATTCTAGCAGCGGTGTCTCGATGAGCTGTCCGGGAGTGCCTCTGTACCAGAATGACCACGCCGTGAAGGCGGCACCTATCAAGAAGCAGACCGCTCCCACACGTAGTTTCTTCGATCGCGACCAGTCGAGATGTACCCGAATGTAGTGCGCCAGCACGAGGTAGCCGAGGTAGCCGGAGCAGTACCAGAGTGCGTCATAGCGGTTCCAGAAGCAGACACCCCACAGCTCGGGAGTCACCAGCCGTTGCAGCCAGGGAATCAGCGTGGAGAGACCGAAGAAGGCGAGGAACAGGCGCTCGTCCTTTGCTGAAGCGCGCTCCAGCCAAGGCGAGACAACGGGAATGATAAGATACAGACTGATAAGCGGATACATGAACCACAGATGGCCGGCCATGGAGGGGAAGTTCAGCGGCAGTGTCCGCAGGTCGTTCATCGACTGTTCCCAGGTCATGGCACCCCACGCCAGTGGCAAGAAGGTGTAAATCAGCATGAAAGCAATCATTGGGGGCAGGATGCGCAGGAAGCGGTGGCGATAGAATGCGCCCATTGTCTGACCCGGGCGCAGCGGCACCAGCAGAAAGGCAGAGACCACCATAAATAGAGGTACGCACGTGCGCGCAATACCGCCATCGTAGAATGCCACCCAGAAGCGGTTCTGCTCGTTGAGCAACATGGACACGTTGCCAGCTAACCCAGAGGCGTCGGCACCGTAGAAGTTCTCACTGGCGTGGACCAGCATCACGAGGAAGCAGGCCGCCACGCGGAGGTAATCGATGAAGACAATCCGTTCTTTTTGCATGATTATGTAGTGTTGGGAGTCTTGGCGAAGGGTATCGGCTCGCTCGAGTTCGCATCCAACACGCGGGAGGTGTACTGCTGCACCAGTGCGAAGCTGGGAAGTGCAAACAAGGTTGTGAATATAAAGACAAAAAATCGTTTCAACCAATTTGTGAATTGCGCCAACGGCGATGAGAGAACGTTTCCTTGCTTGTCGATATGGAGCCAGCGGCCTTGGTTGTTCTCCACTGCTGCTCGTCCGCGGGTGAAAGAGCGGGCGCTTTTCCACTGGCAGGGAGTCACCAGCTGTCCTGACTTGTCGATGTAGCCCCAAAAGCCCTGCACGTTCTGCACAGCTGCCAAATCCTTACAGAAGGAATATATGTGCTTCCATTGGCAGGGCACCACCATGTCGCCCGCCTCATCGATGAATCCAACCTTTCCCTCCTGATTCTTCACCCAGGCTCGTTCGCAATGAAAACCTCGTGCGTCGCGCCACTGGCAAGGGAGGACAATGTTTCCGTCCTTGTCGGCAAACCCGTAAAGGCCGTCTTGTTTGCAGGGTGACAATTTCATGGCTTTGTCATTACCAGTGTTTTGGCCCATTGAGGGATGTCATCGGTGTATTGCTTGAAGAGCTGGCCGTTGGTGGTACGGTAGAGTAGGCGGGGGAGTTGGTTATCTATAGAATTGTCGTAGATGTAAGCACGATCAACGAAGGTGATGGCTTTGGCTGCATTGACAAGAGACTTGTAATAACGAGAGATAATCTTGGATATGGGGACTTCATGGCCGCCATTTATATAACGCTGGGTGATACGGACGACGTTGATGGCGGGGTCGGAGGTGCAGACATAGAACAAACGAATGAAAAAGCCTGCCTCCTTGGCCTTACGCAGAAACTCCAGTTTCTCGGCAGAAGAAAAGACTGTTTCGAAGACGAAATCACGGCCTTGTTCCAAATAATCGTAACGTTGGCGGGTAGCCTCTTCTGCGGCTTTCAGCACGGCCTCGGGAGAGTTCCAGTCGCCAAAAACCTCTTGTGCAATATTGTCAGGATTGATATACAGGCTGTCGGCTGCCCATTCGTTGTTGAGCAGTTGGTCGGTAGTTGTGGTCTTTCCCGAGCCATTGGGACCTGCAACGATGCAGAGTGTTGGTCTTTTGGTTTTCATACAGCGATCTTACTTCTCCACTCTTCAATTTCATTAGCTACGGTTTGAAGTCTGCGCTGTTTCTCTGCCTCGGCCTTGGCACTGGATTCGCGGGCAGCCTCGGCTACATCTTCCATCAGAGCCTGCAGCATTTCGTCGGTAGGTTCCTCGGGGGAGGTCAGACGGTATTGCTTAAGAATTTCTGTCATACACTACAGATTTGCTTGTTTTCGGCGGCAAATATACCACTTTTCTATTAGATAATGTTGTTTTATGTGTTAAAAGAACAGAACTGGCGGTAAGATAGTTGCATTTTGCGGGTCTGAGGGGAACTTTGGAGGGGGAAAGAGAGGAGACGCTTCATTGTCGGGACTCAGCTGAAGCTCAGGTAGGGGTTGTACTGTCGCTCGTAGGCGGCGGTGGTCTTGGGGCCGTGGCCCGGGTAGATGACGGTGTCGTCGGGCAGGTCGCGCAGCAGGTGCTTCAGGGCGGCGATGAGTTCCCAGTGGTTGCCGCCGGGGAAGTCGGTGCGTCCGATGCTCATCTGGAAGAGGCTGTCGCCCGAGAAGAGCACGTGCTCGGCTTCGCAGTAGAAGCAGACGCCGCCGGGGGTGTGGCCGGGAGTGGCGATGACGGTCAGGGCGTGGCTACCAAAGGTGATGGTGCTGTCGGGGAGGATATCCTCACCGGCAGGACCGGTGGGGCATGGCATGGCATGACCGAGGATGTCGCGCATCTGGGAGGGGGCGTCGTCGAAGAGTGCGCGGTCGCCCTGGGGGCAGCGGGCAGCGAGGCCGTAGAGGTCGTGGAGATAAGCGGCGCCCCATAGGTGGTCGAAGTGGCCGTGGGTGAGCAGGTGTGCCACGGGTTTCAGCTGTTCGTGGGAGATATATTCTACGATGGCGGCCCGCTCCTCGGAGAAGAGTGCGCCGCAGTCAATGATGACAGCTTCGCGGGTCTCGTCGCTGACGACGTAGCAGTTTTCGCTTAAGGGGTTGACGGGGAAGGGTTGGACGGTGAACATCGATGAAATGTTGAAACGTTGAAAAGTTTAAGAGTTTAAGGAGTTTAAGAGTTTAAGGAGTGATGCCGTAGGCATCAGACAATGGTAGCCAGCCATTTCAATGGCTGGTAATGAGGATGTTGACGGATAGCGTGCCGTAGGTACGCGACAGGGATTTTGTATTACAGCTGGTTCTTCGAAGAGTCGAAGCGAACAAAGTTCGAGCGAGCATCCTAGCGAAACTTGAGGAGTTTAAGAGTTTAAGGAGTTTAAGAGTTTAAGGAGTTTAAGAATCCTTTCTTTGTTCAGCAACGCTGAAGATTGAGCGTGACGGAGTTACAGCTGAACGTAGACGACCTTCTTGGTTTGGAAGTAATCTTCCGAGAAGAAGTCGGAGAGGGGGGTGATGATTTTCTCGCTGCGGACGGCAGCAGCCTCGTGCTCCAGCTCTCCGCCTTTGAGGGCGATGAGTCCGTTGGGCAGGGCGTTGTTGTGCTGCTGAGTGATATGGCGGCGTGAGATTTTGACGAGGTCTGCCAGCGGCATGACGGCGCGGCTGACGACGAAGTCGAAGTGAGCTGTGAGTACGCCTTCTTCGGGCGGCAGGGGTGCTTCGTTCTTCTTGAGTTTCTTGGGGCTGGGCTGGTATTTGATTTCCTCGGCGCGGGCGTGTTGCGTGGTGACGTTCGTCAGTCCGAGGGCGCTGATGACCTCGTTGCAGACGCGTATCTTCTTCCCAATGGAATCTACCAGGTGGAACTGCACCTCGGGGAAGAAGATGGCGAGAGGGATTCCCGGGAAACCGCCACCGGTGCCGAGATCAAGCACGCGGGTGCCGGGGCGGAAGTTGATAATCTCAGCAATGCCCAAGCTGTGGAGCACATGGTGCTCATAGAGGTTATCGATATCCTTGCGGCTGATGACGTTGATCTTCGCGTTCCAGTCGTGGTAAAGGGCGTCGAGAGCGGCAAACCGTTCCTGCTGCTCGGCGGTGAGGGTGGGGAAGTATTTGGTGAGGAGGGTCATTGAAAGGTTGAAAGGTTGATAATGTATAATTGATAATGTATAATGTATAATTAAAATCGTAAAATTGTAAAATCGTGAAATGGTCAAATTCCTCAACTCTTATTGGCTGTAGCGCTGGGGGTAGCGAAAGAAGATGGCAAGGAGGGCGCAGACACCCATGCAGAAGGGATAATATAAATAAGGTATTATCTCTACGGGCGAGAGGGCGGCAAGGCTCGCTGCCATGAGGAGCTGTGCGCCGTAGGGAATGAGTGCCTGAGCCAGACAGGAGAAGGTGTCGAGGAGGCTGGCAGACTTGCGTGGATCGATGTCATAGCGTTCGGCAATCTCGCGGGCGATGGGGCCAATGGTGAGGATGGCGACGGTGTTGTTAGCCGTACACACATCAGTGAATGCCACCAGTCCGCCTATCGTCAGTTCGGCACCCCGCCGTCCGTGAATGTGGCTCGTGAGGCGTTGGATGAGGAAGTCGATTCCTCCGCCGTGGCGGATGATGGCCATCAGCCCTCCTGCCAGCAGGGTCACGATGATCAGTTCAGACATCCCGAGTATTCCATTTCCCATGGATGTGAACCAGCCGAAGACGTCGTAGTCACCATAAGCGATTCCGATGATTCCACTAAGGAGCAGGCCCACGACCAATACCACCATCACATCCAGTCCGGCAATAGCAGTGACAAGCACCACGACGTAAGGCAACACTTTCAGGGGCTCTACTTGAGGCAGGACCTGGGGCGCATGAATCTGTGCCCCCAGAATGATGTAGACCAGCAGTACGATGATGGCGGCGGGTACGACAATCATCGAGTTCACGCGGAACTTATCGCTCATCCGGCACCCTTGCGTGCGGGTAGCCATAATTGTCGTGTCGCTGATGAAACTGAGGTTGTCGCCAAAGAATGCACCGCCCACAACCACCGCCACCACGAAGGGCGCGGTGACCTCCGTGGCCTCTGCGATTCCTGCCGCGATAGGTGTCAGCGCGACAACAGTGCCCACGCTGGTGCCTATGCTTAATGATATGAAGCAAGCAGCGATAAATAGACCTGATAACAATAAGTTATCGGGCAGGAGATGAAGCGTTAGATTAACGGTTGCGTCGATGGCTCCCATTTCTTTGGCAGAAGCCGCGAACGCTCCTGCGAGGATGAAAATCCAGAGCATCAGCATGATGTTCGAGTCGCCGGCACCACGGGAGAACAGGGTCACCCGCTCTCGCAGGGGCAGACCTCGACAAGTGCAGATGGCATAGATGGACGTGACGAGGAATGCCACGCTGATGGGCACCTTGTAGAAGTCGCCTGCAATCAAGCTGGTGACAACGTAGGCAACAAGGAACACGGCGATGGGGCTGAGAGCCAGTAGACCTTTCTTCATGGCGCGAAGGTACGCTTTTTCTGCGACATTTCACCGCTTTCGGGCACAAAAGTGACGAAAATCGTCCTTTTTTCCTATAAAATGCTCCTTTTGCGGCGGCAGTTCAAAGATTTCTCACTATATTTGCAGCCGAAAAAGCAAAGGTGCCGCCGCTGTACCTCTCCCCAAGGCAGCGGCGAGCTAATGAACATTTAAACTGACCCTCCCCTTTGGGGAAGGATGGAGGGTGCGAAAGTTATGTCAAAAATAGTCACTCTCGGCGAAATAATGCTTCGCCTTTCTCCTCAAGGTAACGACCGCTTCATCCAGAGCGAGAGCTTCCGTATTATCCCTGGCGGCGGTGAAGCCAACGTTGCCATTTCGTTGGCCAACTACGGCCACGATGCCTACTTCGTCTCGAAACTGCCCAAGCACGAAATCGGGCAGATAGCCCTGAACGCCCTGCGGCGCTATGGTGTAGACACCCGTTTCGTGGCTCGCGGAGGCGACCGCGTAGGTCTGTATTACGCTGAAACAGGTGCATCTATGCGTCCCTCGAAGGTCATCTACGACCGCGCTCATTCGAGCATTGCGGAGGCTGTGCCCGCTGATTTCGACTTCGATGCTATCATGGAAGGTGCCGACTGGTTCCACTGGAGCGGCATCACTCCTGCCATCAGCGACAAGGCTGCCGAGCTGACGCGTCTGGCCTGCGAGGCTGCCAAGCGTTACGGTGTCACCGTCAGTGTGGACCTGAATTTCCGCAAGAAGCTGTGGACCAGCGAAAAGGCCATCAGCATCATGCGTCCGCTGATGAAATATGTGGATGTCTGCATCGGCAATGAAGAGGATGCAGAGCTGTGCCTCGGCTTCAAGCCCGACGCAGATGTCGAAGGCGGCAAGACCGACGCTGCCGGCTACGAAGGCATCTTCCGTCAGATGAAGGAGGAATTTGGCTTCAAGTATGTCGTTTCCACCCTCCGCGAGAGCTTCTCGGCAACGCACAATGGCTGGAAGGCCCTCATCTTCGATGGCAAGGAGTTCTATCAGTCCAAGCGCTATGATATCGACCCGATTATTGATCGTGTGGGCGGCGGCGACTCGTTCTCCGGCGGTCTGATTCACGGCTTGCTGACGAAGGCTACTCAGGGTGAGGCCCTGGAGTTCGCCGTTGCTGCCAGCGCCCTGAAACATACCATTAATGGAGATTTCAACCTCGTGTCTGCAGAGGAAGTAGAGGCCCTCGCCGGCGGCAACGCCAACGGTCGCGTGCAGAGATAGGCCCCACCCCTCACCCTCCCTGTGAGGGAGGGAGTGGTCACTTTACAGGAATTGTATTAATATCAACTTTATTATAGGTTATCCCCCACACCTTATGCCAATGATTATCTGATAATCTAACGGTAACCACACTCCCCCTTTAGGGGGAGCGGGGAGGGGGTCTTTATGGCTCGATTCGATAAGCTGGCCGTTATGGCCAAAATCAAGGAGGCACCTATGGTGCCCGTGTTCTACCACAAGGATGTGGAGGTGGCCAAGAAGGTCATCAAGGCTTGTTATGACGGTGGTGTGCGTGCCTTTGAGTTCACCAACCGCGGCGACTTCGCCCAAGAGGTGTTTGCAGAGTGCGTGAAGTTTGCCGCTAAGGAATGTCCAGAACTGGCACTGGGAATCGGCTCAGTGGTCGATGCTCCTACTGCTGCGATGTATATCCAGCTGGGTGCCTGTTTCGTGGTGGGGCCGCTGTTCAACCCGGAGGTCGCTCCCGTCTGCAACTGTCGCCTCGTGCCCTACTGCCCCGGCTGCGGTAGCGTGAGCGAGATCGGAAAGGCACAGGAGCTGGGTTGCGACCTGACAAAGCTCTTCCCTGGTGATGTCTATGGACCTAATATGGTAAAGGGACTGATGGCCCCAATGCCTTGGTCCAAGATCATGGTTACAGGTGGTGTATCGCCTGATGCAGAGAACCTTAAGAGCTGGTTTAAGGCCGGGGTGTTCTGTGTTGGAATGGGCAGTAAGCTCTTCCCGAAGGACAAGGTGGCTGCAGAAGACTGGCAGTATGTCACCGACAAGTGCCGCGAGTGCTTGGATATCATTGCTGAGTTGAAAGCGTAAAGAACTAAGCTTATCCCTTATGAAAAAGATTCTCTTCTTTTCTTCCGCAACGGCGCTCGTTGCGCTGACGTTCTGCCTGCAGTCCTGCGAGTTCTTCAAGAAGGGTGGGGCAGGTGCTGAGGGGGATTCGGACTCCCTGTCTTTCTGCACCGTGATGTACGAAGATACCATGACGGTGGTGGACGCCTACGTCTCGCAGAACATGAGGGTGGATTTCCCTCTGCCGGAAGTTACCGGCGCGTTGGCAGATACCATTCGTGCCTACCTCGTCAAGGCGGTTGCCAGCAATTATTTTCCCCTTTATGAGGAGGAAGATCCCAACGCCAAGACCTTCGAATACAATGTGGGCGACGAGGAGGGCTACCTCAGTGCGTATGCAGGAGAGGGGATGAGCCGGATGGTAGCCGAAGTGACCCGTATGGCTGAAGAAGGCTGGGCTACAGGTTATTACAATAACTACACCGCTTCTATCAGTACGCAGACGGAGAAGTATGTCACCCTCGAGGAGGCCCACGAGATTTTTACCGGCGGCGCTCATGGAGCCTACATCGTCACTGGCCTCACCTTCCGCACCAGCGACGGTGCTCGGATGGGTTGGAACCTCTTTGACATGAGCAAGAAGGCAGAACTCATTGCACTCCTCAAAAAGGGCGTGATGGATTATCTGGAGGTCAGCACCGAAGAGGAACTGCAGGATCAGCTGCAGGTGTGGGATGATCCTGATACTCCCGAGAATGAACTGGAGTTCGGGCTGCCGCTTCCGCGTGCGGTACCCTACGTGACGACCAAGGGCGTGGCCTTCATCTATCAGCAGTATGAGATTGTCTGTTATGCCGCAGGGCTGCCCTCTGTCGTCATTCCCGCAGAAGAGCTTCGCGACCTCCTGTCTGAGGAGGGGCGTGCGCTTCTTGACGTAGAATAACGAATGGTGCTTCCTGTTGAATTAAGGAATTAACACTTGAAACAGAAAAGGCTGATATCCTTATTGTTGTTGGCCATAAGTTTTGCGACTTATGGCCAAAAGAGTTTGACATCGGACGGCGAGGTTTTCGCTCACGGTGTCAGTCGCACCGGTGTTATTCCCGAGGCTCTCCGGCAGTTGACGTACGGCCGTAAGTGGCAGGTGCAGGAGTCGTTTCCAGCGTCACGAATACTCTCTCGGGCCAAGAGGAAAGGACAGATTGCAGCTGGCAACGAGACGATAGGCCCCCTGCTGCATTCCATCCGCGACCAGCAGGAGCCTTATAACCTCCTTTGTCCCTATTGGACGGAGGATGACGGAAAGGTCAGCGAGTCGCGCTGTCTCAGCGGGTGCGTCGCTACCTCTATCGAGCAGGTTATGGCGTATTATCGTTATCCGGAGGTGCTGAAGGACACCCTTTTTGGTTGGAAGACAGACCACTATGTTATCGAAGATATGTTGCCGGGAACCCGCTTTGATTGGGACAACTACCTGCTGGATTATCGCGATGGATGGAACGAGGCGCAGGGGCTGGCTGTCGCTCGGGTGAGCCTTGCAGCAGGGATGGCGGTACACATGAATTATGGCCTAAATTCCTCTGGCGCAAATGTCTATAGGGCTGTCGAACCCTTGCAGCGAGCCTTCGGATATGGAATGGTGGAATATGCAGACCGCATTTTCTATACCCCCTCCCGTTGGCACGCGATTCTTCGCCATGAACTGGAGGAGGGGCGGCCCATCGTCTATGCAGGACATAATATGGATATAGGTGGTCATGCCTTCAATATCGATGGAGTGGATGCCGCTGGTTTCTACCACGTAAACTGGGGCTACAACGGCAGTTATGATGGTTGGTATGACCTCGACTGGCTGAGTCCCTTCGAGCCAACAGACCACCCCGATGACGGTTTCGTTATCGGTTTCTTCTGTAATCAGAGTGCCCTTTTTATGCATCCGTCTGAGGAGGCTAAGACCATAGAACCCGACACCCTGGATATAGATAGCCTCGGGGTGGAGCTCGAACGCCTTTCCCTCACCCGACAGGCAGACTTGCAAGGGCGCATTGCTGCTGACTTCCAGTTTGTTAATCATAGTGGGGATTCAGTAACTTACACCTATGAGGTGATGACTTGGTTGCCCACAGATACCGCTATCTTCTATCAGGCAGATTATGTGGGGCTGGCAGGCCTGACACTGGCTCCTGGCGAGCGGCGCGTGCAACGTACCTATTTGAACTTCTCGGTTGCGGGCGAGCGTATCATTGGCATCTCGCATGATGATGTCACGATTCCTTTTGCGCAGCCTATAACGATTGTGGAGGGAACGCCCGGGAAACTGACCTGGGGCGAGCCGACGTACGAGCTGTCTGAAGACGGAGAGTCTGTCACCTTCACGGCACGTGTGACCAATCATGCCACGTCAGGCTATGCTTCTGATTTGGTGACCTATTGTCTTTATACTGAGGGGCATGAAGACGAGGACCTGCGGCACTATGAAGTGCTGTCGTTGCCTGCCGGCGAGTCGAAGGACGTCGTCATGTCGTTCCGTAACCTGTTGCCCGGTCAGCACTACACGATGTTGCTTCGTTGCCCGTGGAAGGTGCAGGGACAGCTGGACTTCAATACGCCACTTCCCGTAGGAGTGAGCGTTGTGGAGGGATGTGATGCACCATCATCTTTATATCAGGGCGCAACCTTTGATGTTTCCGGGCGCAATATCACCCGCGGCTCATCGCGATTCTTTATTCGACAAGGTAAAAAATATGTGGATCGAGGCTCTCATAGATAAATACTACGGCGACAACGCTCCCCTGCGTCATATCCTGGTGACTCATAGTCAGAGTGTTGCAGCTATGGCGGTGGATGTTGTCAGGCGACATCCCGAGTTGCACGCTGACGAGACGTTTGTCCGTGAGGCGGCCATGTTACATGATATTGGAATCTTCAAGACCAACGCCCCAGGCATTCAGTGCTTTGGCTCGGCACCTTATATCTGTCACGGGCTGTTGGGCGGAGAATTACTGAGGGCAGAGGGCCTTCCCCGTCATGCCCGGGTTGCAGAGCGTCATACGGGAACAGGTCTGACCCGCGAAGTCATCGAACGTCAGCAGCTGCCCCTTCCCCTACAGGATTTCTCGCCCGAGTCGGTGGAGGAGGAAATTGTCTGTTATGCCGACAAGTTTTTCTCTAAGACGCACCTCGAACGCACCAGAACTCCTGAGCAAGTATTGCTCAGTTTGGAGAAGTTTGGACCCGAAGGAGTGGACAAGATGAGGCAATGGATGTTGCGTTTTGCCTAAATTAAACCTAAAACAGGCCGCGAAGCCTAAATAAAACTGAAAATTCTTGTTATCCTGCATGATTTAGTGTACTTTTGCACGCGTTTTGGGACGAGTGTATCTTGTTCTGACCACTAAATTGTGAACAGAAAGGGTTTCTTCATATCTCTCCTGACCTGTCTGACGGGTCTTATTGTGGCTTCCGCAACTGCGCCTGCGCGAAGTAGGAGTGCTATGTGGGTGCGCGATTCTGTACTCACCGACAGCCTGCTGGACTCGGTACTCCTTGATAGCGTGGTGCACGATATTCAGATGAACGATACCGCCCGATTCATTATCGTGGGAGAAGACACCGTTTACCTCGGACGGGGAGGCCACACAGGACTGGATACCGTGAAGATAGACTCCAGCAAGCAGAGCAGTAATGCGCTGGATGCACCTGTGGACTTTAAGGCTAATGACTCCCTGGTATTTGATTATCGAGAGAACCGCGTGAACTTCTACGGCAATGCCAATGTGAAGTATCAGAATATGGAATTGCAGGCCGATCTCATCTCGTACAGTGTGGATAGCAGCCTCGTTCATGCATTGGGAACCAAGGATTCGCTGGGTAATGTGACCGTTCCTCCTGTCTTCAAGCAGGGTTCCGATGAATACGAGCCTGATCAGATTGCCTATAATTTCAAGTCCCGTAAGGCTTTCATCCATAATGTCTTCACGCAACAGGGCGAAGGCTATATGACCAGCGATGAGAGCAAACGAGACAGTAGCGGTACCATGTATGTGGCTAAGGCCAAATATACCACGTGCGATGCCCGTCACCCACACTTCTACCTCGCTCTGACCCGTGCCAAGGTGCGCCCGGGTAAGGATGTCGTCTTCGGTCCTGCTTATCTCGTGGTGGAAGACGTGCCTCTGCCGCTGGCGATTCCTTATGGCTTTTTCCCTTTTTCCGACAAATACAGCAGCGGTCTCATTGTGCCCACCTTTGGTGATGAAACCAACCGCGGTTTCTATCTTCGCGATGGCGGTTGGTATTTCGCCATCAACGATAAGATCGACCTCAAGCTCATCGGAGAAATATACACCAAGGGGTCGTGGGGACTGAGTGCCCAAAGCACCTATCGCAAGCGTTACCGCTTCAGCGGATCGCTGAATGCCTCTTACCAAAATACCGTGGAGGGCGAGAAGAATATGCCGGATTATGCGGTGTCGAAGAGCTTCAAGATCCAGTGGAGTCACCGTCAGGACGCGAAAGCGAATCCGAAGCAGAGTTTCTCGGCCAGCGTGAATTTCGCCACCTCCAGTTATGAGCGCAACAACCTCACGTCGATGTACAATCCGCAGAGTTATACACAGAGTACGCGAACCTCCTCGGTGTCCTACAGCCGCACCTTTGCTGACATCGGACTGACTTTGTCTGCCACGATGAACCTCTCGCAGAATGTGCGCGACAGCAGTATCTCCATGACCCTTCCTTCGCTGAATATCTCGCTGGCACGCTTCAATCCCTTCAAACGCAAGAAGGCTGTAGGCGCAGAACGGTGGTACGAGAAGATTGCTTTGAGCTACACCGGTACCCTCTCAAACAGCATCAATACCAAGGAAAACAAGCTCTTCCACTCCAATCTCATCAAGGACTGGCGAAATGGCATGCGGCATTCAGTGCCTGTCAGTGCCTCGTTCTCGCTGCTGAACTATATTAATGTGACGCCCTCTTTCAACTTTCAGGACCGCATGTATACCTACAAGGTGAACCGCTCGTGGGACCAGGATCAGCAGGCGGAGTTACGCGATACCACCTACGGATTCTACAACGTTTATGACTACAACCTCAGTGTCTCGGCCAGCACCAAATTGTACGGTACTTATACGCCTCTTATCGGAAAGAAAATCATGGCGATTCGTCATGTGCTGACACCTACCGTTAGCTTCTCCTACGCTCCGGACTTCGGCGCTGCACGCTACGGCTACTGGGACACCTACACGAAGACGGACAAGGACGGCAACGTTTCGACCGTCACCTACTCGCCCTACCAGGGGGCTTTGTATGGAGTGCCCGGACAAGGTCAGACGGGAAACATCTCGGTGGATATCGGCAATAACATTGAGATGAAGGTACGTACCAGCAACGACTCCCTGAAGAAAATAAGTATTATTGATGAACTGGGAGCTTCGATGTCGTATAATATGGCAGCCAAGACCCGACCCTGGAGTGACCTGAGTACCCGCTTGCGCGTGAAACTCGGAAAGAACAAGACCTACTCTTTCAATGCCCAGTGGGCTACGTATGCTTATGAGATTGATGAGAACGGACGTGTATATGTAGGTGATCGCACGGAATATAGCTACGGTCGCTTCGGCCGTTTCCAGGGAATGAGTCATAACTTCTCTTATACTTTCAACAATCAGACTTTCAAGAAGTGGTTCGGAAAGGGGGATAAGAAGGACAAAGACAAGGACAAAGACAAGGATGACGACGAGGCAGAAAACGAAGAAGACGATGAAGCAATCAATAACGACACCAATCTCGATCCGGACCTGAACAGGGGACGAGGAGGCGAGCGGCGTGAAGAAAGCGGACTCGATGAAGACGGCTACCTGAAGTTCTCGTTGCCGTGGTCCTTCTCTGTCTCTTATGGCGTCTCGATACGTGAGAACACCGCCGGAACCTTCAACACCAAACGAATGCGCTATCCCTACAAGCTCACTCACACCCTGAACTTCTCGGGTAACCTGCAGATTGCTGAAGGATGGAATATTTCCTGGTCTTCGGGCTATGACTTCAACTATAAGAAACTCTCGATGACGACAGCTTCGCTCTCTCGCGACCTCCACTGCTTCAATATGTCGTGTAGCGTGGTGCTCACACCTTACACCTCATTCAACTTCACCTTCGTCTGCAACGCTTCTACGTTAGCTGACGTCCTGAAGTGGCGCAAGCAGAGCAGTTATAGCAATCAACTACAGTGGTATGACGACAATTAATCAACATACAGACATGAAGAAATCAACAATTTTTATCGCCCTCGCTGGACTCCTGTTCATCGCTTGTGGCAAAGGGCAAGAGTTCCACTACACAGAGATTATTCATCCTTCGTCCAACACGCGTAGTATTGTCCTCTGGGCAGACCAGACCCGCGACAGTCTCGTTTTCGCCTCTTCCGATTCCTGGACGCTCACTTCGAGTGATCCCTCCTGGTGCTCTTTCGATCAGGAAGACGCTAAGTTCGAGAACAAGTATAACAATGCGATGATTACCCAGAAAATATTACTCACCTTCACTCCCAATACCACGGGGAAACTGCGCAGTGCTGTGTTGCGAATTGATGGAGGCGAGTCCGCGAATGCGGCCTATTATGCTCAAGTGCCCTATCTGGGAGTCACACATCCTTCGCGCCTGGTGTCTATGGACCTGCGCACTGACAGCTTAGTGACGCTGACGGCTCCCGCCTCGGCAGAACTGGACAGCGTGGAGTTTGAGGTCTTTAGCAATTGGACGCTTACGGCTGTCGACGGCTCTTGGGTGACACCTCAGAAGACGTCGGGCAAAGCTGGCGTTTATAAAGTGTTCCTCGACCTCAAGCAGAACACGGTTTCTCAGGAACGTCGTGATACGTTGTTGCTGACATCCAACGGTATCACGGATTCCATTCCCGTTCTTCAGCAGAAGTTCATCATTGTTAGTGAATAACCTCTCAATAGTTTCAGCTTCACCGACATGAAGGAAATCCTCTACCATTTGGGCATCGAAGCACTGAATGCGATGCAACAGGAGACGATTGCCGCTTATCGTCGCAACCTTCAGCTCGTACTGTTGTCGCCTACGGGCAGCGGCAAGACACTGGCTTACCTGCTTCCGCTGGCCGAGGAACTGCATGCGATTGCTCCTGAGAACTCTCTCGGAGGTCATGCGAAGGAGACGCTCAACCTTACTCCCTGGCCACGGGCACTCGTCCTCGTCCCTTCGCGAGAGTTGGCTGCACAGACGGTGGATGTCATCAAGGCGATGAAATGTGGGCTGCGGGCTGTGGCCTGCTATGGCGGAAGGGCAGCGATGGATGAACATCGGGTGTTGCGCGAAGTGCAGCCTCACATCGTCGTCGCCACCCCTGGTCGTGCGGCAGACCACCTGCGCAAACAGAATATTGACGGCTCGGCAGTCGGCATACTCATCATTGATGAATTCGACAAGAGCCTGGAACTGGGCTTTCAGGCAGAGATGGAAGAAGTCATCAAGATGTTGCCTCATGTGAGTCGGAGGTTCCTCCTTTCTGCCACCGATAACGAGCAGATTCCGGCGTTCGTCGGTGCAGCCTTCGAGAAACTGGACTTCACCGACCAGCCACTTGACGGCACTGCGCAGAACGACAAGCTGACCGTCCATCTCGTTCGTTCACCCGAGAAGGATAAACTGCAGACCCTTCGCGAACTGCTCTGTCGCCTGGGTGCGGAATCCTCTATGGTCTTCGTGAACTATCGCGAGAGTGTGGAGCGTGTGGCACACTTCTTGAAAAAAGAAGGATTCAGCATCAGCGCCTTCCACGGAGGCATGGAACAACGCGACCGCGAGCGGGCACTCTACCGCTTTGCCGGAGGTTCTGCCCTGACACTCATCTCTACAGATCTGGCGGCACGTGGCCTGGATATCGACGATGTGCGCCATATCATTCATTACCATTTGCCCTTGAATGCCGATGCATTCACGCATCGCAACGGGCGCACAGCCCGATGGGACAGGGAAGGGGACGCTTGGGTGATATTAGGACCGGAAGAAAATATTGCGCAGCTTGTTCCCTCCATTCCTGAAGAGATGCCCGAAGGGCGGGACGGGGCAGTTCCTCTCCCTCTTTGGACCACCCTCTATATCGGCAAAGGTAAGAAGGATAAGGTGAACAAGGTGGATATTGTTGGTTTCCTATCGAAGGTGGGTGGATTGCAGCGCGAGGAACTGGGACGTATCGATGTGGGTGACCACTGGGCCTATGCGGCAGTGGCCCGACAGAAGGCAGATGACGTTCTCCTTCGCGTGCGCGGACAAAAGATAAAAGGTGTCAGAACGCTTATTGAAAAAGCTCGCTGACCCCCTATTTTGCTTAGTGGACTGTGCAAACGCCCTCAAACTTGCTGGAAAGCAAGGCCAAAGGGAGAGAAAAATGACAGATAATTTGGCCGTATGCCGAAAAAGCCGTAACTTCGCGGCACAAAAGTATAAAATTCATAAACTTCAAAACTCATAAACACACAGATTATGAAAAAGTACAATTTCAATGCTGGTCCCTCCAAGCTTCCCCGTGAGGTGATGGAGGCTACTGCTGCTGCCTGCCTTGACTTCGAGGGCAGTGGTCTTTCTCTGATGGAAATGAGCCATCGTGCCAAGAACTTCCAGCCCGTCGTTGACGAGGCAGTAGCTCTCTTCAAGGAACTTCTCGACATCCCCGAAGGTTATAGCGTCATCTTCCTTGGCGGAGGTGCCAGCCTGCAGTTCTGCATGGTGCCCTTCAACCTCCTTGAGAAAAAAGCAGCCTACCTGAATACGGGTGTGTGGGCTACCAAGGCTGAGAAGGAGGCAAAGCTCTTTGGTGAGGTCGTTGAGGTAGCTTCGAGCAAGGACAGGAACTTTACTTATATTCCTAAGGACTTTACGATTCCCGCAGATGCAGATTACTTCCACATAACGACGAACAACACCATCTACGGAACTGAGATTTTGAAGGATTTCGACAGCCCTGTTCCCATGGTTGCCGACATGAGTTCTGATATCTTCAGCCGTCCCATTGATGTCAGCAAGTACGGCCTGATTTATGGCGGTGCCCAGAAGAACCTCTCCATGGCTGGTGTCACTTTCGTCATCATCAAGGAAGACCTGCTGGGCAAGGTGAGCCGTCCCATTCCCACAATGCTCAACTATCAGACGCACGTCAGCAAAGGCAGCATGTTCAACACGCCTCCGACGGTTCCCATCTATTGCGCTCTTCAGAACCTCAAGTGGATTAAGAAGCAGGGTGGTGTAGAGGCCATGGAGAAGATGGCTATCCAGCGTGCAGAAATTGTTTATGGCGAGATCGACCGCAACAAGCTCTTCGTCGGCACTGCTGAGGAGGACAGCCGTTCCCGTATGAATATCACCTTCGTTCTCAAACCCGAGTACCAGGAACTGCAGGATGAGTTCATGGCTTTTGCTACCAGCAAGGGCATGGTCGGTGTGAAGGGTCATCGTGATGTCGGCGGTTTCCGCGCCAGCTGCTACAATGCAATGGATCTCGAGGGCGTGAATGCACTCGTAGCTTGCATGCAAGAATTTGAAAAAATGCATTAATTATGGCTAAAGTACTTATTGCAACAGAAAAGCCTTTCTCCGGCGTGGCCGTGAAGGGCATCAAGGAAGTGTTCGATGCAGCCGGCTATGAAGTGGTTCTGCTCGAGAAATATACAGAGAAGGCACAGCTGCTGGACGCTGTCAAGGACGTGGACGCCATGATCATCCGTTCCGACAAGGTTGATGCCGAAGTGCTGGACGCTGCCAAGCAGTTGAAGATTGTGGTCCGTGCCGGTGCTGGCTACGACAACATCGACCTCGAAGCCGCTACGGCTCATAAGGTGGTGGCCATGAACACCCCGGGCCAGAACGCTAACAGCGTGGCAGAACTCGTGTTCGGACTGCTGGTATATGCCAAGCGTAACTTCTTCAACGGCACCAGCGGCACAGAACTGAAAGCCAAGCGTCTGGGTATCCTTGCTTTTGGTGCAGTGGGACGCAATGTGGCACGTATTGCCAAGGGCTTTGATATGGACGTGGCTGCTTACGATGCTTACTGCCCTGCAGAAGTCATCGAGGCTGCTGGCGTGAAAGCCGTAGGGTCTGCCGCAGAGCTCTTCGAGCAGAGCGACATTGTCAGCCTGCATATTCCTGCTACCGCTGAAACCAAGCAGAGCATCAATCGCGAACTCGTCTCGAAGCTGCCGAAGGGTGGCATCCTCGTGAATACCGCTCGCAAGGAAGTCATTAATGAGCCTGAACTGCTGGCATTATTAGCAGAGCGCGAGGACTTGAAGTATGTCACCGACATCAAACCCGATGCAGATGCAGACTTTGCCAAATTCGAAGGACGCTACTTTGCAACACCGAAGAAGATGGGCGCTCAGACCGCTGAGGCCAACATCAACGCTGGCATCGCCGCCGCCCACCAGATTGTCGGCTTCCTCGAAGAGGGAATCACCAAGTTCCAAGTAAACAAGTAAGCAGATGGCAACAATAAAACCTTTCAAGGGCTTGCGTCCACCAAAAGACCTGGTCGAACAAGTGGAGAGCCGCCCCTACGACGTCCTCGAAAGTGAGGAGGCTCGCGCTGAGGCTGGTGATAACGAGAAATCGCTGTATCACATCATCAAGCCTGAAATCAACTTCCCCGTCGGCACCAGCGAGTACGACCCACGCGTCTATGAGGAGGCTGCCCGTCAGTTCCAGATGTTCCAGGATAAGGGCTGGCTCGTGCAGGATAAGGAAGAACATTACTACATCTACGCCCAGACGATGAACGGTAAGACGCAGTATGGTCTTGTTATCGGAGCATACGTCGAAGACTACATGAACGGCGTCATTAAGAAGCACGAACTCACGCGCCGCGATAAGGAAGAGGACCGAATGAAGCACGTCCGCGTGAACAATGCCAACATGGAGCCCGTCTTCTTTGCCTACCCCGACAATGCAGTCCTCGATGCTCTGCTGAAGCGCTATGCCGCCACAGAGCCGGAGTATGACTTTATTGCACCCATCGATGGCTTCGGCCATAAGTTCTGGATTGTCAGCGACCCCGCAGACATTGCCACCATCACAGAGGAATTCCGCAAGATGCCGTCGCTCTATATCGCTGACGGTCACCATCGTTCTGCAGCTGCTGCCCTCGTGGGTGCAGAGAAAGCCAAGCAGAATCCCAATCACCGCGGCGACGAGGAGTACAACTACTTCATGGCTGTCGCTTTCCAGGCTTCTCAACTCACAATCCTCGACTACAACCGTGTGCTGAAGGATCTCAACGGCCTCACCTCTGAGCAGTTCCTCGATGCCATTCGCAAGAACTTCACCGTAGAAGACAAGGGAACGGAGATCTACAAGCCCGCAAAGCTCCATGAGTTCTCCCTTTACCTCGACGGCCACTGGTTCTCACTCGTAGCCAAGGATGGCACTTATGACAACAACGATCCCATCGGCGTGCTCGACGTGGACATCTCCAGCCGCCTCATCCTCGAAGAGATCCTGCAGCTGGGCGACCTCCGCAGCAGCAACCGCATCGACTTTGTTGGCGGCCTGCGCGGCTTGGCTGAGCTCAAGCGTCGTGTGGACAGTGGAGAAATGCGTGCCGCCCTCGCCCTCTATCCTGTCTCGATGCAGCAGATCATGGATATCGCCGATAGCGGCAAGATCATGCCTCCAAAGGCCACTTGGTTCGAGCCCAAACTCCGCAGCGGCCTGGTAGTGCATAAACTGAGTTAACGGACCCACCCCCTGCCCTCCCTGTAGGGAGGGAGCAATTACCTTTCAAGACTGGTCTTTATTTATTAAGAAGTCGTTATTGATAACTTAAATGAATGATAGCAATCTTTCAAAAGTAACCGCTCCCTCCCTAACAGGGAGGGCGGGGGGTGAGTCTTTTGATTCCTACCTTACCATCACCTCCCCTTCCTCGGGGCAATATACGGAGAAGCGAAGCAAGTTCCTTGCCTTCGCTTTTCCGGTTTCTAACGTTGAGGAGATAAAAAGCATCCTTGAGGAATACCAGAAGAAATACTACGATGCCCGCCACGTTTGCTACGCCTATATGCTTGGCCATCAGCGCCTCACCTTCCGAGCCAATGACAACGGAGAGCCCAGCGGAACTGCTGGGAAGCCCATCCTCGGACAAATCAACAGCAACGAACTGACCGACATCCTCATCCTTGTTGTCCGCTATTTCGGCGGAGTCAAACTCGGCACCAGCGGACTCATCCAAGCCTACAAAGCTGCAGCCGCAGAAGCCATCGCTGCCTCCACAATCATCGAGAAGACGGTTGATGAGCAAATCACCATTGCCTTCGAATACCCCCTGATGAACCAAGTCATGCGTGTCGTGAAGGAGGAGTCACCCTCCATCCTCTCTCAATCCTTCGATGGCGACTGCCTCATGACCCTCTCCATTCGCGCCGGTCTCATGCCCCGCCTTCGTCAGCGCTTAGAGAAAATCGACGGCCTCCGCATCCCATGATAGAAGCGCGAAATGTGAGTGCACTGACTTCGTAAAAACGGAGAATTTTTTCAAAAACACTACACACTACACAAACCGAAACTGGTGCTATTATCGATGATCTAGCAGGAAAAAATAAGGGAAATGACAAATAATCGGCGATTTTCTTGGTTGTTATCATGATATTGCGTATTTTTGCAGTCGGAAAGCAAATATAAACAAAAATAGTTTATTTTTAGCAGTCGATTGTTATGCAGGCGGACAGTTTACAGCATTGGGTTGACCAGCAGATGATACGCGGAAAGTACATCTTTACGAAGGGAGATGTGCTGGCACAAGGACTGTCGCTGACAGAGGAAAGTCTGAGGACGGCGTTGTCGAGATTGGTCAAGAAGGGGATGATTGTCTCTCCCTGGCAGAATTTCTATGTGACGGTGCCTACGGAGTATCGGTTGAAGGGCGAGATACCGCCATCCTTCTATATCGACAGGCTAATGAAGCATCTGGGCAGGGATTATTACGTGTCTCTGCTGTCGGCTGCTGCGCTGAATGGTGCTGGGCATCAGCGGGCGATGGTGTTTCAGGTAACTGTCAATGGTGCGCCCATCCGTTCTGGAGTCAAGAATGGTGTAAGGCTTGATTTCACACTTCGCAATCCACTCCCGATGGCTTCCGTGAAGCAGGTGAAGACCCAGATGGGATTCATGAATGTTTCATCACCAGAGCTGACAGCACTCGACCTGGTGTTTAATGAGGAGAAGGTGGGGGGGCTAAGCCGTGTGGCAGAGGTATTGATAGAACTGGCAGAGAACATGCATTTCGATGAATCCAGCGCAGACCTTCTCGCTTTCTTCAATGCACCTGTTATTCAGCGTTTGGGCTATCTGCTTGATTTGATTGAAGAACATGAGTTAGCCGACCGTCTGTTGATGCTGGCACAAAAGCAGGGAAAGCTGTTTAGAAAAATCCGTCTGAAGCAGTCGAAGTCCCAAACAGACGAGATGGCGATTGACGGCAGATGGAAGGTGGTTATCAATCAAGAAATAGAGACTGACGAAATATGATACCAGAATTCTTTATCCAAGAATGGAAGGAGAAGGCTCCTTGGACTGAACCTTATATGGTGGAGCAGGATCTTATTATCTGCCGCGCTCTGATAAGCATCTTCAGCGATGAACGTACAGTTAGTTCGTTCGGACGTATATACGTGAGGACCGAGACGTATATACGTAAAGGCGAAGATGTATATATGTAAAGGGCGAAATGTATATACGTAAAGAACGTTACGTCCTCTCGTGGAAGATGTAACGGATTATCGTGGAGGACGTAACGGATTATTGCGGAGGACGTGACGGTCGTTCCTACAGCACTCCTTTGCTGGATGGGAGCTGCATGTGGTGGATGTCGCGACGGACTGCCATGCGGATAGCGCGGGCAAGGGCTTTGAAGATACCTTCGATCTTGTGGTGTTCGTTCTGTCCTTCGGCTTTGATGTTGAGGTTCATGCGAGCTGAGTCGCTGAGGCTCTTGAAGAAATGGAGGAACATCTCGGTGGGCATCTCGCCTACGCGTTCGCGGTAGAAGTCGGCTTGCCATACGAGCCAGGGGCGCCCTCCGAAGTCGAGGGCTACGGCGCAGAGGCAATCGTCCATCGGGAGGGTGTATTCAGCCGTGAGGTTGCTGGAGGAGAGGCTCTCGGCGGTGGAGGTTTCGGAGCTGAAACCATAACGTTCTATGCCGCGCTTGTCGCCAAGAGCTTTGAGGAGTGCTTCGCCGAGGGCGAGGGCGGTGTCTTCGATGGTGTGGTGCTCATCCACATGGAGATCGCCTTTTACTTGGATGTCGAGGTCGATGCTGCCGTGCTTGGCAATTTGTTCGAGCATGTGGTCGAAGAATCCGAGGCCAGTGGAGATGTGGCTTTTGCCTGTGCCGTCGAGGTTCAGGCTGATAGCGATATCTGTTTCTTTTGTGGTGCGGGTGACGTCGGCGCGGCGGGGGCCTGCGTAAATGATTTCAACGGCTTTCTCCCAAGTGTAGCCTTCTCCGAGGATGACAGCCTGGCAGCCGAGGTTGGCGGCCAGCTGTGCATCGCTCTCGCGGTCGCCGATGACAAAGCTGTTCGCGAGGTCGAAGGAGCCGTCCAGGTAGGCGGTGAGCATGGCGGTGCCAGGCTTACGTGTGGGGAGGTTGTCCTCTGGGAAGCTGCGGTCGATGAGGATATCGTCGAAGGTGACGCCTTCTCCCTCAAGGATTTCCAGCATCAGGTTCTGTGTGGGCCAGAAGTCCTCCTCTGGATAGCTGGGTGTGCCGAGCCCGTCCTGATTCGAAACCATTACGAATCGGAAGTCGGTGTGTTGGCGCAGGAAGCGCAGGGCACTGATGGCTCCTGGTACGAAGTGGAACTTCTCGAAGGAATCGATCTGCTCGTCGGCCGGTTCCTGCAGGATTGTGCCATCGCGGTCGATGAATAAAAGACCCACCCCCGTACCCCTCCCGTCAGTGAGGGAGGCGGGCATGCGCATAGATTCTTTATCTTTAGTCATAACAGGAGAAAAACTAATTGAAAAAAGGAGTCAAAAGGACAGGAACTCCCCTCCCTGACGGGAGGTGTTAAGGGGTGGGTCTGTACTGCCTCAACGCCCCCAACAGCGCGTTGTTTTCCTGCGGAGTGCCGATGGTGATACGCAGGCAGTTTCCACAAAGCTGTACGCGGTTGCGGTTGCGCACCACGATACCTCTGTCGATGAGGTAGTTATAGATGCTGTTGGCATCGCTCATGCGAGCGAGGAAGAAGTTGGCATCCGTGGGATAGACGGCCTTGCAGATGGGCAGTTCGGCAACGGCGGGCAACAGTTGGAAGCGCTCTTTTAGCAGGGTGGCTTTCCAGAGGTCGATGTGTTGCAGGTCGTCGAGTACGGTGAGTGCCTGTTGCTGGGTGAGTTGGTTGACGTTATAGGGGTACTTCACCTTATTGAACAGCGCGATGATCTCTTCAGAGGCGAATGCCATACCCAGTCGGATGGCGGCAGATGCCCAAAGCTTAGAGAAGGTGTTCAGTACGATGAGGTTGGGGAAACGGTCGAGGTCAAGGCGGAAAGGTCGCTGGCTGGAGAAGTCTGAATAGGCTTCGTCGATGACGACGATGCCCTGGAATTCAGTGAGTATCCGTTCCATCGCGTTGCGGTCGAGAGCGTTGCCCGTAGGATTGTTGGGCGAGCAGAGCCAGATGACCTTTGTGTGCTCGTCGGCAGCAGCCAGCAGGCGTTCGGCATCGAGGGTGAAGTCATCGTTGAGTGTCACGGGGCGATACTCGACATCGTTGATATCTGCGCAGACGCCGTACATTCCATAGGTGGGTGCCATAGCTACCACGTTGTCCTGTCGCGGTTCGCAGAAGATGCGATAGATGAGATCGATGGCCTCGTCGGATCCATTGCCGAGGAAGATGCGTGAGGCAGGCACCCCCTTGATGGGTGCCAACTTGGCTTTCAGCTTTTCCTGTAGCGGGTCGGGATAACGGTTCAGCGGGTTGTTATAGGGGTTCTCGTTGGCATCGAGGAAGACACTGGCCGCACGCCCTTTGAATTCATCGCGGGCGCAAGAATACGGTGTGAGGTTCCAGATGTTCGTTCTTGTCAGTTCTTGTAGCGATTTCATAGGCTTTGGAGTCTGAGTGTCATTGCATTTTTGTGGGCATCCAGCTGTTCTGCCGCAGCCATCAGTTCCACCGCCCGTCCGATGCTTTGCAGTCCTTCGGGTGTAATCTTCTGATAGGTGATTTTGCGGCAGAAGGCATCGAGGTTCACGCCGCTATAGGCTGTGGCATAGCCGTTTGTGGGCAAGGTGTGGTTGGTTCCAGAGGCGTAGTCGCCGGCGCTCTCTGGTGTGAGGTGTCCGATGAAGACGCTACCTGCGTTGACCACTTTCGCAGCCAGTGCTTCGGCATCTGCGGTTTCGATGATGAGATGCTCTGGGGCATAGCGGTTGGAGAGGGCGAGTGCCTCGGCGGATGAGCCAACGAGGACCAGGCGGGAGTTGGCGAGGGAGGCTGCTGCAATCTCCTTGCGCGGCAGGGCTGCCAGCTGCTTGTTGACTTCTGCCTCGACAGCAGCAATCATGCTCTCTGATGTGGTTACTAACAGTACCTGCGAGTCCATTCCATGCTCTGCTTGAGAGAGCAGGTCGGCAGCGACAAAGGCTGGATTCGCTGTCTCGTCGGCAATCACTTCCACTTCGCTGGGACCTGCAGGCATATCAATGGCAACGTCGGCCAACGACACTAACTGCTTGGCACACTGCACGTACTGATTGCCTGGGCCGAAGATCTTGAAGACCTTGGGTACACTTTCTGTGCCATAGGCCAATGCGCCGATTGCTTGGACACCACCGGCCTTGAAGACCTTGCTGACGCCTGCAATGCGTGCTGCCATGAGGATCGCGGGGTGTACGCTGCCGTCCTTCTGCGGAGGAGTGCAGAGTACGATCTCGCTGCATCCGGCGATGCGGGCGGGGGTAGCTAACATGAGAACGGTGGAAAACAGGGGGGCCGTGCCACCGGGGATATAGAGTCCAACTCGTTCAATGGGCACGCTCTTCTGCCAGCAGCGTACACCCGGTGATGTCTCCACGTCGATGCCGCTGTAGCGCTGTGCCTCGTGGAAACGGGCGATGTTGTCGTGAGCCAGCTGGAGGGCGGCTTTCAGTTCTGCACTCACCAGTTCCTCGGCGGCAGCGAATTCTTCGTCCGTGACGGCCAGTGCCTTCAGCTCCACCTTGTCGAACAGCCGTTCATAGTCGAGTACGGCAGCATCGCCCTCGCTCTTGATACGAGCGAGTACGGCAGACACGGTGGCTGTCAGGTCTTTGGCGTCTTTGGTCGGGCGGGTGATGATTTCCCGCACCTGCTCCTCTGTTGGAAATCTATATATCTTCATAGATTGATTTCACAATTTTACGATTTCACTATTTCACGATTTACCACTCGTCAACTTGTTAACTCGTCTACTTGTCAACTTGTCTACTTGTCTACTTGTCTACTTGTCTACTTGTCAACTTGTCTACTTGTCAACTTGTCAACTTGTCAACTTATCAAAGAATCATCTTCTCAATAGGAATCACCAGGATACCTTGAGCTCCCAGTGCCTTCAGCTGCGAGATGACTTCCCAGAAACGTTTTTCGTCAATGACGGTGTGCACAGAGTTCCATCCAGGCGTGGCCAGTGGCATAACGGTGGGGCTCTTGGCTCCAGGCAGTACGGCGATCACGTCTTCCAGCCGTTCGCTGGGCACATTCATCAGTACATACTTCTTGTCTTCGGCAGCCTTCACGGCTTCGATGCGGAACAGCAGGTCATCGAGGATGGCTCGCTTTTCTGTGTCCATATTCTTGTTGGCGATGAGCAGTGCTTCGCTCTTCATCACCACTTCCACTTCGCGCAGGTTGTTGCTCACCAGCGTGCTGCCAGAAGAGACGATATCGAAGATAGCATCGGCAAGTCCGATTCCCGGACTTATTTCTACAGAACCCGTAATCACGTGGATCTCAGCGTGGACACCTTTCTCTTCCAGGTAAGAGCGCAGGATGCCAGGATAGCTCGTGGCAATCTTTTTGCCCTCGAACCATTCCACGCCCGGATAATCGATGCCTTTGGGAATTGCCAGCGAGAGACGGCATTTACTGAATCCCAATTTGCGAACAATATCTGCTTCTTCGTTGCGCTCGACAAACTCGTTCTCACCCACGATACCGAGGTCTGCCACTCCAGTGGCCACACTCTGTGGGATGTCGTCGTCGCGCAGGTAAAGAACTTCAATGGGAAAATTCGAGGATTCAACAAGCAAGGTGCGCTTGCTCGAAGGGATTTTGATGCCCGCCTCGGCGAGCAGGGTCATCGTGTCTTCATACAGACGACCTTTGGATTGAACGGCGATGCGTATCATTACTGTTTTATTCTTACGTGTTTGGCGCAATGGTTCCCGTAGACAGTGGAGCCTACGGGAACACGATGGATGCTATGATTAGATGAGATATTGGCTGCTGATGCTTTCGTTCTGTTCCACACGGCGGATGGTCTCTGCGATGAGGTCGGCGATGGAGATTTGCTTGACCTTGGCGCAGCGATTGCTGTAGGGAATGCTGTCGGTGAACACCATTTCTTCAAGTTGGCTTGCCTGCACACGCTCGCTGGCGGGACCAGACATGACGCAGTGGCTGGCGATAGCGCGAACGCTGCGAGCACCGTTCTCAATCATGAGGTCTGCTGCTTTGGTGATGGTGCCTGCGGTGTCCACGATATCATCGATGAGCACGACGTCGGCATTCTTTACGTCGCCAATAATCTGCATCGTTGCGACCTCGTTGGGACGGCGGCGCGTCTTGTTGCAAAGCACGAGCGGACAACCGAGGAACTTTGAGTAGGCGCTGGCACGCTTGGAACCACCGACATCTGGAGTGGCAATGACCAAGTTGGGCAATTTCAGGCTCTGGATGTAGGGGAGCATGACGCTGGAGGCGTAGAGGTGGTCTACGGGAACATCGAAGAAGCCCTGTTCCTGGTCGGCGTGGAGGTCCATGGTGATGACGCGCGTGATGCCTGCAACGGAGAGCATGTCGGCTACGAGTTTGGCACCAATAGCCACACGCGGCTTGTCCTTACGGTCCTGACGCGCCCATCCGAAATAAGGAATGACGGCATTGATTGTCCGGGCCGATGCCCGCTTGGCTGCATCAATCATCAGGAGTAGCTCCATGAGATTATCGCTCTTTGGGAAGGTGCTCTGCACGAGGAATACGTCGCGACCGCGGATGGATTCTTCATAGCTGACGGTGAATTCTCCGTCGGCAAAGTGTGTGACATTGATGTTACCCATCTCGATTCCGAGGCTGGTACAGATTTTCTCTGTCAGATAACGGGTGGCAGTGCCCGAGAAGACGAGGAAGTTGCTCATGTTTGACGCGGCTTTGCCGCAGTTAAGTGGTTATTGTTTAACCCGCAGCTTTGCGCAGCTTGCGGAAATGGGTGATGATGTCTTTGAAGTCGAGACCTGAATGAATGTTGAATCGCGTCCAGAGGTCGCCGAGAACGACAGCGCCGCCAAAGCCGTAGTCGGCCAGTTGCGGCAATGTCTCTGCGCTGATGCCTCCTGCGGCCATCACCTTACGGTCGATGAGTCCGGCGCGCGTGGCGTCGTAGAGCTCCTGGTGGGTGTAGGCGGCGTGGCGCTCAGGGTAGGTGATGCTGTCGAAAACGGGAGAGAGGAACACGTAGTCCATTCCTTCGCGTTGGGTGCGCAGTTCTTCGATGCTATGGAGCGAACGGCTGATCTGTCCGCGATAGTTCTTGGGTGGTTCCGGATTCTTGGCTGTTAGGTGAATGCCTCTTAGCTGAAATTCCTCTTTCAAGTAAAAATGTTGGTGAACGATAATTTGGTTGTGCCATTCGTCGGGCAACAGGGTCAGCAGACGTTCACTGTAAATGGGTTCGCTGTCGGGCTTGCGCAGGTGCAGCAAGTCCAGGCCTTCTTCGAACAGGGCCTTTATGATTTTATCTTCTTCTACGAAGAAGTCGGATGTGGACAGAAGGATGAGTTTCATGACTCGTTTGCTTTTCTCGTGGGCAAAGGTAAGACATTTTTTTTGAATGAAAAAGGAAAGTGCCAAATAATCGCACTTTCCTCCTTCGTTAAGCTCATTTCTTCTTTAACATCAACTCAACAGCGCGTTCCAGTTGTACGTCGCGGCCGTGTAAAAGATCGCCTGGCTGGCTGATGATGAGGTGGTCGGGTTCGAGTTGCTGGTTTTCAAGGTACTTGCCCCGACGGTCTCTCATTCCCACCTGTGGGATACCGAAAACGATGTCATCGATGGTCTCCCACCATACGGCGGTCATGGTTCCCGGCACCGGCGCTCCGATGAGTTCGCCGATGCCTAATTCCTTGTAGAGCCAGGGCGTTCCGTGGGCGTTGGAGTAATCGTCTTCACAGACAAGCATACACGAAGGCTTGGTCCAGCGATTATAGGGGTCATCGCCGATATATTGTCCGCGTGGAGTGAATTGTGCCACTGCCACACCGGAGAGTAGTTCGCAGACGTCGTTGTGCAACCATCCACCTCCGTTGTGGCGCACATCCACAATCACTGCATCGCGCGTTCGGTTCTTGTCAGACAGCAACTTACGATAGAGTTCATGGAAACTTGCGGTGTTCATACTTTCAATATGAACATAGGCGAGTTTGCCTTTCGAGAGGCTGTCAACAATATGTTCATTGCGCTCTACCCAGCGGCGGTATAGCCCTTCTGTATAGTTGGATTGCAGACGGACTGTGTAGTCCTTTGCTGTGCCTTTGGAATCCTTGATAGTCAGGCGAGTATAGCGGCCGCTCTTCCCACTGAGCAGGGGATAATAATCTTCGCCGGCCTTGATGGCTTGTCCATCGATGTGGGTGATGATACTTCCAGCGCCGACTCCCTGCTGGCGGGTAAGAGGACTGCCGGGGATGAGTTCCATAATGCGTAGCCCGTCGCCGTTATACGTGTCGTCGAGGAAGGCTCCGAGGTCGGCGGTTGTCAGTGTGTTGCCGGTTCCGTTGCTTGGGCGGTAGCGACATCCTGTGTGCGAGACATTAAGTTCGCCCAGCATCTCTGAACAGAGTTCTGCGAAGTCGCGTGTATTTCCCACATATTGCAGTTGACGGCTGTAGCGCTCGTGCAGCATCTCCCAGTCTGCACCGTTCATGTCCGGGTCGTAGAGTTTCTCGTGGGTTTGGTGCCAGATGTGTTCGAAGGTCTGCTTGCGCCAGCCGGCAGGGTAGTCGTTGTGGAAGGCTTCGAACTCCACGTCGGAGATCTTACCGTCTTCTATTTCAAGTTTTTTGATGCGGCCTCCAGAAGCGTAGTAGGCGATCTTTCCATCCCCTGTGAGGTCGAAGACGGAGAAACTGACACCTTGCGCCTTGATGCTGGTGCTTCCTTTTTCGAGGTCGCGTTCCCAGAGGGCTGGGCCGTTGGGATAGTTGGTGGCGACATAGTAGAGTTTGGTGCCTTCTTTGTTGAGCACAGCATCGCCGATATTACCGCTGTTGGAGGTGAGGCCCACGGTTCGGAGGTCCAGGTCGCGAAGGTCGAGGACGGGGTTGGCGGCTTTGATGCTGTCTTCCTTGGCCTGCTGCTCCTCGCGTTCCTTTTTGGCCTTCTCGTCGTCCTTATCTTTTTTATCTTTCTTGTCTTTCTTCTCCTTCTCCTCTTTCTCCTTCTTTTCCTTGTCCTTACGTTCCTTCTCGGCTTCGTCGAAACGTTCGCGCTCTTCCTTGTTCATATTAAAGCGTTCGTAGGCGTCGGAGTTGAGGAAGGTGATGTAGATGTCATCCTCAGACCCCCACGAGCCGTGGCTACGCATTCCGGCGCGGTCGCTCTGGAAGATGATGGCTTTTCCGCCAAGGACCCAACGGGGATTGCTCTCTGAATAACCGGAGTTCGTGAGGTTGACAATTTCTCCTTTTCCGTCGGCTGGAATCAGTGCGATGTCAGTGAGGTTCCAACCGCCCGTTCCAAGGTATTCGCTGAGCAGGTATTTGGAGTTCGGGCTCCACGCAAAGGACTGATCTCCATCGCTGTAGGAGTACTGAAAGCGCCCCGGCATGACTGTCGTAATCGCCTTCGTATTGGCGTCGAGCACACAGAGTTCCTGTCTTCCGCGCAGGAAGGCAATTTTCTTGCCGTCAGGGGAGTATTCAGGCTCGAAGCATGTCTGGTCTTCGGGTGTGAGGCGTTCTTCCTCTGTCAGTTCGGTGGCGTAGGTGAAGAGTTTTTCGTCTTTCTGTTTGATGCTTACGCGGTAGAGGGCCCATCTGCCATTGCGTTCGCTGTCATAGACCAGGCTCCTGCCGTCTTCGCTGAAAGTGACATGTCGTTCGCGAGTGGGGGAGTCGGTGATGCGGACGGTCGTCTTATAGTCCAGTGATGTGACATAGACGTCGCCTCCCAGAATGAATGCGATTTCCTTTCCCTTGGGCGAGTGGGCTACCTGTGTGGCTCCGCCCGTGAAGACAAAGTGCAGGGCTTCTTTCTCGTTGGTGTCTGCCGTGATTCTGATGTTCACCTTTTTGGGCGACGAGCCGGCCTTCATCGTGTAGAGTTCACCATCCCACGAGAAGCAGAGCGTGCCATCCTGCGATGCGGTGAGGTAGCGGACGGGCATTTCGGTGAAACTCGTCAGGCGCTGTGCCTTGCCGCCGCCATTCAGTTTCTGGCTCCAGACGTTGAACGTACCATTAGCTTCAGACAACCAGTAGAGTGTTTGGCTCTGAGCGACATAGACGGGACAGCGATCTTCAGATGCTGTCTGTGTGAGCTGCTGGTATTCCGCGAAATTGGCGGGACGGCCAGCCTTACGGTCTGCCGTCTGATGACGCGCGAAACTTACTTGCCATAGGTCACGGGCAATGCTACTGGTGTGGTGCTTGCGCAGAGGGTCTTCGTATCCCTTGACAGCATCATAGATGAGTGAACCGCCGGGACCCACGGTCACGTTTCCTACCGTAAGGTCCGAGAATCGTTCGGGTCTTGCTCCCGCGCGCGTGCGCACTTTATAAATATGTGTATAGGTGTTGGATGGATATTGCATATCTTCCACTGTGGGCAAGCCAGTAGAAGTGAACAATAGCTCGTCGTCGGAGAGGAAGACCAGGGGCGTCTCGGCTGAAGAACGGGTCGTCAGGCGGGTCACGTCGTCACCCTCTGCGGTCATCAAGTAAATATCCAGGCTTCCCTCGCGTTCGCTGGCGAAGGCGATGTGCTTTCCTGAAGGTGACCAGACGGGCAGTCCGTCCCAGGCGGCGTTGCTCGTCAGCTGACGAGCCTGCCCGCCTGAAGCAGATACGGTAAAGAGGTCGCCCTTATAGGCGAAACAGATGGTTAGGCCATCGGGTGAGATGGCGGCGGAGCGCAGCCAGAGGGGAGACTCTCCCCCCGCCCTCCCTTGTAGGGAGGGAGCGATTACTAATACACTTGTAATAGCTATTTTAAGCAAAAAATGTTGAATTGCTTTCATATAGAAAAATGCTTTGAACTTGTTTGGTAACCACTCCCTCCCTTACAGGGAGGGCGGGGGATGGGTCTTTTTTTCTGCCTTATTAATATCCAAAGATTTCTTCGAGGCTGACGCGACGGACGGGACCTACTTGCAGCAGAGCGGGCAGGTCGAGTTCCTTCTCGTTGCCGAGAATCATGTAGCGACGAGGCTTGCGGGCCATGCGTTCGTTAGCGAAGCGGACGACGTCGTCGAGTGTGATATTCGGCAGCTCGTTGTAAATCTTCTCATTGAGGTCGTAGTCGATGCCTTTGTCCTGGGCAGCCATCCAGGCGTTGAGGACGGCAAAGCGGGTAGTGCGCTGAGCGGCCAGCTGCTTGGTCAGGCTCTGCTTGGCAATCTCAAAGGCACTCTGGCTCTGGGGCAGGGTGTCGAGGATTTCATTGAACGTGTGGATGCAGTCCATCATCTTGTCGTTCTGCGAGATGATGAAGATGTAGCTCGTCTCGGGGTGACCCTTGCGATCGGGAGCCTGGTTGTAGTAGGCGCTTGCGCTGTAGGCCAGTCCCCGGCTCTCGCGCAGTTCCTGGAATACGATACCATTCATGCCGGAACCGAAGTATTCGTTGAAGAGTGCAGCCACGGGAGTAGCTTCGGGCTTCCACATATAGTCATCGTTATGGAAAGCCATCATATAGATGTTCTTTGCGTCATAGGGAGCCAGCAGGATCTCCGTCTCGGGCGTCAGTTCCTCTTTGTAGTCCTCGAAGGTGAGAGGTGCCTTCAGTTCAGCGGGCAGCTGGTGTTCGTGTGTCAGCAGTTGAGCGATGTCGCCTAACGAACGGGGACCGTAGTAGAGCACCGTATGTTCGTAGCTGGTCAGGTTATGCAGAATGTCTACGAGTTCCTGCGGGTCGGTCTGAGCAAGCAGGGCTGCGGTCATGATGTCACGCTGGGGGTTGCGAGGACCAAAGAATCCGAATGCATAGAGGCGCTGGAAGCACTGTTGCTGTTCCAGCTTGGCATCGAATTGTGCCTTGGCCTGGTTGGCAACGTAGGCTGCATAGGCGGCACTGTCCACCTGAACGTTCTTCAACACATTCTCCAGCAGAGCCAGAGCCTCGGGCATATTCTCATCAAGACCGGAGAGGGTGATGGTGGTCTGATAGCTACCCGGGTGTACGTTGAAGGAACAAGCCAAGCCGTAGAACTTCTGCTGAATCTGTTCTGCAGACAGCGTGTCGGTGCCAAGCAGTTCGAGGTAGTCGCTGGCTGCGTCCAAACGCTTGTCGGCAGCAGTTCCGAAAGGCAGACGGAATACGAGGTAGAAGATGCCGTTTTCTGTATTCTGCTTATAGATCAGCGGCAGCTTGTGCTCGGGAGCATCGTCGGTCTTAGACGTCCAGTTGCCTACAACCAGGTCGTTCTTGAAGTCCACGAAGCGGGGCTGGATGGGCTCGACCTCGGTGTCCTGAATCTCCTTGACGAAGGCACTCATCTTGTCGCGGTTGGCAGGAATGGCGGTGATTTCGGGCTTCTCGATCTTCTTGATGTTCGGATCTTCGGCCTGGCGCTTGAAGACGGTGACGTAGTTGTTGTTGAAGAAGCGCTGAGCGAAGGCTACGATATCATCTTTAGTCAGTGCCGCAATGCGGTCGATACGAGCCACAGCGTCTTTCCATTCAATGCCATTGATAAATGCATTCTGGAACATACTGGTGCGGGCATTGTTGTGCTCCAGCGAGCGCATCTCTCTCAACTTCAAATTGTTGATGATGGCGTGCAGAAGTTCATCGGGGAAATTACCGCTTTTCAGCTTTTCGACTTCAGCGAGCATCAGTTCGCGAGCTTCTTCCAACGTCTGTCCAGGACGTGGCGAGCCTCCTATGACAAAGATTCCGTAATCTGCCAGCGGTTCGTAACTGGCCGTAGCTCCTAACATGCTCATCTTTTGATTGATATCGAGGTCGATGAGTCCGGCACGGCCGTTGCTCAGTACTTCGCTGATGAGCGACAGCGTGTCGCAGGAACGCTCCTTGGCACTGGGAGCCTGCCAACCCAGATAGAGATTTTCGGCTTCGAGACCTAACACCGTGGTGTCCACGGGTGCTGTCAGGGCAGCCACCGGCTCGTATTCAGGCCGCTTGCAGTCGGGGTTCGGCTGCCATTCGCCAAAGTACTTCTCGATGATGGCGATCGTCTTGTCGGGGTCGAGGTCGCCGGACAGGCAAATTGCCACATTATTCGGGCAATAGTAGTTCTTGAAGTAGTTCTTGATGTTGGTGATCGAGGGATTCTTCAGGTGCTCCTGCGTACCAATAGTGGTCTGTGTGCCGTAGGGGTGAGTGGGGTAGAGCTTCTTGAGCAGGGCGTTGACCATCTTCTCTCCGTCCTCACTGAGGTAGAGGTTGTACTCTTCATATACGGCCTCCAACTCGGTGTGGAATCCGCGGATGACCATGTGCTGGAAGCGGTCGGCCTGGATGCGTGCCCAGTTCTCCACTTCGTTGGATGGGATGTTCTCTTCGTAGCAGGTGACATCGTAACTGGTGAAGGCGTTTGTGCCGTCGGAGCCGATGAGCGCCATCAGCTTATCATACTCATTGGGAATATTGTACTGGGCGGCGAGCTGGCTGACGCTGTCGATTTCGTGGTAAGCCTGTCTGCGTTCTTCGGGATCCGTGAGGAGACGATAGGCTTCGTAGCGCTGCTCTATCTCATCGAGCAGAGGAGCCTCGGCCGTAGAGTCGCTGGTGCCGAACTGCTTGGTGCCCTTGAACATCAGGTGCTCGAGGTAGTGAGCCAGACCGGTGGTCTCGGCGGGGTCGTTACGTGAACCAGTGCGCACGGCGATGTTTGCCTGAATGCGAGGTTCGTCCTTGTTGACGGAAAGATAGACTTTCAGTCCGTTCTTCAATGTGTAGATGCGGGTCTGCATCGGGTCGCCCTTCACCGATTCGTACTTCTGCTTGTTGCAGCTGGTGAGGGTAAGCATGATGGCCACAGCGGCCAACAAAATGGCTTTGATTTTCATTTTTGCTTGAATAATTAATTGAGGTTTATAGTTTTATTGGTTACGATTCCTGTATTAGCCAGTCGTCAATCAGTTGGCGGGCAATGGATGCTTTTCCGGGTATTGCCGGCATATTGTCTCTGGTGAACCAGCCGCCGTTGGAGAGTTCGCTGCGCTGGAGGCTGATTTCGCCGGATGCGTAGTCGGCGGTGAATCCCACCATCAGTCCGCAGGGGTAGGGCCAGGGCTGGGAGCCGAAGTAGCGTATGTTCCTGATTTCGAGGGACGTCTCTTCGCGCACTTCGCGGCGCACGGCGTCTTCCAGCGTCTCGCCCGTCTCTACGAATCCGGCCACGAGGCCGTAGTAGGGGCGGCGGAAATTATTGGCGTGAACGAGGAGCACTTCCTCGGCAGGCTTACCGTTGAGGTTGCTTTGGCGGGTGATACGAACGATGACGGCGGTAGCGAGCTGTGGCCACAGTTCCTTGCCGCACTCGGTGCAGCGTTTGCTGATTTCCGTCTCGAACTTCATGGGTGCTCCGCAGCAACCGCAGTACTTGGTGTTCTGGTCCCAGTAGATGAGTTCCTGTGCCTTGCCGGCGAGGTTATATTCCTCTGTGGAAAGGACGTCGAAGCTGGCGCGGAGGTTCATCATCTCCAGTCCTTCGTTATTAGCGACCGGACGATCGAGACGTACCACATTCATTGACGCGGCCCCACCCGTCAAGGAGGGAAACTGGAGAGTGGTCACCTTGTTCCATGGCTGCAACTCCACAGGCGGTTCGTCACCTACGGGAAGAGAGAGGGTCGAGCCCTCTCTCCGTAGTAAGATGTCGCCTGCGCAGAGGCAACTCCATAAAGTCTTCATTAAATTCCTAAATCTTTGCAGATAGCCTTCACCTTTTCCATAGCCTCAGCTGTAGCGCTGGTGTAGCACTTCGGACATTCCATGGTGGCTGGTGCCTCGATGTAGAATTTAATCTTCGGCTCGGTGCCGCTGGGGCGCACACTGACTTTCGTACCGTCTTCGGTGAACCACTGCAGCACGTTGCTGGTCGCAGGCATGTCGAGTTTCACGGACTGGCCTTCGCTGTCTGTTGCGGTGAGAGCCTGATAGTCCTTGATACAGATGACCTTGCTGCCGCCGAGGGTCTTGGGAGCCTTGGCACCGCGGAAGTCCACCATCATCTGCTTGATCTCGTCGGCACCGCTCTTGCCCGGGCGCACGACGTTGACCGTATGGTTCAGGGTGAAGCCGTATTCGAGATAGATGTCCATGAGGAGGTCATACAGTGTCTTGCCGTTGTCCTTGGCCCAGGCTGCGATTTCGCAGATGAGGCAGATGGAGGCAGGGCTGTCCTTGTCGCGTACTTTGTCGAACGGCAGGAAACCGAAGCTTTCTTCGCCGCCGCCAATGTACTTCTTGATGCCTTCGTTTTCGCGGATGAGGGCTGCAATCCATTTGAAGCCGGTGTAGCAGTCCATCATCTCCACGCCGTTCTTCTCGGCAATCTTCTTAATCAGCTCGGTGGTCACGATGGTCTTCACCAGGAACTCGTTGCCTTTCAGCTGGCCGAGTTTCTTCTTATTGGCGATGATGTACCAGGCAAACATCATGCAGGTCTGGTTTCCATTGAGGATTTCCCATTCGCCCTGTGGGTTGCGGCAGACGATAGCGAGGCGGTCTGCGTCGGGGTCAGAAGCAATGACGAGGTCGGCGTTCAGCTTTGTGCCGAGCTTCATTCCTAATGTCATGGCCTCGGAGTTCTCGGGATTCGGGCTTACGACCGTGGGGAAATTTCCGTCGATGACCATCTGCTCTGTCACCACATGGATGTTCTGGAATCCCCAGCTGCGCAGTGCTTCGGGAATGATGACGCGGCCGGTTCCGTGCAGCGGAGTATAGACGATGTTCAGGTCCTTCTGGCGGTTGATGACCTCTTGGTCAACCATGGCTTCCTTCACGGCCTGCAGGTAATCCCAGTCCATTTCGCCGCCGATGATCTCGATGAGGTCGGGGTTGCCCTGGAACTTCACGTCTTCTATCTTCACCTTGTTCACCTCGTCGATGATACCCGTGTCGTGGGGTGCCAGCACCTGTGCGCCGTCTTCCCAGTAGGCCTTGTAGCCATTGTACTCTTTCGGGTTGTGGGAGGCGGTGACGTTCACGCCGGCCTGAGCTCCGAGCTGCCGGATGGCGAAGGAGATTTCGGGCGTGGGACGCAGGCTCTCGAAGAGATAGACCTTGATGCCGTTGGCCGAGAAGATGTTTGCCACGGTCTCGGCGTATTCGCGGCCGTGGTTGCGGCAGTCGTGACCAACGACCACGCTGAGGTCCTTGCGGCCTGAGAAGGCCTTGAGGATATAGTTGGCGAAGCCTTGTGTGGCTGCGCCTACGATGTAGCGATTCATGCGGTTGGTGCCTGCGCCCATGATACCACGCAGGCCGCCGGTGCCGAATTCCAGTGTCTGATAGAATGCGTCCACAAGGGCGGTCTTGTCGTCGGATTCCAACATGGCACGGATTTCGTCCTTTGTCTCGTTGTCATAAACGGGGGAGGCAAGCCACTCTTGGGCCTTGGCCTCGCAACTCTTAATCAGTTCGTTGTCCATTGTAGTTAGGTTTTATTTGAGGATAATAATGATTGTTTAGTATTTGATGTGCAGTTCACGCAGGATGGCAGAAATCTGTTCCATCGTGGTGAGTCGGGTGGGCACCAGAGGCAGGCGCAGCTGGTTTTCGATCATTCCCATAGCATGCAGCATTGCCTTCACGCCCGCGGGGTTGCCGTCGACGAAAAGCAGTTTGAACAGCTCTGCGAACTTGTGGTGGATGTGGAGTGCCGAGGCGTAGTCGCCGCGCAGTGCCAGACGCACCATTCGCGAGAACTCGCGGGGCAGGGCATTGCCGATGACGCTGATGACGCCCACGGCGCCGAGGGTGATCAGCGGGAAGGTGATGCCGTCGTCACCGCTGATGACATCGAAGCCTTCGGGCTTGTTCTTGATGATGTCATCCATCTGGGTGATATTGCCGCTGGCCTCTTTGATGGCAACGATGTTCTCGAAGTCGCGAGCCAGCCGCAGGGTGGTCTCGGCAGTCATGTTCACGCCCGTGCGCCCGGGTACATTATATAATACTACGGGTACTGGTGAAGCCTCTGCGATAGCGCGGAAGTGCTGGTAGAGTCCTTCCTGCGAGGGCTTGTTGTACATCGGGCAGACGCTGAGGACGCCATCGATTCCCGTCCAGTCTGTTTCCTGCAGTTCCTGCACGACCGCTGCCGTGCAGTTTCCTCCGCATCCCATGAGGAGCGGAACGCGTCCTGCCACCCGTTCCACGAGCAGTGCTTTCAGCCAGCGCTTCTCGTCGCGGGTGAGGGTAGGGGTCTCGGCCGTGGTGCCCATGATGCATAGGAAATCGGCTCCCGACGTGATTTGGTATTCCACCAGTCGGATCAGAGCGTCGGTGTCAATAGAGCCGTCAGCCTTAAAAGGCGTGATGAGAGCGATACCGAGGCCGCGGAATTTATTTTGTGCCATGTATGATTTTTGGAGTGCTTAATTCTTTTTGAAGTAATAGACAAACGTCGAGACGCCTTCGAGGGCGGTCTTGCCCGTTTCCTTGATTTCAATCTTGAAGCGCATGCTCATGCGGATAGCGCCGCGCAGGTTGGCCAGCGCTTCGAGGTGTGTATTGAGTCGGACGCTCTGACCGGAGAGCACGGGCTGGCCGAACTTCATCTTGTCCATTCCGTAGTTCACCAGGCGTTCGAGGTTGTTGACTTGGATGATCTGGTCCCACAGGTAGGGCAGCAGCGAGAGGGTCAGGTAGCCGTGGGCGATGGTTTGTCCGAAGGGACTTTCCTGACGACAACGCTCCTCGTCGACGTGAATCCACTGGTGGTCGAGGGTGGCATCCGCGAAAAGGTTGATACGTTCCTGATCTACCAACAGGTATTCTGATGTTCCTATTTCTTTTCCGAGGTATTTTTCGAAGTCCTCGTAGCAGTTAATGATGACTTTATCCATAATATAAAAGTGCTCGTTGTAGGTTTCAGTGTGCAAAGGTACGCTTTTTTGCTCGAAAAAGCAGAAAGTTTATCGCTTTTTTACACGAAAACTTGCTTATGCGCGCTATTTCATCTAATTTTGCACGCCAAAACAATAAAATCCTTCCCAATGAAGCCACTTTTCATAGCAGGACCGTGTGTCATCGAGAGTGCCGAGGTGCTCGATAGCGTTGCCTCGGAACTTGTCCGTCTCCAGCGGAAGTATGACCTCGATATTTACTTCAAGGCCTCCTTCGACAAGGCCAACCGCACCAGCCTCTCGTCGTTCCGTGGTCCGGGTCTTGAGCGCGGACTGCAGATGCTGTCTGATGTCCGTTCAAAATACGGGCTCCGGCTGCTGACGGATATCCATGAGAGTTCCCAGGCTGCTGCCGTCGGCGAGGTGGTGGATGTCCTCCAGATTCCGGCCTTCCTCTGCCGGCAGACCGACCTGCTGGTGGCTGCGGCAAAGACGGGCAAGGTGGTGAACATCAAGAAAGCCCAGTTCCTTTCGGGTCAGGATATGCAGTTCCCTGTGGAGAAGTGCCGCGAGAGCGGAGCCGTCGACGTGTGGCTGACGGAGCGTGGCAACACCTTCGGCTACAACAACCTTGTCGTGGACTTCCGCAATATTCCTGAGATGTTGCGTTGGACGCCGCGTGTCATCATGGACTGCACCCACTCGGTGCAGCGTCCCGGTGCCGCAGGTGGAAAGACGGGCGGCAACCGGGAATTCGTGCCCTCGATGGCTTTGGCTGCCAAGGCCTTCGGTGCTACGGGTTATTTCTTCGAGACCCACCCCGACCCAGACCGCGCACTCAGCGACGGGCCTAATATGCTGCGGCTGGAAGATCTGGAAGGAGTTATTAAGAGCTTGATCGTTTAGCGAAAACTATGGTTAATAACATAAATGTCAAAGGCGTAGCCGAACGCTGCCTGCGCGATGAGGCCGCCGCTATATTGAATATCATCCCCCAGTTGGACGAACAGCTGGATCGCGTCGTGGAGCTGCTGCTGCACTGCACCGGAAAAGTCATTATCACAGGCGTAGGAAAGAGTGGCCATGTGGGCGAGAAGATTGCCGCCACACTGGCCTCGACGGGAACCCCCGCCTTCTATATCAATCCGTTAGATGCGTTTCATGGTGATCTGGGAATGATTACCCAGAACGATGTGGTTGTGGCGTTGTCGAATAGCGGACAGACCGAGGAACTGCTGCGAATAGTGCCTTTCCTGAAGGAACATAAGATTCCGCTGGTGGGAATATCTGGCAACGCCGATTCCCTGCTGGCCCGTAATGCCGACCTACATATCCTGCTGCATGTGGCGGAGGAAGCTTGTCCGCTGAATCTGGCGCCGACGAGTTCCACGACCGTACAGCTTGCCTTTGGCGACGCGCTGGCAATTGCGCTGATGGAAGTGCGTCATTTCCAGGCGCGTGACTTCGCTCAGTTCCACCCGGGAGGTTCGCTGGGTCGCCGGCTGCTCACGATTGCCAGTGACGTGATGCGGACCGAGAATCTGCCGCTGCTCTCGCCCTCGATGAGCCTCGCCGAGGCTGTAACCCTCGTCAGTAAGGGAAAGATGGGCATGGCAGTGGTCATGGAAGGCGACCGCGTGGCAGGAGTCATCACGGACGGCGACGTGCGCCGCACCATGCAGGCTCGCCGCGAGGATTTTTTCGACGTGACCGTCGGAGAAGTGATGACGCGCCAGCCAAAGAGCGTAGGTCCCGACACGAAGCTTCCGATGGTGCAGCGCATGCTTCAGGAAAATAATATTCACGCTGTGCCTGTCGTCGACGCAGAGCACCATCTTCTCGGAATCGTAGATTCGCTAAGCTGCCTGTTGTGATGAGACGCCTGTTGCTGTTTGCCCTCATCTTATCGTCTGTGTTTCAGGCTCCTGCTCAGGAGCCCGACGGTGCTGTGCTGCCTTCCGACAGCCTCCTGCGCCGCAGCCTGCAGGAGCAGTTAGGCGTGGAGTTCACGGCAAACAACAGCGTGGTGCTGTTGCACACTGGTGCCCAAAAGTTCGATGCGCTGTTCTCGGCAATCCGTCAGGCGCGCCACTTCATTCATCTGGAATATTTCAACTTTCGCAACGATTCCATCGGAATGGCGCTGTTCGACTTGCTCGGGCTGAAAGCCAAGGAGGGAGTGGAAGTCCGCGCACTTTACGACAGCTTCGGTAACAGCAGCAACGACAGCCCCTTGAAGAACAAACACTTGCGGACCATCCGTCAAACGGGCGTACTGGTGGAGGAATACGATCCCATCAAGTTCCCGTGGGTCAATCACGCCTTTCACCGCGACCACCGCAAGATTGTGATCATAGACGGCGCCGTCTGTTACGCCGGTGGTATGAATGTGGCAGACTATTACATCCACGGCAAGCCTCAGTTCGGTGAGTGGCGGGATATGCACATGGAAATGACGGGCGATGTCGTGGCGCAGTATGAGGCCATATTTGCAAGGATGTGGTGGCAGCAGACGGGCGAAATCCTGCTCAACGAGATTTATGCGCCGCAGGCTGCCACGCCTTCGGAGTACAGTGCCAAGTTCCTTCCTGTAGTCCGTCCGGCTAATGATTTCCAGTTGCTTACAGACACCACCCCCTCAGCTGGAAAGAAACTTATTGGCGTGGTAGACCGCAGACCTCATGAGGCATCGAAGTATATGAGGCAGGCTTACGTCGCTGCCATCGATGCCGCTCAGGACAGCATCCAGATTGTCAACCCCTATCCCACGAATGTAAAGAGCGTCCGCAAAGCGCTGCGCAGGGCGCTGGAACGGGGCGTGAAGGTACAGATCATGGTTTCGGCGAAGAGCGATGTGCCCATTACTCCCGACGTGGTGGCATTGGAAATGAAGAAGTTGGCAAAGCGCGGAGCCGAAGTGCTCTATAACCAGACCGGCTTCCATCATTCCAAGGTGATGATGGTCGACGGGCGCTTCTGCACGATTGGCAGCACGAACCTCGACGGCCGCAGCTTCTTATGCGACTACGAAGTGAACAGCTTCATCCTCGACACCTGCACCACCCACCAGCTGCAGCAGCTCTTCGAGGCCGACCGCCGCCAGTGTACGCCGTTCCGTGCAGAGGATTACCGCAAGCTGTATAACTTCGGCCACCGCCTGACAGGACATTTCTTCTCCCTCTTCCGCCGATTCTTCTGACGCCCAACCCACCTCTTCTCCCAGTCTCATTCAACATAAAATAAAAACTTCAAGTTTCGCAAAGTGATGCCGTAGGCATCAGACAATGGTAGCCAGCCATTTCAATGGCTGGTAATGAGGATGTTGACGGATAGCGTGCCGTAGGTACGCGACAGGGATTACCAGCCATTGAAATGGCTGGCTACCATTGTCACGCCCCGCTGGGGCTTTGTATCACAGCTGGTTCTTCGAAGAGTCGAAGCGAACAAAGTTCGAGCGAGCATACTAGCAAAACTTGAATAAAAACTTTTTCTCAAAAATCCCCCGAATCCACCGATAATTCCCTCTGAAAACAGGTCTCAACAGACAAAACAAGGGCTTCAATCGGTGGATTCGGGGGATTTTTGAGAAAAAATAATTAAATGAACACACCATAAATGCATTCGAAACCCGTCACGTCTTCCGCTGTAATCCGTCACGTCCTCCGCTGTAATCCGTCACGTCTTCCGCTGTAATCCGTTACGTCTTCCGCTGTAATCCGTCACGCCTTCCGCAAAAGTACGTCACGGCCTCTGCCTATATACGTCCCGTCCCTCACGTCCATACGTCTCGTCCCTCACGTCTATATGTCTCCACGAGTCTCACTAATGAGACAACCGCCTATAAGGGGATGAGTTGAACAAACTATACTTACTTCGACAAGTAACTATACTTCCACGCACGACCGAGTACTACTTCCACGCACGACCGAGTACTACTTCCCTGCACGACCGAGTACTACTTCCCCGTGCAGTATAACCTCGGCCACCGCCAGACGGGACATTTCTTCTCCCTCTTCCGCCGGCTCTTCTGACAAATTCTGTGGCGTAGGGGGCATGTCAGCCAATAATCATCTAATTATTTGAAACAGCTCGCCGACTTAGAGGGCGTGAGCCCCACCTCTTAGCCCCCTTTATATAGAGGGGGTCTTAGAGGGGGGCTGAGCCCGCTGATATGACTAAGGGTGTAGGAAAAAAGATGCAGATATTATCGACATAAGATGCGAATCTTATTCCGAAAAGATCCTAATCCTATCGCCATAAGAACCTAACTCAAGTTTCGATAGTATGCTAACCAGCTGTAATACAAAGCCCCAGCGGGGCGTGACAATGGTAGCCAGCCGTTTCAACGGCTGGTATATAGCGGCCAGGAAAAAGCGTGCCTTTAGGTATCGCGTACCTACGGCACGCTATACGTCAACATCCTCATTACCAGCCATTGAAATGGCTGGCTACCATTGTCTGATGCCTACGGCATCACTTGCGAAACTTCAAAACCTAATCTTATTTGCAGCCCGAATAGGCGAAAATCGCCTGCAAAATTCACTTAGAGAGAGAATAATAACCACTTTTCTCCCTCTTTTTTTCTTCCTTTCGGAAAAAAGCATTATCTTTGCAGCGAAATCATCGGTAGATGAACCTTCTGCCGCAATATCTTAACTGATATAACCATAAATAAATATTTTAAAATCATCTCATTTAGGTTTTAATTTTTGGCTATCATCAACGCGCGAGCGCGAAGCCACTGTTTTAAATTCAAAATTTGTTCGGCAAGCCGTGCTCACGCTGCGATGAGCGTCACGAAACTCGGGATTTCGCACGGCTACAAAAGAATAGTTGAAGAAGTATATTGAGGAGAATTTCAAAAGAGATATGGCAAAAAAACAGACGAATACGACCTCAATAGGTTTTGAGGATGCGATATGGCGGGCAGCGGATAAGCTGCGCGGCAACCTGAATGCTTCGGAGTACGAAGGGGTGGTGCTGGGATTGATTTTCCTAAAGTACATCAGCGACAAGTTCGAGGCGAAGTACACGGAGTTGCTGCAGGAGCCCGATGCAGACGTAGAAGACAAGGACGAGTACGAAGCCGACAACGTGTTCTTCGTTCCTCAAGACGCCCGCTGGCAGGTGATCAGCCTGGCGGCACACACGCCGCAAATCGGCAAGGTCATCGACGATGCCTTGGAAGCCATAGAGCGGGAGAACCCGAAGCTGCGGGGTGTGCTCCCCTCTAATTATGCCCGCCCGGAATTGGATAAGCGGCGCTTGGGCGACGTGGTAGATCTCTTCACGAATATCCACATGCTGGCCTCCGGCGACGAACGGGACCTGCTGGGGCGCGTCTATGAATACTGCCTGCAGAAGTTCGCTTCGATGGAGGGCAAGAACGCCGGCGAATTCTACACCCCCAGCTGCATTGTCCGCACCATCGTAGAAATCCTGCAGCCCTACGAAGGCCGCGTCTATGACCCCTGCTGCGGTTCGGGCGGTATGTTTGTGCAGAGCGCCAAGTTTATCTACAACCATCAGAAGGACATCAACAACATCAGCGTCTATGGTCAGGAGGCGAACCCCTCGACGTGGAAGATGGCCCACATGAACGTTGCCATCCGAGGTCTGGAGGCCAACCTCGGCAAGTCGTATGCCGACACGTTCTTCAACGACCAGCACCCCACGTTGAAGGCCGACTTCATCATGGCGAATCCGCCTTTCAACCTCAGCGACTGGGGCGCAGACAAACTGGAGAAAGACGTCCGTTGGAAGTTTGGTCTGCCGCCTGCCGGCAATGCGAACTTCGCCTGGATGCAGCACATGATTCACCACCTCTCGCCCACTGGCCGTATTGGCCTGGTATTAGCGAATGGTGCGCTCAGCTCTCAGACGGGCGGCGAGGGCGTGATCCGTCAGAAGATTGTGGAGGCCGACTTGGTGGAAGGTATCATCGCCTTGCCCTCGCAGCTGTTCTACAGCACGGGCATTCCCGTCTCTCTCTGGTTCCTCTCTCGCAACAAACAGCAGGCTGGCAAGACGCTGTTCATTGACGCTCGCAATATGGGAACAATGGTGACCCGCGCCGTGCGTGAGTTGATGGCGGAGGATATCCAGAAGATTGCCGAAACCTTCGACCAGTTCCGCAACGGCACCCTTGAAGATGAGAAAGGTTTCTGCGCCGTCCGTTCCCTCGAAGACATCGCCGCGCAAGATTTCATCCTCACTCCAGGCCGCTATGTAGGCATCGCCGAGCAGGAAGATGACGGCGAGCCCTTTGCCGAGAAGATGCAGCGCCTGACCTCAGAACTGAGTGGACTCTTTAAGGAGAGCCACCGACTGGAGGAGGAGATCAGGAAGCAACTCGGTAGCATAGGATTTGAAATCAAGTAAGGTTATGGAAGAGAACAAAAATACAACAATATTGGCTGAACAGCAGAATAAAGTACTGTTTCAGGATGTTTGTCTGATTATAGATCAAGCTCAAGCCTACGCTTACCGTTTGGTCAACGAAACGCTGATAAAGCGTAACTGGCTGCTGGGGATGCGCATTCAGCATGATGTACTGCAAGGACAGCGCGCAGAATATGGAGAACAGACCATTCGAAGATTAGCTGTTCAATTAATAGAAAAGTATGGTGATAGCTTTAGTCGGAGAAACCTGTATTACTATTTAGATTTCTACAAGTCATTCCCAAACTTTTTCCACGCAGTGAGCGGAAAATCTATTGAAAAACAAATTGTGAACACAGCGCGTTCACAATCTGGAGACAATCTAAAAAACATTTTGAACTCACTGCGTGCAAAATCTCCAATTAAACTTTCATGGACCCATTACCGTATTATTTTACAGGAGAATACGGAAAGAGGCAGAGTGTGGTATGAGCAGGAGGCTGCGCGCGAAATGTGGAGTACACGTACTTTGCCGCTAAGTACCTTACATATATGCCTACAAAAGAGGAACTGCGTCGAGAGATAGAACAGCAGAAAGAATTCTTCCGTCTGCAACATAAGGAGGATTGACTTTGGAATAGTGGAAGGAATATAAACAGATTTTTCTCATTTATGGAAGAGAACAAGAATATAGAAAAAGTGGATGTGCTTTTTGAAAAAGTAGCAAAACTCATTGTTCAGTCCCGCCAAAGAGTGGCTTCTGCGATTAATCTGGCAGAGGTGTATACCAAATACCGCATTGGACAATATATCGTGGAGTATGAGCAACGAGGTAATGTTCGAGCCGAATATGGTAAGCAAGTTCTAAGAGATTTGTCTGCAAGACTAACACAACGATTTGGAGAGGGATGGTCTTATCCTTCAATGAAAAATATTAGGCAATTCTATCAGGTATATTCCGAAAAGCTAAACGGTGTTTATCCTATCGATGATGAAAAGGCTAAACAGCGTTTAGCCAATTCTGATATTATAAGCATAACACAAAATGATGCGTTGGTGGAGTTGACTTTGCCAAAAGAAGCGAATATCTATGCCACAGCCTATCAACTCTATTTGCCGGATAAAGCTTTGCTTCAGGCAAAAGTGAAAGAGTGGATTGAAGAGTTTAACGAAAAAGAACAGGAAGAATGATGGAAGAGTGGAAGGAATATAAAATAAAGGATGCGACGTCTATTTTGGGTGACGGTATTCACGGAACCCCTAAATATGATGAAGGAGGCTCTGTGTATTTCATTAATGGTAACAATCTTGAAAATGGAAAAATTGTTATTCGTGAAAACACAAGACGAGTATCTTTAGTAGAAGCATTAAAACATCAAAAACCACTTACAGATAGGACTATCTTTGTATCCATCAATGGTACACTTGGTAATGTTGCCAGATACAATGGTGAGCCGTGTATACTAGGAAAGAGCGCTTGTTATTTCAATGTAAAGGAAGAATTTGATGTAAACTTCATGTATTATGTTGTGGCGAATAGCAAATTCCGAAAGGAAATAGAAAGACTTGCTACAGGAACAACCATAAAAAATGTGTCGTTAGAAACAATGCGCAACTATACATTCTTCGCGCCCTCTTTGTTAGAACAGAAGAAAGTAGCTGCCATCCTCTCCTCCCTCGATGATAAAATCGAGTTGAATCGTCGCATCAATGAGAATTTGGAGGCTCAAGCTCAGGCTTTGTTCAAGTCGTGGTTGTCCGGATGTCATTCAGAAGTAACGATTGGCGAATTATCCATGAATATAACAGACTATACAAAATGTGATCTGCCTAAGGTTGTACTTGTAAACAGCAGCGATGTTACAGAGGGGCATTTTGAACATCACAATTATTCAGAAAACAAAAACCTCAAAGGACATTTCAAGAAAAGATTTCAAAAGGGATACATCTTGTATTCTCAGGTGCGTCCCAGAAATCGACATTGGGGTTATTGCAATTTTGATGCTGATGCTTATCTTGCTTCAACTCAGTTAATGGTTATCAGAAATCGTGCTGAATTAATATCAAGTATTTTACTTTATCAATATCTAATAGATGATGAAGTTTGGATGGATTTTACAAATAAGACAGAGACACGTTCAGGAACGTTTCCACAAGGTAACTATGAAGAAATAGCAGCTATAAAAGTTCGTTTCGGAACTGATATAGCTCAAATTACTAATGAATTGGAGAGTATGTATGCACTGATATACAATAATGAGCAAGAATCCCACCGTCTCGCGGCCCTTCGCGACACCCTTTTGCCTCGCTTGATGTCAGGTGAAATAAAAGTAGGTGATGTGACGTTATAATATAAAGGTGTATTTGGTATGGCAGAGAAAGAGAATAAATTGATCTTGTATCAAGATGCTGAAGGACAAGTGAACGTGAATGTTCGCTTTGCCGATGAAGATGTGTGGCTGACACGCGAGCACCTTGCAGAGATTTATGCGACCACCCCTCAGAATATCAGCCTTCACGTTGGCAACATTTATCAAGACAAGGAATTGGAGGAAGATGGAACTCGAAAGAAATTCTTTCTAGTTCGTCAAGAGGGTAAGCGGCAGGTGCAAAGAGAAATCGACCATTACAATTTGGACATGATTATCGCCTTGGGCTATCGCGTGCAGTCACCTATAGCTGTGCGTTTCCGTCGTTGGGCTACTCAGCGGCTGCACGAATACATCCAGAAGGGTTTCACGATGGACGACGAGCGTCTGAAGCAGGGCGGCAACCGCTATTTCAGGGAGTTGCTGCAGCGCATTCGCGACATCCGCAGCAGTGAACGCAATTTCTACCAGCAAGTGACGGATATCTATGCCACCAGCATTGACTATGACCCTCGTGCACATATTACAAAGCTGTTCTTTGCCACCGTGCAGAACAAGATGCACTATGCCGTGCATGAGCATACCGCAGCAGAACTGATCTATGAGCGTGTGGACAACGAGAAGCCCTTCGTAGGGATGACCAACTTCAAAGGGAACTACGTAACACGCGATGACGTGAAAATTGCCAAGAACTACCTGACAGAAATAGAGCTGCAACGCTTGAACCTGCTCACTTCACAGTTCCTTGACTATGCTGAGTTTCAGGCTCTGGAACAAAACCCCATGAGGATGGCCGACTGGATTGCTGCGCTCGATGATCAGATACTCCGTTTGCGCAAGAACATCCTCGAAGGCAGCGGCACCATCTCCCATCAAGAGGCTATTGAGAAGGCCGAACGGGAATTTGAAATCTACCGCGAGCGGGAGATGCGCCTGCTGGAAAGCGATTTCGACAGAGCCGTCAAGCGACTGCGAGATAAAGGCGAGGGACATGATGAAGATGCCTGATGCCGGGTGAACTGAAAGTAAATGAAGTTGAAAATATTGTGATATGAACGAAAAACAAACATATTTGGATTTCGACGAGTATATCCGTCAAGGAGAGCCTGCACAACAGGAAAAGGCAGGCTATTGGCAGACGGCTATTGGACTTCAGGCTGTAGATGGCTTGAAAGTGTCTGATTATCTGCAAGATACGGCCCGTAAGCACATTGAGGGTGACATTACCATCGACGAGGCTCGTGAACTGGTTAACCAGTATTATATCACCAAGACCGCCCACGATGCTCACGATGATGATAAGGAAGAAGCCGACCGTGTGTCGTCGAACATCGTCAAGGTGCTGTCCAGTCATACTTTCGACTTCACCACAGGCGGCTATCAGTCTGTACATCGACGTGTATTCGAGGGCGTGATGAAACATGCGGGTGAATTCCGCACCTACGACATCACCAAGAAGGAGTGGGTGTTGGAGGGTGACACGGTACGCTATCTGAACTGGGAGGATCTGCGCCGCGCCATCGACTACGATCTGGAGCAGGAGCGCAACTTCAGCTATAAAGGGCTGAGTAGTGACGAAATCGTTGTCCATGTTTCCAAATTCACATCTGGCCTTTGGCAGATACACGCCTTCGGCGAAGGCAATACACGCACAACAGCTGTCTTTGTGATTCTGTATCTGCGTTCTATTGGATTTGATGTGGAGAATGACCTATTTGCGAAGCACTCTTGGTATTTCCGAAATGCTTTGGTGAGAGCCAACTACAAGAATGTTCGTAATGGTATTGATTATACCCCAATCTATCTGGAACGTTTCTTTCGGAATCTTCTGCTGGGTGAACAATGGGATTTACGTAACCGCTACCTGCATATCCACCCGGCGGCGGAATGGTGTGAGCAACCGAATTTGATTTCAGGACAGGCACCCGACAAGCAACCCGACAAGCAACCCGACAAGTCACATGACAAGTTCAGCACCAAAAGCCAATACATCAGACAATTGGTAATCATTCTCGGAGACAAAGAAATGTCTGTAAGAGAAATGCTTAACGGATTAGGGTTGAAAGACCGAGAGAGTTTCATGGATGTTTACCTCAACCCTTCAATGAAGGGAAGATTTGTACGCCTTCTTTATCCGAACTCTCCTCGCCATCCCCGTCAAAAGTATCTCCTGACCGTTAAAGGTTTGGCACTGTATCATGAACTGAAAAAGGAACTATCATGACCGACAACTTTACAGAGAACGACTACGAGCAGGCGTTGATAGCGCTGTTCCAGAAACTGGGCTACGACTACGAGTGCGGCTACGACGTGGAGCGTGACTTCCGTAGCCCTTACTAGGAGGACTTGAGGCTGGCGCTGCGCAAGCAGAACCCACGGCTCAGTGAAGGGGTGCTGCAAGAGGCTTTCCGACTGGTGACACACATCCACGAAGGAACGCTGGAGCAGCGCAACGAGACGCTGACGGACTACCTGCAAAACGGCGTGGAGGTGAAGTACTCGGAGGACGGGCGCCCGAAGACGGCACTGGTGAAGCTGGCAGACTTCGACCATCCGCAAAGGAATGGCTTCAAGGTCTGCAACCAGTGGACGGTGGTAGAACACGAGAAGATCCGCTGCGACCTGGTGGTGTTCGTGAACGGCCTGCCGCTGGTGGTGGTTGAACTGAAATCGCCCACCCGTGAAGAGGCCACGGAAGAGGATGCCTACCTGCAAATCAAGCAGTATCAGCAGAAATGCCCCTCGCTGTTTGTCTATAATGCCTTCAGCGTGACAAGCGATATGCTGACCACCAGGGTGGGCACCATCACCTCGAAGTCCAACCGCTATATGGAATGGAAGAGCAAGGACGGGAGCGTGGAGACCCGTGAGATTGCCGACTACGAAACGCCCTTCCTGGGTATCTTCGAGAAAGCGCGGCTGATGGATATCCTGCAGAACTTCATCTGCTTTGACCACAAGGACGGGCGGACGGCGAAGATTATGGGAGCCTACCACCAGTACTTTGCCGTCGGGAAAGCGGTAGCAAAGACGCATACCGCCGTTGGTGGCAATGGAAAGATTGGTGTGTTCTGGCACACGCAAGGCTCAGGAAAGAGTCTCTCGATGGTGTTCTATGTCCACCGGCTGATACAGGAGTTCCCGCAATGCACCATCGTGGTGGTGACCGACCGCAACGACCTCGACCAGCAGCTGTATGAGCAGTTTGCAGGGTGCCAGCGGTTCCTGCGTCAGGAGCCGCAGCGCGTGGGCTTCGAGCTGAACGAGAAAGGCAAGCTGACGAAGACCGCAGGGCGCGAAGACCTGGTGCGGAAGCTGAAAGACCTGCAGACGGGCGGAATCATCTTCACCACCATACAAAAGTTCGAGGAGGGCACGGGTCTGCTTTCGGAAAGAGAGAACATCATCGTCATCACGGACGAGGCCCACCGCTCGCAATACGGCGATGAGCACTGGGACGTGAAGGCAGAGAAGATGAAGAAGGGCTTTGCGCTGCTGATGCGCGAGGCACTGCCCCGCGCCTCGTTCATTGGTTTCACGGGAACGCCTATTTCCGACCGCGACCGCGACACACAGGAGGTCTTCGGGGACTATATCGACATCTATGACATGACGCAGGCCGTAGCGGACGGAGCCACGAAGCCTGTGTACTACGAGAGCCGAGTCGTCAAACTGAACCTGAACGAAGAGGCGCTGCGCAAGCTGGACGAGGAGTTCGACCGACTGGCAGACGAGGGGGCTACGGAAGAGCAGATAGACAAAGCCCGCCGCGACAACAGCGGACTGAAAGAGATACTGTGCCACCCAGACACCATAGACAGCCTGTGCCGCGACATCGTGGAGCACTACGAGCAAAACCGCCAGTACGAACTGACGGGCAAGGCGATGATCGTGGCCTACAACAAAGAGGCAGCCGTGAAGATCTACCGTAAGCTGCTGGAGCTGCGACCCGCGTGGCAGGAGAAGGTGCACGTGGTGGCGAGTGCCGCCAATACGGACAAGGAAGAGTGGCACGACGTGATCGACGCCCGGCGCAACAAGGAATATGCCGCCCTGTTCAAGGACGACAGCAGTCCCATGAAGATAGCCATCGTCGTGGATATGTGGCTGACGGGATTCGATGTGCCGTCGCTGGCTACGATGTATGTCTTCAAACCCATGAGAGACCACAACCTGATGCAGGCCATAGCGCGCGTGAACCGCGTGTTCCCGGAAAAGGAAGGCGGCCTGATAGTGGATTATGTGGGCATTGCACAGGCGTTGAAGAAAGCCATGCAGGACTACACCAGCCGCGACCGCCAACAGTTCGGCGACCCGGATATCAGCAAGACGGCACTGGTGAAGTTCCAGGAGAAGCTGGAGATCTGCCGCGACCTGCTGCACGGCTTCGACTACGAAGGCTGGTACGAAGGCAGCGACCCCGAAAGGAGCCAACTCATCAAGGGCGGTGTGAACTTCATGCTGGAGGCGCAGAAGCAGGAGCGCCGCAAGGACTTCATCAACGAAAGCCAGCTGCTGCACAACGCCCAGACGCTGTGTAAGTCGCTGATTCCGCAGCGCGTGAAACAGGAAGTGGCTTTCATTGATGCCGTGAGGGTGATGCTGCAAAGGCTTTCGACTACAGGAACGGCAATCACCAAGCACGACATCAATGAGCGCATCTCGCACCTGCTGGAACAGAGCATACAGAGTCAGGGCGTGGAAGTACTGACACCCAATATTGAATTCTCGCTGTTCAGCGAAAGCTTCCTGGCCGAGCTGAAGAAGATGAAGGAGAGGAACCTGGCAGTGAAGATATTGGAAAACCTGCTGAGGAACCGCATCCGAAACTACGAGCGCACCAACATCGTGCAGAGCCTGAAGTTCAGCAAGATGATGAACGACGCCCTGTCGAACTACCTGAAAGGGTTGCTGACCAACGAAGAAGTGATTGCCGAACTCCTGAAGATGGCAGCGGAAATCAAGGAGAGCGAAGCTGAGGCCGACGCACTGGGGTTGACTACGGAAGAGAAAGCCTTCTACGATGCGCTCAGCTCGCCCGAAGGCGTCAGGGACGCTTATACAAACGATGAGTTCCTGGCGCTGACGAAGGAACTGACGGAACAGCTGCGCCGCAACCGCACCATAGACTGGAACCACAAGGACTCTGCCCGCGCAAAGATGCGAGTGATGGTGAAGCGGCTGCTGAAGAAATACCACTACCCGCCCGAAGGGCAGGAACAGGCGCTGAGGACGGTGATGGAGCAGTGCAACCGCTGGGCTGACGACGAGGAGAATCTGGAAACGCCCGTAGTTCCTCTGCATTCGATTCGCTACGATGATTATTCGGTCGAAGAAGATGGCGGCTACCTGATGGCGGCAGAGAAGGAGGATGATTACGGTCCGTACGATGAATAGGAAGCAACCAAACTCTTGTTGATAAGCGCTTTACTCAAAAGTTGGACAGTTATGCGATTCAATTGAAAAACTCTCCGAAAGCACGTGCTTTCTGTGCCGCAGCAAAAAAAACTTATTTAGTGGTGACGGCGTCAGTCATGATTGCCAGTTCCTCTTTGGAGAAGTGGGAGGCGAGGAGGGAGCGGAATGGAGAAAAATTAGTTATAGGTATTATCCTTGCTTATCTGCTCTAAAAATTCGACTATCGTCAAGACATTCAACCTCGGCCATTCAATCTCCTTGAGAATACTGAAATGGGAGTCGTTTGTCACAATAAGGGGTACGCATATGTTCTGCACCCCATTGATTGATTGTATCCTCGTTTATCTCACCCTTTTCCCAAAGATCATCTATGGCTTTCTGGGCTTTCTGGGCAAAATACTGAGCGATATAATCCCGGAACTCTAACAGTTCCGCTTCGGTTCTAATAGCGTTCACAGCGTTCAGCACTTCCAATTGGGCTAATTGATGATATGACATATTGGCTATATTTGATTGGACTTCGGTGCAAAAGTAGGAATAAGTCGTGAACTAACAAAGAAAAACCAGTAAAAAGTTCATATTGAAGGTCTGGAATGTGCAAAAACGCCCTCATTTCGTCCGTGAAAGCGAAGAAATGAATACGTCTTTTTGTTCTTACTTAGTGGTGACGGCGTCAGTCATGATTGCCAGTTCCTCTGTGGAGAAGTGGGAGGCGAGGAGGGAGCGGGCGTCCTCGTTGAAGGCTTCGCCCCAATGACGGAATTGCTGGCGCTGGGCTTTCTTGGCGCGGTTGAAGCAGGTGAAGGACTTGCGGTAAGCTTCCACGGCCTCAGCGGTGCGGCCTTGCAGCCAGAGGGCGTGGCCGAGGTTGATATAATCTTCCCAGAGTGGCTTCTTGGCCTTCTGGATGATGGCCTGATAGTATTGTGCGGCACGCTCGTACTTGCCCTGATGCAGCGAGCACCATCCTATACCGCGCTGACTGACAGCGAGGTGCATTCCCATGAATTCCAGCTTGAAGAAGCGTTGCACGGCCTCGTCCCAGCGGCGTAGCTGGATGAATCCTCGTCCTATTTCCTCGGTGAGGTCGGCATCTTTGCCCTCGCGCCGCTCGTCCTCGTGGAGGAGGAGGGGAATGGCGCTATCCCAGTCGGACAGGGCTTCGAAACAGCGTGCCATGTCGAGTTGCAGGTCGTCGTTGTCGTTGATAAGCAGGCTCTGCTGGATATCGCTGATGGCACTGCGCCATTGTTGCTGTTGCATGAAGGCGTGGGCACGTAGTTCCAGCGCTTTGGCTGTGGTGCCGTGGTGCTCCATGAAGTAGTTGAGGAGCACGATTGCGTGTTGGCTGTCGCCGAGCATCAAATAGGCATAGATGCTGTCTTCGATGTCGCTGAGGTTGCTGTACTGTCCCTCGAAGTACGGCAGCAATGGTAGGATGATATCGTCGGTTGCCGCGAAGGTGAAGTCGTATTCGCCGTGGCAGAGGTTGCCGTAGAAGAATCGGTAGCAGACCTGACAGAAATTCGTGAAGGGATTGAGGGAGTAGTCGTTTTCGTCAATTTCATCGAAGGGGTTGGAGACGCCTTCCTCTTCTGCCATCTGGTTGAATTGCTCGTCCAGTCGGTCGCTGATGGACTTGCGACCGCCTCGCCGCAAAAGACTCATCATTCCCGCGTAGGAGTAGCGGTCGCAGTCGCAGAAGCGGCTGTGGTTCATGATATTAACGGTCATGGCATCGAGTTTTCCGTTGGCGAGGTGCAGCCCTTTCTTGGCGAAAGGCTCTTCCATACTGAAGGGATAGAACCAGTGTGCGGTATGCTTGAAGAAATCCGAGCGTTTCATGGCGATGAGGTTGATGTGGTTTACGTCCATTCCCATCTGTCGCATCGTATCTACGGATCGGGCGTAGTTTGCCATTTTGTTGAAGAATGACTTTTCGCCCTTCAACTCTATTCTCGTCACCTTGGTTTCGAAGATATCCTCCATGTCCTGAGTCCACTCGTCTGTTTTTTCCTCTTCTTCGCCAGGGTTGAGGCGGGGCTGTTGCTTTTCGATGAGTTCCTTGATGATTGGCAGGAGGTCGTCGATGCGTTTGCCGACTCGATCTGTCAGCGACTGACACACAAAGGCTTGCAATAGGTCTGGCAGGTGGGGCTTGAGGACTTTCGCATGAAAGAACGTGCGCAGTCCTTCGTCGAGTTTCGGGAAGAAGGGGAAGAAGGCGCGGTTGTGCTGATAGACGAGCGTCAGTGCTACGGCTACGCGCCCCATCAGATCTTGTGCCTCTTTCTCGGCGCGCTGCCGCTCGCCTTCGTCCTCGATAAGATCTGCGTTCTGCAAATCTTTCATTGCCAGCTGCCCGAGTTCCAGCAGCAGTTGTATCTTGTTCTCGGAGAAGCAGTCGATGCCACTCATCATCAGTCCGCCCACCATCACGCAGCGGGAGAAATGGTCCTGTTGTCGCAGGTGGTAGGCCAGAAGTTCCCGGTGCTCCTCGTTGATGGGGGCAATCCAAAACAGGACAAAGGCCGCATCGACGGCGAGGTGGTAGGGCTGGTTGCCGACTTTACTGTGTGAGGCGTGGATAAGTTGGTTGTCGAGTGCTACGACGCCGTAGTCTTTCATCTCGGCGCTCATGCGGCCGAAGAAAGTGCTGTCGTGCTCGAGTTCCCACTGATAGCGTACCTTCTGCAACAGTTCTATCGTGCGGCGGAAGAGGTCTTGGAAGCTTTCGGAGATAGCGGCGTCGAATCCGTTGGCTGTGAAGGGACGGAGTATGGCGCTGTAGTCTTCGCGCAGTTTCGTGAAGTCTTCGTGGCACAAGTCTGCGTCGGAATTGTCGCGGCTGATGGCCTCGGTGAGCGATATAGCGTCTGTGAGTCGGCGCTCGGCAATCGCTTCGACGGTTTCGGTATATAGCTTATCGAATGCTTTCAAGTCCATGGATTTCAAGTATTAGCGTATCAGTGTTGTAGCGGTTGTCTGCCTTGCCTCGGGATCGCAGCCAGCGCAGTGCTGCATTGGCATCGCTTTGTGCCGGTCGGTAGAGTGGTGTAAAAGGTGGCAGCAGACGTACGATGGTGTCGCAGAGGGAGTCGGGTGTCAGGCAGAGCTCTTTCAGCAGTTGCGGCAGGCTGTCGCGTAATCCGTGGGGTTGGTTGGCGAGTTCCACCGCTTCGTGGTATCCTTGAAAGAGCAGTTGCAGCTGGCGGACTCGGCTGGAGTCGCGTGCCACACTGGTTGGTACGAGATAGGCGCCGAGTTGTGGCTCGAGTCCTCGGGTCGAAAAGTTGCGTACGTTGCCGAGCAGACGGGCTTCGAGCGCGTAGGGTTCAGGCAGGAAGGCGGCATCCATAGTGCCGTTGCAGATCATATCTGTTCGGATGCGGACATCATTGATTTGTGGTCGGAAGATGTCGGCCTGTTCCATTCGTGCCGAGTCCATCAGGCGGTCGCTCCAAAAGTCCGTGATGCTGTGTCGGGCTACGGCAACCATGCGTTCCTTCAGTTGTCCCAGAGCGCGCACACGTCCTCTTCGGGCTGTGATGAGTTGCAACTCGACGGGGGCAGTGGCCACGGCTCGCAGGTCGAACGTGTCGGTCTGCTGAATCATGATAGCCCTTGCTAAGTCGCTGTATACCAGTTCTGCACGCCGACGTAAGAGGGCGGTGTCGGTGTCGAGCTGCGCCTGCAGAGTCAGAATGCGCAGGTCGAGGCCGAGGCGCTCGTAGATTCCGGCGCGCTGGGCGAGGTAGAAGGGCAGGCAGTCGCTGACGGGCATCAGTGCCACGTGCAATGCTGCGGAGTCTCGCTTTGCCTCGTCGTCGGGGTCAACGGCGGTCGAGGAGTTGCATGAGACGAGGAAAAGCAAGCATAGAAAAAGGAAGAAGACCCACCCCTCACCCTCCCTGTGAGGGAGGGAGTGGTCACTTTTGGGGCTTGAAAATCTTTCCATATAAATGGGGTTATATTCAATTCTTGAATGGTAATAACCCCCTCCCTCACAGGGAGGGCGGGGGGTAGGTCTTTCCCTCCCAAGGGAGGGTGGGGGGTGGGTCTGGGTGATTGTGGATTCTACTATTTCTTTGGGTTTAGCCCTTGATAGCAGCTACGCCGGGGAGTACCTTGCCTTCGATGGCCTCGAGGAGAGCGCCGCCGCCGGTGCTTATGTAGCTGACCTGATCTTCAAGGCCAAACTTGTGTACGCAAGCGATGCTGTCGCCGCCGCCGATGAGGGAGAATGCACCCTCGGCAGTAGCCTTAGCCACAGCCTCACCTACAGCGCGGGAACCTGCGCAGAAGTCATCGCACTCGAAGCAGCCGGCAGGACCGTTCCAAAGAATGGTCTTGGCGCCTTCGATGGCCTTGGCGAACTTAGCCTGGCTCTTGGGACCAACGTCGAGGCCGTCCCAGCCAGCTTCGATGGCGTTGGAGGGGAAGGTCTTGATTTCTGCACCGGGCTTGACGCTGAAGGTGCCGAAGTCATAACCTGTGCAGCATACGCTGTCCTCAGCGAGCACGAGTTCTACGCCGTTCTTCTTTGCCATCTCTTCTACGCCGAGAGCAACATCCAGCTTGTCGAGCTCAACGATGGAGTTACCGATTTCGCCGCCGTGTGCCTTCATGAAGGTGTAGGTCATGCCACCGCAGAGGATGAGTTTGTCGACCTTACCCAGCAGGTTCTCGATGATTCCAATCTTGGTGCTGACCTTGGATCCGCCCATAATGGCAACGAAGGGGCGCTTGATGTTGCTCAGGACGTTGTCAACAGCCGTCACTTCCTTCTCCATGAGGAGGCCGAGCATCTTGCTGTCGGCATCGAAGTAGTCAGCGATGACGGCGGTGCTGGCGTGGCGGCGGTGAGCCGTACCGAAAGCGTCCATCACATAGCAGTCAGCATAGCTGGCCAGGGTCTTTGCGAACTCCTTCTGGCTTTCCTTCATAGCCTTCTTGGCAGCCTCGTATGCGGGATCTTCCTTGTCGATACCTACGGGTTTGCCTTCCTCTTCAGGGTAGTAGCGGAGGTTCTCAAGCAGCAGCACCTCGCCAGCCTTCAGGGCAGCAGCCTGGTCGGCAGCCTTGGCACAGTCGGGAGCGAACTTCACCTCAACACCGAGAGCAGCACTCACGGCGGGAACGATCTGCTGGAGGCTGAGCTTCGGGTTCACCTTGCCTTTGGGTTTGCCCATGTGGCTCATGATGATGAGAGCGCCGCCGTCGCCGAGGATCTTCTTCAGGGTGGGCAGAGCACCGCGGATTCGGGTGTCGTCGGTGATGTTTCCGTTTCCGTCGAGGGGCACGTTGAAGTCAACGCGAACGATGGCTTTCTTGCCAGCGAATTTGTAATCGTGAATAGTCATTGTTGTTTTTGTTTAATGATGAATATTGAATGATGATTGTTGTGAGTTGTCTGAAATCGGGTGCAAAATTACACTTTTCTGCTGAGTTAAGCAAAGAAATTAAGACTTTTTATTAAAGAACACGCACACACGTTGCAATCCGCAGCCCATGCAGTCGGGTTTCAGCGCTTTGCAGATATATCTTCCGTGCAATATCAGCCAATGGTGCGCCCGCGGAATGACCTCCTCGGGAAAGTTCCTGACGAGTTCCTGTTCCACGGCCAGCGGCGTCTTCGCTTTCTCTGGAACGAGTCCGAGGCGGTGGCTGACGCGGAAGACGTGGGTGTCAACAGCCATCCGGGCTTTGCCAAAGGCAACGCTCATCACCACGTTGGCTGTCTTGCGCCCCACTCCCGGCAGGGATGTCAGCTCTTCCAGGGTGGAGGGAACCTCCCCGCCGAAACGTTCCTGCAGCTGGCGCGCGGCTTCCAGCAGGTGGCGCGCCTTGGAATTCGGGTAGCTGACGCTCTTGATGTACTCCAGCAACTGTTCTTCCGTGGCGGCAGCCATTGCGGCGGGGGTGGGGAAGGCCTGAAAAAGGGCGGGGGTAACGAGGTTCACGCGTTTGTCGGTGCATTGTGCGCTGAGCATCACGGCCACCAGCAGCTGAAAGTCCGAATCGAAGTGGAGTTCGGTTTCTGCGAGCGGCATTGCTTGTTCGAAATAAGCGATAACGGCAGCGTAACGTTCCTTTTTGGTCATGATTTCTTGCTTTTTCGGTGCAAAATTATCGTATTTCCCCGACCTCGGCAAAATATTTGGGTAGAAAGTGCCGTAAATCGGGGAACAAAGCGTAATTTTGCACCGAAAATCACTTTAGAATATGCTTAAACGTACTTTCTTCCTCCTTCTCGTGTCCTTCTGTTGCATCACCACGGAGGCTCAAGACTTGGCATACCGGATGGCTGCGAGCAATCCTCATCTCAGCTACGATAATACGCGTACCCTCGGGTTTGAACTGGACAACATCTCGTTCTTCAAGGACAATGAATTCGAGGGCGAACAGGCCCACGGCTACTCGTTGCCGGGACTCTGGCTGCAGCCGAAGCTGAACTACCAGCCGCTGGATGCTATCCGCCTCGAACTGGGACTCCACGCCCTCATCTTCAGCGGGGCGAACAAGTACCCTTGCTACGTCTATCATGACATCGGACGTTGGAAGGGAAATCAATATCAGAGCGGTGCGCATCTGTTGCCGTTTTTCAGGGCACAGGCGCAACTGAAACGGGTGACCTTCGTGCTCGGGAACCTCTATGGAGGCGCCAACCATCGTGTGATGGAACCGCTGATGAATCCTGAGGTAAACCTGACGCAAGACCCGGAAATGGGGTTCCAGCTGTTGGTGGAATTACCGCGCTGGCGACTGGATGCATGGCTGAACTGGCAGAGCTACATTTTCAAGGAAGATACCCATCAGGAAGCTTTCACCGTTGGTTTAAACCAAAGGGTAGAACTCTCTGGGAATGACAAGTCTATAAAATGGTATATACCTATTGACATTCTTGTCCAGCACCGCGGTGGTGAGCAGGATACGACCTCAATGGGAGTACAGACGATTACCAACGGCGGAGTGGGAATCGGAATGCAGTGGGCTCCTCGCAGCCGTGTGCTTCGTCGTCTGACGGCAGAGGCAGCTGTCCTCGGGTGCTGGCAGCAGAGCGGTAAGTTGTGGCCTTTTGATATCGGTGTCGGAGGCAGTGTCTCAGTGTCCGCAGAATTCGCATACGATTTTCGCGCCTTTGCCAGCTTCTTTGCGGCCCGCGATTTCGTGTCGCTCTATGGTGCACCGTTTTATACCACGCTCTCCCAGAAGGAATCTGGAGCACGTTTCTCTTACTTGCTGACACCGCATGTTGGGGCGGAATGGCATCATACTTTTGCCCGCGATTATACCCTCGGAGCGAAGATCGATTACTACCCTTTGGCAGCGGGACAACTGACGCATATCACAGGGGCCAAAGACCCTGCGGCCTTCAGCAATAACTTTTCTTTCGGGATCTATATGCGTTGTAATCCCCGTTTCCTCTTGAAACGGTTTAAATAAAGTTGACTTCCGGCTGAATGTCAATCTGAAAGCGCTCGCGGACAGAGGTCTGAATGGTTCGGCAGAGTTGTGCGATTTCCTCGCCGGTAGCTCCTCCGAGGTTCACGAGTACCAGTGCCTGTTTCTCATAGACTCCGGCTCTTCCCAGTGCTTTGCCTTTCCACCCACATTGTTCTATCAGCCACCCGGCGGGAACCTTTACATGTAGAGCATCTACTTCATAATGAGGCACTTCGGGGAACTCCCGTGCGATGCGATTGTATTCGTTTCGCAGCACAATGGGGTTGGTGAAGAAACTGCCGGCGTTTCCCAGCACCTTCGGGTCGGGCAGCTTACCCTCGCGAATTCCAATAATGGTGGCGCGCAGCAGGGCGGCATCGAGTTGGTTGGGTTCTATTCCGTTCTTCGACAGCGCCAGTCGCAGTCCGCCGTATTCGAGGTTCGGTTCGAAGTCGCGGCTGAGGCAGAAACGGACGTGGGTGACGGCGTAGCGGCCACGCAAGCGGGTCTTGAAGATACTGTGGCGGTAGGCGTACAGACATTCGTAGTTGGTGAATTGTCGCGGTGTTCCTGTTTGAAGGTCAATGGTTTCTACGAGTGAGATAACATCCTTTGCCTCTGCACCGTAGGCCCCTATATTCTGCACGGCGCTGGCTCCCACTTCTCCGGGAATCAGCGAGAGGTTTTCGAGTCCGTACCAGCCGTGACGAACGGCGTAGTCTACGAAATCGTCCCACACGACAGCGGCTCCCACGCGCACTTCCACTTTCCTGTCGGCGTCTGAAAGCAGTTCAATACCTTTGATGCGGCTGTGGAGTATCGTGCCTTCGAAATCCTTTGTAAACAGCAAGTTGGAACCTCCTCCGATGTGGAGTAGGGGAGTGTGGTCCATTTGTTCGTTGCGCTGTCGGATGAACGCCTGCAGTTCCTCTGCGGAATCGTATTCCACGAGGCAACGGGCGCGGGCTGCAATGCCGAAAGTGTTGTGCCCAAGGAGAGAGCAGTGTTCGGATATTATCATCTATTTTCTTGATTTTCAATTATCAAACTCCGTCAGGCGCCAGCGTCCGAGCGCGTCGCGCTGGAAGACGAAGAGGTTTTGCATACTGTCTCTGAAGCCTCTCATCTGGAGGACGACGCGGTTGGGGTTGTTGTAAAGCTGGCCGTAGTTGATGTTCACAAGTACGGCTTGTGGTATCTCGGGTGCAAATTCGAACCACTGATCCACGTCGATGGTTCCCCTCACGACATCTTCCTCCGAATCCTCGCTGGAAATAGTGAACAGCAAGGGGTTCTGTACGTGGCGGCGCTGACAGGTGCTGTCGGTGGCGAAGGTGCGGTAGAAGTCTAAGAATTCATGGAGGGGATAGTCGTCGAACGATACGGCGCGCTTGGCAGCAAGCATCCACGGAGACGTCTTGCTATCGCGCTTGAATTCAAATGCTTCCACTACGCGGCTGTGGAGGTAAATGTGCTCCACGCGGGCCTTCAGCAGTGCTGTGTCGTTGGCCAGAGCCATTTGTGGGCGGCTGTTCCAAAGCACGGTGCAGAAGTCCTGCCCCAAGGTCATTGACCGATAGGACCATTCGCTCTGCTGGATTTCATAGTGTTTGCCGTTGAGTTCTTCCACGGGTAGCGGAAACTGTATGCGGCGTCGCTGCACGCGGTTGCTGTTGTCGAAGAGGAAGAGGAAGTCATCAAAGACTTGGTCGACCGAGTCGGGCAGGGGTGCGTCTTTATAAGCCTCGTCGAGCAGCAACGTGTCTGCCTCATAGAGGAAAGAGTCGGCCTGCTCCTCATCGGGGTCGGCCTGCTGGAGATCGAATGATTCTTTTGAATCATGATTGTGATGGAGGCAGGCAACGATGAGAAGGCATCCCATTAGAGTCCAAAAGACCCGTTTTCCTTTCATTTTTCGAGTACTTTTTCTTTCCTTTTTGATAAAATCATGCAAAATTACGCTTTTCTTTCCAAACATCGTGCATTTTTCGGCAGAAAAGTGTTACCTTTGCGCAGTTTTTGAAGAAAAATCAATAGAAAATAAGAAATATGCTCGAAAAAATCAAGCAATTGCTCGAAGAAGTGAACGCTCTGGCAGCGGTCACCCCCGAGGAGGCAGAAGCCTTACGAATCAAGTACCTCAGCAAGAAAGGCGAGGTCAGCAAGCTGATGGAAGATTTCCGCAGCGTGCCGGCTGAAATGAAGAAGGAAGTCGGCATGAGAATCAATGAACTGAAGGCGCGTGCCACCGAACGCATCAACGAACTGAAGGCTGCTGCCGCAGCGCAGGAGACCGTGGCCGACGATGTGGACCTCACGCGCACTCCTTATCCTATACCTCTCGGAACGCGTCATCCGCTGACGATCGTGAAGAATGAAATCGTGGATATTTTCTCGCGCTTGGGCTTCACCCTGGCCGAGGGTCCCGAGGTGGAGGATGACTGGCACGTCTACAGTTCCATGAACTTCGCCGACGACCACCCCGCTCGCGACATGCAGGACACATTCTTCGTGGAGGCTCACCCCGATATCATCCTCCGCTCCCACACCTCGTCTGTTCAAGCCCGCGTCATGGAGCGCACCCAGCCCCCTATCCGCGTTATCTGTCCGGGCCGCGTCTACCGCAACGAGGCCGTCAGTGCCCGTGCTCACTGCTTCTTCCATCAGGTGGAAGGATTGTATATTGATAAGAATGTCAGCTTCAAGGATTTGAAGCAGGTATTGCTGCTCTTTGCTCAGGAGATGTTTGGTCCCGAGACGAAGATTCGCCTGCGTCCCAGCTACTTCCCGTTCACCGAACCGTCGGCCGAAATGGATGTCAGCTGCACCATTTGCGGTGGCAAGGGCTGTTCGATGTGTAAGGGCTCCGGCTGGCTCGAAATCCTCGGATGCGGCATGGTGGATCCCGCAGTGCTCGAAGCAAATGGTATTGATAGCACGCAGTACACGGGCTATGCATTCGGAATGGGAATTGAGCGCATTGCGAACCTGAAATATCAGGTGAAGGACCTGCGCCTGTTCTCGGAGAACGACGTTCGTTTCCTCGAAGAGTTCACGGCAGCCAATTAAAGACCCACCCCCCGCCCTCCCTTTAGGGAGGGAGTTATTACATTTCAAGAATTGTTAGTTTTTCTGCAGATAATCTATTAAATGGAAAAAAGAACTCCCTGCGAAAGTGAACAGTGCCTCCCTACAGAGGAGGGAGGGGGGAGGATCTTTTTCTCTCATGCCACCCTCACCTTAGGCGATCGCACGCTGTTCCGCCACCTTGACCTCACGGTAGGGCAGGGGCAGTTAATAGGTCTCTCCGGCGAAAGCGGTTGTGGAAAGACGTCGCTGCTCAGAGCTGTGCTTGGCTTTGTGCCGCTGACCTCCGGCAGCGTTGAGGTTTGTGGGTTGCCGCTGGACGCGCATCACGTTGATGCCATCCGTCGGCAAACCGCCTACGTGCCCCAGGAGCTGCAACCCCTGGCGGAAAAGGGCGAGGATTTGATTCATCTCACACATCATCTGGAACATAATCGCACTGCCGCCCAGGCAGAGCGGGCAGAGTGCTTGGCGCAGATCATGAAAACGCTGGGCCTTGATGCCTCGTTGCTGCAGCTGGCAGCCCCCAAACTCTCGGGCGGTCAGCGACAGCGACTGCTGCTGGCTGCTGCACTGGCTTTGCAGAAGCCGCTACTGCTGCTCGACGAACCCTCGTCGGCTCTCGACGAAGACAGCACGCAGCGAGTGGGACTCGCTCTGCTGCGGGCCTGCCACGAGGAAGGCGGTGCCGCCCTCATCGTCAGCCACGACCCGGTGCTGCTCGCCGTTTGTGATCAGGTGATAGATTTAAATAGGTACGCTTAGGTACGCCTGGGTAAGCCTCGGAAAACCTGAAATATCTTCGGAGATTATAGGAAAACTTAGGTAAAAATTTTCAACTCGATGAAACTCGCTCTCATTCAGCAACCCTGCACGCCCTCCGTTGAGGATAATCGCCTGCGTCTGGCGGCGGCTATTGCCGACGTGGCGGATCGCGGCGCACAGCTCGTCGTCCTTCAGGAGTTGCACAATACGCCCTATTTCTGCCAGACGGAGTCGGTGGATAACTTTGACCTCGCCGAACCCATTCCCGGGCCCTCGACCGAGTACTTCGGTGCGCTGGCCCGCAAGCATGAGTTGGTGATTGTCACCTCGCTCTTCGAGCGCCGTGCTGCAGGGTTGTACCACAATACGGCCGTAGTGCTGGAGCGCGACGGCAGCATTGCCGGCATCCATCGGAAGATGCATATTCCCGATGACCCCGCGTACTACGAGAAGTTCTACTTCACTCCTGGCGACCTCGGTTTCCGTCCCATCGAGACCTCGGTAGGTAAGCTGGGCGTGCAGGTCTGTTGGGACCAGTGGTACCCCGAGGGCGCCCGACTGATGGCGCTGGCGGGAGCCGAAATCCTCATTTATCCCACGGCAATCGGCTATGAGAGCAGCGACACGCCTGAGGAGCAGGCACGTCAGCGACAGGCGTGGCAGTTGGTGCAACGCGGTCACGCGGTGGCAAACGGTCTGCCCGTGGTGGCCGTGAACCGTGTGGGTCACGAACCCGACCCGAGCGGACAAACCAATGGTATTCAGTTCTGGGGAAGCAGCTTTGTCGCTGGCCCGCAGGGCGAATTGCTGGCCGAAGCCTCGCAGACGGCAGCCGATAACCTGCTTGTGGATATCGACTTCAAGCGCTCGGAGCAGGTGCGCCGCTGGTGGCCCTTCCTTCGCGACCGCCGCATTGAAGAATACGGAGACTTGCTGCTGCGGTATCGCGAGAAGCCCACCCCCGACCCCTCCCCGGGGAGGGGAGTTGGGAGGTTTAAAGGTTGAATTCGCCCATTAACCCCATTTGCCCCATTAGACCCATTTGCCCCATTAATAAAAAAATCCCGTGGCACTTCATTATACCCCCAATACTTCTACCATCAGCGACCTCACGCTGCACCTTGATCTCCCCTCCTTGCCGAAGGAGGAGCAGACGGAGTTGCGCGGTACGTTCTTGCCCGCCGAGTGGTATCCTCAAAGTGGCGTGCAGCTCACTTGGCCCCACGCAAATACCGACTGGGCAGAACTCCTTCCGGAAGTGGACGATTGTTTTGTTCGCATAGCACTCGAAGTGCTGGCCCACGAGGAGAAACTGCTGATAGTGACGCCGGAACCCGACCGCATCCAGCGCCTGCTGCACGAGCGGATTCCCTCGCGTCTGCTGCCGCAAGTGCGTTATTTCGAATGTCCTACGAATGACACTTGGGCGCGCGACCATGCTTTCCTGACGTTGATTACGGAGGAGGGCCCGCGGCTGCTGGACTTCCAATTCAACGGCTGGGGCAACAAGTTTCCTGCGGAGCTGGATAATCAGATTTGCAGGAGAATGGTGGATGAGGCTAATGAGGCCAATGAGGCCGATGGGGCAAATGGGACTAATGGGGCCAATGAGGTTATTGGGGCTGATGGGGCGTTGCTGAGGGGTGTTTATGAGCCGCACCTCGACTTCGTCCTCGAAGGCGGAAGCATAGAGAGCGACGGCCGCGGCACGCTGATGACTACCAGCGAGTGCCTGTTGTCGGCCCAGCGCAACCCTTCGCTCAACCAGCAGGAGATAGAACGTCGCCTGCTGCACTTCTTCCACGCTCAGCGCGTACTGTGGGTGGACCACGGCTACCTCGCAGGCGACGACACCGACAGTCACATCGACACCCTCGCCCGCTTCTGTCCGAACGATACGATTGTTTACGTGCAATGTACCGACCCCGCTGACGAACACTACGAGGAACTTCGCGCCATGGAAGAGCAATTGAAGACCTTCTGTGTGATGGGCAATGCTGTCGGCGAGGGCTACCGCCTGATTCCGCTGCCACTGCCGGCGCCCATCTATGACCCGGAGGACGGCCACCGCCTGCCCGCCACCTACGCCAATTTTCTCATCCTCAACCGCGCTGTACTGCTGCCCACCTACGGACAACCCGAGCTCGACGAACTCGCCCGCCGTCAGTTGCAGAAGGCTTTCCCGCGCTATGATGTGGTGCCCGTCGACTGCCGCATACTGATTCGTCAGCACGGTTCCCTGCACTGCTCCACGATGCAATATCCTGCCGGCGTTCTTTAAACTTCTTAAACCATTAAACCTCTTCAACCATTAATCCTCTTAAACTGCGGCAACGCCGCGTCCCATGGATATATCACTCACCTCTTTGGCCGTAGGCCTCCTGCTGTTGCTGATTCCGCTGTTTTTCCTTTGGAAACTGCGGACGGGATTGGTACGCGCCACGCTGGTGGCCGCGGCTCGTATGATTCTGCAGCTGTTCCTCATCAGCATTTATCTCCGCTACCTCTTCGAATGGGATTTGCCGTGGCTGAATACGCTGTGGGTGATTATCATGGCGCTCATCGCCACGCACACGACCGGTCAGCGTACGGGCCTGCGCAGCTCCGTGGTGGCGGTGCCGTCGTTTGTGGGTTTCCTGATTTCGGCGTTGGTGGTGGGATTCTTCTTCCTCTGCTTCGTACTTCGGCTCGACAACCCGTTTGCCGCCCGCTATTTCATTCCGATAATGGGAATCCTGATGGGAAATATGTTGGGTGTGAATGTGTTGACACTGAGTACGTTCTACAGCGGAATTCGTCGCGAACAGGCTACGTATTACTACCTCCTCGGCAATGGCGCCACCCGTTTCGAGGCGTGGCTGCCTTTCATGCGAGAGGCCGTCATCAAGAGCTTCACCCCCTGTATTGCAAATATGGCGGTTATGGGGATTGTGGCCCTGCCAGGAACGATGATTGGACAGATTCTTGGTGGCTCGTCGCCAGACGTGGCGGTGAAATACCAGATGATGATTGTCGTCATCACGATGGCTTCTTCTATGCTCTCCCTGATCCTCAGCCTTTGGCTGTCTACCCGCCGTGCTTTCGATGCGTTTGGTAGGCTGGGAGAGGTGGAAAAGTGAGAGCCCACCCCCGCCCCCTCCCGGGGAGGGGAGTTGAAAGATTGAAATAGCCCATTAGACCCATAAAGCCCATTAACCCCATTAACCCCATTAAAAATAAATAACTATGCCCCTCCGTCCCGCCTGTCGCTGTATTTCAGCGACTTCCCTCTTCCTCCTCTGCGCCCTCTTTATGGTGAGCCTCCTCCTCCCAGCCTCCTCCCTCTCTGCCAAACCCAAGAAGAAGCCGGCGGTGGTGCGGTTGGAGACCACGGCGGGAGTGATTCGGGTGGAGCTCAGCGACGAGACCCCGAAACATCGCGATAACTTCCTGAAGATTGCCCGGGACGGCGTACTGGACAGCACCCTCTTCCACCGAGTGATCAAGGACTTCATGATTCAGGGCGGCGACCCCGACAGCAAGGTGCATCAGGCTCCCGACGGAATGCTCGTATCGCCGCCGCGAAATAAGCCCTTGGGCGAAGGCGACCTCGGCTACACCCTTCCGCCGGAGTTCGATCTGCCGTGGCTGTTCCACGAAAGGGGAGCGCTGGCAGCGGCTCGCGAAGGGGACGACGTGAACCCTGAGCAGCGCAGCAGTTCCACGCAGTTCTACATTGTCTACGGACGCTCGTGGGGCGAGAACTCGCTCGGCAAGGTGCGGGCGCAACTGGCTGAGAATGACATCGAAATGACGTATGATATGTGGCAGACGTACCTCACGAAGGGTGGCGCACCGCACCTCGACGGCACCTACACGGTTTTCGGTCACGTCATCGATGGAATGAAAGTCGTGAAAGCCATTCAGGCCGTGGCCACAGACAGCCTCGATCGTCCGGTGGAGGATGTCATCCTGTTGCGCGCGGTGGTGGAGTGAACTATTGAAAGATAATGCACTTTGTGGCGTAAATAATAAGGTATATAGTATGTTTGAACAGGAAATAGAACGATACGAACGTGTCCGAAAAGACTACGAAGCACGTATCAAGGCGAAAATGTCACCCACTGATTACATGGACTGGCATGAGGTGCTGTTCTCCACTCATTCTTGTGGAATAGAAGGCAATTCTTTCACCGTAGATGATACGCGTATTCTCAAGGAACAGGGGCTGGCAATGGTCCCTGTGGGCCACTCGTTGTTGGAGTGTACCGAGATGTCAGACCATTTCCGTGCCTTCCGTTATGTGACGACTCACCTTGATGCTCCTTTCGATGAGCATTTGCTTCGCGAGACAAACCGCTTGGTGACTGAGAATACGCTCTCTTACCGTGCACCTGGTGCCGTTCCCGGAGAATATACGAAGGAAGATATGGTGGCTGGAGATACGATCTTCGGCGATCACGAGCAGTTGGTTGCCCGGGTTCCTTCGTTGATGGCCTCTACTGCTGAGGCTCTCACTCAGGATATTCATCCGATGATTATTGCCGCCCGTTTCCATGGATTCTTCGAATACCTGCATCCTTTCCGCGACGGCAACGGTCGCACAGGGCGCCTGATGAGCAACTGGATTCTGTTGCGCGCTGGTCACCCTCTGGTAATTATCAATGTGAAAGACCGTGCTGCATACATCAATGCTCTCCGCCAGATTCGAGGCGAGGGCACAGACGAATTCCTCATCTCCTTCTTCTTCCAAACTGCTATTAGCCGAATGGAGGAAGAACTTGCCCAAAAACGCAACAACACCAACCTCGGACTTTTCCTGTTCTGAAGTTTATTGGAGAACCAAGTGGCTAATATGTTTACGCCCGCCCTCTGACTGCTGATGGGCGGGCGTAAATGTGAATAAAGGATTTCGATTGGAATCTACTTCACAATAACTTTTCTTGTCGTACCGTTGCTCATTCGTATGAGGTTGAGACCACGAATAGGTTTTGAGATGCGCCTCCGCGTTGAATATTTGATAGCTGCCAGTTTCGAGCTTACGAAGAATATTAATTGGGTTATCTGCATTCAGGTTTTCAGCGTTTTTCGCTTCGCAAGGATTCAGAAGCGGACGCAGAAGTTGAATTGCATGTCTGCTTCCTGATTGCGGATTTGCAGGTTGAGGTCATTGCTGTAGGCGTAGTGGCGGTAGTTCGCCAGGAAGGAGACGATGAAGCGGTTGAAGCTGTAGTTGACGGCAAAGCGGGCGAAGGCATTGACTCGGAAGCGGGCACTGCCGTTGTCGGCAGCGTTGTAGAAGGCATTCCATTGTTCTTCCGTAAGTCCCGAGGCGGCCTTGGCGGCAGCCTTCGCTTCTTCGTTCTGTTCTCTGGAGGTGAAGAACGTGCTGCTGTGGCCCACGCGGTGCTTCAAGTGATTGTAGATGGAGAACATAGGCACCACGGAGGCGTGGAACACCAGCCGCCCCTGTAGGAACGAAAGGTTGTAGGCGTAGCCCAAGCCGAGGGAGACCTGGTTGGTGCGGAAACTGTCGTAATTGGCGGGAAAGAGGTCTTTCAGGTTGTAGCTGCTGTGGTAGTAGTTGAGGTAGATGAGCGGGCTGCCGGCAGAGCGGCGCTGCACCATGTCGGCGTAGAGCCCTGCAGAGAGCGAGAACTTTTTGTGCATCAGTACATAATATCCTTCGATGAAGAAGATATTGATGTTGTTTTTGTCGTTGTTGAGCGATAGGTCGCCGAGGTTGCAGTTGCCGTCCATCTGGCGCAGGTGCTTATATCGGAAGCGCGCTCCCCAGATACTTCCGTTCTTTGCGAGCCCCAAGCTGTAGCGGTAGTTGTTGTAGATTGGAATCGGCAGTTCCAGGGCGAGGCCTTTCCAGTCGAGTCCCAGCTCAATCTCGCCCTGCCAGGTGTAGGCGTTGAGCCTGTAGTGGTCCTTGTCTTTGATTCCGGGTAAGATGGTGGAGGCGTCTTCCATGAAGAACGGCATATTCATCTGGTAGCCTTGCCAGTAGGTGTAGGAACCGATGTACACCTGATGGTTGAGTTTTGGCAGTTGCACGTAGTTTGTGTCGATTCCCATCAACTGGCTTCGTAACAGCCAGTTGTCGAATTTCTTCCACGCGCGTGCAATTCCACTTTCGGCAGCCACCGACAGGGGCACCAACAGACATAGTATGATGAATAGTTTCTTCAATGTGCGATGAACTGCTTTCTCAATTACTGCTTCAGGTTTGAGAAAATCTTATCGTGGCCGGCAGAGTCGCAAATGAAGTACACTTGCAACTCAGGATGGCGCCCGAGCACTTCGCGCGCACCATCCAAGCCGAGCACCATGAAACTGGTGGCGAAGGCGTCTGCTTCGGCACAGGTGGGCGCGAGCACGGTGGCCGAAAGGATGTTGTGCTGAATGGGATAACCCGTAGCCGGGTTGATGGTGTGAGCGACGCGCCGCCCATCGTCCGTCACGTAGAAGTTGCGGTAGTTGCCGCTGGTGGCGAGGGCTCCCTCGCTGAGGGTCAGCACGGTGTCGAGTGCAGTGCTCTGGCTGGTGGGGTCGTCGGTGGGACGGCTGACGCCCACGTGCCATTTTTGTCCCTGCGGGTTCTCGCCGCTGACGACGACTTCTCCGCCGATCTCTACCATATAATTAAGGATTCCGCGCGCGCGCAGGAAGCGTGCCACCTGATCAACTCCGAAGCCTTTGGCCACGGCGCCGCAGTCGAGGACGGTGCGCGGGTCGTCGCGCACGAGGCGGTCGTCGTCCGTGAGGCTGACGTGGTGGAAGCCTACGAACTGCCGCAGCGAATCGACGGTGGCACTGTCGGGCAGTGCGCCGTTCTTATATCCGAAGCCCCAAGCGTTCACCAGCGGTGCCACGGTGATGTCGAAGGCTCCTCCAGTGGCCTCGCTGACCTGTTGCGAGAGGCGGAAGACCTCGCGGAAGAGCTGGTCGGTGCTGTCGGTAGCGCCGCTGTTCAGCCGGCGCAGGGTGCTTTGTGGGTTGAACATCGAGAGGCTCTCGTCGACCTTCTGCAGCTCGGCGCGCAGCGAGTCGTGGAGGTCTTCTGGCGACTGGTAGGTGAAGTGGTAGAAGGTGCCGAATACGGCGCCCTCGTTCTTCTGGTAGGGCGCGGGGTTGTTGTGGCGGGTGACGACGAGGTAGCTGCCAATGACCAGGAAGGCGAGGACGGGCAGATGCCAGCGGCGCCACTGCGAACGCGGAGCCTGATCCTTCGGCGACAGCGGCTGAAAGTCGGCGTCCACTTTTTCTATGGGGTTAAGAGGGTCGTTCAATTTTACGATTTTACGATTATACGATTTATGATTTCGAATTATATATCAAACATGAGTTTGAATGTTCCGCCCCAGCCAAGGCCGTCGGGTCGTTTACCAATTCCAGGAATATACCATGGTTCGCCGACCTCGTTGGCATTCTGCTTGATGAGGAGCTTGAAGCGGATATCCCACCCCAGTCGGATGATGCTCCACAGGCGGGTCTCCATTCCCAATACGATTTCCGCCCAGTGTGCGCTGCCGTTAAGTCCTTCGAGATTAAAGTCTTGCGTCATCTTCCATATAGGGTCTTTGATTGGGGTGGGAGAGGTGAGGTCGTATTTGTAGGCCGAGAATCCATAGCGCAGTCCGACGAAGATGCGGTTGCCGTCGGGGTGCTTGGCGCCTCGGATATTATAGTCGCAGCCGATGCGGAAATATGGTGCCCTGACTCGGAAGCGGTTGTCGAGGTCGCTTCCTTCGTGGTCTGCCTCGCCCAGTCCGAGTTCGAAGACGGGGAAGATCTGCTCAAGGATATTCGCGCGCGCCAGCACCTCCATCTGCGACCAGTCGGAGCCGGCGACTTTCTGTATGAGTCCTACGAGATCCACGCCAACTCCGAATCCATTGATAAAGTGCACCTTGCGTTTCTCCTTCTTGCCGAGTGCGGTGGCGAGAGCGTCTGTGGCGTCGGCAATGGAGGCACTGTCGACCACGATGACGGTGGTGTCGGTTGTGGCCACGTCGAGGGGCTGGGCTTCGAGGGGCTGGGCTTCGAGGGGGGCTTCGAGGGGCAGGGCGGATTCGGCGGCAAAACCGCCGAACACACTGCCGGCCGCGAGCGAGGCAGGCAGCAGCGCCAGCACGACGGCCGTCAGCAGCCAGTTACTCACCCGTGCGGAAATATATCTGGAAATTCTCGAGGCCATCATAATTGATATCGGGGTTGGTGACGAGGACGGTGTCTATGAGGTTGTGGCTGGAGCGCAAAGCGGTCACTTCGTGCCACATGTGAACGGGGCACGAGGGGTCGTCCCAGTGGTGCCGGTTGCGCTTGGTGATCCAAATGGTGTCGCGTGCCGTACGGCTGAGGGTGTCGGTGAACGCGAGTTCTATGGCGTCTTCGTCGAGGTAGAAACTGACGGGCAGCTTCATGTCGCTTTTGTTGGTTTGGCGGTTGAGGATCACGCTGTCAGCGCCCAGCAGGGTCACTGTCAGTGTGTCGCCGATGCCAATCGCGGTGCCCGTCACGAGTTCACCCTTGCTGTCGTAACTTGCGGCGTAGAATCCATATTTACTCTCCACCGTGTTGTTCAGCGGGCAGGTGACGCTTTCGCAAGAAAGGAAGAATATTGAAAATTGAAATATTGAAATATTGAAAATTAAGAGATAGAAAATTGAAAATTTGTGAGCTGCGCGTAGCAACTTGGCGTAAATAGTTGTCCTCATAGCTTATTCCTCCATATGATTGTCATCGGCGTTTTTACAACTTTTGATAATATTTGTTAGGACAGCCGTAATGTATTTGTTGTCTGACACTAAAGAATCATATGACTCTTGATTCAGATAGTCTGTAAGGAACAGTAATTCAAGCCAATAGTCTGTCTCATCCGATTCCTTGAGGGCAATATTCAATTTATTGATGAAATCCGCTTTGCTTTGGGCATTACGGCTTTCACGAACGTTAGCCCCTATACTCGTTCCACTTTTCAGTATTTGCCGTGATAACACAAATTCATGATGTTTATCTTGCAAAAACTGCGAGAGGCGAACGATGCGGACTGCAAACGTTTTGCTTAAATCATGTATGAGGTTATTGTTTTTCAATTCCTATTTTTCAATTTTCAATTTTCAATATTTCAATTTTCAATTTTATATCTCTTTCTTTATTTGATACTCATTCCTCTGGTTCGAATTGCGACTTATAAGATCTCCCACGAAGCCGGCGAGGAAGAACTGGGTGCCCAGCAACATCATCGTAAGGGAGATATAGAAGTAGGGCGAATCGGTGACCAGACGTTGTGGAATGCCGCGCGAGAGGGCGTAGAGTTTGGTGGCTCCCACCACGATAGCGGCGATGAGACCCAGCAGGAACATCAGCGTGCCGCCCAGACCGAAGACGTGCATCGGTTTCTGTCCGAAACGCGAGAGGAACCACAGTGTCATCAGGTCGAGGTAGCCGTTGACGAAGCGGTCGAGGCCGAACTTCGTCGTGCCGTACTTGCGGGCCTGGTGGTGCACCACCTTCTCTCCGATTTTCGTGAATCCGGCGTTCTTCGCCAGGTAGGGGATATAGCGGTGCATTTCGCCGTAGACCTCGATGTTCTTCACCACGTCGCGGCGGTAGGCCTTTAGTCCGCAGTTGAAGTCATGGAGGTTATGTATTCCGCTGACCTTGCGGGCGGTGGCGTTGAAGAGTTTGGTGGGCAGTGTCTTCGATAGCGGGTCGTAGCGCTTCTGTTTCCAACCGCTAACGAGATCATAGCCGTCTTCCACAATCATCCGGCGCAGTTCGGGAATCTCGTCGGGCGAGTCCTGTAGGTCGGCATCCATGGTGATGACCACGTCGCCTTGGGCGCGCTTGAAACCGCAGTAGAGGGCGGGGCTCTTGCCGTAGTTGCGGCGGAAGCAGATGCCCTTCACCTCGGGGTTGCTGGCGGCCAGTTCTTCGATGACCTGCCAGGAGCGGTCGGTGCTGCCGTCGTTGACGAAGATGATTTCATAGGTAAAGCCGTGCTCCGTCATCACGCGCTTGATCCACGCGTGCAGTTCCGGCAGCGATTCGTCCTCGTTGAAGAGGGGCACGACCACCGAAATGTCGAGGGAAGAAGAGCCTTCCCCCGCATTGAGGGCAGACCCACCCCCCGCATTGAGGGCAGACCCACCCCCCGCCCTCCCTGTAAGGGAGGGAGCGGTATCTTGTACTGTTTGAGTTTCAAATAGGTCCATATATTTCGGATTTATGAATTTTCAATTTTTAATTATCAATGGGGCTAATGGGGCATTTATTTTTTGAAGTTTCGCAAGTGATGCCGTAGGCATCTGACAATGGTAGCCAGCCATTTCAATGGCTGGTAATGAGGATGTTGACGGATAGCGTGCCGTAGGTACTACCAGCCGTTGAAACGGCTGGCTACCATTGTCACGCCCCGCTGGGGCTTTGTATTACAGCTTGTTAGCATACTATCGAAACTTGAGTTTTTTTATTTTTTTTAATTTTTTAATTGTCCCCCTTCCCTCTCTCTTCCCATCAGGGCCGTGGGCACTGCGCAGATGGTGGCGAGGAGGACGTTCCAGAAGAGGAACTGCATAGCGAGGAGGGAGGGTGGGGTGGAGGAGAAGGCGGCCAAGGCCTCGTTGGCTACCGCCAGCGAATCCTGGCCCCGCAGCATCTTAGAAAGCAAATCCTGCACTTCGGGCTGCTGCAGCAGGTCGGTGTAGACGCGCACGACATACCCCTCGTCGAAGTAGGCGAAATAGACGTACTGCGCTGCCGTGCAGATCAGTGCGGCCGCGAGAAACATCAAATATGCCATGTTCCAGGCGCGGCGCAGGGGCAGCGGACCTATGTTATCGCGGAAGCCGCGCAGCAGCCGGATACCTAAGGGCAGCGAGCAGAATCCTGCCAGCAGGCCCAGATTGCCTGCCAGCGGAGAGCGCAAGCCGTAGATCGTCAGTCCGAAACTGAGCACCCACAGCAGTCCCACCCAAAGGCCGTAGTAGCCTGCGTAGGCCCGCGTTTGCTGCGCCGGAGTCGCCTCACGTTGCGGAGTGGAATTTTTGTCGTAATCTGCCATATATAATTTTGCCGTAATCTGTTAAATGTGACTTTGTCGTACTGCGCCAAATGCAACTTGGTCATCATGCGTCAAATGTAACTTTGCCGTACTGTGCCAAATAATTAATTCAAGTTTCGCTTGTGATGCCGTAGGCATCAGACAATGGTAGCCAGCCATTTCAATGGCTGGTAATGAGGATGTTGAAGGATAGCGTGCCGTAGGTACGCGACAGGGATTTGATTAAAATGGCTGGCTACCCTTGTCACGCCCCGCTGGGGCTTTGTATTACAACTTGTTAGCATACTTGCAAAACTTGAGTAATTAAAGGTTCGGGCGCGAACATATATTATTATTTGCGCACGCGCCCTCGCGCGAATCGGCCGCAAAGGTACTGCTTTTTCGCTGAACAGCCAAGGAAAACGCCCAAAACTTACGGTCGTCCCCGCCGCAACGACTCTTTTTTCCCTCCGCGACGTCCTTTCGTGGTGCGAAAGATGCATTGATGTGAGCGACGAGGTATATAGTTGTCCCGGCAGAAATGTCCTTTCGTTCTTGGCGAGAAGTATATACGAAAAAATCACGATAAAAATGAGACTTTTTTTCAAAGAATATATATTATATATTTAATTTAATTAAATATATAATATATAATTTATGGAAATTATTTTTTTCATATGTTTTTCCACGAAAAAACATTCAAAAAGCCAAAAAGACTTGTGGGTTCCAAAAATTTTTTGTACCTTTGCACCGAAAAAGTAACGAATAACCCTAAAAACCCATCAAAAATGACCAAAAACAAGCAAAAAAACAACATCTAACCAATTAAGAACCAATTAAAAAGGCGAAAGCCGATAAGAAAAATAAAATATGCTAACTAAACTCATCATTAAGAACCGGCGCATAGCGCCCGAAGTGCTGCAGCAGCCCGCCGCCTGCCAGCTGCTGCTCTACGCCTTCCAGTTCGCGGATCAGGACGGACTGCTCGTACTGAACCTCGCTACGGTCTGCCAGCTGCTGAACATCAGTTACAGCCAGGGGCAGAAGGCAGTCGCGTTCCTCGTTGAACGTGGCATTTTCGGCAAAATGAGCGGCAGAAAGAAGGAAAATGCAAAGGACTGTGACGTAGAAAGTTACGAGGCAAAGGCAGGCGAAAATACAGAAGTAGTGGGCGAAAATCGGGAAACTAACCCCGAAGTCATTGCTCCCACTTTCGAGCCCGAAACGGCCGAAGAAGAGAACGAAAAGGAAAGAGAAAGCACTCTTCCCCCTGCACCCCTAACTCTTAAAGAGAAAGAAAAAGAAAGAGAAGAATTCCAAACTAACTGTCAAAATCGAAAGAAGGAGGAAATGCTTCATCTTGAACCTCTTATGCCTCCTGCGGCCTCCAATGAGGCCGAGGAGGGCGCGACCACCGAAGTGGGCGGGGCTGAAACAGAAGTGGAGGCCGCGCGCGAGGTGAGACTGCTTGATGTGGCCGAGGCCATTACGACTGCTGAGGCAGTGGTGGTGGACGAGACGCTGGAGCAGTGTACCGACACGGCGGCGCTGGACCGTGAACTCGAAGCCCTGAGCCACAACCAGGTCTTCCTCAACGCTTTCGCCAATCAGGAGAATCTTACTACCCAGCAGGTCTTCGAGGCGCTGCAGCGGTTCCGTCAGGAGTGTATCCTCCAGAACAAGCTGCACCACAAGAGCAGGAAGGACCTTCAGGCCCACTTCCTCTGCTGGTATCGAATCACCGTAAAAATCAAGAGCCATGATCAGAGAAATAAGTACGCTACTGCCGAAGAACGCCGACGAGCTGATCGCGAGCAGCGACAGGCAGGATACGCAGCTCTGTACGCTAAGTACAGAAAGTAGGCAGCTGCTGCAGCGCTACCCTACGGAAGACGCGCTGCTGAGATACTACAGCCCCGATAACCTGCTGGCTTTCACCCAGCAGCGCTTTATCGACCGCTGCTATTTCGGCATCGCTCCAACGCTTGTCACCGTAGCACAGACCTTTGGTGAGCACACCTCCATTGCCTTCCTGATTCCCATGATTGTGTATATCGTGGAGCGCTTTGGCGGCAACGACAAGATGCAGCCCGGCGACATCGAAGACCTGGCGGTGCAGCTCTACGGCAAGTGCTACGACCTGAAGCTCTCCGAGCTGCTGCTCTACTTCCGCCGCGTGCTCGACTGCGACTACGGCGCTCCCTACGGAGCTCCCCGTGCTCCTTATTTCCTCACCTGCCTTGGCAGGTTCCGCCAGCAGCGCATCGTCGCCATAGAGGAGGAAGAATCCCGGCTGCGGGCACTGCAGCGCGAAGAGGCCGCCCGCCGCGCCGTCCCTCCTCCCGAGCACTGCTGGCTGGATGAGATGAAGATGAAAAGAATGTAAATTGATTGAGTCCACTTTAAAAAGTATTTGTAAAGATTTTACCTTTCATTTTGTAATAAACGTTATATTGTAACGATTAAAATCAAAGAGCCATTGCTGACATAA
>CACZAN010000034.1 GCA_902779165.1 uncultured Bacteroidales bacterium
CCGCACCAATTACTACGTGGGCAAGCAGGACAGTGAACCGTACTATCCCACGGCTGATGCGGACGATGAGCTGAAGACGGAGGCATACCACTGGGCCTTTGGCGGCGACCCCTATCACGTGAAAGTGTATAACCGCACTACGGGCTTCTCTGAGACGCTGGCCAAGGACGGCGACAACGCTGTGATGCGCGTAGGCGACTACACATGGGACCTCCTGGCCAACTCCGACGGCTTCTTGCTTCGTGAGACAGGCACGCCCTACAACTGTGTCAATCAGTACGGCGGTAACGGCGGCCCGCTGAAGTTCTGGGACAACTCCGGCAGCCTCACCGACGACGGCTCCACCTTCCGCGTGGAAGAAGCACAGCCGCTGTATGATGCTATTGAGACTCTTTCATCCAGACAGTCAGTCGTTGATGACACCATTCTTTTCAATCTAAATGGTCAGCGCATCAACCGCCTGCAGCGCGGCGTGATAATCCGCCGGAACAAAGGCAAAATTGAAAAGATCCTCGTAAAATAAATATTTCTTAACAAAAAAAGTGCGCACAGCGCATGAATCTTTATCCAGCAGGCTGCATCACCGATGTAGCCTGCTGTGCTAAATGAGTCTGTCGTAGCTGTGCGGCTTACTGGGGTCGCGGAGAAAAACTGTAATCTGTATTCAACTAATTAACGTCTTAATGACCATCGCAACAGCCATATTCCATTGAGAATGTGGCTGTTGTTTTTTATTGCCAAATAAACAGAGAATTATTTCAAAAACACAACACGCTTCTATACTATGTCTGATAGATGAGGCATAGATGACATTTTGCAAAAAGTTGACGCAAAAACACTCCGAACACTCCGATACACTCCGAAAGATTTTCATCAAATTGTCCTCTTCAGCTGGCAAACCGGCCATAAGAATCGGAGTGTATCGGAGTGTTCGGAGTGTTTTTGCGTCAACTTTTTGCAATGAAAAACGGAAATTTATTTCAAAAACACTACACACTACACAAAATTGTGCTCATTGGCTCACTTTTCTGCCTTTTTATGGGTAAAAAGAGGGGAAAAGGAGGGAAAAGTTGTGTAGTGTGTAGTGTTTTTGAAAAAATTCTCCGTTTTTTGTAGGTAGGGATTCAATGTCGCGTACCTAAAGGCACGCATATTCATTGCCATTTGGTACCAGCCAATGAATTGGCTGGCTAACCTAATCTTGCCCCTTGGGGCATAATCCGCATGACTGGACATTGGGGGTGGAGACGTATGTACATCGGAGCCGAGACATATATACGTGGAAGCCGAGACGTATATACATAAAGGCGGTTACGTATATACGTAGAAGACGTGACGTCTTATTGCGGAGGACGATACGTCTTATCGTGGAGGACGTGACGGATTATTGGATTTCGCGGAGGGGACGCATGACGAAGTCGCGCTCGTGCATGCCACTTACCGCTGCATACTGACCAACGACTACGCCTCAACCAACCGTGAGAATAGGGACTTAGTTTATCTATGTTCGTTATGTCCGTTGAGAATTGGAACTTGAAAAATCGCCCCATCCTCTTCGTAAGATGGGGCGATTCCTGTAGTCTGTAGTCTGTTTTGAACAAAATATTTTTCTAAAACCAGAAGAAACGACTGCTTTTCTACTTAAGTAGGTATTCAGAATTTTTTACATTATCTTTGTCTGTAGGTGAGTTCCTGTTTTTTTTCTTTCTAGCGCATCTTTTCCTCTTCCTCTCAGTCACTTAGCCCGCTAAGTTCCTTCGAAGAAAAGAAAAACCTGCATCCATATAGAAGATAAAAACATAAAACTAATTTTGAACACCTACTTATTTTCGTATTTCTTTATAACGATTGACTGGTTGTTTACTCCGTTACCAAAGGGAGTCACCTTCAGCTCGATGACGAAGTACCCGACTGGGGTAATGCTGTTGTAAACCTGATCGCAGATTCTGATGGCCTTGTCATCATCGCGTTTGCAGATGCAGTGCTCATCACCAAGACCCACAATTAGTGCGTTTTTCATCTTATCCATGATTTCCTGACAGTTGCTGGAAGTAATGGTTCTCTCATCGCCTTTAGAACCTAAAGTGTATGCAGCGAGGTCGCTAACACTTTCATTTTCACTGCTACAAGCAGTAAACACGGTTGAAATCACAGCGCAGCAAAGGACGGCTGCGAAGGTTGCAATTAAGCGAGCACCAAACGAGCTCGTTTGTTTGGTTGAGCGTGAGCAAGCTCGACCGTAGGTCAATGTCTTGAGAATCTTTTTCATAATCTTTGATTTTTAATTATCACGATGCATTATTTGACTTTTTTTGCCGTCTTTATCGAACTTCAGTTCAAAGACTCTGCCGTACAAGATATCGAGTTTATTCAGGTAATTGTTCACCATTTCATTATTTTGGTGAGTGGGGTACGTTAGGGATTCATACTTATCTTGCAGGATAGAGCCAATTTTATGGTTGTCTTTATCGTAGAGTGCATAGTAATAATGGATGGCGGTAGAGAATACAAACTTATCCAGATTCTTAACGGAGTCCTGGTAGGCTTCCTTCACTTTAACTTCGCGCCAAATCTTGAAACTGGCGGGGAGTTCGGATGAATACACACCCATGTGGAAAAAGTATTTATCGTCCACATTGTCAAATGTGAGCGTATCACTGGTGTATTCTTTCACACCATCACTGCACTTCACAACCATGTCGAGATACTTCAACATATCAGCGCGGTTTTCGATAAAGTATTCCAGCTTCACAATGGCTGGAGTCGTGGTGGGATCAACAGTGGACTGATCGTCTTCCCCGGGTGTCTGGGATTGTGGAGTCTGGGGTTCGGGAAGCTCATCGTCACCGCCGCAGGCTGTGAACATGGAAATTGTCATTGCGCAGCATAGGACGGCTGCGAGCGTCATAAGCATTTTTTTCATAATCATTTTATTTTTAATAGTTAAGTAGGTAATCAAATTTATTTTACATTATTTCCAGTAGGTGCGTTTATGTATTTTATCACTCATAGTTTCTGAAAGTAATTGTATCTACCTTATCTTGAGAAGCGGAAGATGTCGCCGTTGTAGTTCGTCATCTCCAACGTACTGTTGTTCAGCTTGCGGATTTCCAGTTTCTGGGCTTGCTTGCCGCCGTAGTTCAGGTGGAGGAGGCTCTTAATGTTGGGGGCGAGCTGATTTAAGTTTATGTTTGACGGAATGAGTACTTCATTCTTGTAGTATCCGGCGCCGTTGTAGAGATTTGCGTGGGCTTGCGCGGAGGGGGATAGAGCTGTCGACTGGAACGTGAACGTGCCGTCTTCGTTCAACGTCAGCACATCTTTGTATAGGTCGTTCTTTTCGGTCCATGTGCCCACCAGCATATTTTGCGTTTCTTCTTCGCTGCGTTGGCACGCGGTGAATACAGTGGTGGTCATTGTGCAGCAGAGGACGGCTGCGAGCGTCGTTAGAATCTTTTTCATTGTCACTTATGTTAAATGTGTGATTATTGTGCGTTAATAGGTCCGCCGCCACCGCTGGTGGGATTGCCCCAAGGCAGGCAGGTGTTGATGCGGAGGAAATTGCCCCAGCCGGTGAGTTTGTGGAATGTACTCTGCTCATAGCCCTCGCCGATGTTGCTCTTAAAGTCCTTCCCGTTTCCGATGAAGTCGTAATTGTAGTCAGCCTGATTGTAGAGACAGACGCTGAGGCTGTAGTGGTCGAGGTGCTGCACGCTCCAGTTGATGTCGGCACGCTGGAGGATGGCCTTGCCGAAGGCCGTGCGCAGGTCGGCGGCAATGGCAGTCAGTTCGGCATCGCCAGTGTTGGCAGCCAGTTTGTCAGCGTAGTCCTGAAGGTCGAAGAAGGGCCAGCAGTAACTTTTTTCGGGGTCTTCGTCAATAACGAAACGATAGACTTGCTTGGTAGCGAGGTCGATAGACTCCTGCTGTGTCGGGTAGAGGGCGATGAGGCGGTTGGCCAGCCGGCGGGTGACGTTGAGGACGCCGTCCAGTTCTCTGGTGCGCAGCAGTTTGAAGTCGCCGTTGAAGACAATGTCGTCATCATCCTTGTAGCTATTCTGCCACTTGGGGGTGATGTCGCTGAGCATGTAGGCGAAGGCATCCTCCACGCCGTCCTTCTCGATGAGGCCCTTGACGAAGCCGGCCAGCACCTCGCCGTCACTGCAGAGCACGTGGGAGGAACAAGCGATGTACTCGGCCACGTCGCGCAGTTCGGTGAGCGACTCTATGTTGCCCATCAGACAGTTGTGGAAGAAGATGGCCTTCAGTGGGGTGCGGCCTGTGGCCTTGATGGCCTGCGAGAGTTCGTACATGTCTAATTGCTCGCTGTCGTTCCACTCGTCGCCGATGACACCGCGCGTAGCATCAGGATTTTCGGTAAATTTACCAGGGATGTCCTTCGTTGGGTTGAAGCCGCTTCCGTGGCCCCAAATGGCGAAGATGTATTCCTCGGCAGGGCAGAAGAGGCTGCTGAACTCGATGAACTGGTGGATGGTGTTGGGGTCGTAGAGCTTGGTGGCGATGGCTTCGGTGTGCATATCGAGCGCGTTCAGGCCCTCCTCGTGCAAGCGGTCAAGGTCGGTCTCGCTGTTCAGTTCGAACCACACTACATCGCCGTCGTCGGTCTTCGTCCATGTCGCCGCCGGCATTGCCATAAACGAACACGGTGTAGCGGGCCTGGAGGCCGGGCACCGACAGCAGTTCGCGCTTGCTCCACTCGTCGAACTGTGTGGTCTTCGCGGCGTCGGCCTTGTCGAAGGTCATGGCGCTGCCGCCCTCGTAGTCTATCGTCAGTTTGCCATCCACGGTCTGATACGTCCAGTCCCAAGTGCCGTCGTCCATCACGGTAACCAGTTTGCCGTCCTCAGCAGTGTAGGTGAACGGCTGGTGCTGGATAGCGACAGGCTCGTTGTCCAGCAAGAAGTACACGTCGGACACACCTGTGCCGTCGCTGTTGAACGTCCACACGTTCCACGCCTTGCCGTAGTTCCAAATGGATTGTGTCTTGCCCGAAAGGTCGCCGACCCATGTGCCTATCAGGGCCTTGGGGTCCGTTGGATTCACCGTCAGGTTGTCCTCGTTGTCGGTGCAGGCCGTGAATGCCAGCGCAACGATGGTCATTGCCATCAGAAAGAGAATCTTCTTCATATTCGCTTTTATTTTTTATAATGTTTTTGGTTATACTTATCCGTTTAATTCTCTCAGCCTCTCGCGCAGTTCCATGTTCTCGGTGATGAACATCTCCAGATGGACATTGCAGTCGCAGATGCGCCACCGCTGATAAATGACGATGGCGACCAGCACGAGAATCACCAAAACAACGGAGACTCCCAGGGCTACTGCGATGATAAAAGCTGTTTCCATGTATGCCATATTATGTTTTGACGGTGCAAAAGTACAATCCGCCAGCGAGGCGGATGTCTCACTGGCGGAAAAATATGTCTCAAAACTGGGAAACTTCAAAAATCACCCAGTCGAGAGTTCCATGGATTTCGTTTTCAGGATGCTGGGCTTCGAAAGATGTTCTGAGATATACTCCTCAGCCTTCTCAGTCTTGCATCTCCCACCAATGTAGTAGAACGAGGGAAAAGGATCCTTGTAGGTATCCTCCTTCGTGCCGTCGGAATAGATGCTCGTGATGGAGTAAACCGAATAGTAGACGCGGAAATCATAGATGCTGTCGGTGAGTTCATTCCTGTTGCGTTGCACGTTCATCTTGATGGCGGCGGTGAACGGAAAATCTTTGACCGTTATCCTCTTCACCCAGGCGGTGTCCTGAAGCATTCCAGTCTTCTCCTGACCGTCTGCTTCTGTGTAGGTAACGATATAGTCGCAGATATTCCTACCATTATAGGGCATGTGGACGATGTAGCATACTTCTGCTGCCGACAGCGTACGGGTTTGAAAGGGAGGTTCAAAGGTTTCATTATCGTCGCCGCAAGCGGAGAAGGCTATACCAGCCATTGTGATGCAGATTAAGGCAACTGCGGCTGTAAACAAATTCTTCATAAGTCGCTAACGTCTAATTGTTTGCATGTGTTTATATGTTCACCCATGATTTTAGAATGGTCGTCTTATTGTTTAAGCCATTCCCGAAGGGTGTAACCTGCAAATCGATGGTGAAGTGACCGGAGGGGTTGGCATTCTTGAAAGCCTCTTCGCAGATACTTATTGCCTTTTTGTCATTGCGCTTGCAGATGCATTTATCGCTTTCCGTAATCCCACTCATCTTCCCGTCCATTCCTTTGTACAGGGCTTCTCTCATCTGTTTTTCGACATCGTAGCAGTTACTGTTGATGGAGATTACGCTTTTAACTTTCACATCGTATGCGGCGTAGTCGCTGACACTTTCATTTTCATTGTCACAAGCCATAAATGTGGCTGAAATCATTGCGCAGCAGAGGACGGCTGCAAGTAATACATTGTTCTTCATTTGTTATGATTACTGGTTTGATGTTGATTGGCTGAGACTTTTGACGGCAGCACCTGGGCTGATAATGCGGATGTTGATGAGTGGCGCAACCGTCTCGTCGTTGGTGGTTACGTTCATGATACCATCGGTGTCACCGGTACCGTCGACGTCGCGGATGGAATAGAGGGAACCCGGCTTCTGCAGCGGTAAGAAGGTATAGCCGTGGTAGGTGCGCGTCTTTAGCCCGTCGAGGGGAACCTCATCCTCAGAGAACCCGCCATTGACAATCATGCCATACTCCAGACAGGTAGTGATGACGCGTGCGAGGTCTTTGCTGGAGAGTCGTCCCGGCTGGACACAGAAGCTGCGCCCGTCGCCTGTGAACATAGGTGCAACCCACTCGGAATTGCAGCCTTCGATGTTGCTCACGTGCTGATAGATCTTTATCCACTTCATAATAGCTTTCTCCATGATGGTGCTCCAGTTGGGCTTGTTGTCCTTGCCTACGCTCAAGGCGGGCTTTCCCTCGAAGGTGAAGGGGAAGCGGTTGCCGACGCGCACGACGATAGGTCTGCCCATAGGATCGAACATATCGACACGGAAGGACTCGGGCGATTCCTGATGGATGATGGACTTGATGAACTCTGGATACTGAAATGCCAAACTGGCCAGAACGGATAGGGTGTTGCAATCATTATAGCTCTTGTGGTTCACATCTGCCAGTACGGGCTCTCCGTTGGGGAAGAGCGTCACATCGGAGGACTTAACGTTGCCTGGAATGAGGCCGAAATCCTCCTCCGTGCTCTCGAGCCATTGCTTCATAACGTCTTCTGACTTCAGTACGTAGAGGAAATGACGTCCCATCGGTGTGGCGGAATGGTAAGTGAAGTCGGTAAAATTAGCCATCAAGTCGTCCAACTTGCCGTCGCAGAACCCTTTCTTACTGTTGTGGCAGACAGGCAGTGACTCTGGCGTGGGCTGGGAATCGGGAATATAGAAGAGGCGTGTGATGCCGTCGTGCCCTTCGGTCATGATGACATTGTCGTTGCGCTGCACGATGAAGATATAACGGTTGTTCCAGAAGGGCGGATAGAGATCTATTTTAGAGCCCTTGAGTTCTATCTCGCGCTTGAAGTCGCCGCTCAAAGAATATTTCCACTCGAAATGAGTCGAGTCGGTAAGCGTCAAGGTCTCCACAGGTTGCGCTCCGGCTGGATTCGTGAAGCGATAATCCGTAAATATGCCATCCTTTATACGTCCATACCTGTACAAGACCAAATCCTTGCCAATGAGTTCGCTCCATTCACACGTTTGCGATGCGACCTGAAACGGTAGCATCAGCAGGTAGAGTAATAATAAAAACATCTGTTTCATAATGTATCTTATTCTGGTTTCCTGAATAAATGTAAAGAAGTCGTTTGTTTGTTGCCGTCAGGGGTTGTTTCCTCATGTGTCCACACCATCGTGTTGCCGCTCCTGTCAAACGAAACAACTTCGTCAAACTTCAAGGTCTGTTGCTGGAATTTTTCCAGGATGGTCCTCCTCGTCATTTCTTTATTGAAATCCAGGGTGTCTTTCAGACGTTCCACCGTCGCCTGTGGGAAATTGCTCGTGTCAAAATCAAACGAAAGCATTTCTGCGTTACGGCTATCGCAGTCGTATGTCAGCGTGTCGCCATTCAGCGTCCACAGCCCTTTCGTGCGAACGGCCGTTGGGATTAGCACGAGAACATCTTGCTGCTCCTCCTTGAGTTGAATCTGCCCCTGAATTTCCATGACCCAAGTCCTTTCGAAGGTACTGTCCTCATGAAACACGATGGTATCCTTATTCAACACCCATCTGCCAATAATCAAGTCGGCTATGTCCTGCTGCGATATATTCTCCGAATTTTGCCTGATATACTTTTCTATATCCTCGTCGGTGATGTCCATCAGCAGTTTGTTCTCGCGGTTCAGCCCTTCCAACTTTGTAACAGCATTCTTATAGACATCTTTCCGGTCGAAATATCGCACGATATAGAGCGCTGTCGATTTTTGTGCGAAAACCTGCTTCATCACATGACGCAGGCCTTCGAGGTTCAGAACGCCGCCGTTAAAGAAGGCAGTGGGGGGCAACTCGTACAGGATGTCCTCGTACGCATCCTTGCTGAGCGGACGGCGGAACATGGGAGCATCAGCCATCACCTTCATCAGCGAGCGGCGCACGTAGTAGCACGACTGCACATTGTCGTAGAACTGGTTGTTTCCCAGGTTCATGCGGGCATCGATACCGCTGTTGAAGGCGTTCTCCTTCGTGTCGGCCGTCCACGGCTTCACCAACGTAGGATCATCGTACAGGTACTCGAACGCCCTGTCCAGCGTGTCCTTCGACAGCGAGTCGATGAGCTCCTGATGGGAGGATACATACATGGTCACCTGGAACAGACTGTCCTCCAACTGTATCTCATCCTTCAGCCCCTGTGCGATCTCATTGATGTCGCACACCGCCATGATGGCCGTCTCGCGCTGTGCCGAGCGCTGACGGCTGTAATCCACTCGGTTGTTCGCAAAGAGAGTCAGCCCTACGCCGATGGCAGTGCCCAAGATGCTGAGTGATAATTGTTTTAACGCAGGGTATTTGGCTTGATTTTCCATATTAACTTGCAACTTGTCAACTATTAAATATGATGGATTAGTACTACACGATTCCAGCTTCCCTCATCTTTTCGCGCAGTTCCATATTCTCGTTGATGAACTGCTCCAGATGGACATTGCAGTCGCAGATGCGCCACCGCTGATAAATGACGATGGCGACCAGCACGAGAATCACCAGAACAACGGAGACTCCCAAGGCTACTGCGATGATAAAAGCTGTTTCCATGTATTCCATATTATGTTTTGACGGTGCAAAAGTACAATCCGCCAGCGAGGCGGATGTCTCACTGGCGGAAAAATATGTCTCAAAACTGGGAAATTTCAAAAATCGTCCATTCCATCGGGTGATTATTTCGATCTTCTTCCCATTGCAAATACTTCTTGCCTTTTTGTTATTGCACTTTCAAAAACTTGTTTATGTTATGATTGTTATTTGACGAGAACTTTCTTGCCGTTGCGAATGTAGATGCCCTTAGATAGTTTACGATCGGACGATTTGCTGTTTTCGATTTTGCGCCCGTCGAGGGTGTACCACGTGCCAGCCCATTTTTCACTTTTCACTTCTTCACTTTTCACTTCATTGATTCCAGTCAGATCATCGACGGTGAAGCGGTATGCCTTGTCACAGCAGTAGCTGATCAGCTCGTAGTCCACGACCTCAGCGATGTAGGAGTCGAAGTAGTATTTACCCGGCTGGCCGACCTTAACAGGCATCTGGTACTTGAAGGTGTAGTTGCCGGTGCCGATGCTGTCGGGCAGGGCGGCGAGGTATTTCTTGAGGCTTTCGTTTTCTCTGAAGGACTTCACTCTTTCGTCGTTGAAGTAGTAGAGCACGCGCAGTCCGAGGTTATCGGACGGAATCCAGTGCGGCATCCAGACGCCGATGCGGTCGGCCAGCTCTACGTTCCAGTACCACTGGTCGCCGTCGCGCGAGAGGTAGCTCTTGTTCTCCACATAGGCATTGTAGTTGGTCAGCGTGTCGTTGTTGAGTTCGAGCGGCAACTCGCCAAAGTATCGGGTCTCGGTGTAGACATCGACGGCCACGGTGCCGCCGTATTCGGGGACGAAGCTGAAGGTGACGTCGGCCTCGCCGTTGGCGGGGATGTAGGCTCCACATTCTATCTCACGGCCCTTAGCGAGGGTGGGGGCGGTGTAGAAATCCTCCGGTGCGATGTGACCGAGGTAGTGTGGGACGAGATAGAGGCTGCCGACGTAGTCCGAGGCATCGTTGTTGCGGACGTGGATGGTGAGGTCGCTGCGCTCATTCAGTCGGCCGGTGCCCTTGGTGATGCTGACACCTGTGAGTTGCATGTCATAGACCTTCTGGTTCGAGCGCATGAAGAAGCGGCCCTCGTTGTCGCGGCCCACGGTCAGGTTCTGCTCTGTCGGGGGAATCACCTGCCACTCCTCGCCCGGGTGGCGGAAGCGCAGCATGGGATAGAGGATGACGTACTGCCCGGGGTCGAACATCGTTGAATCGATTTCCACTTTATAGTAGTTGTAGTCCTTAACCAAATATGAATTAACGATGCTGTCGTTCGGGTCCACCATGAACAAGGGATGGAGATTGCCTTCGGAGTCGATGGCACCTAAGGCATGGTCGGCCACCTCGTTGTAGGTCTCATAGAATGCATAGTAAAACACCGCGAGGTCGTTATAGAATGTTCGGATAGGTACGTACTGGTAGAAGCTGCTGCCGAAATCATGGTGTAGCGGAGGTTGCGGGTCCATCTTCGGGTCGGTGTAGATAATGGCATTCTCTTCGATGCAATAGCCGATGCCGCTGCTGCCGCTGCCCGAGCTGGTATTGTTATAAGGATTGAGCACGGCGAGCGCAAAGTAACCATCGTCTTTACCGCTCCAGCCCCAGTTGATGTGGAACAGTCCGTTGCCGTCGTAGCCGTCGCACACGAAGGCATGGCCACTGGAGCTGCTTTGGCCGCCATAGACAATCGGCCGCCCGGCGGCCAGTTCGCTGTAGATGATTTCCTCCCATTCGTCGATATCAGGGAAGACCGGGCGAAGGATGATTTGTGCGGCGTTATAGTCGAAGTAGTTGACGAGGGCCCTGCTAACGTCTATGTTGTATGCAGCAGAGCCGCCTACCTCAGCTGGTCCATACTCCATCTTTATGGACTGTCCGCAGTAGCGCATCAGCGTTGCCACAGCCTTATCCTGGGCTTCGGTGGTCTCCAGCCATATAAATTTCCCAGTTTCAGGGTCGTAGTAGCTATAGTCATCGGCCATGTTGTTCCAGTCGAACCATGTCGGGGGCAGGGCTCCGACGTGCCACGTCTTCGTGATTCCGTTGTAGCTATCTTCAATGTCATATTCCGGCACGCCATTTGGCACCGTATTCGGCCACTGCCAGTAGTTCATCACCTGCGCCATGGCCGTGGCTACGCAGCCCACTAAGCACTGCTTGCCCTGGAAGGCTGGATTGGCACCTTGGTAGGTCGGCACTTGGTCCCAATAAGGTGCGTCCTGGTCCCAGTGAGTCTTGATGAGCGGCTCCACGGCCAAGCGCGCGGTACGGCGCGACTGACGGGCTGCGGTTGTGCCTTGGCCATACAACGTGACGGTCTGTTCGCCATCGCGGAAGTCCCTGCGGTGGCCGAGTGTGGCGATGGCCTCATCGTACTGCTTCAGCCATGAGCGCATGTTCTCCGGCATCTGTTCCCAGTCGATGCTGCCCGTGGTGCTGTAGCCCAGCACGGGCAGGGTGCGCTGGTCGGCCGAGGCGATGACGAAACCACCGCCCTCCATGTTGAAGGCATAGATTTTCGTCGCCTCCGTCGCGGCTGGTGTGAGCGCCTTGCTGCCCCTGAGGGCGGGCGCCGCCATCCGTCGGGCGTTGGCCGACGAGCGGTTGCTGTTCATGTATTGCAGGGCGCGCTCCATCGCCTGCTGCTCGCTGATGGGTTGTGCATGGAGCGTTAAAATGCAGCAAAGGACGGCTGCCAGCGTCATCATGATTTTTCGCATTGTCTTACGATTATTTTTGTTTCTGACTTAATCATTATTCAGCAAGTCCGCCGCCACCGCTGGTGGGATTGCCCCAGGGCAGGCCGGTGTTGGTGCGGAGCCAGTTGCCCCAGCCGGTGAGTTTGTGGAAGGTACTCTGTTCGTAGCCTTCGTTGATATTGCAGTTCCAGGCTATGGGATTTCCGAGAGCGTAGTGGGCCTGATGGTAGAGGCAGACGCTGAGGCTGTAGCGGTCGAGGCGCTGCACGCTCCAGCTGATGTCGGCGCGCTGGAGGATGGCTTTGTCGAATGCCTGGTCAAGGTCGGAGGAAATCGCTGCGAACTCGGCGTCGCCGGTCTCTTCGGCCAGTTTGTGGGCGTAGTCGGCCAGGTCGAAGAAAGGATAGAAGTAACCGAGATTGGGATTGTCGAATGGCTGGAAGAATCGATAGACCTTTGTGTTGGCGCGGTCGATGGCCTCCTTCTGCGTGGGATAGAGGGCGACGAGGCGGTCGGCAAGGCGCTTGCTGACATTGATGATACCGTCAAGGTCGGCGGTGCGCAGCAGCTTGAAGTCACCGTTGACAGCCTTTCCCTCATCATGGCTGTAACATTCCTGCCATGCTGGGGTGGCGTCACTGAGCATATAGGAGAAGGCATCCTCCACGTTGCCCTTCTCGATGAGACCTCTGATGAAGGCCGGCAGCACGCTGTAGTCGCTGTTGAGCAGGTGGGCTGAGCAGGCGATGTAGTCGGCCACGTCGCGCAGTTCGGTGAGCGACTCAATGTTGCCCATCAGGCAGTTGTGGAAGAAGAGGGTTTTGATGTGGCCCTTGCCGTCCTTGCCAGTGGAGCGGATGGCCTGGGAAAGTTCGTACATGTCAAGCTTCTCGTCCTCGTTCCACTCGTCGCCGATGACGCCGCGCGTGGCGGCCACGTCATATTTGCCGGGCACGTCGTACATGGGCTCGAAGCCGTTGCCGTGGCCCCAGATGGTGAAGATGTATTCCTTGGCAGGGCAAAACAGGGAGCTCAGTTGCATGACCGTGCTGATGGAGGCGGGGTCGCAGAGCTTCAGCCGCTTGGCCTGCTCAGCCAAGCCGCTGCTTGCAAAACCCTCCTCGCGCAGCTTGTTCAGGTCGGTCTTGCTGTTGAGTTCGAACCACACGATGTCGCCAGGGTCGGCATACTTGCCGCTAAAAGGCTTCCCCTCCTCAGGCAGATCCTTGCCGTACTTGTAGAAGCACACCACGCGGACGTTGCCGGCGTCGGTGAGGTAAGGCTTCAGCGCATCCATGAATTGATCCTCGATGCAATAGTCCATCTTGCCGCCGGCGTTGCCATAGACGTACACCGTGTAGCGGGCCTCAGAGGGCACCGACAGCAGTTCGCGCTTGCTCCACTCGTCGAACTGTGCAACCTGGGCGGCGTCGGCCTTGTCGAAGGTCACTTCCTCGCCTGCACCGCCTATCGTCAAACGGTCGCCGACAATCTGATAGGAATCGTCCCACGGGCCGTCGGCCATCGTGACGGTCATGTTGCCGCCCTCGGCGGTGTAGGTGAACGGCTGGTGCTGCAGGGCCATGGGCTGGTCGTTGCTGGTGAAGTACACGTCGCATACGCCCGTGCCATCGGCGTTGAATGTCCACACGTTCCACGCCTTGCCGTAGGTCCACATGGTGTGAGTCTTGCCCGTCAGGTCGCTGACCCAGATGCCCACCAGGGCCTTGCCGTCCGTCGGCTGCGGTGTCGGGTTGTCGTCGTTGTCACTGGTGCATGCCGTCAGCACCATCATTGTCATCATCAGCGTTAAGGCCGCTGCCGCCATCAGAATCTTTTTCATTTTGTTTATTGTTGTTTTTAAATTGTTGAGGCTGTAATTGTTATAGAATTGGCATAATATTTATCTGTTTCATATTATTCTTTAGAGAATGCCACGTATTTCGCGTGCAAAGGTACGCATTCTTCTGCGAATTACGTTCATTGTGAGCTGTATTTTCTTTTTTTGTCGCTATCGTACATATTATTTATTATAAACGTATTAAAAAGTTACAAAATGCCAGCTTTGTTAAATCGTCGGCAAAGGTACGGCAAACTCAGAAGACAGGTGTCTCGCTCCTACAAATCTTTGTCTCAATTCTGCAAAACTTGCATTTTGGGCTGTCTCATGGCGTAAAATAACAAAGCCCAGCGTGAAACAGCGGGCTTCGTCTTATCGATGAAATGGGGGATTTTCTACTTTTTCGCCACCCTGCGGTAGTCAGAGGGTGACATGCCGTAGGTCTCGCTGAAAAGGCGATAGAAGGTGGGACGAGACAGGCCGCATAGTTCGGCGATGAGGGCTACGGAGTCCTTGGTGGTGGCCAATAGGTGGGCGGCATGGCGCAGACGATAACTATTGATGAAGTCGGCAGGTGTCTGGTCGGCACACTCGCGCAGGGCATCGTAGACGTAGGTGCGGTTGGTGCCGAGGAGGTGGGCCAGTGTGTCCTGATTGATGTCGGGGTCGGTGAAGATGTCGGGCTGCTTCATCAGTTCGCACAGGCGGCGGTAGAGCTGCTGCCCCGAGGTGAGCTCGGCCTCGGGCGCGGCCTCCAACTGCTCGATAGCCTGCTGCTGCTCGTGTTCGCGCTGCTCAATCTCGGCCAACAAGCGGCGGTTCTTCTCCGTCAACACCTTATTATATTTATAAGAGCGCCAAAGCAGGTAGACAATGAGCAGGATGATGAGGAAAGCGGAAACGGAAATGATGCGAAAGATGGTGGTCTTGGCCTCCTCGTCCTTCAGCTGCAGTTCCTTTTCCTGCGTTCGCATCTGCTGGGCATACTTCAGCGTTTCCTGCTGGCGCTCGCGCTGCACCAGGCTGTCGGCCAGCGCAATGTGGCGCCCCAACTGCAGGTATGCCTCATGGCTCCGGCCCGTCTTGTCCAAAGCTTCGGCATAAAGGGTGAGCCACGATGCATAATCAGTGGAAACGGTGTCCAGACGCTCCAGGTAGTAGGGTTCCAGAACAGCACAAATCTGGCTGATGCGCTCTTTGTTTCCGGAAGCGATATAATAGTTCAGGATGTCTGCCTGTTGGTCGGGTGACTGGCTGGATTGGGTGGCCTCAAAGGCTTGTGCGCTGCGGATAGCGGCGGTCTTGTCGCCTGTCTGGTAGTAGCAGTAGGCCAGGAGGCTATAAGTGTATGCCCGCTGCTGGTCAATAAAACCTGCCGGTGCAGTCGTGTATTCCTTCTCAATACGATCCACCACCTGCACACGTTCCTGCGTGAGTTCCAACGCACGGGTCCAGTCCTCATGGTTGATGGCGAGGCGTGCCACTCGGCCCAGATAGTAGGAGAAGGTGGGCAGGGCCTGGATATTACTGCTGGCGCGGAACATCTCCAGGGAGCGGTCCAGATATTCGGTGCCGCTGCCGGCCTGTACCTTTTCCATCATATCACCGGCATCGAAGTAGAACATGGCCTCCTCGCCGGTCCAACCGTATTCGTGGGATATCCTCGCACCCTCGATGGCATAGCCGATGGCATCCTGCCAGGTCCGGGAGTCCGACTGGTCGGCTGATATCAACAAATGGTAGGTCTTGACAAGTTGGAGGCTGTCAGGGGCGGGATTATCGTTATCCAGGATGGTCAGGCAGTACTCCCTGGCTTTGTCAAGGTCTTCCAAGGAGCCTTTCGCCAAGTGAATCTGCGCCCGCATCCAGTTGGCATAGTTCACGTCGGCCACGCCCCACATCTGGGCGGTGTCCACCATGGCGAAAGCGCGGTCTGGCTCTTGTAAGATATACTTGCGGATGTTTTCCCACTGGTAGATACTGTCAACGTCGGAGCCACATCCCGAGGTTTCGCTACCCGTGCAACCCATCATCAGGGCCAGCACAGCACACAATAGAATAAGGTGAACCTTCTGTCGCATATCCTTACTTGACTTTTTTCTGGTCATATCGCTGTTGAAATCGTATTATCGGGCACAAAGGTATGATTAATGTGGCAAACCACAAAAAAAATAGTGCAACAAGTGATCCTTTCCCCATCTTTATTGACTTATTTCTTAGCAGGACATTATATTATTAAGGTTAGCGCTCGCATGCAAGCAAACCATATTTATATTTCACGTTCCGTGGGGATATCGCAGAGTCAAGGAATTCGGCCATGGTGTTGCTATAGACGCTGCCGAAGTGGGGGGCGTTATAGACCTTGACGTGGGAGCCTGTGGTGTGGGCGGCAAGGGTGTAGTAGAGGTCGCGCAAGGAGATGGCGGGGTTCTGGGCAATAGCCTCTTGGAAGCCGCGGGTGAAACCGTTACTGAGATAGACACCGACATCCTCGCTCCACACGTCGGCGTGGCTGGTCTCGTAGGGGTTGGCGGCGGTGATGAAGAGCGCGCCTGGCAGTCCCTCACAGGCATCGCCGAGTCCACCACTGTAGCAGGCCTCGATGGTGAAGAGCAGTTTGCGGTGGGGCGTGGACTCCAGAATGTCGCGCATCGTCTGATAGAACATTCTCTGCGTGCCGCCGAAGTCCATCGAACCGGGCGAGCCGTGGCTGCTCCAGAACACAAAGACGTTGTCGTCGGCATCGGGATGGAGCACCTGCGGCAGACGGTCGGAGGCGCGACCTGCGAGGATATCACCGATGTCGTCGGGAGAAAGTGTGTTCAGACGGTAGTCGATGGCCGCCGCGTCATAGACGTTCTCTCCCGTGTCGCTGATGCGCAGTTCGCCCGGGTGCGGGTTGTTGGGATTGTTGGCTAAGTCGTCCTCGCAGATGAGCACGATGTGGTCGTCCGCGTAGCCGTGCTGCTTCAGCAACTGGTACATGGCGAAGACATCGCTCTGGAAGCGGTAGTTGGGCCAGCCCTTCGAGGCGGCGATGAGCAGCGCCCAGCGGTCGTCGAGGGAGGGGTAACTGAGGCCGCTGCCCTCGTCGGTACTGAAGGTCTGCATTTGCGAGGCTGTCCACTCCCACATGTTCTTCGACGAGGTGGTGCGTCGCGAGCCTTCGGTGCTGAGATATTCGGTGGTCAGAAACTGCCCGTCGTAGAGCCGCCAGCGGCGGAACGTGCTGCCGCAGACGCTGGAATGGGTCTTCTCGTCGAATGTCCACGAACTGGAAACGCCGTCGATGTCGGGTGTCCGGCCCTGAGAGAGCAGTTCAAAGTTGCGGGCCATGTCGGCAGGCAACCACGAGCCGCCCTGTCCGTCGCGGCCATCCACGACGGCGAGAAGGGCATCGTTTAAAGTTGACGAGTTGACAAGTTGACGAGTGGACAAGTTGAGTGTTGCGGCGTAGGCGATGAGGCAGAGGGCATCATAGAACTGGGCCTCACCATTCACCAAATCCTCTCCGAAACGTTGGCGGTAGGCTTTGTTGAAACCCGATTCGGGCGAGGCATACAGGTCCACGCCCTCGTAGGCGACGTGCTTTACGGTCGATGCTATCTGTTCTGAGACGAAGGCATCGCTGCAATAAACGTGCGGTGTTCGGAAATACTTGCCCTCAGGCACGGCCGCCTTTATGAGCCCTGCTTCATCGTCAAAGGCCAGAGCCATCTGAGTTGAAGATGGATTGAAGAGCAACACATTGGTTTCCAGATGCCAGTCGGTGCCGCACATCTGCCGTACATACTGCCGCAAGTCGGCCTCGTCCTTGTAGAGGAACACGCCATCGACATTCAGCCCGTACTCCTCAGCGATGAAGCCAAACCAGTCGGCGTAGGCATTTCGGGCCTCGCCGTCATCGTCATCGGCACAAAGCAGCATCACGGATTTTCGGTCAATGCTATTCATGCTGGCCACGTCAGACAGCAGCACCTCCAACTGTGCGATGTCGCTCTCAGCCATGTTCCATACGTAGGGAACGTTGGCAAAGCGCCGCTGATACTCCACTTGGGTAGCCGACGGCGTAAGCATAGGTTTGTTGTAGGTCTTGCGTTTGCCCAACGCTACGGCCATCTGCTCGGCACAGGCCGACGTAGTGGGGCCGACGATGGCCACCACCGTCGTGTCTTCGGCCACCTGCTGCATATATTCCTCGATGTCTCTGTCGTCCTGGCTCTTGAAGGTCAGTTGCAGCTCCACTCTGTCCGTCATACCATACTGCGCCTCGGCGATGTTCTCCAGCGCCCACTGTGCCGTGCGCTCCCACCGCGCCTGCTCACCACTCTCCATAATGACTGCCACCTTGTAGGTGTGGGTGGTGACAGAGGGCGAAGAAGTCGAGTCGTCGGAAGAACAGGACACGAATACCGCAAACAGGCACAATAAAAATTTTAAACTACGAATTTCACGAATTATACGAATGGCTGCGCATGACATTAATTCGTTCAATTCGTGTAATTCGGTGTAGAAATAACTATTCGTTTTCATGCTCTTCCTCCTTTCCGATGGCTTCCTCTTTGTACTGATTATATAGTCTTGGGAACGTGTCGGGGTCGTTGTATCGGTTGTCCCAAATCGTCATGTGTTGCTTGAAGCGGGGCGTGACGACGATGTCGGTGGCGCCGTCCTTCATGCCGAGTCGCTGACGGGCGGGCCACTCGCGCCCTGCGAGCCAGTCGTTTAAATATTGCTTTAGCACGTCGCCGATGCGGATGACCACCGAGAAGGGAATGCGCGACGACTGTCCCGTCTGGTCAACGTCCATGCCCACCATCAGGGCCGTCGTAAACTCGTTGTCGTTCAGGTAGCGCAGCACGCCAGCCTCTGAGCCGCCCAGCAGCGGGAATATCATCTCGTCGTAAGAGGAAACACTGGCAGCCCGCCATGCGATGTAGCGGTAGGCCGAGTCGGGCATGGCAAAGCCCGCCTCGCCGTCGGCCAGATAGTGCAAGGTGGTCTTACAGAGCAAGCCGTCATACTCTCCGGCGTAAGCCTCGCGTGCCTCCTTAAAGCCCGCTATCGACTCCTCCAATGTCGGCACGCCCTTCGTGGCGGCAAGTATCAGCGCATCGAATCCCTGCGACATCGCCCCGGCCAGCCAACTCACGCCGTAGCGGCTGACGAGCACCGTCGAAACGCCGTCAATCGCGGCCTCGCTCTCGAACAGCAGCACGCGACTGCCCTTACCCGAGAGCGTCGCGTGGTTAGATTGTGCTATGCTTTCATACGCCGAGTTGCCCAGTATCATCACTGCCGAATCCTTTTCGGCGTTGTCCGTCAGCCACTGGCGGTACATCTCTTCCGCCTCCGCCTCGTTCTCGGGCAGCAACAGGCGCATCCTCGTACCCGTCGCGCCAGCAAAGGCAAAGATGCCCTCTGCCGCCGCGTCGTTGTAGCCATTGTCGCCCAGGCCGTTCGGGGTCACAAGAAAGGTAACCGTGGCTACCCCTTTCGGAGCATCCACAGTTCCCATCTCGTCATCCTTGCTGCATGCCGTGAGCAGCAACACCACCACGGCCAGCATCAGAGTTGTGAATTTTCTTGTCATATTTCAGTTGTTTACTCTGTCATTCTCGGTAATAACAGTTCTGTTACGAACTGGCGCAGTTTCTCCTCGTTCATCTTGATGCCACCACACTCGGCGATATGCTTGCCGGTTGGTGACGTGGGACTGATGGTGGCGCGATACTCCACGCCATTCATCCGTGCAGTCAGACGGAATGCCCCGTTACCCATCTCTTGCCATTGGGCATCCTCCACAGACGTGCCGCCCTTCAACACAAAGCTGAACACATGGGGCTTATACCCATGCAGACCCGACAGCAGGTCGGGTGTCATCTCTGCGAAGTGACGCTCGACCACATCCTGCCAATGCTCACGCACGCCATACTTAGAAGCAATGGCGCGGAACTCCATCACCGCATCCACGCAACGTTTGATGATGGCATTAGGATTGTCTATCATGCTCTTTCGCGCAAAGGCCAGCATATCTTCGCGGTTGACAGCCGTGCGCTTGCCGTTCATACTCAGATAATGATACGCGTCCAGTTTGTTGTGAGGATTAAAACAGGAGAAGGTCAGGTCGTAGGCAGGTGAGATATGCCAGTCGGTGTGTCCTCTCTCCAGCATGAATTCATAGTTGCGGATGTGTGCATCCACATTGGTCGTCAGGATGTTGAATACCGCCCGGCGATACACCTCCTCGCGTTCCTTATAAGGTAATTGCAGTTTCAGACATACGTCTATCAACTGTTCGTAGGATGTAGCATCGGGCATCATGCCTGCCAGTGACACCGTATGCACTTTCTCACCGTTCTTACGGTCATAGCGCTCCGTCAGGAAATGGCTTTCGCCACCAATTTCAATTAGTTCCGACGGCATCATACAGATACCAGCTATTGTGGCCATGTCGTAGTAGGCCATCTCTATTTGTGTCAACGGATAATATCGTGTCTCGGCAAATTTCAGCAGATAGTATTTGTAGCCTTCAGGAAGTATCACCTGTCCGGACCGCACATCGTCCGTTTCCTTGTTGATGGCAATGACGGCCTTTGAATGGTTGCCGCCAGCGGATGTGCCTACCTCATAAAGGGCACTCAGCGTCAGATCCTGACCTGCCACCGATACCTCTTCTCGGCCGTGCAGAATCTCCAACGCTTTCTTGTAGAGCTCGGCCAACTGGTAGCTACGCTGCTCGTCGAATGCCTGTGCAGGCTCAAACTCCAGCGCACCCATGCTCCTCTTACCTATGAATGTGAGCTTGTCAACCGACGTTATCTCCGAACTGCTCACGTTGTTCTCTGCCGCCCAGGCATCAAAGACAGCATTTCCCCATCGTCCGGGCAGCGAGTCGGCGATGAAGGCAGGCAGACCATGGAACACATCGTCGTTGGCCAGTCCAAAAAAGGGCAGGCGGTTGCGTGGGTCTTTGATGGATGCTGACAGCGGTGCGATGTCCAGTCCGGCCTTGATGAAGTCGGGATGGTAGTTGAACACCGCCCTTTTCCTACGCTCGTCCCAGTAGAGGCTTCCCACTTCCTGCCCCCAGAGCATCACCCTTACGATATTACTTTGCATGCCTTACTCTTTTACGTTTTCCCTGTTGAACCTTCAGCAGCTCGTATGGTGATATAGGAATCTCCGGCAACACCTCGTCTAAACCCTGAGCGAAGTCGATGGCCTTTAAAAGGGCTATGAAGATAGCCAGCGACAAATTATACAACTGTCCGTTCTCAAACTTCCGGATGGTGATGATGCTGACGCCCGACTTGTCTGCCACTTCCTTTTGCGTTAGGTCGCAAGCGATGCGGTAGTCCTTGAATCGTTCGCCAAGCGTGGCTACAATCTCGGGGGTTGTCAGATTGGATATGCTTCCTTCATGTTTCATGGCGCAAAGGTAAGCATATTTTCTGTTATGGTCAAATTTTTGAATTAAAAAATAATCTACTTACGGTTAAAAAGAGAAAAAGGATTGGCAAAAATAGGCAATCTTTCTGTTTTTGGCTCATTATCGTTCATTCATGAACACAAAAAAAACACCTCCGCCGCCGCGTCGTTGTAGCCATTGTCGCCCAGACCGTTGGGCGTGATCAGGAAGGTCACCGTCGCCTTTCTTGGAGTGTACTCATCCAGGCTCATGGCATTATCGTCGCTGCCGGAGCAGGACAATAATGCCATGATTCCAAGGATATAGCAGAATATGCGATAAGTCATAATGGATTATTCCTTGACGAGACGCAGGCACATCAGCCAATTCTCATGATGGGTGCCCATCTCTATATCGAAAGTGCCACTACTCTGGATACGAATGTGATAGTCATCGGAAGTTCTGTATTCCATCTGAGAATTTCCACCGCGATATTGTTCACCCCATCCATATCCTAGGTCATGCCAACCTGCCCATACCACTTCATAGCCGGTCACGCCTCCTTTCAGCAATGCAAGTCCTGGCAATGAATGGCCGTTGGCACCCAGCTTGCTCTTCATCTCGCTGTAGTCTGAACTTTTGGCCACTCTCCAGCCAGCGGGGTATTGGTCAGCTTGGCTGGCTCTGTCATAATTATAGTACACATGATAAGTTCCATCAACATAGTTTCCCGTGCTTCCCTCGCCCAGGCCCATAGAAAAATCCATGCGTGTCCATATATGATTGAATATCTTTACCAGAGGGTAAGAACCTGGAATATTCGTTGAACCGTTCCAGATTTTTCCCACCAAGAGCTCGTCCTCCAACGTGCCTTGTTTCACTGCGGCACCCTCGGCTGCTGTGGCGGTGATGGACGCTCCGCGCAGGTAGAGCTTGCTCACCTGCCCAAAGTCCAGGTCGGCATATTCAACGATATTAGTTTCTGTGCCGTTCCATGCCACGCGGGCTGGCTTGTGGGTGTCATCGCCGATGAAGAAGCCCATGTTGTAGCGCACGGTGGTGCCGATGACGGGATAGATGACGATGACACGCTTGTCACGGTTGATGGCAGGGATGTACTCCTCACAGACTTGACCTACGATTTGTCCACCGAGCTTAATGTCTTTCACGAGCGTGGCGTTGTAATCGGTGCTGAATGTTGGCACATCGAAGGCAGTTACGGTTCCTGTGTCGTAGGTAGAATTGTCTTCGTAATCTCTTGCTGCCTCCCCACCAGTCATGTAATTATACAGAGCCTCATAGCGCTTCTTGCCGTCGAATCCGTCTTTTTCCACGGTAGCGCTCTGGTCTACCAAATCGTAAAGGGGCACGAGCGAATTTTCATCGACAAATCCCATCAGTGCCATGTTGTCTTTATCGACTGAGTTAAACCACGCCAAGTAGTTAGCCTCAGTAAAGCCGTCCTTCGCCACCAAAGCCTTTGCCAGTTTGGTGTCACCTCCCAGCGCATCAACATTAATCTTCATCGAATTCTTGTGATTATTGTACGACTTGTGGAAGTCATCGTTCACGCTGCCTCCAGCCTTGGCTAAGACACCCTCATAACTGGCCTTGGCAAAGACATTCAGGTCGTAGCTCTCTTTGATGTCGCTGATATCGACGTCAAGCGACTGGCGTACACGACCGCCTAAACGGGCTGTCATTACGACGTGGGTGCCGTAGTCGCGAATCAGATTTTTCGCCCAATCTTTATTAAGTGTTCCGTCGGGTCGGACCTGTGCATAATCTTCAAAGATGCCGTTGATGTCCTCGTATGCCTCTTCGTTCATGTATCTGCGCGTCTTGAGCCTACCCACTCCTTTGTTTAATCTTGCGGTGGCCAGCGTAGCCTCCAAGTAGTTGATGGCATACTCATGATTGCTGTTGTTGGTATAGTCCATGGTGAACGAGGCGTTGGCCTCAGCCTTGAACTTGCCGATGCCGCCGCTGGCGTTGGCCTTCACGGTCAGTTTGTTGCTCAGTTCGGTAATGCTGTTGCCCGTGACGGTGCTCAAAGTCGCATTCATCTTCAACTCACCAGTGCCCTCAGTCCCTTCAGAAATTAATTTGCTAGTATTGAAAATCTCAGCTCTCAGACAGTCGGAATTGGGGTAGAGTCCCTTCGTGGTGTCAAATCCATAGCCAACAGCATAAATTATGTTCTGTTTGTCAAGAATGTCAGCGTTCTCGCCATACTCGCCCTGCCATTTCTGCTCAATGGTGAGCACTTTGTTCTGTCCCTCATGCTCGGGGAATACGATGGTGAGGTGGCCCGTCTTACGCTTGCTGCGCGTGTTGTTCTGCACGCTGACGGTCACCGTGGCGTTTCCATTGCCATCCTCGGGCTCCACGGTGAAGAAGAAACTGTCGCTCTCCACCCGCCATGCGCCCTCGCTCTTGATTTCCAAGGGGAAGTTGTTGGCCCAGGCATCCACCACCATCTTGCCGCCGGTAGCCTCCTGGGGGTAATTCACTTCGGCGAGGAAGTTCTCGTCGTCCGAACATGCGCTGAATGTCAGCGCCACGATGGCCATAGCCATCAGATAGAAAATCTTTTTCATGATTTCTCTGGTTTTAATTGTTATAGAATTGGGATAATATTTATCTTTTTCATATTATTCTTTAGCTTTTGCTATCTCTTATCATAACACAACAAAAAAAGGTGTGAACTTGTGTCCGCTAATCCAACGATGGCCTTCGACTGCCTGAGAAAAGATTAGAAGAACAGCTCACACCCTTGTATGAAGTCAATGGAATGCATCCAATTAAATCAACACCAAGGGAAGAACGTCCTTGCTTTTCCATATTCTCATGAGAGTTGTCGAAGTTCTCGGTGAGGAAAAAGCACAACGCTTCCGATGCTATGCGTTCCTGTTCAGGCACGCTTTCGCGTGCAATGGGACGCATTCTTCTGCGAATTACGTTCATTGTGAGCTGTTTTTTCTTGTTTTTTGTTGCTATCATACACATTATTTATTATAAACATATTAAAAAGTTACAAAATACCCATGCGCTCTATCTTCCGACGCATCTTTTCGTTCTCGTCGATGAAGCGGCCCAGCGTGGCGTTCTTGTCGCCAATCTGCCACCGCTGGTAAACGATGACAGCCACGAGCACCAGCACGACCACAATCATGGCGGCGGCGAGGGCTACACTGAGGATGATTTTTACTTCCATACGCTTTGTGGTTTTGATTTCGTCGGCAAAGGTACGGCAAACTCAGAAGACAGGTGTCTCGCTCCTACAAATCTTTGTCTCAATTCCGCAAAACTTGCATTTTGGGTTGTCTCATGGTATAAAAAAACGAAGCCCAGCGTGAGACAGCGGGCTCCGTCTTATCGATGAAATGGGGGATTTTTTATTTTTTCGCCACCCTGCGGTAATTGGAGGGCGGCGAGGGTGGCGGTCTTTAGTTCTCCCAGGATTTTATGGTGGTCGATTGGTTGTCTAAACCATTACCGAAGGGAGTCACCGTCAGCACGATGGTGAAGTGGCCGGAGGGGGTGGCTTTCTTGTAAGCCTCGTCGCAGATACTGATAGCCTTGTCGTCGTTGCGCTTGCAGAGGCCATTCTCATCCGTCAGGTTCTTTCTCAGGGCTTCTCTCATCTGTTCGCAGATGGCCAAACAGTTGGTGTTGCCGAACGCGCCGCTGGGGTTCACCTTATATGCGGCGTAGTCGCTGACACTTTCATTTTCATTGTCACAAGCCGTAAATGCGGTTGAAATCATTGCGCAGCAAAGGACGGCTGCGAGCGTCATTAGAATCTTTTTCATTGTAGTTTTTGTTTAAGTGTATGATTATTGTGTATTAATTGGTCCGCCGCCACCACTAATGGGATTGCCCCAGGGCAGGCAGGTGTTGATGCGGAGGAAATTGCCCCAACCGGTGAGTTTGTGGAAGGTACTCTGTTCATAGCCTTCGCAGATGTTGCTCTTAAAGGCCTCCCCGTTTCCGATGAAGTCGTAATTGTAGTCAGCCTGATTATAGAGGCAGACACTGAGGCTGTAGTGGTTGAGGTGCTGCACGCTCCAGTTGATGTCGGCACGCTGGAGGATAGCCTTGCCGAAGGCCGTGCGCAGGTCGGCGGCAATGGCAGTCAGTTCGGCGTCGCCGGTGTTGGCGGCCAGTTTGTCAGCGTAGTCCTGAAGGTCGAAGAATGGACAGCTGTAGCTCTTTTCGGAGTCTTCGTCAATAGCGAATCGATAGACCTGTTTGGTGGCGAGGTCGATAGACTCCTGCTGTGTCGGGTAGAGGGCGATGAGGCGGTTGGCCAGCCGGCGGGTGACGTTGAGGACACCGTCCAGTTCGCTGGTGCGCAGCAGTTTGAAGTCGCCGTTGAAGACTAAGACTTCATCATCCTTGTAGCTATTTTGCCACTCAGGGGTGATGTCACTGAGCATGTTGGTGAAGGCATCCTCCACGTTGTCCTTCTCGATGAGACCCTTGACGAAGCCCGCCAGTAGCTCGCCGCCGCTGCTGAGCACGTGGGTGGAGCAAGCGATGTACTCGGCCACGTCGCGCAGTTCGGTGAGCGACTCTATATTGCCCATCAGACAGTTGTGGAAGAAGATGGCCTTCAGCGGGGCGCGGCCTGTGGCCTTGATGGCCTGCGAGAGTTCGTACATGTCTAATTGCTCGTTGTCGTTCCACTCGTCGCCGATGACACCGCGCGTATCATCGGATTCCTCAGTAAATTTACCAGGGATGTCGTTCGTCGGGTCGAAACCGCGGCCATGGCCCCAAATGGCGAAGATGTATTCCTCGGCAGGACAGAAGAGGCTGCTGAACTCGATGAACTGCTGGATGGTGTTGGGGTCATAGAGCTTGGTAGCGATGGCCTCGGTGTGCATATCGAGCGCGTTCAGGCCCTCCTCGTGCAAGCGGTCAAGGTCGGTCTCGCTGTTCAGTTCGAACCACACTACATCGCCGTCGTCGGTCGCCGCCGGCGTTACCATAGACGAACACGGTGTAGCGAGTCTGAAGGCCAGGCACCGATATCAGTTTCCGGTTGCTCCACTCGTCGAACTGTGACACCTGTCTGGCATCGGCCTTGTCAAACGTAATCGCACGGCCTCCCTCGTAGTCCATTGTCAGTTTGCCGCCAGTGGTTTGATAGTTGAAGCCCCATGGGCCGTCGTCCATCACTGCAACCAGTTTCCCGTTCTCGACAGTGTATGTGAACGGCTGGTGCTGCAGAGCCGCGGGCTCGTCTCCTATGGTAAAGAATACGTCACTCACGCCAGTGCCGTCTGCGTTGAACTTCCAAACGTTCCAAGCCTTGCCGTAAGACCATATAGCAGGGGTTTTGCCTGTGAGGTCGCCAATCCAGGTGCCCACAAGGGTGCTGGCATCCGTCTGATTCTGCGGCGTGTTATTATCGTTATCATTGGTGCAGGATGTCAGTGTCGTTGTTGTCATCCAGCAGCAAAGGACGGCTGCGAAGGTTGCGATTAAGCGAGCACCAAACGAGCTCGTTTGTTTGGCTGCGTGTGAGCAAACTCGACCGTAGGTCAATATCTTGAGAATCTTCTTCATAACCATTTTTTTATTATAATGTTTTGGTTTCTTCTTTATTTATTTCTCTCAGCCTTTCGCGCAGTTCTATGTTCTCTGTGATGAACTTTTCCAAGTGGACATTGCAGTCGCAGATGCGCCACCGCTGGTAAATGACGATGGCGACCAGCATGAGCATCACCAGAACAACGGAGACTCCCAAGGCTACTGCGATGATAAAAGCTGTTTCCATGTATGCCGCATTATGTTTTGACGGTGCAAAAGTACAATCCGCCAGCGAGGCGGATGTCTCACTGGCGGAAAAATATGTCTCAAAACTGGGAAACTTCAAAAATCACCCTTTTGTTTTTCATGGACGATGTCATCGTTCCTCTTTGCAGCCTGCCTGAACTCGCTACAAGTCATGCCGTAGGTGTTGCGGAAGAGGCGGGCCAAGGTGGCTCGACTGGGGATGCCGGAGAGCTCGCCGATGATGGCAATGGGCTCGTCGGTGGTCTTCAGTAGACGTGCCACGTGCTCCAGACGATAGCGGGTGATGAAGTCGCCTACGGTTTCGCCACGCGAGCATTCGCGGATGGCTGTCACAACGTACTTGGCGTTGGTTCCCAGCATTTGTGCCAGTTTGTCGCGGTTCAGATTCTCATCGGTGTAGGGCTGCTGCTCGGTCATCAGAGCGCAGAGACGGCGGAAGAGCTGCTGTTCGAGGCTGAGGAACTCGTCGGGTTGGGCTTGCAACATCTGTCGTTCTTCTTCCACCACCTTTTCACGTTCCTGAATCTGCTCATAGAGGTGGCGGTTCTTAGCGGCCAACACCTTATTAAATATATATGCGCGATAGAGCAGGTAGGCGATGAGCAGTAGGATGATGGCCAGGCCAACGGCTATCAGACGATGTAACTTCAACTGATATTTGAAATTTGAGAGCTGAAGATCCCTTTCGTGCGTCTGATAGATCACCGCCAGCTCGGCGGCATCGCTCTTTTTCTGCCAGACAAGGGCGGAGTCGATAGAGGCAGAAATACTGTCGGCAATGGCTAGAGCGTCGCCGTCACGTCCAGCCTTGCGGTAGGCCAGATAGCGGGGAGAGAGGCGTTCTGAAATTATATCGAAAGTCATCCGCGCACCGTCGGTGGCCAGATAAGTGCTGTCCAGCTGGTCGTACCAGTAGGCAGCCTCTTTGTAGCGTCCGGCAGCCATCAGGTATTCAGCAGCTTCTGTGTAGCCATGAGGTTCGAAGATGCGGCTGCGAGGGACCGCAGCGTAGGTGGCAGCAGCCTCTGCCGTATGTCCTGAGGCTTGAAGGTAGCGAGCCCGTTTGAGTGCTATATGCCCTCTCCATTCCTCTTTCAGCAACGAGTCTCTCGCCGTCTGTTCAAAGACGGTAAATTCCTGTGCGCAACGCTCCAACCACTCCTGTGCTCCTTCGATATCTCCCATCTCGAAGAGGCCGGTAGAAATGTTCATACTCACATAGGGCAAGTTTGGCTGTTGAGCTTTCGCGCCCACCTGCTGTTGGGCCTCGTAAGCTTTCTGCCAGGTAAGCCGAGCTTCATCGTTTTGGTGCAGTTGCATCTGAGCTTCTGCCATAAGCATCAGCAAAGACGCTTCTACTCTTTTAGGGAAGGAATCATTTTCCTCGACCTGAGCAAGTAGGTCGGAGGTAACGCTTAACGCGCCGTCGGTGTCACCCCGTAGGAAACGCATACATGCCCAGCGGAAACCAGCATCACCATAAAGATACCAGTCCTGTGAAGGCTCTGCACCATAACCTTCGTAGGCCTTCTTATAGTAGTGCTCGGCTATTCGCATCTTCCAGCCTTGGTCATAGGCCAAGGCACGCATGTGATTTGCTCTCGCAGCGCCGATGATGTCTGCCTGCTCCATGCTGTCGATGACGGCGAGTGTGCGCTGCAAGTCCTTAGCTTCGCGTGCTGCGTCATAGCGCTGCCACGCTGCTTGTGACTGCACTTTGTCCGTTTTATCACTGCTGCCTGTGCAACCCGTCAGGGCCAGCACGGTACATAACAATAAGATGATTGTTTTTATACTTTTCATCATCGGTAGGATGGCGTTAGAGCCTTTGTATTGATGGAGTAATATCACAACCAATCTCGAGAAGAGGGCGCATGACGAAGTCGCGCTGATGCATACGGGGATGCGGGATGGTGAGATTGGGAGTGGAGAGCTGGAGGTCGCCGTAGAGGAGGATATCGATGTCAATGGGGCGATCGGAATAAGGGGGAAGGGTGTCGCCAGAGTTGGCGGGTGTCTTCTGCTGCCGTCCGAGTTCGCGTTCAATGGCTTGCGTGGTGCTGAGGAGCTGCTGCGGAGAGAGTGTGGTCTGCAGGAGGACAACGGCGTTGAGGTAAGAATGTGGGGAGTCGTACCCCCAGGGCTCGGTCTCGATAATGGAGGAGGCGCGAACAAGGCGACCTACCCGACGGGCGAGTAGGTCAATGGCGAGCAGCAGCAGGGAGTGGCGGTCACCAAGGTTGCTGCCGAGAGAGAGGTAGCAGTTGACTGTTGACATTTTCACTTGTTCTTCAAGCATCAGGAGAACACGCAAACCGTATTAGTCATTGAGGATGAGCATGGCGTCACCGTAGGTGCCGAACCGGTAGCGGACGTCGCGGAGGGCTTCCTTGTAGCCTTTCATCACGAGGTCATAGCCGCCGTAAGCGCAGGTGAGCATGAGGAGGGTGGAGTAGGGGGTGTAGAAATTAGCCACCATCGCATTGGCAAGGCCGAATTCATAGGGGGGATAGATGAAGCGGTTGGTCCAGCCGTCGAATTCTTTCAGGCGCTTGTCGGCTCCCATGCCGGTTTCGAGGGCGCGCTGCACAGTGGTGCCTACGGCGCAGATGCGACGGCCGTTTTCCTTGGCTTTATTGACGATGCGGCAGGCTTCAGCTCCCACATGCATTTCCTCGCTCTCCATCTTGTGCTTCGAGAGGTCCTCGACATCGATTTCGCGGAAGTTGCCGAGTCCGCAGTGGAGGGTGACGTAGGCGATTTCTATGCCTTTGAGCTCCATGCGCTTCATGAGGTTCTTGGAGAAGTGGAGCCCGGAGGTAGGTGCCGTAACGGCTCCTTCGTGCTTGGCGAAGACGCACTGGAAGTCCTCGAGGTCCTGTGGTTCTGCGGGACGGGAAATCATGTGGCGTGGCAGGGGTGCTTCGCCGAGGGCGTAGAGCGCCTCTTTGAATTCCTCGTGGGGACCGTCGTAGAGGAAGCGGAGGGTGCGGCCGCGGCTGGTGGTGTTGTCGATGACTTCAGCCACCATAGACTCGTCTTCTCCAAAGTAGAGCTTGTTGCCGATACGAATTTTGCGTGCGGGTTCTACAAGGACGTCCCAGAGGCGGAACTCCTGGTTGAGTTCCCGCAGGAGGAAGACCTCGATTTTGGCACCGGTCTTTTCCTTATTGCCCTCGAGGCGGGCGGGGAAGACCTTGGTATCGTTGAGGACAAAGACATCCTGGTCATCGAAATAGTCGATGATGTCGTAGAAGTGATCGCGGTGTTCAATGACTCCGCTCTTGGTGTGAAGCACCATCAGTCGGCATTCATCGCGGAAGGGAGCCGGGTACTGTGCGATGCGTTCTTCGGGGAGTTTGAACTTAAACTGCGACAACTTCATGTTATATTCCATTCCAGTCATAGCGATTTCAATATATAGTTTAACAAATTAACAATTAATTCTCAATTTCAACTTTTCAATTATTCAATCTCTCAACTTTTCAACTTCCACCTCCTGACTCTCAAGCCATTGTGGGAAGTCCAACATGGAGAGGCAGTCGTCGATGTGGACGTTGCCGATGCGTGTGCGACGCAGGGCGGTGAGGTGTGCTCCGCTGCCGAGTGCCTGACCAATATCGCGGGCCAGAGCGCGGATGTATGTTCCCTTGGAGCATACGATGCGGAGGGTGATAGAGGGGTAGTCGATGCTGTCATCGGGGGCGGCGGGGGACGTGAGGAAGGCCTTGCGGCGCATGCCGGTGCGGGGCAGGGACTCCTCCTTGGCAGGAAGGGTTATGGGAGAGCCTTCAGGGGTGGGCTGGTAATCCAATAGTTCTATTTCATCTATCACCAGAATCTTTGGCTTCAGTTCCACGTCTTTTTCCTTGCGGGCAAGGTCGTAGGCGCGTTTGCCATCGACTTTCACGGCGGAATACGCAGGTGGAATCTGTTCGATGCGCCCAAGGAATTGCTGAAGGGTGGTCTCTATGAGCTCGCGGGTGATGTGCCCGGTAGGATAGTAGGCATCAATGGGGTGTTCGAGATCGAAGGACGGCGTGGTGGCGCCAAGACGTAGGGTGGCCACATATTCTTTGGTGTGGGCCTGTAGCTCGTCGATGCGTTTGGTGGCTCGGCCTGTGCAGACAATCATCACTCCTGTGGCCAAGGGGTCGAGAGTACCTGCATGTCCCACCTTTAGTTTCTTGGTGCCGAGGCGTTTGCACAGTAGCCATCGCACCTTATTCACCACATCGAACGATGTCCAGCGATAAGGCTTGTCGATAAAGAGAATTTCGCCTGCCTGAAAATCCATTAGTCAACCATTACGAGTGAGTGTCCGGTCCAAAGCAAAGCCAGGATGACGAGCCCGACGATGATGCGATAGACTCCAAAAGCCTTGAAGCCGTATTTAGCGAGGAAATCAACGAACCACTTCATGGCCAGCAGTGCAACGATGAACGCAACGACGCAGCCCAGCGCCAACATCAGCAGGTTGTCGCGTGTAGCCCAGCTGGCATCAGCCTCGTCGCCGAAGAAGAGCTGAAGAACGTCCAGTGCCGTGGCTGCAGCCATCGTGGGCACAGCCAGGAAGAAGGAGAACTCAGCGGCTGCGCGGCGGGTGAGTTTCTGTGCCATACCGCCGACGATGGTGGCCATGGAACGTGAGACACCTGGAATCATGGCAATACACTGGAAGAGGCCAATACGGAATGCGCGACGTTCGGTGAGTTTGGTCTGCTCGCTGCCCTTGTTGAACAGACGGTCGCAGAAGAGCATGAAAATGCCGCCCACGACAAGCATGATAGCCACTACCTCCACACTCTCAAGGAATCGGTCGATGAGCCCGGACATTTTTCCGAGGAAACCGATGATGATGGCCGGAATGAAGGCTACGAGCAGCTTCCAGTAGAAGTCCCACTTGTGGAGAAACGCCTGCCAGGGAGTGCTGCCGGCAGGTGCAGGCTCGTGGTTGAGGCGGAAGAAACGATGCCAATAAAGACATACCACAGAGAGGATGGCACCAAACTGGATGATGATGGTGAATGCCTTCACGAAGGGTGTGCTCTCCACGCCCAGCAGATTCTGGGTGATGATCATGTGACCTGTGGATGAGACGGGGAGAAATTCCGTCAAGCCCTCGACGATGGCGATGATGATGGTTTCGAAAACTGTCATGAGTTCACCTCCTTAACCTTGTCCTTTGGACGATGCATGATGCCGTAGATGATAAAGGCGAAGCCGGCGAAGCACACCAGCGGAGCCACACGAATGCGCAGTGCCGAGAAAATCTCGGGGTTGAACTCATGTTCGTTGGAACCCGAACCTGCCATAAGGATAAAACCGAGGACAACGGCAGCCATACCGATAGCCAGGAGAATGAAGTTCACTCGGTCGAATGCAAAATTCTTCATAATACTTATTAATGTAACTCTAAACTTTAAACTCTAAACTCTAAACTTTAAACTCTAAACTCTAAACTATACCCTCAATCACCTGTACATCTCATTCTCTTTCATGTGGAGGAAATGGTTCACGCTCAGCCACGTGCAGGCTAGGGTTAGCAGGAGGGCTGCGACAAAAATGGTGATGACCATGATGATGATTGTCTGCGTGGTGACGATAGTGGCGGCGTAGCCGTCGTGAAATTTCAACCAATAGACACCACCCAACAACAATGCAGACGCGAGTACGGCAGCCGTCAGCCCAATACTCAAGCTGCGGGTGAGGAAGGGACGTTGGATGAAACTCCACGAGGCTCCCACGAGTCGCATGGTATGAATGGTGAAGCGGCGGGCATAAACGCTTAGCCGAACGGTGTTATTGATGAGGACAATGCTGATAATCATCAGAAGTACTGCCAGCACAGCCAGCACTACTGTAGCCTGACGCAGGCGGTGGTTGAGGCTGTCGACGAGATCACGCTGGTAGACGACATCACTAATCTGCCACATCTCTCGTAACTGCTTGGATATCCATAGAAGGCTGTCGGTGCAGGCATATTCGGCCTCGAGATTCATCTCGATACTCGCAGTGTAGGGGTTTTCGCCTGCGAGGAACTCTGTGGGATCGGTGCCCATGCGTTCTGTCTCTTCCGTCAATGCCTGTTCGGCAGTGATGAGTGTCGTCTGGTGGGCAAAGGGCAGTTCGTCCATCTGCTGCTGGAAGGCGCGTGCATCGAGGCTGTCGAGGTCGTCGTCCAGAAGGAGGGTCACTGTCAGGTTCTCGCGAACGTTGCGCGACAGCTCGTGGGCAGTCAATCCAAAGAGAACAACAAGGCCCAGCAGCAGTAGTACCAGCGTCGTCGAAACACAGGAAGTAAACCACTGCCAGTGGCCGGGGGAGGTATTTCTTCTTTTCTTCATGAGTGATTATGAATTTTCGAGGATTTGGCCTTTGAGGGTGGCGGAGCTGCTGCTGGTGACAAGTACCATCACACGTTCTCCGATGTGATGACGGCCTCGGTCCACGACCACGACGCGGTTCTGTTCCGTGCGTCCGTAGAGTTGTTCGCGGCTGCGCTTGGAGGTTCCTTCGAGCAGTACCTCGTAGGTACGTCCCTCGCAGCGACTGTTGGCTTCGGCGCTGAGCTGTGTCTGGAGGGCGATGAGTTCGTTGAGGCGTCGGAGTTTCACCTCTTCAGGTACATCGTCGGGCAGGTGCTTGGAGGCATACGTACCAGGGCGTTCGCTGTATTTGAACATGAAGGCGGAATCATAGCCCACCTCGCGCATCAGCGACAACGAAAGTTGATGGTCTTCCTCAGTCTCGCCACAATACCCCACAAAGATATCTGTGGAGAGACCGCAGTCAGGGACAATGCGACGGATGGCAGCGACGCGGTCGAGGTACCATTCGCGCGTATATTTGCGATTCATTCGGGCAAGTACTGCATCGGATCCGCTCTGTACGGGGAGGTGAATGTGGCGACAGACATTTGGCTCTTCAGCAATGACATGCAGCGTCTCGTCACTCATATCCTTCGGATGGCTTGTGGTAAAACGGATGCGCATCTCGGGCACTTCCCGCGCCACTTTTCTCAGGAGCTGAGGGAAGTTCACATCGCCACACAGATATGAATTGACATTCTGCCCCAGCAATGTAACCTCTTTGAATCCGCGATTGCGCAGGTCGCGTACTTCTCGCAGGATGCTCTCTACGTCGCGGCTGCGTTCACGGCCACGGGTGTAGGGTACGATACAATAGTGGCAGAAGTTGTTGCATCCGCGCATGATGCTGACAAAGCCACCGATTCCTCCTGCGTGCAGGCGCTGTGGCACCACATCGCGGTAGGTTTCGCTCGTGGAGAGTTCTACGTTAATTGCTTTGTGCCCTAATTCCACTTGTGCGATGAGGTCGGGCAACGTCATATAAGCATCTGGCCCGCAAACCAGATCGGCACCATGATTCTCGAGTAATTCGTCTTTTACGCGCTCTGCCATGCACCCCAGCACGCCGATAATAGGCCCCTGAGAGGCGGCGGCTTTACGCTTCCGCTGCAAGCTGCGCAGGAATTCAAGTCGAGCGAGAATCTTCTGTTCCGCATTGTCGCGCACAGAACAGGTGTTGAGGAACACGGCATCCGCTTCGTCCAGCACCTCTGTCACCTCGTAGCCCGCTAATTGCATCACCGCGGCGACCACCTCGGAGTCCGCCACGTTCATCTGACAGCCATAAGTTTCTATAAAGAGCTTTTTCATCTCAACATTTAATTTCGGGTGCAAAGATACAACCTCAAAACGCGGATGTCAAGGAAAAAGCAAAAAATCTTACTAATTCTCCTCCTTTTCCCCCTTCTTATTGTCTAATATTAAGGAAAGTAGCCTAAGTGGAGCATCAATGGATAGTCTGCTTGGGGTTCATCCATTTCTGAAATCTCCTGACGACAGCAGTACGGATTGCCGCAAATTCACCATGACGGAGGTTCAGCCAGAGTTCTTCGAGGGAGCGACCGACCTTGATGAGGGGGTGGTTCCAGGCCATGATGCGATAGACGCGCTCCTTGAAGGCGACGTGTTCTATGACGTGGCGCGGATGGCGTAGGGGAAACTGCATTTCGTGGCGTCCCATCGTGAAGATGCGGCGATAACCTTGTGGCAGGGTGGCTGTGGTGCCTCCGAAGTGGGTACTGTCGGTAGTGACTCCAAGGTTGCTGATCATATTGTCGCGCGGAACAATAGCGAGTCCGGAGTTAAGGCGCATGCAGCTCTCGGAGATACTCTCGTAAAAGGCCTTGCCAAGTTCGCGGTGGCGGTGGCAGGTGAGGATAAAATCGTCGCGATATCCGCGCTGGTGCACCAGACGCTGCATCATCTGCAGTTCCACAGGATCATCGAGGAACTGATAGTGCTCGTCCCACTGGTCAATGACGCGGCGCCAACTGGCCCACCCCCAGATGCTGTGGTTAGAGGTGAAGAAATAAGAGGCATCGCCGCAATCTGTGGTGTGCTCTTCGTGGTTGAAACCCGAAATCATGGTGATGCGCTGATCATCGGCATAGCGGTCGAGTAGTTCTTTACAGAACTGAAAGAAACTGACGGCGGGCACATCGTCGTCCTCAAGGACAATGCACTTGTCGACCTGCGAGAACGCCCATTTCTGTGAGAGGAATTCCGAGGGGTCGCAACCATAATTCTTCTCTTGATAGAGGTGCTCTACCTGACACTCCCAATCCACCTGTTCCACGACGCGTCGGCAGGCCTCAATGCCTGCGAGGTCGCGCTCGCCGCGTGGGCCGTCTTGATAGAGAAAGAGGCGTGAGGGGCGTGCCTGACGCACTTGCTCGAACACTTGTGACAACTGTTCTGGGCGATTGAAAAAGAGTATGAGGACGGGTACGTCAACGAGAAATGGCTTCATTGGGTTTATTGGGTATTTATACGGATTAGACGATTTGACTATTATACGATTTCACGATTAGATGGATTAATAGCTGGAGTCTCTTTCCGTTTGGGCGACGCCTCATGCTTGATGCGCTCGGCTCAAAGGGACGCTCCATAATTGGAGTACTTTTCAATATTTCAATTTTCAATTTCTCAATTTCTCAATATTTCAATTTCTCTATTTTCCCCCCTTTCCACTTACCCAACGTCCATGGCAGCCAGCGGTTGACAACATAGACGGCAGGAATGAGGAGGAGCAGGGTGAATATGAGTAGAACGAGTGAACGAAGGAGGGTGAACGCGTCGGAAGAGAGGACGGCAGCAAGGTTGGTGGAGGGGACAACAGCATTCCAGATGCCGATTCCTAAGTTCATGGGGATGCGATGTAGGCAGTAAATAATGAGGGAGTTGCGGCCAAAATAATTGAGAATTGGAAATGGGGGAGTGAGTTGTTGAGCGTTGAAACGTCGATGAATACTTTCGGCCCATTGGCAACCACGGATGAGAAGGAGGGAACCGGCGCAAGCGGCGAGGTAGAAGTTCAACGGTAGTCCGAGTGTATCGGTGGAGAGGTCTACGTGGTTGTTGCCTCCTCCCAACGAATAGAAGTTGTCGAGGGTGGTGGAAATGAAGATGATAAGGGTGATGGCCCAGTACCACCACGCTTCATCGCGCAGGTTCATTGTTCTGAGCTGACGGCCCATGAGAAGGAAACCCGTAGCCACGAGTGCTGAATCCAGACTCATCGGCAGCGAGACAGCCACCCAATGACAATAAGCCACGCCGGCGAGGGTCAGCAGTATCCACAGGCCGATGTAAATGCGAGCATTCTCCTTGGCCAGATGGTAACAGCCGACAATCAGTAGTTGGGCAGAGAACAAACATGGCAGGAACCATAGCGAGCTGCTCCACGATCCTCCATGCCAGCCTGTCAGCATGCCTAACAGGCGGCGGGGAATGTTCACGGCTTCGTGGGCATTAGGAGAAAGGGCCACAATGCACCAGTCGGAGAAAAGCAGCACGAGGTTGAAGATGACAAAGGGCACCAGCAACGTGCGGGCCTTCTTCTTCGCGAAGGGTACGAACTGTTCGTCCACTCGGAGAAAGAGTCCGGAGAGGACGAAGAACAGCGGCATGTGGAACGCATAGATGAACGCCGTAGTGTAGGGCGGCGGACAAGTGTGACCCAGCAATACAAGCAGGATTGCTATGCCACGGGCACTGTCGGCCCAAGTAAGTCTGGTGGATTCTATCCTCAAAATAGTAGTTTATTTATCAGCTTGGAACAACGGGTCTTCGGGCATCACGATGGTGGGCTTCTGTTGGAATTCCTGCAACAGCGCCTCGGGCACATACTGTTTGTCGACCACCAGCCGGAACATATACTCTCGGAACCACTCTGGTGTCATGATAAGGTAGCCGTCTTCTCCGAACGAGGAACCCCAAGAGTTCTCGACCTTCCACTTCAGCGGTTTCCCTGCTTCGTCGAGATCTACTGCCGTAAGTGTCATCGCATGGGTTGAACCGCTGTCGAAAGTGGAGATTCGTTCGGCTTTGTTCATCGGGAAAGAGGTGTTCAGCAGTGTGCCATAATCGAAATTATTCAGGTCGGCATAACCGCGCTTGCGGTCGAGGAACTTGCCTACGTCGTAGGAGCTGTAGAGCTTGCGGCCTCCCTTCAACTGTGCTATTGCCAACTGCTCGATATCCTCCATTGGAAGATTCAGGTATCGCCAGTTGGTGCCGTCGTAGCTGTGGCGATCCCATTCCACCTCGTAGGTCTTGTGATATTCGCGTCGTGGGTCGTTCATGACCATGATGAAGGAATCTTCCAAATCCTGATTGTCCATGATTAGGCGGTAGAATGTCTGTGGAGTATAGGTCGCTGGTTCCATAAAGACCTTTCCATCTTTATCCTTGAAGGTATAAGTGAACTTCTTGACGGGTTCGCCGAGGGTGAGGCACAACAGACGGTAGATCTCGCTGAGCATGGCCGTTTTCCGGCCTTGAATCGCTTCTTTTTTCTGCTTCTCAGCCACCATCTTTCTCAGTTCCAGCCCGAACTCGCGAAGTTTAGAAGAGACGAGTGCGCGCATACGTGAGGTGTTCTCGGCATTGTAGGTCTCTGGCATCACGCTGGCGGGCACTACTCCGTACTTTGGTGCCAGATCTGCCAGGCCACAGAAGGTGCCTCCATCATTGATGGGGTGCTGAAAGAAGAAGCGTACGCGTTCTGATTCCATCGGTTCGCGAGCGGTATCCCACACGCCTTGTAGGAAGAGGTTTGCTTTCTCCAATTGGTCGTAGAAGAAGAGGTAATCCTGCGAAAGGTCTAACGAAACCAAATTATTGTGGCGGGCACAGAAATCGGAGCGTAGCACGTTGAGGCTTGAGAACAGCCAGCAGCGTCCGCTGCTCTTCTGGTCGGTAATCTTCTGTTTGGGGGTCTCAACACTGAAATGCATATCAAATGGCGTGGCTGCACCCACATAGTTCTTCGCTAATTCATCGATGGAGAGACCGACCATTGCATTCTGCAGGGCGCGTTGTGCGGGTGCCTGTTGTGTGGCTTGCTGTATCTGGTTCAGGATTTCAGGAGTGATACCTCCTCCTGGGGTCTTTTGTGCCCAGGTGCCTGCAGAAAGCAAGCCGAAGGCCATAATAATCAAGGACTTTTTCATACTTTGTGAGGTGTTTTTTTAATAATTCCTTTTCCCGTGGCAGCAAAGATAACGCTGGTGATGGGTGAGAGGTAGTTGAAGAAACAATAGGGGAGATAGGCGATGGTGGCAACGCCCAATACGGTGCTCTGTACCAGACCACAGGTGTTCCAGGGAACGAGTACGGAGGTGACGGTAGCGCCGTCCTCACAGGTGCGGCTGAGCAGTCGGGACTCGTAGCCGCGGTCGCGGTAGATATCTTTGAAGACAGAGCTGGTGAGGATAATCGCCAGAAACTGGTCGGCAAGGGCAATATTGCAGAAGAGACCTGTACAAATGGTGCTGGCCACAAGCGACGCTGCTCCACGAACAAAACGTAACATCATTTCCATAATGTCTCGCAGCACACCGGTAGCTGTGACTGCACCACCGAAGATCTGTGCACAGATAATCAACCATACCGTGGGCATCATCCCTCCCATTCCATTGGTGCGCACCAAGTTATCCAACATCTCAGAACCTGTTCGCAACTGGGTGGGCGCATAAATAACTCTCATCACGCCTTTATAAGAAGCCAGCAGGTTCTGCTCTGTGCTATTGGCAATCTGTGCCACGAGGGCTGGTTGCCAGATTACAGCGACGAGCGCAGCCATCAGTGCTGCCAGAAAGAGCACTACCATTGCCGGCCAACGCCGGGCAATCATGATTCCCGTGAGTACGGGCACCAGCAGCATCCAAGGCGAGATGAGGAATGTCTCATTCAACTCCTCAAGGAAAGCTATATTTCCGCTGCCGGAAACCTCCATCATCAGGCCTGCTACCGTGAAAATCAATAGCGAGATGCAGAACGTGGGAATTGTGGTGGTCATCATGAAGCGGATATGCGTGAACAGCGGAGTGCCCGAGACGCTGGAGGCTAAAACTGTGGTGTCGGATAGCGGTGAGAGTTTATCGCCAAAGTAAGCGCCTGTAATGATGGAACCTGCCACCCAGCCATCTTCGATTCCTAATGCGCGCCCTATGCCCATCAGCGCCACACCTATCGTGGCCACCGTGGTCCACGAGGAACCAACCATCAGGCTGACAAGAGCACAGAAAAGGCTGCTGCTGACGAGAAACCATTCAGGCCGGAGGACTTGCACACCATAATAAATCATCGTAGGCACAATCCCGGAAACCATCCAGGTTCCACCAATAGCTCCTATCAGCAGGAGTATGATGATGCTTGGCATGCAACTGGCAATCTTATCTGTCATTTCCTGCTCCAGTGCCGGCCAGTCCACGCGGTGCATCAGGTAGCCAATGAACACGCAGATGGCCGAAGCTATCAACAGCGAGACCTGCGTCGCTCCCTCCAACGCGTCGGTGCTGAAGACCGAGACGCAGATATAGATAAGTGTGATGAGCGCGATGAACGGTATGAACGACAGCAGTTTCTTCATAGTCGTAGGGGGTGTGGCTGAATCAGAACATTTTGCGAACGCGGTTGATGGCAGCAATCAGGATATCGATCTCCTCGAAAGTGTTGTAAAGCGCAAAGCTGGCACGAACCGTACCTTCAATGCCCAGCCTGCGCATGAGAGGCTCGGCGCAGTGGTGACCGGTTCTTACGGCGACTCCCAGGCGGTCGAGCAACGTCCCAAGATCCATGTGATGAATATCGCCGACAAGAAAACTGATTACGGCATCATCAGACGGCCCGAAGAAACGCATTCCTGGAATCTGCGACAATTGCTCACGAGCGTAATTCGTAAGGGCACTTTCATGCTCTTGAATAGCATTGAACCCTATTTCCTTCACGTAGTCCAGAGCTCGGGCGAGTCCAGTTGTAGCAATGTAGTCGGGCGTGCCAGCCTCGAATTTATAGGGGAGTTCGTTGAAGGTGGTGTGTTCGAAGCTGACTTTCGCAATCATCTCGCCGCCCCCCATATAAGGTGGCATCTGATCTAACCACTGCTGCTTTCCGTAGAGGACTCCGATTCCTGTTGGGCCGTAGACCTTATGACCACTGAAGGCAAGGAAGTCGCAGTCAAGGGCCTGCACATCAAGGAGGAGGTGAGGGGCAGCTTGGGCTGCATCCACGAGTACGGGGACACCGTGTTCGTGGGCCTGTCGGATCAGTTCGCTTATCGGATTCACGGTTCCGAGTACGTTGGAGACGTAGGTACAGCAGAGCAGTCGTGTCCTTTTGGTGAACAGCGTAGGGAGTACCTCAAGGTCGAGGCGCCCTTCATCGGTGATGGGACACACCTTTATTTTTATACGCGTGCGCGCCTGTAGCAGTTGCCAGGGTACAATATTCGAGTGGTGCTCCATCTCGGTGAGTATCACTTCGTCATCGTCATGCAGAAAGGCTTGTCCGAAGCTGCTGGCAACGAGGTTGATACTCTCTGTTGTACCGCGTGTGAAGATGATTTCAGCTGTGGAGCGTGCGTTGATGAAAGCACGCACGGTTTCTCGGGCCGCTTCGTGCAGATCTGTGGCCTGCTGTGAGAGGTAATGGATGCCGCGGTGAACGTTGGCATTCACGTTCAGGTACTCATCCGTCATCGCGTCAATGACACAGCGTGGCTTCTGGGTCGTGGCGCCGTTGTCGAGATAGATGAGTGGGTGGCCATAGACTTCTCGACCTAAAATAGGGAAATCGTTTCTTATCTCTTGGAGGTTTAGCATACAAATCGTTTAATCGAAGAGGGAGGGTTGTTCTCCAGACAGGGCAAACCGGGGCCTGCCCAGATGTTGGTAGGCCAGGTCTGTGGCTTCGCGGCCACGAGGAGTGCGCTTGATGAATCCTTCTTTGATGAGGAAGGGCTCGTAGACCTCTTCCACCGTACCCGGATCTTCACCAATAGCGGTGGCTATCGTGCCCACCCCGACGGGCCCACCCTTGAACTTGTCAATGATGGCAAGCAGGATTTTGCGGTCGATGAGGTCCAATCCGTGACGGTCTATATTCAGTGCTTCAAGGGCGTATTGAGCTATGGGGAGGTCGATGCGTCCGTTGCCCTTCACCTGTGCGAAATCACGCACACGGCGCAGCAGCGCATTCGCGATACGTGGTGTTCCGCGTGAGCGGCGGGCAATCTCCACTGCGGCCTCGTGGTCGATAGGCTGCTCGAGGATTCTGGCCGAACGAAGGACAATGCCGCACAACGTTTCTGCATCATAATATTCCAGATGGAGATTTATACCGAAACGTGCACGCAAGGGGGCAGTCAACAGTCCGCTTCGGGTGGTGGCTCCTACGAGGGTGAAGGGATTGAGGTCTATCTGAATCGAGCGGGCGCTGGGTCCGCGGTCGATCATGATATCAATGCGGTAATCCTCCATGGCTGAGTACAGGTATTCCTCCACCACGGGGGACAGGCGGTGGATCTCATCGATGAATAGCACATCCTGCGGTTCCAGCGATGTGAGGATTCCTGCGAGGTCACCCGGTTTGTCGAGCACAGGGCCGGAGGTGATCTTGAATCCCACTCCCAACTCGTTGGCTATGATGTTGGAGAGTGTGGTCTTACCCAGTCCTGGAGGGCCGTGGAGCAGTGTGTGGTCCAATGGCTCGCCGCGGTATTTTGCAGCTTCGACGAACACGCTGAGGTTCTGGACTACCTTGTCCTGTCCGGCAAAATCTTCGAAGCGCAGGGGGCGTAGGGCTTGTTCAAAGTCTGCGGAGGGCGACGGAATGCTCTGCCCTTCGCGCTGTGCCTGATGTAACAGATTGTTGAGCTCTTGATCCATAAGTGCTTGCTAAAGTTTCACCTCATCCAGGCTGATTAACCCGTTGACGATGGCATAGATGGTGAGGCCTGCCGGCGAGTGTATCTGTGTCTTGCGGGCAATGTTTCGGCGGTGGGTCATTACGGTATTGACGGAAATGAACATCTTTTCGGCAATCTCCTTGTTCGAGAGCCCGCGCACCACGTGCCGAACCACCTCCTTCTCGCGTTCTGAGAGGTCATCAGGACTTTGATTCTCTTCGTCGCGGTCTGATGCCAGCTCCGTTTCTACGGCTTCTCCACGCTCGACTCGACGTCTGACTTGCGACTCCAGCAAGTGTACTGCTTCGGCAAACAGGGTGTCTTCGAGGTGGCAGTGGCTGAAGAGGTCTTCCTCCATGATGTAGATATCCATCAGTGTGTCTGCCAATCGCTGTGTATCAGCATCTGTGGGGTAGTATTTGATAATGATGGATTTCAGTTCATGGCTGCTCTTGCTGATGCTGTGGTGGTTGTCGTGGTGCTGTTCGGCCAATCTGCGGTAGCTGTGGGTGTGCTCCGGCAGTCTGCCGTCGAGTAGCTGCTGTACGTAGACGTGGATGTGCTCGTTCTCGTACTGCATGTGGCGCTGTACAGCAGCGGCATAATCATCGTAGTACTTCAGGATAAGGAATGCCAGCTGATTGCTGGCAGAGCAGTCGATGGCTTCTATCAGCTTGCGTCGGATAGCCGGCAGGCGAAAGTCGACGAAATAGTTGTGGGAGCGGCGCAGGTAGCGCATCAGCTCGCCCACGCTGACCTCTTCTGCCAGTTCATCGACGGAAATGTGTCCTTCGCCCTGTATGAAATTCACTACGGCCAGAAAGGTGGAAGTGTCCACGTTGCTGCTCTTGCATGCTGCATCGATGCTTTGGTTGCCAAAGCCCAGCGAGACGCCAAAGCGCGAGATGACCTGCAGCAGGCGGTAGTCATCGTGGATGAGATCACTCATGTGAGCGGTTGCCGTGAAATGCATAGATGGAAGAGATAAGGAGAATAAAAAAGAAAGGAGCCCGCCCGCTGTGGTATGACGACAGGGGCGGGCTAAAAGTCAATGTTCGTGAACTTGTTAATAGACTGGCTTGTTGTCCACAACGATTGTTTTACCACGATTGATGACGAGTGTGGCGTCAATCTTATTCTCGTTGAGAATAGAAGCCTGAACCTTGAAAGCTTCCTTTTTCTTCAGATCGAGGAAAATAGCTAACACCTCGTCGTCAATGTCTTCTGCTCTCTTCTCGGTCTGGAGGAAGAACTGCTTCTCATCTTCCTTCACAGTGAAATGGGCGTTCTTGGATTCAGGGGTCTCGACGGTGGCTGAACTGTAAGCATGGGCAATCATCTTGTTGATTTGAGTGCGAGCATTGATGACAGTTGCTTGCTGACTTTCAGGAACCTTGTCAATAGAGACATTCTTCAATTCCCAAACATAAGTGAGGGTAGGGATCTCTTCTTCGTCATCGCCACCGCAGGAGGCAACGGCGAACGGCAGGGCAACGATTATCATTGCAGCCAGAATTTTCCAAATGTTCTTCATTTTAGTCTGTTTTTTAATGATAATGAGTATTGTTTTTGCGTTATTTCGTGGCAAAAGTACGCTTTATTTTCCGTTGAGCCAAAGAAAAGCAAGACAAAATGTGGAGGAGGGCTCCAAAATACATCGTTTTTTGTGTCCTGATACCTAAAATCAATGACTCGCGTCTTTGCAGCAGACTTTTTCTGATAGAGTAAACCTCATTATTTGTGAGTATTTTGACTTTTCTTTGTTGCCGCTCTGATTTATTTTGCCTACTTTTGCAGCCGCTAAGGGAAAACCACTCCCTCAGTGTCTATACTAGAAAAATGAATGAAATACAAAATGCATACCTGCGTATTCGAATGACCATTCTGCTCTCTGTCTTCGCTTTTATGACAGTATCAGGGCAGACGTCCGATGAGGATTATCAAAAATTCCGCGTCGGCGGCTATGGCGAAATGGTAGCTTCTTTCATGGGCTATGGCACCAGCCGTTTCAACGGCACGTCAACAGGAAATACCTACGAGAATCGTGCTGCTATCGCCATTCCTCGGTTTGTGCTTGCAGGGGACTACAAATTCAATAAGCATTGGCAAGTAGGTGCTGAAATAGAATTTGAAGCAGGGGGCGTTGGCATAGAGACAGAGCTGGAAGCCTCGGAAAATGGAGAGTATGAAAAAGAAATGGAAAAAGGTGGTGAGGTGGCCTTGGAACAGTTTCATGTGACATACACGCTCAATCGGTATTTTCACGTGCGAGCCGGCCATGTGGTTCTTCCTGTAGGACTAACGAATGCTCACCACGAACCCATACTCTTTTTCGGCACGGTACGTCCGGAAGGTGAGACCGTGGTGATTCCATCTACTTGGCATGAGACCGGGTTGAATATCTTTGGCTCTTTTGGCAGAGACTATAGTAGTATGAGCTATCAAGTGTTTGTCACGGCGGGACTGAACGCCGACGGCTTCGGGCGTGACCATTGGGTGGCCGACGGCAAGCAGGGCCTCTTTGAAATGGATAATTTCACGAGCCCAGCCTATACTGCCCGCTTAGACTATCATGGAGTAAAAGGTTTACGCGTTGGGGCGTGTGTGTATTATGTGAATAATGCAGCGGCAAATGCCGACAAACCTTTCAAGTATTCCTCTGTGGGCAGAGTGCCTGTCACCATCCTCACCATTGATGGTCAGTACCAGAATCGCTATGTCACCGCTCGTGCCAATTTCCTTTGGGGCGAGGTCGGAAACTCAAGGAAACTGAGCAACGTGTCATTGTCTAACCTCTCGAACTACCATCATGGAGCCATGCGCCGTACCGCTCAAAATGCCCTCGCTTATGGGGCAGAGGTGGGACTGAACCTCCGTAATATCTTTGGCAACCCGAAGGTGCCTGTCTTCTATCCTTTTGTCCGTTACGAATACTACAACCCGCAGGAGCGTGGCGAGGGCGATCAGACCGTGGAGCCCCGTTGCCAGGTCAGCAAGTGGGTCGCAGGCTTGAACTGGTTTGCACTCCCGAATCTGGTAGTTAAAGCAGATTGGAGTACCCGCAAGATAGGGACTTCCCATATGTTCGGTAGCAGCCGTTATAACCGCGAGAATGAGTTTTCCATCGGTGTTGCTTATGCGGGATGGTTCTGGAAGAAATGAAAGTAAAAGAATCGATCATATCAATTAACTATATCAATTAACCATATCAAATAACCACATCAATTAACCACAATGAAAAAAAATCTATTTTTCGCAGCATTGCTGCTGACAGCGACGATGTTTTTTGCCGCTTGTAATAAGAACGATGATGTAACCCCCGGTTCACAGCAGGAAGCGGCAGATTTGGACTACAATGCCCAGAATGCCAAGTCCTGGGCGAATTACATGGTGCAAGTCGGCTATCTGCTTCAACAAGATGCCACCACGCTCAATGATGCTTGGACGAAGAGCTATGAGGGCGGAAAAGCGTTTAAGGAAATTTTCCTGAACCAACAGGCTCTTGTCTGCGTAGAACAAATAATTGACGGCTGCTCCAATATCGCTAACGAAGTGGGTACTGCAAAAATCGGAGATCCATACGACCTTTACTTCAGTGGCAAGGTCACCGAGGCCCTCTATGCCGTAGAGTCTTGGTACAGTTGGCATAGCCGTGATGATTATAGCAATAATATCCGTTCTATTCGAAATGCCTATTTCGGCACGCGCGACGGAAGGACCATTGCCGAACATTCTTTGGCTACCATCATAGCCAACAATAATCAGGCTCTTGATACCGAGGTAAAGGATAATATACAGGGGGCCATCAATGCCATCCTGGCCATACCCGATCCCTTCCGCAATAATATAGGTGCGCCCGAGGTCCAAAAGGCGATGACCGCCTGTGCCAATCTGCAAGAGACCTTGGGCAAACTCAAGAAATACATACAGTCCACACCAACGGTGAACACAGATGCTGTTTTACATCCCATTCTTGAGACGTATGTCAATGACGTTGTCCTGCCGACATATTCTGATTTACAGCAGGCTAATACTGCGTTATACCATGCCGCTCAGGCCTTCCAGCAACAACCGAGCAATGCTACTTTCGAGGCTTGCTGCAATGCCTGGTTTGAAGCTCGAGAGCCATGGGAGAGTTCAGAGGCATTCCTCTTTGGTCCTGTAGATGCTTTAGGATTAGATCCGAACATGGATAGTTGGCCTCTGGATCAGGATGCCATTGTGAATATCCTCAATTCCGGCAAGTTCGATAATCTCACTTGGAGCGACGGCGACGATGACGATGAAATTGAAGCCGTACAGAGTGTCCGTGGATTCCACACCATGGAGTTCCTTATCTTCAAGGACGGCAAAGCACGCAGAGTGAATTAATCCCACCATGAGTAACCAGATGAACAGGAAACTACAGAAAAGCCTGCTTGTGGCGACCGCCATGATCTTGTGCATGGCGTGCGATGATGGCGGCTTGACGGAACTGCCTTTGACACCCGAAGAGGAAGCCGAGTTCGCACTTTCTGCCGGAACATCGACAAATTTCCTCTCCACGTCATACGCCTATGATAGTGAGGCGGAATGGGTCACGGGAGCTTTAGCGCGTCGCTTTATACGTGGCGACAAACTTTACGATGATGGTCGCACAAGTTCCAATAGCTATGGTGGTGGTCTGGGGCCTGTCTATGCTGGTTATAGTTGTGGCAGTTGCCATCGAAATGCAGGTCGCACAAGGCCGGCATTGTGGGAAGAAACAGAAGGCAGTGGCTCGTTTGGATTTTCTGCTATGCTGGTCTATGTTACCCGAAAGAATGGCGTTTTCTTTCAAGGTTATGGCAGAGTCCTTCACGACCAGGCTATTTATGGCGTTCGGCCTGAAGGAAAGGTGCATGTCACTAAACATTACCAGACATTCCAGTTCCCCGATGGAGATACTTATGAACTCTGTTACCCGGAATATACCATTACAGACTGGTATGCCGACAGCATCCGTCCCGAAGACCTCTTCTGCTCTGTGCGCATTCCCCTTCGCCATGTGGGGATGGGACAGATTATGGCTCTCGACCCCAATGAGATAGAAGCACTGGCACGCAAGAGTAATTATCCGGAATGGGGCATCAGCGGTCGCTGTAACTATATTGTTGAGCGCGGTCGCAAACAGTTGGGAGTAGGAGGTAATAAGGCACAACATGCCGATCTGACAGTGGAGCTTGGCTTCAGTAGCGATATGGGTGTTACCAATAGCCGCTATCCCGAGGAAATATGCGAAGGCCAGCGCCAGATGCAAGAGGGATCCATGATGGGGCTCCTATATGACCAGTTGGATATCTCTACAGAAGATATGGAGGATGTTGACTTGTATCTGCAATGCCTGAGTGTGCCCGCACGCCGGAACATTAATAATCAGACAGTGAAACGGGGACAGCAACTCTTCAACGAGGCAGGTTGCCATCTGTGTCATGCCACCAACCTCCACACCCGCACTCGGGGAACCACCCTGCTCAATGGTACCCAACTGCCTTGGCTTGGTGGCCAGACCATTCATCCTTATTCCGACTTCCTGTTGCATGATATGGGGTCGGAAATCATGGGCGTCGGTCTCAACGACAACTACGTCAGTGGTTTAGCCCGAGGCAATGAATGGCGCACGACGCCTCTGTGGGGTATCGGTCTTCAGGAGACGGTGAATGGTCACACCTATTTCCTCCACGATGGGCGTGCCCGTAATTTCCTGGAGGCCATTATGTGGCATGGCGGCGAGGGCGAAGCCTCGAAGAATAAGTTCAAGAACATGAGCCGGGATGACCGACAGGCGCTCATCCGCTTCCTGCAATCACTTTGATGAATTATATAATAAAACGTCTATGAGAATCAAATTCTTCCTTTTTTCCCTGACGTTGGCTACCATAAGCCTTTCCGCACAGGAGAACACTCCGTCGCTTGACATGCAAAACGGTGTTGTTCCTATTGCCGACAACCGCGGCTTCACTCTCCAAAGTAAAGACGGCCGTTTCGTTTTTAAGCCCTACTTGATGCTGCAGGCTTCAGGCAACTTTAATTGGTACGACAGCGAGGGGTTGGATAAAGCCTACAACCAGGACAATGTAGCCAACTCGGGCTTTGCTATCCCCAATGCTATCCTCGGCTTCACCGGGCGAGCCTTTGGCAAAATCGACTATAACCTTTGTATTAATGCCTCGGCCACGGGAGCTGCTATTCTGCAGCAGGCTTGGATAGACTATGGCATCAGTCCTGCTGCGCACTTCCGCGTCGGCAAGTTCAAGACACCCTTTACCCACGCCTACCTCACCACACTTGGCGAGACCTTACTGCCCTCGCTCCCGAATTCATTGACCCAGCAAGTGCTGCTGCCCTATTCCTTGAATGCCGTCACTCCCGCTTTTGCCACCGGCTTCGACCTCGGAGTGGAATTTCATGGCATGACGAAGTCGAATATCGGTTATGAAATAGGCCTCTTCAATGGCACCGGAATCAATACCAACTTGGCTTCCAAGACGTTGTCAGACGACCTCCATATCCCGTCGCTGCTCTATGCCGGACGCCTCACCTATCAGCCTTGGGGGGCAATGCCTACCTCACAGGGAAACCCCAAGCTGCTTGCTGAGAAGAAGATGCTGTTCGGACTGTCGGCAAACTACAACGTAGAGAGCGAAAGCGAGTCGACTAACGATTTTCGCTTGGGTGCAGAGTTCGCCTTCTTATGGAATCGGCTCTACCTTGGGGCAGAGTTCTATTACATGAATATTGCCTTCACCAAGCGCCAAAAGATTTCAGACAAATACCACTACCTCGGAGGTTACGTCCAGGCTGGCTATTTTGTCACCCGCTATCTGCAGCCCACCTTCCGCTACGATTTCTTCGACCGCAACGGTGTCGGCTCCACAGGTACTCATGGTCTGCTGAATGCTCCGGCCGTCGGGTTGAACTTTTTCATCCCCAGTTGCAACCTGAAGCTTTCGGCCATGTATGAGTTCGTAGGACGATGGGGCCACGATCGGCAGCTTGATCGCGACATTGATGACCTCGGAATTGCTACTCACAAGGCTGTTGTGATGCTCCAATACTCTTTCTGAGTAAAGAAAGCGCTCGTTTTTGTTAATAATTCAAAAAAAGAGTAGGATATGAAGCATAGAAGTCTTATCTTTGCAGCGATTTTTGGAGCATTAGGCCTTGTAGCATGTGATGAAGGCGATATTCAGGAACAGCAAAACCAATTCCAAAACTCGAGGAAAGTGGCGCTGCTCACTACTCATATTAGCGGACGTGATTCATGGCCCTCTCAGTATAACGTGGTGCTCGCTTCCTTTGCCGAGAACAGCAACTATGCGATATCGCAGAGTACGCTGCCGGAGGATATCGGTACGGATCTGTTCCAGATGACCATGGATCTCGCCGATGAAAACATCTCGACGGTGGAGCTGTGCATCACCAATCGCTTGCGCCAGCGGGTAGCAACGTTCTTGGAACAACCCTTGAGCAACATACAAGGCGACACGCTCCGCCTGAGTGCCGAGGCCGTGAATCTTGGAATGTTCCAGACCATTCAGGATATGGTCTTTACACCTACATGTGCCCGTTGCCACGGGCTCGGAAACACCCCTGCCGCAGGACTCAACCTGTCAGAGGGGAAAAGCTACGAGTCCCTCGTCAATCATGTGTCAAGCAAGGAGGAACGAGGCATGAGAGTAGTGGCTGGTAATGCGGCTTCCAGCCTCCTGCACAAGGTCATCAATGGTGACCCGTCAGGAGTCAGCTTCAACCATTCAAATATGATTAAAGAGTCCTCCACCTTGGCGCTCATTGACCATTGGATAAATGCTGGAGCCAATCCATAAGAATATTGAAATACGATATAAATTGAAATACGAAAAGATTACATTAAAAGAGCTGGGCGTCACCGTGGAACTTTCCACCTTCGCGCCGGCCGACAGGGTTGCCGAGCAGCATGCCATCCTGCATGTGGCACCCTGTGGTCAGTATTTTGCAGGCCAGTTCAGCCGTATAGCCCAAGCTGAACAGGCACTGTTGTCAATGCCCCAATGCGCTGGAGCCCGAATCATCTTCAAGCGTTATTTCCTTAGCGACGCTACCAATCAGGCACCCATCATCCGCGAGCGGGAGAAGCCCGGCACGGAGATGTGTTCCGTCAGCTGCATCGAACAGGCTCCTCTCGACGGCTCCAAGGTGGCCACATGGCTCTACCTGGTTCACGACATGCAGGTGGAGAACTCCGACGGGCTCATCGTCGCCCGCCACAACGGCTACAGCCATCTTTGGAAGATGGGCATGTGTTCCAGTGAGGGAGACAGCGCTCAGCAGACCACGAACCTTCTCAAAGGCTATGAGGAGACCCTGCAGCGATTCGATGCCACACTCGCCGACAACTGCATCCGCACGTGGTTTTATGTGCGCGATGTGGACACACAATACGCCGGCATGGTACGTGCCCGCCGCGAGAACTTTGTGGAACAGGGTCTGACACCCGACACCCATTTCATCGCCAGCACGGGCATTGGAGGATCGCCCGCAGACACTCGTGCCCTGGTGCAGCTGGGCACCTACGCCCTCGTCGGATTCCAACCCGCACAGCAACGCTATCTCTACGCAAAAACTCACCTCAACTCCACCTACGAGTACGGCGTCACTTTCGAGCGTGGTACCCTGATGGAATATGGCGATCGCCAGCACGTTTACATCAGCGGCACTGCTTCCATAAATAATAAAGGTGAAGTGGTTCACGTCGGCGATATCGTGCGCCAGACCGAGCGGATGTGGGAAAATGTAGGAGCCCTGCTGGCAGAGGCCGGATCCGGCTTCGACGACATCGCGCACCTCATCGTCTATCTGCGCGACATCAGCGACTACGACATCGTTCGCGAGCTCTTCAGCCAGCGGTTCCCCGAGGTGCCATGCGTCATCACCCTGGCACCTGTCTGCCGTCCCACATGGCTCATCGAGATGGAGTGTGTAGCCATCAAGGAACACCAGAACCCCGAGTTCCGTGATTTCTAACCTCCTCCCCATTCCTCAATTTTGAATTCTCATCTTTCATTTTTGAATTTTCAATTACCCACCGGCCTCCGTGTCATCCTGATCCCGTCGGAGAGTGATGTCGTCTATGCGGGCATCGCAGTAGCCGTTGGCACCCGCTCCGAACTCGACAGCGAGAGCGGCATGGCGCATCTCGTCGAACACATGACCTTCAAGGGCACCTCCCGCCTCACCTCCGTGCAGATCCTCAACCGCATGGAAAGTGTGGGCGGCGACCTCAACGCCTATACGGGCAAAGAAGAGACCATCTACTATGCCACCTTCCTGCGCCCCCACCTCCGTCGTGCCATCCCCCTGCTGCTCGACATCGTCTTCAACAGCACCTTTCCGCAGGATGAACTCGAGAAGGAACGCGAGGTCGTCATCGATGAGATAGAGAGCTACAACGACTCGCCCGCAGAACTCATATTTGATGATTTCGAGGCACTCCTCTTTCCCCATCATCCTCTTGGCCGCAACATCCTCGGCGACCCAGAGCGCCTACGCCACTACACCACTGCCGATCTCCAGTCCTTCGTCCGCCGCAACTACCATCCCTCGCGCGCCGTCCTCTTCGTCAAAGGGCGAGTGAGCGAGAAGGAGATAGAGAGCTTGCTGAAAAATGAATATTCAAGGATGTCTCCGCAGACCGAGGACCCGCCTCTGAGCGACAGCAATCTCGGCGCTTCCCTTTCCGTTCCCTCTCCATCCACCACTTCCCTTTACACCTACAACCGCTCCACCCATCAGGCTCACGTCATGGTAGGTGCCTGCGGCTACGGTGTCACCGATCCCCGCCATGTCGGTCTGGCCCTACTCTCGAATATCCTGGGCGGCCCGGCCATGAACTCCCGCCTCAGCCTTGCCCTGCGCGAGCGCACGGGACTCGTCTACACCGTAGAATCCAACTACACCGCTTACACCGACACCGGTGTCTGGAGCATCTATTTCGGCTGCGACCACGCCGACGTGAAGCATTGTCTGCGCCTTGTCAACAAGGAGCTCCGCCGCCTCACCGACGCACCCCTCACCCCTCGCACCCTCGCCGCCGCCAAACGACAGCTGAAAGGACAGCTCGGCATAGCTGCCGACAACTCCGAGAACGTGGCGCTGAGCGCCGCCAAGCAATACCTCCACACACACTACGTCAAGAGCCTCGAACAGCGATTTGCCGAAATCGACGCACTCACCTCCGACCAGCTCCTCACCATAGCACGGGACATCATGAACCCCGACCGCCTCACGACCCTCATCTATCAATAGGGTGCACCTTCCTTCGTAATACCGTTTAGACAATTAATTGCCGTCTCGCCGTTCTTGACTAAACAAAAAGACATATATACGTGTCGGGCTTTATGTATATACGTAAGGCCGTTTATGTATATACGTAAGAACATTTATGTATATACGTCCAGCTGCTAACCTCCTTCCCTGAAAGACGTCACGTCTTATCATGGAAGCCGTGACAGATTACTGTGGAGGCTGTGTCAGATTATTTGCGAGTCCGTTAAAAATGGAAGGTGTCTTTCAACGAGTTGCAAGGAATGGATGATATCCAACTTCCAAATCATGATACCTATTCATTCTTCTACTGATGGGAGTCGGGCACGTGGCATGACATCAGCCATCGTCATCCATGACGATGCAAACGTCTGACGATACAATAGTCGCTAAAATACGGAGTAGGGGTGGTCAGTCCTCGAAGTCGTAGTGGTCGAGGAGTTTGCCGCACTTGGAGCAGAATACTTCGTGTTTGTAGATGACGCCTCCGCAGTCGTTGCAGCGGTAGGTGCGCTCAGCTTTCTTGGGGTTGTCGGTAGTTTCCATTGTAGGGTAAGTATTAGTGAGTAAGATAATCCGTGAGTATTTGTGAGTTTGGATGTCAGTCGAAGACGCGGAACTGGTAGCCTTGGTCGATAAGCCACTGGAGGGCTGAAGGTAGGATTTTCTGGAGTTTGTCTATACTGCGCAGGGAGTCGTGGAAGGTGATGATGCTGCCGTTGCGGGCGTAGCGCTTCACATTCTGCAGCACCTCGTCGGCAGTGAGACGGCAGCTGTAGTCGCGGGTGACGAGGTCCCACATGATGATCTGATAGCCTTGTCGTCGTATGGCCCGGTATTGCAGGGGTCGCATCCAGCCGTGAGGGGGGCGGAAGAGGAAGGAGTGGACAGCGCGCGAATCGTATTTCCCGATGATTTCTTCTGCCTTCTGGGTGTTCTCGAGGTATTTCCACGAGAGCCAGCGGAAGCCGCCGATGTGGTTGTAGGTGTGGTTGCCGATGCGGTGGCCGGCTTCTACGACCTGCCGAAAGATGTTGGGGTGCTTGCGCACGTTGTCGCCGACGACGAAGAAGGTGGCTCGGATGTTGAAGCGTGCCAGCACGTCGAGCACAAAAGGGGTTGCCTCTGGTATGGGTCCGTCGTCGAAGGTCAGATAGACGGCCTTCTCAGATGGATCCATTCGCCAGATGGCGTGTGGGTATATCCACCGCAGGAAGCGGGCTGGCTGCTCGATGATCATTGAAGCGTCATATATAATGTATAATTGATAATGTATAATGTATAATTTTTTACGCCGTTCCGGCGTTTAGGTTTCATCGCATCGGTTTACGCGCCAGCCTAATTATACATTATACATTATCAATTATACATTAAACATTACACATTTAATTAATAGTTGGCTCTTGCCTGGAATTCCGCAAAGTAATTGCGGAGCGCGAGTTCATAGGTGGCACTCTTCTCGGGAGCCGACTGATCGAGGACTTTCAGGGCGTTGGAGAGCTGGATGAGGTAGTAGTAGCACTCGTCGGCGCTGGCCTGCAGGCGGGCGTCGCTGAGTCCTGTGTACCACTCGCAGTATTCGGATGCATTCTGTGCCACGGCCGCTGCGAGTTCTGTGGCTTTCTCCTTGTTGTCGAGGCTGAGCCATGACTGGGCCATTTCGAGCGAGCCGCTCTGGTAGTTGTGGGGCACGGTGGTTGCGGGGATGACCTGTTCGGCTTTCTCGAGCACGGCGCGCGCCTTGTCTGTCTTACCCTCTGCCAGCAGCTGTCGTGCGAGTTGTGCGAAGATGCGTCGATGGGTCTGACACATGCGCATCACGGTCTCGTCGAGGTAGATGTCGGGGTTGTCGATGCCTCCGAACTTAAAGCGGTTCATGAGGTTGTCGTACATCTTCTCGGTGTCGATGGTCTTGCCGCTGGCCTTGGTGTTGAAGGGCGTGATGCGGTTGGCGAGTCCTTCCTGCACGAAGTTGTCGCCGAGGTTGCCGTAGTTGTCGCGCCCTACCGTCATGGCGACAAAGAGGGGACGTTCCCAGTTGCAACGGGCCAGCATCTCGTACATCATCATCTCGCTCTTGTAGACGGCACGCTTGCCGCGGAGGCTGATGTGCATGACATCTGGAATGCTGTCGCCGGCAATCATCATACCCGAACGCTTGACAGCTTCCTTGTCGATGGTGATGACGAGGCTGTCGGTGGGGAAGATTTGCATGTCCTTATTGTCGTTCAGGATCCATTTGTCGATGACGGTCGAGAGTTCGTAGGGATTCTCGCCCAGCAGCTGACGTGAGGTGATGGGGTCGTCCTTGTAGTATTCGATGGCTTGTTCCAGAGTGCCCGGGCTGACTCGGATGCCCTCTCGAGTGCCGGCAACGTATTGCAGGCGCGTCCATGATATGGGGACGCTGGGCGAGTCGTAGGCGGGACGCTTCATCTGATCGATGTACCAGTCGGTCTGCAGGTAGGAGAGGTTGCAGACGCGTGCATCGGTGCGGAAACCCTCAGTCTCTTGGTTGTACCAAAGCGGGAAGGTGTCGTTGTCGCCGTTGGTGAAGATGATTGGGTTTCCCTGTTGTGGCAGGCTCTGGAGGTAGTTCTGTCCGAAGTCACGGCAGCAGTAGCGTCCGCTGCGGTCGTGGTCGTCCCAGGTCTGAGACACCATCTGCAGGGGCACGAGCAGACAGATCAGCGAGAGGAGTGCCATGGGCAGTGCCTTGCCAGTTTTCTGTCCGAGCCAGTCGGCAATAGCCGCAGCGCCCAGTCCAATCCAGATGGCGAAGGCGTAGAACGAACCTGCGTAGGCGTAGTCTCGTTCGCGCGGTTGGCAGGGCGTCTGGTTCAGGTAGACGACGATCGCGATGCCGGTCATGAAGAAGAGGAAGAAGACCACCCAGAACTGCTTGATACCGGTGTCTGTGGGGGATCCGTCAGCGGAGTTCTTGCATGCCTGCCAGAAGAGTCCGAGCAGACCCAGCAGCAATGGCAGGCAGAAGAAGACGTTGCGTCCCTTGTTCTCGCGCAGTTCGCTGGGCATGCGGCTTTGGTCGCCGAGGCGAAGGTTGTCGAGGACGGAGATGCCCGTGAGCCAGTTGCCGTGCTCCAGTTCTCCATTGCCCTGAATGTCGTTTTGCCGGCCGGCAAAGTTCCACATGAAGTAGCGCCAGTACATGAAGTTGACTTGATAGGAGAGGAAGAAGCGGATGTTTTCCAGCTGGGTGGGCATTTTCACCATGATGGGCTCGCCACAGCGGTCGAAGGGAATCTGTCTGCCGACGACGCCTCCCAGCCACGACTCGTAGGCCTGCTGGTGTTCAGGACGGTCGCTGTACATACGCGGAAAGAGCATGTTCTGAGCGTAGACGTATTCGATATCGTAGCGCTGGATCTCGTAGCGGTCGGGCTCATCGGGACTGGCCTTTTCTTTGCGCTGGTAGACGGGAGCGCCCTGCTTGGAGACAGGTACGCAGTAGCCGCCTTCAGTCTTCAGGGCTACCTGTGAGTTGTAGCTCTGGCCATAGAAGAGCGGGCGCGATCCGTACTGCTCGCGGTTGAGGTAGGTGCCCAGGGTGAAGATATCCTCGGGTGAGTTCTGGTCCATCGGTGTGTTGGCGGTGGATCGGATGACGATGACGGCGTAGGATGAGTAGCCAATCATAATCATCAGCATGCAGAGCAGCGAGGTGTTCATCAGGCGGGCGGAGACCAGCAGTTTGCCCTGACGCTTCCAAATGAGCAATCCATAGAGGCCGGCGAGGATGATCAGACCGATGAGAATGCTGGTCCAGCCGTAGCCGTAGAAGGGAATGCCCAGAAGTGCCACACTGACTATATAAGCAATGTTCATGCGCAGCCTGCTGTGTTCGCTCATGGTCTCCCAGATGGCCCAAAGCACTACGGCAATGAGCACGATGATATAGAAGATGAGGCCGGTATTGAAAGGCAGGCTGAGGCTGTTGACAGCCAGCAGCTCGAACCATCCGCCCACCTTGACAATTCCGGGTACGATGCCATAGAGCACGGCAGCCACAAGGACGAAGCTGCCCAGGAGTGCGTAGATGCTGCCCTTGAGGGTGGCGTTGTCTGAGCGCTTGTAGTAATATATAAGAACGAGCGCGGGCAGACACAGCAGGTTCAGCAGGTGGACGCCGATGGAGAGGCCGGTGAGGTAGGCTATGAGGATAAGCCAGCGGTCGGAGTGCGGTTTGTCGGCATTGTCCTCCCACTTCAGCATCAGCCAGAAGACCACAGCCGTGAAGAGCGAGCTGTAGGCATAGACCTCACCCTCGACGGCGGAGTACCAGAAGGTGTCGCTCCAGCAGTAGGCCAGGGCGCCTGTCATGGCTGCTCCCTCCACCGTGATGAGCTGTGCCAGCGAGTTGACCCATCCGTCCTTGCAGATGAGCTTGCGCGTGAGGTGGGAGATGCTCCAGTAGAGGAACATGATGCATGCGGCGCTCAGCAGGGCGTTCATGATGTTCACCATCAGTGCCACCTTGCCGGGGTCTGACGTCATCTGGGTGAACAGGTTGCCGGTGAGCATGAAGAATGGTGCGCCTGGCGGGTGGCCTACCTCCAGCTTGTAGGCCGTGGTGATGAACTCAGGGCAGTCCCAGAAAGATGCCGTGGGTTCGACGGTGGAGCAATAGGTGAAGGCAGCGATGGCGAAAGCGAGCCACCCCAGCAAATTGTCCACAAGACGAAATTGTTTCATAGTGCGTATATGAATTATTATAAGTGATGAATTCGTGAGTTTATCAGTTTTGGAGTTCACGATTGCACATAATGCGCTGCAAAATTAGGTATTTTTCGTGGAACAGACGAAGAAATCGTGAGATTTCTGTCTGCGAGACGGTCTTTTCTAATGAAGTTTCACACTTGCGACTCCTTTTCTCCTGCTTTTTGCTCGCGCGGAACGTATAAAATGGCAGGAATCATCAGCACGAAACCGAGAAAACAGGGTATGGGGGCGGCACGTATGCGACGCGCATCAAAGGCGCCTGGACCGGGAGTTGGAGCATAACGCCCTCCGGGGGTGTTGCGGACGTCAGATTCGGGCAGCATCAACAGGCAGCCCGTGATAATGAGAAGCAGTGCTACGCCCGTGAGGACGCAGTTCTGCCAGGCAAAGGGCGAACGTCGTGGTGCGCTCTTCGCGGGGGTGGGTGATTGGGGGGTGTTCTTTTTCATACGACTTTACTTTTAGAAATCGGCGGCAAAGGTACGAAAAAGAATAGAAACCTGCCAAATTATTTGTCTGACAACTGTCTGACAACTGTCTGACAACTGTCTGACAATTGGCTGACAATGGTTTGACAGATGGTTTGGGACAGGCGGAACTGTGCTGCGTCGGGGCGCTTATGGTTTGTCTTTCAGCTGATAGGAGCGTCCGCGGTCGCACTCCACATGCACCCCTGCCATTTCTTCGAGGGTGGGCTTCAGACGACGGATGAGAGTATAGAGTGTGGCAGAGGCGTCGGGCTTCTTCGGCCACAGGCGGTCGCAGATGTCCTGCTGCATCAGCAGGTGTTCGGGCGCCTGCCAGAAGAGTTCCATCAGAGATTGCTGCATGGGAGTGAAGTGTACCTCGCGGCCGTGGGCCAGGAAGCGATGACGATGCTCGTCGTAGCTGAGAGCACCTAACCTGGCACTTGCGAACAGGGACTCGCCCTTCCTTCGCATCCACCATAAACTGCCAGCCAACCACAGTGCTGCCAATGCTGCCAGGATTCCGGAGGCACGCTGGTCAGAGAGCAACCAAAGGCGCGACAGCGACAGGCCGGTCTTTGCCTGCAGCGCCGGATGCCGCAGACGTTCCTCGTCGCCGACGGTGACGGTGAGGTATGCCGTATCGCGAACGGCCTCTATGGAAATGTGGCTGCGATAGACGCGGATGGTGTCTGCGCCAATACGGTCAGCATCGCACTGTCGCAACGTCAGCTGCAGGGCGCGATCCACGTCGAGCTGTGCACGCTGCCGCGTACTCAAAAGGCTGTCGAGACCTGCAATGGTGGAGGCTGTCAGCAGCAGTAGAAAAACGGAAATGGCTAAACAGGGTTTCATGAGCGATTAATGATGTGTTTTGCGGCGCAAAGGTAGCCAAACAAAGGCGGATGAACAACGAAATGGCAAAGAATTTCGCCTGAAGACGCGTTTTTTGACGTTTTCTCACAAAAAAATTTGGCAAAACAACGATTGTTTACTACCTTTGACCCCAAATTTACTTACAAGACACGCAATGAAGACACTGCCTTATTATATAAAGAGGTATATTCTCGCAGCCGCAATCCTGGTGATTCCTTTGTGGAGCACCAGTGTTTTTGCAGCTCCCGAAAGACAGAATCAGCCGGTCCATCGCACCAAGGCAGACAGCCTGCGCGCGGTCATGCGCACCTCAGAGGTGTTCCAATTGCACGGACGCATGATGAGTTCGCCTCTGCCTGTGGAGATCAGTCAGCAAGGCCGGCAGCTGTGCATCAAGAGCCGCTATGTCCAACTCCTGCCAATCTATACAGCCAGCGGCACCTACTATTCCTCGCTTCGCCTGACGAAAGGCACCAACTGGCTCTCAGGACTGCCGCGCGGAGCCTACATGATTAACAACCGTCGCTATACTATAAACTGATGGACAACCTCGAAATAGATATCGACAAGATTGTTCGTGAGCGCGCTGGCAAGAAGGCAAAGTGGATTCCCCGTTGGTTTACCCGCTGGCTGGAAGCCTTTGTCCATCAGGACTTCGTCAATGAATTCCTCAGACGGGGGTATGAGGGCGTGGAGTTCTGCGAGAAGACGGTCGAATATCTGGGTGTTACGGTGACAGTGGAAGGACTGGAGAACATTCCCTTCACAGGTCATCCCCTTACTTTTGTCTCCAACCACCCGCTGGGAGCTATTGACGGTGTGACGCTCGGAGGTATCATCGGACGTCACTCAGACGGGAGGGTGAAATACCTTGTTAACGATCTGCTGATGAACCTGAAGGGACTAGCACCGCTGTGCATCCCCATCAACAAGTTGGGAGGTCAGGCGCGGAATCTCCCGCAGCAGGTAGATAACGCTTTCCAGTCCGAGAACCATATCATCATCTTCCCCGCGGGTTTGTGCTCGCGTCTTATCGACGGACATATTCACGACATCCCCTGGCGCAAGGCTTTCATCCAGAAGAGTATACAGACCCAGCGCGATGTGGTTCCCATTCATTTCATAGGACAGAACTCTCCCCGCTTCTATCGTGTAGCCCGCTGGTGCAAGCGGCTGGGTATCAAGTTCAATCTGGCTATGGCGCTGCTGCCCGATGAGATGTATCGTTCGCGCGGAAAACACTATACCGTCCGCTTCGGAAAACCCATCCCCTATCAGACCTTCGATCACTCGCGAACCCCCAACGAATGGGCCTTGTGGGTGGAGGATGAAGTATATAAGTTGTAAGAATCCGTTAACCAGCCGTAATGTCATTATGTACACGGAACAACCCATCATAGATCCCATTCCTGTCGAGCTGCTGAAGAGCGAGCTCACAGAGGATAAGCGCCTGCGCTTCACCAACAAATCGGGCAACGAAATCTACATCGTTACTTGGCAGAATGCGCCCAACACCCTGCGGGAGATAGGCCGACTGCGCGAGATTGCCTTCCGCGCTGCGGGAGGAGGTACGGGCAAGGCCATGGATCTCGATGAGTTCGACACCATGGAGAATCCATACAAGCAGTTGATCGTGTGGAACCCCGAGGCAGAGGAAATCATAGGAGGTTATCGCTACCTGCTGGGCACGGATGCGAGTTTCGACGCAGAGGGACAACCCATCCTGGCCACCAGCCACATGTTCCATTTCTCTGAACGTTTCATTCGTGACTACCTTCCCCGCACCATTGAGCTGGGGCGCAGTTGGGTGACTCTCGAATACCAGAGCACGAGGGCAGGCTCCAAAGCCCTCTTCGCCCTCGACAACTTGTGGGACGGACTCGGAGCCCTCACCGTTTTGAAGCCCAACGTCCGTTATCTCTTCGGTAAGATGACCATGTACCCCAGCTACGACCGCGTGGCGCGCGACATGATTCTCTTTTTCCTCAAGAAACATTTTGGCGATAGCGAAGGGCTCATTATCCCGATGAAACCGCTGGAAATTGAACAAGACCCGCAGGAAATGGAACGTCTGTTTTGTGAGAATGACTTCAAGGCCGACTACCGCATTCTCAACCGTGAAGTCAGGGCACGAGGCTACAATATCCCTCCTCTCGTGAATGCTTACATGAGCCTGTCGCCTACGATGAAGATGTTTGGCACGGCCATCAACTACGGCTTTGGAGATGTGGAGGAAACAGGAATCCTCATTGCCGTCGACGAGATTCTGGACGAGAAGCGCGTGCGTCACATCGACAGTTTTGCCCGCGAACATCCGGAAGCCATTGCTCCCACCAGCGGCGCCAACGTTGTCATCAGCTGACCCGGCACAGATTAATTCAATTCTGAGAGCAAGCTAAAGCTTTGGAAATAAAGCCCCAGCGGGGCTTGATGATGTCTGCTACACGTCTAATCCTGATAATCCTTACGTGAGTTCGGGATAATTCTCAGAACCTGAAGAGCTATCCAGAGTCCTCAATCTCATATCCAGCAAGCGCCCTACGTATATATGTAACGCGCCACACGTATATATATAAAGTATCTCACGTATATACGTAACGCCCGCGACATATATATGTCCTGGTCCTCACGTCTGTATACAAAAAAGCCCGCCGCGTTTCACAACGCAGCGGGCTCAATTGCTCATTTTCTTATTTTCTAATTTTCAACGTTTCAACTTTTCAATATTTCAACGTTTCCTTACCGCACGATTCCTGCGGCATGAGCACTGATGGTGGTGATGAGTGCCGTCAGCACTGCAATCACGATATCTACGACGCGCTTCAGCGTCTTCTTTGTGGCTTCTGTCATAGCTTCCTCCTTTCTTCTTGTGGTTCTTTAATTCTTTGTTAATTGTTTGACGTTTCGCAAGTGATGCCGTAGGCATCAGACAATGGTTCTTGAAGTGTCAAGCGTCCCTTTGGGCCGAGCGGCCAGCCATTTCCGCTCGGCGCTCTGCGACGCTTCACGCTTGAAGAATGGCTGGTAATGAGGATGTTGACGGATAGCGTGCCGTAGGTACGCGACAGGGATTTGATGTCGCGTACCTAAAGGCACGCATATTCCTTCTCCCTTATGTACCAGCCAATGAATTGGCTGGCCGCTCGGCCCAAAGGGACGCTTGACCCTTCAAGAACCTCTATCAAGCCCCGCTGGGGCTAAACCCGCGAATTCTGTGGTGATGTAATTTTCAACGTTTCCGCTCGACCTTTGGTCGCTTCATGCCTGAAGAACGTTTCAATTATTCAACTTTAAATTAACCTCGGCGCGGAGGTGAGGGGCCCCTCACCCCCGTTCCGAGCTTTCTCCCCTCCCCGGGGAGGGGGCGGGGGTGGGCTTTTAAGGCTCGGGCTCTTCCTCTTCGCCTCCTTCTCCGCCTTCACCTTCCTGGGGTGTCCAGTCAGCGGTGGTCAGACCATCCTTGGCGGCCTTGAGGGCGGCGGCCTGTGCGGCGCGGCTGGTGGTCTGCTCGAACTCGGCGTCTTCGCGGAGCTTCAGCAGTGCGCTGCCGTTGGTGAACTTGACGTTCACCTTCTGGATGTTGTCTGCCGTGAAGTCCTTCAGGGTGGTGGCACCGGTGCAGGTGATGCTGGGGGTGAGGCGTCCGAGGTCTCCGAGGTCGATGCTGTAGCC
>CACZAN010000035.1 GCA_902779165.1 uncultured Bacteroidales bacterium
CGCGTTGGCGGAACACACATCCACGATGCCATCGACAGCAAGCGCATCATGTCGCTCGTTGTCATCGCGCTTGTGCCTGCGTTGCTCTTCGGAATGTATAACGTAGGTTATCAGAACGCGCTCGCTGCCGGTCAACTGGAGAATGCAACCTTTTGGGGCATGTTCTGGTTTGGCTTCCTGGCCGTGCTGCCCAAGCTGATTGTCAGCTATGTGGTCGGCCTCGGCATTGAGTTCACCGTTGCGCAGTGGAAGAACGAGGAAATCCAGGAAGGCTTCCTCGTCTCGGGTATTATCATCCCGATGATCGTCCCTGTGAACACGCCGCTGTGGATGCTCGCCATCGCCGTGGCCTTCTCCGTTATCTTCGCCAAGGAGATTTTCGGTGGCACAGGTATGAACATTTTCAACGTCGCCCTCATCACGCGCGCGTTCCTCTTTTTCTCTTATCCCTCCAGCATGACGGGTGATGACTCCGTCTGGGTTGCCCAGAACGCTATCTGCGGCCTCGGTTTCGATGTGCCCGACACGTTCTCAGCGGCTACCCCGTTGGGTGAGATTGCCGCCGGCGCCAGTGCCCTCAGCACCTCTCTCAGCGACCAGGTCATCGGCCTCATCCCCGGTTCCATCGGCGAGACCAGCGTCATTGCCATTGCTCTTGGCGCTTGCCTGCTGTTGTGGACTGGTGTTGCCAGCTGGAAGACCATGCTCAGTGTGTTTGTGGGTGGTGCCTGCACGGGTTGGCTTTACAACGCCCTCGGCCTCTCGCCCCTCGATGCTGTGCAGCACCTCGTACTCGGTGGCTTCTGCTTTGGTGCCGTCTTCATGGCTACCGACCCCGTTACCTCTGCCCGCACAGAAGGCGGTAAGTGGATTTATGGTTTCATGATTGGATTCGTAGCCGTGACGGTGCGTGTCCTCAATCCGGGTTACCCCGAGGGTATGATGCTCGCCATCCTGCTCATGAACCTCTTTGCTCCGCTCATCGACTACTGCTTCGTCAGCCGCAACATCTCGAAGCGTGCAAAGCGCGCCAAGATTTGACAATTGGACAATTTACAATTGTACAAATAAAAAGTAAATCGTAAAATCGTAAATCGTAAAATCGTCAAATTAGATTATGGCAAAGAAATTTATATGCAGTCAATGCGGTCAGACATTTGAAGCCGCATCCATGCCCGACAAGTGCCCCATCTGTGGCGCTGATACTTCTCATCTTTCTGAGGTGAAACCTAAGGGCATTAACACCAATGGAAACGTATACACCATCTGCTATGCAGCAGTGATGGTGGTGCTCGTAGCCTTCCTGTTGGCCTTCGTCAGCAGCGCCCTGAAGCCCGCTCAGGATGCCAATGTGGCTATCGACAAGAAGAAACAGATTCTTGCTTCCCTCAACGTTCGTGGTATCGACAAGGGCGAGGTGGAAGCAAAGTTCGACGAATTGATTCAGGAAACATGTGTTGTCACTCCCGATGGTCAGGTCACGGAAGGCGGAGCCTTTGAGGTCGAGACCAAGGAGATAGGCCAGAAGTTCCCTGTCTATAAGGCAAAGACCGCCGATGGCGCAGATGCCCTCGTGCTGCCTCTGAAAGGCCGTGGCCTTTGGGGTGGCCTTTGGGGTTATGTAGCCGTAACGCCCGACTTCCAGACGGTGCTCGGTGCTTACTTCGACCATGAGAGCGAGACCGCCGGTCTCGGTGCCCTCATCAAGGAAGAGAAGTTCCAAAGCCAGTTCATCGGTCGTCCCGTGATGGCAGATGGCAAGGTGGCCCTCACCGTAGTGAAGAAAGGTGCCAGCGAAGCCGAGACTCAGGTCGATGGTGTCACTGGTGCGACCCTGACCTCCAAGGGTGTTGGCGAAATGGTGCTCAGCGGAATCCAGCAGTATGTAGATGCTCTCGGTGCTGGCAAGCCGGCAGGAAGCTGCAAGAATGCTCCCAAGTGCTGCGAGAAGCCTGACTGCAAATGCGCTGAAAAGAAAGTCTGCGCCTGCAAGGACGGCAGCTGTGGTGATGCAGCCTGCAACTGTGCTTCCGAAGCTAAGTGCTGCGCTCGTGAAGAATGCCCTTGCGCCTGCTGTGAGAAGGCAGCTCCCTGCGAGAAGAAGAATGAGGGTTGCGGCCAGCACCAGGGTTGTCCCAAAGCTCAGCAGGGCTGCGGTGGCTGCCCTGAGAAGGCTGAAGCCCCTAAGTGCCAAAGCGGCAGCGATTGCTGCAAGAGCGGTACCTGTGATAAGAGTGGTTCCTGCGGAAAGCCCGGTTGCGATGGCGATAAGGCTTGCTGCGGACACAAGTGATAAATAGTAAATTGTAAATCGTCAAATCGTGAATTACTATTATGAGTATGTTTTCTAAAGCAAATAAGGAGGCGCTGACCAGTCCGCTGAACCTGAATAACCCCGTGGTGGTGCAGGTGCTCGGTATCTGCTCGGCCTTGGCTGTGACGGCTCAGCTGGAGCCCGCCATCGTGATGGGTCTTTCCGTGACCATCATCACCGCCTTCTCCAACTTGATTATCTCTCTCATTCGCAATACCATCCCCAACCGCATCCGTATCATCGTGCAGCTGGTGGTGGTGGCAGCGCTGGTGACCATTGTCAGCCAAGTGTTGAAGGCCTTCGCCTACGACGTGAGCGTGCAGCTCTCCGTCTATGTAGGTCTGATCATCACCAACTGTATCCTGATGGGTCGCCTCGAGGCTTTTGCAATGATGAATAAACCCTGGCCCTCGTTCCTCGACGGTATTGGCAATGGTATCGGCTACGCCATTATCCTCATCATCGTGGGCTTCTTCCGTGAACTCCTCGGCGCCGGCACCCTGCTCGGCTTCCAGGTTATTCCGCAGTGGTGCTACGACCACGGTTACGTGAACAATGGTATGATGACGATGCCCGCGATGTCTCTGATTCTCGTTGGATGTGTCATCTGGGCACACAGAGCGTATAATAAAGATCTGCAGTAATTATGGAACATCTATTAAGCCTCTTCGTCCGCTCCATCTTTGTGGACAATATGATTTTCGCGTTTTTCCTCGGTATGTGTTCTTACCTTGCCGTTTCGAAGACCGTGAAGACTGCCCTCGGCCTCGGTGTGGCTGTCACTTTTGTGTTGCTCATCACCGTGCCCGTAGATTACCTCTTGCAAGTGTATGTCCTCGGTCCCAACTGCTTGGTTGAGGGTGTGGACCTTAGCTTCCTGTCGTTCATCCTCTTCATCGCCGTGATTGCAGCTATGGTGCAGCTGGTGGAGATGATTGTCGAGCGCTTCAGCCCCTCGCTGTATGCTGCCCTCGGTATCTTCCTCCCGCTGATTGCCGTGAACTGCGCCATCATGGGCGCCTCGCTGTTCATGCAGCAGCGCATCACGATGCCTGACACCAACTCACAGGCCATTACCGGCATCTGGGATGCAGTAGCTTACGCCCTCGGTTCGGGTATCGGCTGGCTGCTCGCCATCACCTGCCTGGCTGCCATTCGCGAGAAGATGGCATATACCGATGTGCCCCGTCCCCTTCAGGGTCTCGGCATTACGTTCATCACCGTCGGCCTGATGGCTATGGCCTTCATGTGTTTCAGCGGATTAAATCTCTAACAGACCCACCCCCGACCCCTCCCGTAAGGGAGGGGAGAGCCTGCGGGGTGTTACGTTAAACAAAGTCTAATCATTAATCATTAAAAGAATGACCCTATAAACTTCCAAGCGCTAGCCGCTCCCCTCCCTAACGGGAGGGGTAAGGGGGTGGGTCTTCAATTATGAATACATCACTAATTCTCACAAGCATTGTGGTCTTCCTCGTGATTATCATCGCGTTGGTTATCATTCTGCTTGTTGCAAAGGCATACCTCTCGCCGAGTGGTAATGTCACGATTACAATGAATGGCAAGGACACGCTGTCCGTGCCCCAGGGTGCCAGCCTGCTCTCCACCCTCGCCGCTGAAGGTGTCTATCTCCCCTCAGCCTGTGGTGGTAAGGGCTCCTGCGGCCAGTGCAAATGCCAGGTCGTAGAAGGTGGCGGTGAGATTCTTGACTCTGAGAAGGGACACTTCACCCGTAAGGAACAGAAGGACCACTGGCGCCTCGGCTGCCAGTGCAAGGTCAAGGGCGACCTCGGCATCAAAGTGCCCGACAGCGTCCTCGGCGTCAAGGAGTGGGAGTGCACCGTTATTGGCAACAAGAACGTTGCGACCTTCATCAAAGAATACAAGGTCGCTCTGCCTCCCGGCGAGCACATGGACTTCGAGCCTGGTAGCTACGCACAGATTCGCATTCCAGCATTCGACTGCATAGACTACGATAAGGACTTCGACAAGTCCCTCATCGGCGATACTTACTTGCCTGCATGGGAGAAGTTCGGTCTCTTCCCACTCAAGTGTAAGAACCCAGAACCCACCATCCGCGCTTACTCTATGGCCAACTATCCTGACGAGGGCGACATCATCACCCTCAACGTCCGTATCGCCACACCTCCCTTCAAGCCGAAGGAGCAGGGTCCTGGCTTCATGGATGTCAACCCGGGTATCGCTTCCAGCTATATCTTCAGCTTGAAGCCTGGTGACAAGGTCATCATGAGTGGCCCTTATGGTGAGTTCCGTCCCCAGTACGGCACAGGGCGCGAGATGATTTGGGTCGGTGGTGGTGCTGGTATGGCTCCCCTGCGTGCTCAGATCATGCACATGCTCAAGGGCCACGGCGTGAAGGACGAAGACCGCAAGCGCCCCATGCACTACTTCTATGGTGCCCGCGCGCTGGAGGAGATTCCTTTCCTCGACGACTTCCTGCAGCTCGAGAAGGACTTCCCCAACTTCCACTTCCACCTCGCTCTCGACCGTCCCGATCCCAAAGCCGATGCCGCTGGCATCAAGTACACTCCGGGCTTCGTGGCTCCCGTCATGGGCGACACCTACCTTAAGGCCCATGAGGCTCCCGAAGACTGCGAGTACTACCTCTGCGGTCCTCCCATGATGGCTAAGACCGTCCTTGACCTCCTGCACAGTCTGGGTGTCGAAGACGACATGATTCGCTTCGATAACTTTGGCGGTTAATTTCCGCTCAGAGTTTCAATACATCCCTGCCGGTCCTTGTGGCCGGTGGGGATTTTTTCCACAAAAGAAGACCGCCAACTATCTACTAACACGTTCTAATGATGAAAAGAATCTGCCTCTTTCTTGCCGCTGTCTGCTTTGCTGCCTTCATTCATGCAGAGAATTGGATGAGTCGTCTGCCCGATGATGCCTACGTTGCCGTGCTCTCCATTCCCGGTACTCACGACGCCGCCACAGGTAGCGGATGGTCTGCCGGAATGGAGGATATGGGTTTCTACTCCCTCGCAGGCACCCGTCTCACCCTCCCTCGGCGCGGTGACGTTGTGCTCGTCCGCCACTCCGACGGTCGCATCGTGAAGACCCTTTACAAGTGACACCATTATTTATTATGTGCGCCCGCGAACGCGCATATCGCGCGCGTAAAGGCCCTTATCGTCTGCAAAATGTACAAAAAATATTAAAAGGTCGCCCGATTTTTCCTTTAAGTGAAAGAAAATTACTACTTTTGCAATCAAATTGCAAGTAAAACGGCTTAAAACAACATCACAAAGGTATGAAGGTAACCATCTTACAGCACGACATTCAATGGTGCCGCCCCGATGAGAATCTGGCGCATCTCGATGAACTCATAGACAAACTGCCGTCCACCGACCTCCTGCTCCTGCCCGAAATGTTCGCCACAGGACTGAACAATATGGCACAGGATATTGTGGACCTCCAACCTCGGATCCTCCAGTGGATGCAACAGAAAGCCCGCGAGCTCGACGCTGCCGTCGTGGGCAGTATCGCCACCGAGGACAATGGCAAATGCTACAACCGCCTGCATTTCGTGCGTCCTGATAGTGAAGTCTCTGTCTACGACAAGCGTCACCTCTTTGCCTACGGCGGAGAGGCCGAGCATTACAGCCGAGGCCACAGTCGCGTCATTGTCGAGTTCCGGGGAGTGCGATTCCTGCTGCAGGTATGCTACGACCTGCGCTACCCGCTCTGGGCTCGCAACCGTGGGGATTATGACTGCATACTTTATTCTGCCAACTTCCCCATCAGTCGCGACACCGCCTGGCGCACCCTTATTCGCGCCCGTGCTATCGAGAACCAGTGCTATGTCGCAGCCTGTAACCGAATAGGAACCGACCAGCAGTGCGAGTACTACGGGCGTTCCGCCATCATCCACCCCTACGGCGAAACCATCATGGATTGTCCCGACAAGACCGAGTGGGCTGCTTCCGCAGTCATCGATCTCGATTTCCTCCGCCACTACGAGAATAAGTTCCCTGTGTTGGATGATGCGGATGATTTTGAGTTGAAAAGTTGAAATTTAAATATATATATGAAGAAATTACTTTTAGGTGACGAGGCGATAGCGCAGGGTGCCATCGATGCCGGGCTTTCTGGCGTCTATGCATATCCCGGCACGCCTTCCACAGAGATTACGGAGTACATTCAGGGCAACGCTCTTGCCCGCGAACGCAGATTGCATAGCCGCTGGTGTACGAATGAGAAGACGGCCATGGAGGCCGCGCTCGGAATGTCATTCATGGGTAAACGCGCTCTCGTCTGCATGAAACATGTGGGCTTGAATGTCTGCGCCGACCCGTTTGTGAATAGCGGAATGACTGGTGTCAACGGTGGTGTGGTGGTCCTCGTGGCCGACGATCCCTCCATGCATTCCTCTCAGGACGAACAGGACAGCCGCTTCTATGGCAAGTTCGCCCTCATTCCCACCTTCGAGCCTTCCTCTCAGCAGGAAGCCTACGATATGATGGCCACAGCCTTCGAGTACTCCGAACAGCAGTGCCTGCCCGTCCTCATGCGTGTTACCACCCGCATGGCCCACAGCCGCGCCGTCGTTCAATGTGCCGACGCACCGCGTCTGGAGAACGAGCTGAACTACCATGCCGCAGCCGCCAACTGGGTGCTGCTCCCCGCCAATGCCCGCCGCCGCAATGATAAGGTGACGGCCCAGCAGGCACAGCTCGAGGAGGATGCCGCCAACTCGAAGTGGAACCAATTGACTTTCCCCTACAAGGTGGCGGGGAGTGGGGCCTTCCCTTTGGGCATCATCGCCAGCGGCATCGCCTATAACTATGTCATGGAATCTGGGGCTTCTCTCCCCCTCCTGAAAATCTCTCAATATCCCCTGCCTAAGCGCCTCGTCCGCCAACTGCTGGACGTCTGCGAGCGCGTCATCGTTGTCGAAGAGGGCCAGCCCTTCATCGAGGAACAGGTGCGCGGCGTCTTCGAGAGCCAGAACATCCTCGGTCGTCTCACAGGCGAGTTGCCCCGCACAGGTGAGCTGACTCCCGACACCGTTGCCGAGGCCCTCGCCAAAGAGTGTGATGGCCTTGCTTCAACTAATAACAGCGCGTCAGCACTCCCCTCCCTGACGGGAGGGGTTGGGGGTGGGTCTTTAATAGCCCCCCGTCCCCCTCAGCTCTGTCAGGGTTGCGGTCACCGCGACGTCTACACCGCCCTGAACGAAGTCCTTAAGGAGTACGAGAATCCGCGCGTCTTCGGAGATATCGGTTGCTACACACTCGGCTTCCTCCCCCCTTATCGCGCCATCCATTCCTGCGTCGATATGGGTGCCAGCATCACCATGGCAAAGGGAGCCGCTGATGCCGGTCAGTGGCCCGCAGTGGCAATCATCGGCGATTCCACCTTTACCCATTCAGGTATGACCGGGCTGCTGGATGCCGTTAATGAGAACGCCGACATCACCGTCATAATCTCCGACAACCTCACCACCGCAATGACCGGCGGTCAGGATTCTGCCGGCACCAATAAGTTCGAGGCCATCTGCCGCGGACTCGGAGTCAGCGACGAGCACCTGCATGTCGTGGTGCCCCTGCCCAAGAACATGCCGGAGATAACCCGCATCATCCGCGAAGAAATCAACTACCACGGCGTCAGCGTCATCATCCCACGCCGCGAGTGCATTCAGACTTTCAAAAGGCACGCTAAGGAAAAGAAAAATTAATGTATAATGAATAATGTATAATGTATAATTCTCAATTCTCAATTATCCATTATCAATTCTCAATTATATAATGAAATGTGATATCATCCTTTGTGGCGTAGGAGGACAAGGCATCCTCTCTATTGCCACCATCATCGGCGAGGCAGCCATGAACGAGAATCTCTATATCAAGCAAGCCGAGGTACACGGTATGAGTCAACGCGGCGGCGACGTGCAGTCAAACCTCCGCATCAGCTCCAACCCCATTGCCAGCGATCTCATCCCGAAGGGTGGGGCAGATGTCATCATCTCCATGGAGCCTATGGAAGCCCTGCGCTACCTGCCCTATCTGAACCCCGAAGGGTGGGTCATCACCTCCAGTGCCCCCTTTATCAATATTCCGAATTACCCTGACATTGATGCTGTGCTTGCCGCCCTCGGCAAGCTGCCACATGTGGTCTGCATTGATATCGAACAACTGGCCAAGAACAACCAGGTTCCCCGCTCCGCCAATGTCATCCTCCTCGGAGCCGCGCAGCATGCACTCGGTATAGACTACGACAAGCTCGAAGCTGCCGTACGTCGTGTATTCTCGCGCAAGGGTGATGCCATCGTCGAGGCCAATGTCAAGGCACTCTCCATCGGCCACTCCCAGCTGTCCTGACCCTCTCGTTACTATCCTTCTCAGACCATAGTCCCACGCAGCAGATGCCTTTCTGATTACGTGGGACTAATATTAAAACCAATGAAGATGAAAAGATTCTTTTTAATGCCATTCCTCTGTTGCCTGTTCACGATGCTGGCAGCGCAGGAGAAAACCAACGAAGTCCCGCAACCCGAAGGGCCTGCAACAGAATTTGTCATGCAGCTGCGCGTCACACTCGACGCCCCCTACACCCTTGGCGAAACACCACATGGGCGCCGTACTGTCATCCCCATTACGGGAGGAACCTTCCAGGGACCCCTCCTCAAGGGCACCATCCTCAGCGGAGGTGCCGATTGGCAGCTGGCCAAGGGCAACCGCACGGAGGTGGAGGCCATCTATTCCATCAAGACCGACGATGGCGTCTACATCCACATCCGCAACACCGGCATCATCTCCACCGACAAGGACTCGCAGGGCAACCCCTCCTTCTACTTCCGCTGTGCTCCCAAGTTCGAGGCACCGGAGGACAGCAAGTACGCCTGGCTGAACAATGCCCTTTTCCTCTGTGCCCCCTCCTTCAGCGCCGACTTCAAGGGCATCGTCCTCAACGTCTGGAGGGTAAAGTAACGATTCGAGGGACGTTCCTCCGCTCTCGCTCAAAACATAAATCCCACGCAGTTGCTCTGCTGCGTGGGATTTTTTTAGCTGCTATTGTCCATTTATGAACACCGTAGTGTCCGATAATGGACAGTATAAGTTTTTTAATAGGCTCATAATTAAATTGTTGTCATATTGGCATGGATGTTGCATAGAAAGATGTGTTAAAGATAGGAACAATTATTGTGCAATATGACGAATAGAATCTTGATATTATTAATGTGCCTCATTCTCTCTTCGACGTTAGCAGCAGAAGAGAAGATGCGTCTTACACTCTCGGAGTGTATCATGATGGCGCGCCGCCAAAGCGTGGAAGCGGAAATGGCGCTCGGAGAGTTGAAATCTGCTTATTGGCAGTGGCGCAGCTACCGTGCGGATTTGTTGCCGGAGGTCTCTTTTTCGGCTACGATGCCGAGTTACAACAAACGTTACACCTCTTACCAGCAGGCTGACGGCGGTGTGTCTTTCGTGCGTAATGATTATCTTGGACTTAGTGGTTCGCTTCATATTAGCCAAAAGATTTGGCTTACGGGTGGTTCGCTGTCTGTGGAGTCATCGTTAGATTTCCTGCATCAGTCGGGCGGTGGTGGCGGTAATCAGCTGATGTCCTTGCCTTTTGCTATTACAATCACGCAACCAATCTTTGGCGTGAACCACGTGAAATGGAATCGTCGTATCGAACCCCTTCGTTACCGCGAGGCCAAAGCACGATTCCTGACTGAAACAGAACAGGTGGCGATGCAGGCCATCAATCTATTTTTTAACTTGTTACTGGCTGGTGAGCAGGTACATATAGCACAGCAGAACTTGGCAACAGCTGAAAAACTTTATGAGGTGGCGTTAGCCAAGCGCGAGATGGGCACCATCAGCGAGAATGATGTTTTGCAAATGCGGTTGAATACACTCACGGCTCGCAGTAGCCTCACAAATGCAGAGAGCTCACGGCAGTCTCGACAGTTTGCCTTGCGCTGCTTCTTGGACGTGGAGGCCGACATTGAACCCGTTGTTCCGGAAGACATCCCGCAATTCAACTTACAGTTCGAAGAGGTGCTCCATCACGCCCTCGAAAACAACGCTCACGCCACGACCCTTCGTCGTCGCCAGTTGGAAGCCGACTACTCTGTGGCCACCGCCCGTGCCAACCGCCAGAGTATTAATCTTTATGCACAGTTGGGCTACACAGGAACGGGTTCCACTTTGGGCGGTGCTTATCGCGACCTGCTCAGTAAGCAGGTGGTTCAGGTCGGGTTCACCGTCCCCCTGCTTGATTGGGGAAAGCGTAAGGGCCAGCGACGCATGGCAGAGAGCAATCGCGAAATCATTCAGGGGCAGGTTCGCCAGCAGGCTCAAGAGTTCCGACAGAACATCTTTATTCTCACAGAACAATTCAACAACCAATTGGCACAGCTACGTATCGCAGAGGAAGCAGACAGCATCGCGCGACGCCGCTACCACACGAACGTGGAAACGTTCAAGATAGGCAGTATCTCCACGCTGGAACTCTCCGACGCACAGACAGCCAAGGATGAAGCGCGCCAGAACCGCATCTCCCAACTATTCAACTTTTGGTATTATTATTATCAACTCCGCAGCCTCACCCTTTGGGACTTTGAGCGAGGGGAAAACATCAATGCAGATTTTGAACAATTGATAAAGTAGAAATAGATGAAAGCAGATAATCAAACGATGGACAGGCAGATACCTGTCAGTGTACAACGGCGCAACAAACTGAAGAAGGTTGCAAAGTGGCTTGGAGGGTTCCTTGTGGTGCTTGCCGCGGGGGCCTGGCTGGGCTCGCAGATGATGACTTCGTTAGACGGCAAGGCTCTGGTCATCTCTGCGGTGGACCGCGGAACCATTGAGGTGAGCGTTACGGCCACCGGGCGTATTGTACCCGCCTTCGAGGAGGTCATCACATCACCCATCAGTTCACGTATTCTGGAAGTTTATGCACACAGTGGCGACAGTGTCGATGTGGGAACTCCACTGCTGCGACTCGATCTCCTGTCAACCGAGACCGAACTCGCCAAGGCACTGGACGAACGGGAGATACGCCATCAGCAGATGGAGCAGCTGAGAGCAAACATAGAGACACAACTATCAGACCGCCGCATGCAAATCGAGGTGGAGGAGATGAAACTCTCGCAACTGCAAGCCCAGCTGCGCAACGAGCTCTACCTCGACAGCCTCGGCTCTGGAACTCGGGATCGTGTGCGCCAGGCCGAGACGACCTTGCGGACAGCACAGTTGCAACTCCACCAACTGCGACAGCAGTACGACAATGAACTCCGCGTGAAGCAGGCTGACCTGAGGATGCAGCAACTGCAGAACGGTATCTTTGAGAAAGGTCTGGCAGAGAAACAACGAACCCTCGCCGAGGCAGCCATCTGTTCGCCACGACGTGCTACACTCACCTACATCACCAACGAGATCGGTGCAACCGTGGGAGCCGGACAGAAGGTGGCCATCGTCAGCGACCTCAGCCACTTCAAGGCGGAGTGTGAGATTTCGGATACCTACAGCGACCGGGTCCTCGTAGGCGGCGAAGCCTTGTTGCGTATCGGCAAGGAACGGCTGCCCGCCACGATCGCCACCGTCACACCGCTCAGTCAGGGCGGAGCCATCACCTTCACCGTCCAGCCGCAGAATCCCAGCCACCCGCGCCTGCGCTCTGGCCTGAAGACCGAGGTGTACGTCATCACCAGCATCCGCGACGATGTCCTCCGCATCCGCAACGGATCGTTCTACGCTGGACCGGGCAAGTACACCTTATTTATATTTAAGGATGACCGCACCCTCGTAGCGCGTGAGGTGCAGCTTGGAGAATGCAACTACGACTACATCGAAGTCATCAGCGGACTCTCTGAGGGCGAGGAACTCGTGGTCAGCGATATGGCCAAGTACAAAGGAAAGGAAAAGTTAAGAGTGAGGAACTAAAGGCAAAAAACGACGGACGAGACGTTAAAGTAAATGAAATTGTAAAGTGTAAAGCATTAAGCCCGAAATTAATTACTACCTTTGCACTCGCAAATCCGAAAATCATTAAACTTTAAACATTAAACTTTAAACAATAAAACCGCGGCGAAGCCGCTCCCTATGATATTAGTTGTAGATGACGATAAAGCCATCCGCCTGTCGCTGAAGCTCATCCTCGAGCGCAACGAGTACGCTGTGACGCTGGCCGAGAACCCTAAGGCTGCCATTGATATCGTGCGCAGCCATCCGGAATTGGAATTGGTTCTGATGGATATGAACTACGACAATTCCACTACCGGCGATGAAGGCCTTACATTGCTCAAGCAGGTTAAAGTCTTCCGCCCCGAAATCCCATGCATCCTCATGACCGCTTGGGGTACCATAGACCTTGCCGTGCAGGGAATGCGGGCCGGAGCCTTCGATTTCATTACCAAGCCTTGGGACAACGGGGTCCTTCTGGATAGGATTGAGACGGCAATAAAGCTAAGGCCCCTCTCTCGCTCGACTCTTGGTCGCTTCGACACTTCGAAGAACTCCCCCCGTGGGGAGGTGGACTTCATTTCCTCTCAAAAGCCCCAAAACAGAAAGTTGGCTCTTTCCCCCACGGGTGGAGCGGGGAGAGGGGCCGTCCTTCCCTCCCTCGCCTCCGTATATTCTACCATCGCCCGCATTGCTCCCACCAATGCGCCCGTTCTCATCACGGGCGAGAGTGGCACGGGCAAAGAACTCATTGCCGAGGCCATTCATCGGCAGAGCCATCGTGCCGCAGGTCCCTTTGTGAAGGTGAACCTCGGAGGTATCTCTCAGTCGTTGTTCGAGAGCGAGATGTTTGGCCATAAGAAAGGAGCCTTCACCGATGCGAAAGAGGATAGGGTAGGGCGATTCGAACTTGCCAAGGGAGGCACCATCTTCCTCGACGAAATCGGAGAACTCGACCTCGCCAGCCAGGTGAAGCTGCTCCGAGTGCTTCAGGATCAGACCTACGAGGTACTGGGCGACAGCCACACACGCCGCACCGATGTCCGTGTCATCTGCGCCACCAATGCGGACCTCCCCTCCATGGTGGAGGAACACACCTTCCGCGAAGACCTTTTCTACCGCATCAACCTCATCAGCATCCACCTGCCGCCCTTGCGCCAGCGCCGCCAGGACATCCCATTGCTCGTGGACTTCTTCCTCCATCAGTCCACGCTCGCTCCCGCCGTGCCTGTCTCCTCCTCCCCCGCCGCGCCCGTCTCCTCGTCCCGTCCTTTCCGTGGCGATTCTATCGCCACCACCCCTGCCATCACTCCCGATGCCATCTCCTACCTCCAATCTCTTCCTTTCCCCGGCAACATTCGCGAACTGAAGAACCTGGTGGAGCGAACCGTGTTGATGGCAGAAGGAGAAGAACTCACCGCTGCCGACTTCCGCCAGTCCCTATCCCCCTCTTCCCATGAGTCCGTGTGCCCGTCGCTTTCTTCGACGGGTTCCTCCCCGACCCTTGAGGAACTCGAGCGCGCCGCCATCGCCGCCTCCATCCAGAAGCACGCCGGCAACCTCTCCCTCGTGGCCAAGGAACTTGGCATCAGCCGTGGTGCCCTCTATCGCAAAATCGAGAAGCACGGCCTATGAAACTGAAGTATTCTTTTCTGATTCTTGTGGTTGCCATTCTTCTGCTCGCGGGTGTGGCTCTGTTCGCCACCTTCCAGAGTCACTCATGGCTATTCTACACGACGGAGTGCTTCATCGTCCTGCTGCTCCTCTACCTCGTCTATTTCTATCGCCGTACCCTTCAGCCCTACGACACCCTCATCAGCGGAATGGAACTCGTGCGTGACCTTGACCTCACCACACGCCTCGCTCCGTCAGGACAACGCGAGACAGACATCATCGTCCGCACCTTCAACGACTTGCTTGCCCGGCTGCGTACCGAACACCTCAGCCTCGAAGAGCAATACACCTTCCTCAGCCTCCTCATCGAAGCTTCACCCATGGGCGTTGTGCAATGCGACCTCGATGGCAACATCACCTCCATGAATCCTGCCGCACGCAGCATGATGAAGCCCGTCATCTCCGAGGCCATGCAACGTCTGCCCCTCGGCAGCGAGACCACCGTGCGCCTGACTGCCGAACCTGGTATCTTTCGCATCAGTCACCTCTCGTTCCCCGACCGCGGCTATCAGCATCCTTTCTACCTCATCGAGTCCCTCACCTCCGAGGTCAGATTGGCAGAGAAAGCAGCCTATGAGCGCGTCATCCGAATGATAGCCCATGAGGTCAACAACAGTGTGGCGGGAATTGTCGGAGCATTGGAGGAGGCCCCTCTCCGCGATCGTTTGCTCGCCATGTCCTCCTTTGTCACCCGCTTTGCCGAAGTCGTCAAGATTCCCGCGCCGCAGCTACAGCTCTGCGACCTCAGCGAGGAGGTAGAGGCCTGCCGCCCCTTCCTCGAAAACCTCTGCCTCAACTCCCATGTCCGTCTCGACTTTCATCTCACCGACGATGCCATACCCGTCCACCTCGACCCCGTCCTCTTCCAGCAAGTGCTGGTGAATATCGTCAAGAACAGCGTGGAGAGTATAAAGGACTCTCCCTCCGCCCTCCCTTGCAGGGAGGGAGTAATTACCGTCGCTATTCAGGAGTTACTGCCTTCAAATCATCATGCTCCCTCCCTAACAGGGAGGGCGGGGGGAGAGTCTTCCCTTACCATCACCGACAACGGACGCGGCATCTCCCCCGAAGCCGCTCAGCACCTCTTCACCCCCTTCTTTTCTACTAAGCCACAAGGTCAGGGCATCGGCCTCCTGCTCATACGCGACATCCTCACCGCTCATGGTTGCACCTTCACCCTGCAGACCGACCCCACCGACCACCTCACCCGTTTCACCATCCTTTTCCCGCAGAACATTTGCTCTCGAAAGGTAGATGTCGGTGACGAGATCACTTGAGCATAAGGATTGTTTACTTATGTGTTGAAATTGAACCATCGTGATGGTTCAATCGGACTTTCGTGATGGTTTGATTGAACAATCGCGATGGTTCAATGCTAAATTATGGCTTTTTCGAGCAATAAATTTGGCCATTTGGGGCAAAATGCCTATCTTTGCAGCGCAACAAAACTATAAAACATATCGATTATGGCTATACGATTTACGATTGCTAAGCGTGGGCTGTTGCCCAACGAGAGAGTGGAACCTGCAACAAGTGCAGGTGCCGAAGAGCAGGAGGCTCTGGTGAATGAACTGCAGCTGAAGTCGCTGCGGCCCAGGCTGGAGCATAGGGTAACGGTGGATGCCGTGGAGTTCCAGGGTGGCGAATTTCGCCTGCCGTCGATGTTGACGAAGGGAGAACTGCTGAGTGCCTTAGATGTGCTGACGAGGGTGATGGTGCATGAGATGAAGATGGGCAATGCCGTGAAGTTTCCAGGGTTGGGAACCTTCCGCCTGTCGCTGAAGGGCGAGATAGAGGTGAAGCAGGGTAACTACCACGGCAAGGACGTGCATGTGGACGGATTGCTCTTCGAACCAGACCGTAAGTTGTTGGACGAGGTGTGTGGCATTGAAGTGGATCAAGTGCCCTTCGGACAGATGATCCATGCGCAGGCAGATGATGTGGAGCAGCGGCTGGCTGCCCTGTTTGCCGAACAAGAGACCATCACGAACCAGGATGTCTTTTATGCTTTTGAGCTCCAGCTCACGCGACGCCGTATCACCACACTCCTCTCACGCCTGGTACGTGAAGGGAAACTCATCCGCTTGGGCAGGGGAGGGCAGACGCGCTACAGGCAGGTAAAAGCGTAATCAGGCGAATACATTTCTTCTGTCCATTTCCGAACATATCGAATGTCCAGAAATGGACAGTTGCTTTTTAAGGCGTCGCTTAGAATCAATGAGTTATGCGTTTGGCATGGATTTTGTAGAAGAATAGGTGTCGCGGTATCGCGAAATCAATATTATCTATTCATTGTAGAAAGATGAAACTAAGAATGTACATTCGCCAAGCCCTGGCCATGATGCGCGAGGAGAAGCTCTTTTCCGCCATCTACATCGCAGGAACCTCGATGGCGTTAGCCTTCACGATGGTGATGGCGGTGGTCTATTACATCAAGCTTGCTCCCATCTATCCCGAGGTGAACCGCGCACGAACGGTCTATTTCGAGGGCATTTACATCGAGGCCGAGAACGGCGGGATGGGAAAGATAGGCTTTAGCCCGAAGGCGTTCGAGGAGTGGTTCGCAGCCAGCCCGAACATCGAGTACTGCGCCCCCACGCTGCTCGCCGCTGGCACGGGAAAGTCTGAAAGCCGCAGCCACGAATATGCTAAGTTCGACAACGAGTACATCGACGTCGTCAGGAATTGGACCAACGCCGACTTCTTCAAGATCTACGAGTACGACTTCGTGAGCGGACGGCCCTTCACGAAACAAGAAGTGGATGGGCATGAGTCAGTCTGTGTCATCTCCGATGCGCTGGCTGAGCGGCTGTTCGGCAAGGGCGTGGACGCCGTGGGGCAAATGGTCGGCTTGGAAAACTTCAACGAGGCGCGTGTGGTGGGCGTGGTGCGCAGCGGCAGTCAGCTCACGCCCGACAGCTATGTCGATTTCATCGTACCCTATACCCTCGTGGATTTCTATGGCGGCTCGCCTTACGAAGGCATATTCTCCATCGTGGCTACCGTGAAGGACAACGAGCACTTACAAGCGCTGAAGTCTGAACTCGATGGAGTGGCGGCACGTATTCAGCAAGCGAATCCCGACATCTGCTCGAATTTCGGTTTCGGCGGAGGAGTGAAAATGAGGATGGTACTGACGAGGAATATGGCGACGCACCCGATGCACGTGCTGCGCGCAGAGAACCGCGATGGCGAGTTCGAGGTGCCTTCGGGTTGGCAGCTTTTTCGGCACTACGCGGGCATCCTCTTCGTGTTGCTCTTCGTGCCGGCGTTGAACCTCTGCGGCATTGTGGCGGGACGCATGGAGCGACGGTCGGCAGAGATGGCTGTGCGCAAGACCTTCGGAGCACGTCGCAGTACGCTTTTACATCAGGTGGTGTGGGAGAATCTGGTGATGACAACCCTCGGAGGCATCATCGGACTTGTACTCGCTTGGCTGGCCATCTATGGTTTCCGCCGTGAAATTCTCGGTATGTTCTTCGATAACAGCACCCTCAGCTCTGCACCCCTCGTCTCGGGTGAGATGCTCTTTGCTCCCGCACTCTTCCTCGGTGCTTTCGCTGCCATCCTCCTCCTCAACCTCCTCGCCGCCGTCGTGCCTGCGTGGTGGTGCTTGCGTAAACCTATTGTAGAATCAATGATGGAAAAGCAATAAAAAACGGACTCTCCCCCCGCCCTCCCTGTTAGGGAGGGAGCAAATACCTTCAAGGATGGTAAACACTTAAAAAGATTAAATGAACAATAAAGCATAAATGAAAATGAATACAGCCAGTCAAATACATTCCGCTCCCTCCCTAACAGGGAGGGCGGGGGGTGGGTCTTTTATTCTCTTCCTCGAGCTCGTCATCATTACCGTTGTTGCCTGGGTGGTCTTCGACCCCGCCGTCGTCAACCTCTACTATCGCAGTCTACCCCTTGGCTACGACACCAGCCGCCTGCTCTATGGCGAATGCACCGTGAGCCCATCGGAGGAGGCATCGGAAGAGGAGATGGGCGACCCGTACAACATTACCGAGGAACGGCGGCAGCAGATGACGCGCCAGCTCACGACCGTGGAGGGCGTGGAATCAGCCTATCTCTATGATCAGGACCTTTGGTCTATCGGTCATACCAACGAGACATATTCCCCATGTCGCCACGAGGCCGATACGCTTTATATGGGCTGGCTCGCCTTCATCCCCGACTCCCACTTCTTCGAGACCTACGGCCTGCAGCCCCTACCTGGCAGCCCGTCGGCCGAGGAACTCTCGTGCATCAAAAGGTCGGAGCAGAAGGTGGTGCTGACACGTACCAGTGCCATGGCGCTGTTTGGCTCCGCAGATGTGGTGGGGCGTCGCCTCACGTTCTGCTACAACCCAGAGAATGAGGTGACGGTGGCAGGCGTGGTGGAGGACATCCGCAAGTCGTTGGGCTACAACATGCGTTCGCTCATCTTCCAACCCGAAAAACTGATCACCACCCGCTGCCGCTTCGTCATCCGTCTGAAGCAGGGTGTGGACGCCAGCCGCTTCGTGGAGGAGCATGGCCGCGATCTCATCCGCAACGCACGCACCAACTACACCCGTGTCAGCCGCCTCATGACCTACGATGACCACCTGCAGCAATTGGAACTCGACGAAGGCCGCACACAGGAGGTGAACCGCAGTCTGACCCTCGCCCTCTTCTTCCTCGTCAACCTCTGCCTGGCCGTCATCGGCACCGTGTGGCTTCACGCTAAGCGCCGCACAGAGGAGTGTGGCGTCCGCCGCGCCTTCGGAGCCACGAAACTGCGTCTGCTCTGCGAGATATTACTGCGCAACGTCGCCCTCGCAACCGCCGCTGTTGCCGTCGGGCTCGTCATTTACCTGAACTACGCCCACAGCGGTTACTCCACCCTCGAGAACGGCTTCACCTACAACGAAAAGCTCTATGTTCCGCGACTCGTCGACATCCCCTCGGACATGACCTGGCCCGACCACTTTTGGCCCCACTTCCTCATCGTCTCCGCGTGCGTGTACCTTATTATATTAGTAACCGTCCTCATCGGAACCGCCATACCCGCCCTGCGCATTGTCAATACGAAGGTGACGGATGCGTTGAGGGAAGAGTAGGGAAATGAAGAGTGAAAAATGAAATAAACCTATAAGAATGTCGAAGATTGTAATGTATTTGCGTCAGGCTCTCGCCACGATGCGAGAAGAGAAACTGTACTCGGCGATGTATGTGGCGGGTACGGCGCTGGCTATCGCTTTCACGATGATTATTGCTGAGATCTACTATGTGAAGGTGGCGGACATCGCGCCGGAGGTGAATAGGAGCAAGACTTATTATCTGCCTTTCATGGGCAAGAACAGCGATGATGGCACGGTGGGAATTATCAGTCAGGAGGTGTTCCGCGACTTATTCCAGAAGATGCAGACACCGGAGAGTGTCACGGGCGTGGTGAACATCTGGGCTTCTGCACTACCTTACATGAAGCTCGCCGACGGCATCCACGACTGCGCAGTGAAGGTTAGAATGACTGAACCCGGCTACTTTGACTTCTACCGCTACCGCTTCATAGAAGGATCACCCTTCACTCAGGACGACTTCGACAGCCGCCGGCGTGTGTGCGTGGTGACGGAGGAGGTGAGCAGGAAGTTGAAAGGGAGCGATTCTCTCATCCTCGACAACCGTCCCTATCGCATCTGCGGCGTGGTGGAGACTCCCAGTGCGCTGACAGAGCAGGCCAGCACCGACATCATCGTGCCGTGGACGGCCGAGGGGCTGTTTGCACGATATCATGTGAGGTATGAAGATATGGCCGTGGATGTCTTTTTTGCCGTGAAAGCCAGTCGTCGCAAGGCATTCATGCAGGAATTGCGTGAAGTGCAGGCGCGCTACAACGCCATGCACCCTTCAGACTCCGTGGACATCTTTTCGGAGTTGAAGAGTCACTACGCCACGGTGTGGCGCGACCTAAACTTCCTGTTCGATGTCTATGACGGCAGCATCTGGTGGTATGTGGCTGCGGCCATCCTCCTGCTGCTGTTTGTGCCGGCACTGAACCTCAGCAGCATGGTGGCCAGCCGCATGGAACGCCGTCTGCCGGAGATGGCTGTCCGCAAGGCTTTCGGGGCAAAACGGCGCACGTTGCTCGCGCAGGTCATCATGGAGAACCTCGTGCTGACGCTCGTCGGAGGCCTCGTGGGGTTGTGTCTCGCCTGGGCGGCGCTCTACGGTTGGCGCGACTGGGTGTTCTACGCCTTCTCAGAAGACTCCACGCTCATGGATGCCGTGCCGGTGCTGAAGGGCGAGATGCTCTTCGGTCCCGCTGTCTTCGGCATCGCCTTGCTTGTGTGCTGCGTGCTCAACGTTCTGGCGGCCACCGTGCCCGCGTGGCTCAGCCTTCGTAAACCGATTGTGGAATCCATGATGATTAAGAAATGAAACAGTTGAAAGATATTTTCGGACGTAAATCGTCCGTCTGGCTTGCCCTCTCCCTCATCCTCGTCACCATCGCCCTGTGGTGGGCATTAGACCCGCTGATTGTGGTCACCTACGTCACACGGATGCCCGTGGGCTATGACCTCGACCGCATTGTGAAGCTGGAGGTGGCCAGCTCGGTGGCGATACCTGAGATAGGCGAAGACAGAGTGGTGCCTACAGACGATTGGTATCACGACGACGAGGAACAGCAGATGCTCAACCTCGTGCAGGAACTGCCGGAGGTAGAACTGGCCTACCGCGCCACCAACACCCCACTTGGCTTCGGCGTGATGGGCACGAACAGTTGGTTCTATCATGATGCCGACTCCGTGTTGGGATGGAAGTTCGGCTTCATGCCCAACTCCCGCATGTTCGAGGTCTATGGCCTGCACTCACTCACGCCCGGCGTGCCTACGTCGGAACTGACCCACGACTGCGAGTGGGACGAGAGCATCATCCTCACACGCTCACTCGCCATCGCCATCTTCGGCACCATCGACGTGGCAGGGCGACGGGTGCGCAGTCAAAAGTTGGATCTCAGCAGCGACAAGTTGACCTGGGTCGATACGTGGTATCGTGTCCGTGCCGTGGTGGAGGACGTGCGCTATGCTCCCTACGACCGCGACATGAGCAGTGTCTTCATCTGCACTTCGGGTGCCAGCGGCTGTGCTCCCATCGTCCTGCGGTTGCGCGAGGGTTGCAATGCCCGCCGCTTCATTAGCGAGCGCGAGGGCGAGCTGCAGCGCGACCTCATCACCGAACACCGCTACATACGCTCGGCAGTGATAGCCCGCGACGCCTTTGACCTCAGCCTGAAACAAACGGGGCTGGGACGCCAGATGTGGCATGGCTCGCTCATCGCCGCCTTCTTTGCAGTGAACCTGGCCTTCGGCGCCTTAGGCACACTGCTCATGTACACTCGGGAGCGACGGGAGGAGGCGGGCATCCGTCGTGCCTTCGGCGCGACGAAGTGGAGCGTCTTTCTCGGCTTCCTGCGTGAGGCGTGGCTGCTCACCACCGTCAGCGTCATCATCGGCTGCATCATCTACTTCCAGTTTGCCGTCGCCCATGGGCTGAATGAGTTTTCGGGCCACAACCCCACCATCCACTACTGGTTCGACAGCTTCGGCACCCACTTCCTCGTGGTCTCCGCGTGCGTGTACCTTATTATATTGTGCACCGTGCTCGTGGCTACGGCCATCCCGGCGTGGAGGATTAGCAGGAGCGAGATAGTGGATGCAATAAAGGAAGAGTAGAAGACTCTCCCCCCGCCCTCCCTGTTAGGGAGGGAGCGGTCACCTTCAAGAATTGAAAACAAACTATAAACAATTTATGATTATGAACATTATGAACTCACAACAAAACGTAAACAGTCTTAACTCAAACAACCAGAATCAAGCAAGTCAAACGGTATCTGCTCCCTCCCTAACAGGGAGGGCGGGGGGAGAGTCTTCCGGGAGAGAGGCTGTTATCCGCCTTACAGAGATCAACAAGATCTACCGTACCGACGAAGTAGAGACACAAGCCCTCGAAAATGTGAATCTCGAAGTGCAGAAGGGCGAGTTCCTGAGCATCATGGGACCCTCCGGCTGCGGCAAGTCGACGCTGCTCAACATCATGGGACTCTTAGACGAACCCACCAGCGGCGAGATTGAGCTGTGCGGCCAGCGCATAGACCCGAAGATGAGCGACAACCGTCTGGCGGAGATCCGCAACAAGACGCTTGGCTTCGTCTTCCAGAGCTTCCACCTCATCCCGACGCTGAACGTTCTGGACAACGTCATGCTGCCCCTCATCTATCGTGGTGTGGGCCGCAGCGAGCGCACGCGTCTGGCCAAGGAAGTCATAGCCCGCGTAGGCCTCTCGCATCGCATGAAGCACCGCCCCACGCAGCTCTCCGGTGGACAATGCCAGCGCGTAGCCATCGCCCGCGCCATCATCGGTAACCCCGAGATCCTGCTGGCTGACGAGCCCACCGGCAACCTCGACTCGAAGATGGGTGCCGAAATCATGGAACTGCTGCACAAACTCAACAAGGAGGACGGCCGCACCATCGTCATGGTGACGCACAACGAGAAGCAGGCGGCACAGACCGATAGGATCATCAAGTTCTTGGACGGAAGGCAGATACAGTAAAAAGCCCCCCTCCCCACAGACCCCCCCCCGCCCTCCCTGTGAGGGAGGGAGTGGTTACCTTCAAGATTTGAAAACATATTAAATGCCAATAAACATAAATGAAAACGAATACGAATACATCCAGTCAAATTCATTCCACTCCCTCCCTTATAGGGAGGGTGAGGGGTGGGTCTGTTGGGGGTCTTCTTTCTCACTCCTTTGCCCTCATCCGTGAGGACAAGCTCTTCTCCGCCATCTACATCGCAGGCACGGCGGTGGCTATTGCCTCGGCTATGGTAGTGGCCATCCTGCTTAATGTTAAGATGGCGAATATTATCCCGGAGACGCATCGCGACCGCACGCTGTATATCACCTCCTTTCACTACAAGGACAGCGAGATAGGCGGTCCACTCTACTCAGGCTGCAGCACCTTAGCCATCGATGAGTTGTTCAATAAACTGGAGTGCGTGGAGGTGGCAACGGGGATGCGTGTAGACCCTTATCGGGAGATTACAGTTGATTCCATATCGGCATTATCCAATAACCCCCAAAACTCCGTGAAGGCCATATTCTGCGACCCTAGCTTCTTCCAGCTCTATGACTTTCAATTCCTCGAAGGCCGCCCCTTCAACGAACAGGAGTACCGCGATGGCGAGCAGGTTTGTGTGGTGACGGATAAGATGTTGGCAAAGATTGAGGTGCAGTCCGGCCGCCCCTCTTTTATTTACTTCAACAACCTTCCCTACCGCATCGTCGGTGTCATCAAAAGAACCAGTCCATTAATGGATACTTCATACGCCGAACTCTATGTTCCCAGCCTTGGCAAAAGAGTGGGCTATACCGACTCCAACCCTACCAATTATCAAGGGAACCTCAGCGTGCGTGTGCTGCTGAAGAAGGGCTATACGCGCGAGGATTTCTTGAAGGAACTGGAGCCGCTTTGCCGGCGCTATGAGGCGGCCCAGAGTTCTGCTGAAGGCGAGCCTGTGCATTTCACGGTGGATGCAAAGTCGCATTTCTTCGTGTGCTTCAGTTACTTCCACTCCGATGATGAGTCCGCTTCCGATAAGGCCAAAAACCTGATGCCGCCTGCCATCCTGATGCTTATCTTCCTGCTGCTGCCAGCCCTGAACCTCAGCGGCCTCGTTAGCAACCGCATGGAGGCGCGGCGGGCAGAGATGGGAATCCGCAAGGCCTTCGGCGCCAAGCGGCGCACGCTGCTGCGCGAGGTCATTCGCGAGAACCTCGTCCTGACGTGCTGCGGAGGTCTCGTGGGTTGGGTGCTGTCATGGCTGTTCTACCTTTCCGTCCGTCATACGGCCATGTTCCAGGCGCTCATCCTCCGCGAAGGCAACCTCACAGGTGATATCACGTTGGACCTCAAGATGTTCGTCACGCCCACGCTCTTCCTCATCGTCTTCCTCTGCTGTGTCGTCCTGAATCTCATGGTCGCTCTTATACCTTCGTGGACCTCGCTTCGCAAACCTATTGTAGAATCGCTAAACCAGAAGAAATGATACTCAAGAACCTCTGGTCCCATCGCCGTCAGAACGGTTGGGTCTTTGCTGAGATTATCCTCATCACCGTCCTCAGTTTCTACTTCATTGACCACTTCGTCGTAACCACCTACGACCGTTATTTCTGCCGTCCCGCCGGTGACTTCGAGCGTGAGCATCTCGTGGTGGGGCAGGTGGGACAGGTGGCAGGTCCCGACTCTTCCTCCTTCAGTACCCTCTATGCCCTCCGCGACCAAATCCGTGCCCTGCCCGAAGTGCAGTCTGTCCACATGTCCGTCAGCTTCATAGGCGATAATGACTATGATCGCGTCAGTACCTATTCCTCCGAGGCGGATTCCACGCGCCGCTGTGGCGCTCATGAAGGCTGGTTCGTGACGAATGAGCAGTTTTTCGAGACGCAGGGCCTGACACCCATCGAGGGCAGCCCCTCGGCAGAAGAGCTCTCCAAATGCCCTGACGATGGAGTCGTCATCACCCGCAGCGTCGCCCGTGCCCTCTTTGGCACCGATCGGGTCGTAGGCCGTCGCATGGTGGAGTGGGATTTCAGCGACCGTGCCTTGCAAGCCGAAGGACCAAAAGTCATGAACCGCTACACCATTGCGGGCGTTGTAGAGGACTTCCGCCTCAATCCCTACGAGCGTTATGCCTATTCCATCCTCACGCCGAGGCCCAGACTCATCCATCTCACGCCGAAAGTCCTCATCCGCCTGAAGCCCGAGGCCGATGCCGAAGCCTTTGTCAATCACTACCAGACCGTCAATGTTCCCGTCGGTTTCCCCGACGGTCGAAGCAGCGGGTCTCTGCTACGCGCCGGCAACCACATCCTTGCCAGCCTCATCACCTACAACGACTTTATCGAACAGAAAGCCCCCACTGAGGACTCTGGCATGATAGCCACCCTCCTCGGCATCCTCCTTGCCCTGTTCCTGCTGAACGTCGTGTTGGGCACCCTCGGCACCTTCTGGCTGCAGCTGCGCAAGCGCACCGAGGACATCGGCATCATGCGCAGTTTCGGCGCCAAGCGGCGCGACATCTTCTGGATGATATGGGGCGAGGCCGCGCTGCTGACCCTGCTGGCCTGCATCGTCGGCCAGCTCATCTGGTTCCAGTTCGCCATCAACATAGACCTCTCCGAAGGCCTAAGCATGTGCGGCACAGGACGGGAGCGCAATTGGGTGGAAATCTTCTGGATACACTACCTCGTCATCTGCGCCATCCAGTACCTCATCCTCCTCGCCGTCGTCACCCTCGGCATCCTCGTCCCTGGCTGGCGAGCCTGCCGCAAGCGACCCGTAGAGGCGCTGCAGCACTTGTGAGAAGATAGAGTAACTCAAGTTTCGCTAGTATGCTAACCAGCTGTAATACAAAGCCCCAGCGGGGCGTGACAAGGGTAGCCAGCCGTTTCAACGGCTGGTATAAAGCGGCCAGGAAAAAGCGTGCCTTTAGGTAAATGGCTGGCTACCATTGTCTGATGCCTACGGCATCACTTCCGAAACTTCAATAGAGTAATAGAATGCCCCGCTACGTCGTGAAGACGCGGCGGGGCGTTAAATATGGTGGTTGTGGTATCGTTTACGCCTTTATTGGGCAATCTTTCGCACGCTGCCGTTGCTCATGCGGACAAAATGCTTGAATGTTATGATGGGTCTCAGCCTAAGCAGGGGGAACATCGACATGCTACTTGTAGTCCTCGGGCCCAAAGCTGACTTGGAAGAGAAGGGAGTCGGAGCGGGCAGAGAGATAGCGGTAGGTGAAGGTGAAGTCGCGCTCTTTGTATGCCTTGAGGGTGATGTTCTGGCGTAGCCCCTGACGGATGTGTTCGCCGAGCTGTTCGAGAAGTTCGGGGTCGATGGTGGTGCCGGAGTCGAGCAGGGCCTCGGTGAAGCGGTAGTGGTAGGTGAAGCCCTGCGGGTCGTCGCTGTAGGTCATGCTGTCCATGATGACATACTGGTGCTCCAGTCTCGGACATTCGCGCTCGGTGTACTCCTTGGCCTCTCGTCGGCATCTGTCGGAGAAGGACTCGGTGCATGAGGCGAGGAGGACGAGGAGTGCAGGGAGAAGGAAGAGGCGAGTGGTGCGCATGTGACGTTTGGGATGCATGGTGCTTCTGGTGCAGGTATGACTCATGGGCAGATGGCTTATTCCGGAAGGTTGACTTTGAGGCAGAGCTCGTCGAGCTGCTTCTGTTCGAGGCAGGCGGGGGCATCGAGCATGACGTCGCGTCCGCTGTTGTTCTTTGGGAAAGCGATGCAGTCGCGGATGCTGTCGAGTCCTGCGAAGAGGCTGACCCAGCGGTCGAGGCCGTAGGCGAGTCCTCCGTGAGGGGGGGCACCGTACTTGAAGGCGTTCATGAGGAAACCGAACTGCTCCTGTGCGCGTTCTTCGGTGAAGCCGAGGATACGGAACATCTTGTCCTGCAGTTCGGGATCGTGGATACGGATACTGCCGCCGCCGACTTCCACGCCATTGCATACCATGTCGTAAGCGTCGGCGCGCACGGCTGCGGGGTCGGTGTCGAGCAGAGGTATATCTTCGTCCTTGGGGTGGGTGAAGGGGTGGTGTGTTGCCATGAGTCGTCCTTCTTCCTCGCTCCACTCGAACATGGGAAAGTCGATGACCCAGAGGAGTGAGAACTTGTTCTTGTCGCGCAGTCCCATACGAGCGCCCATTTCGAGACGGAGTTCGCAGAGTTGCTTGCGGGTCTTCATGGCATCGTCACCGCAGAGGATGAGGATGAGGTCGCCGGGTTGGGCGTTCATCTTGGCTTTCAGGTCGTTGAGGACTTCGGGGCCATAGAATTTATCAACGCTGGACTTGACGCTGCCGTCCTCCTGCACGCGTGCGTAGACGAGGCCTTTGGCACCAATTTGCGGACGGCGCACGAAGTCGGTGAGCTGGTCGAGCTGCTTGCGGGTGTAGACAGCCTGTCCTGTAGCGCAGATGCCGCCGATGTATTTGGCGTCGTTGAAGACGGCGAAGTCGGCTTTGCCCTGGAAGACATCCATCAGCTCCACGAACGTCATCTCGAAGCGTGTGTCGGGTTTGTCGCTGCCATAGTACTTCATGGCGTCGGCCCAGGTCATGCGCGGGAAGGCGCCCTGGAGTTCGATGCCTCTTAGTTCGCGGAAGAGGTGTTTTGCCATTCCCTCGAAAGTCTGGAGAATGTCTTCCTGAGTGACGAACGACATCTCGCAGTCAATCTGGGTAAATTCCGGCTGGCGGTCAGCGCGCAGGTCTTCGTCGCGGAAGCATTTGACAATCTGGAAGTAACGGTCCATGCCTGATACCATCAGCAGCTGCTTCAGGGTCTGCGGCGACTGTGGCAGGGCGTAGAACTGACCGGGATTCATGCGTGAAGGGACAACGAAGTCGCGTGCGCCCTCGGGTGTGGAACCAATTAGCATAGGGGTCTCGATCTCGAGGAATCCGAGACTGTCGAGGTAGCGGCGCACTTCCATCGTCATCTTATGGCGCAGCTCAAGGTTGCGGCGCACGGGTGTGCGGCGCAGGTCGAGGTAGCGGTATTTCATACGGAGGTCATCGCCGCCGTCGCTCTGGTCTTCGATGGTGAAGGGAGGGGTCTGTGCGGCATTCAGCACATGGAGCTGAGATGCAATAATCTCGATATCGCCTGTCGGCATGTTGGGGTTTTTGTTCGAGCGCTCGTTGACGGTGCCCGTGACCTGAATGACGAATTCGCGGCCGAGTTTGTTGGCCTGTTCACAGAGTTCTTGATTCGTGGCTTCCTCGAAGACAATCTGGGTGATGCCGTAGCGGTCGCGAATGTCAACAAAGGTCATGCCGCCCATCTTGCGAGTGCGTTGCACCCATCCAGCCAGCGTCACTTCCTGGCCTGCATTGGCGAGACGTAACTCGCCGCAAGTATGTGTTCTGTACATATTTAGGATATGATGTTTAAAGTGGTTTGTTAATATTGTAAAGAAGTCGGTCGTCATCTGCTCTCAGCCGTTGTCTCCTCGTCCTCGGCACCTGCGGCGTGCAGGATGATGGTGGTGGCTCCGATGGTGATGATGGTGCCGTCGTCTATGCGTCGGCGTTCGTTGTCAGCCAGCATCTGGAGTCCTACGAAGGTACCAGTGCCGTCAGTGGAAGCGTCGCGGAGGGTGTAGATAAACTCGCCGTGTCGTCCTTGGCTGACGTTGATGATGCAGTGGGTGGTATCTACGCTGGGGTCGTTGGTCTCGATGGGAACATTGATACCGGAACCCTGCACGTAGCGCCCGAGGATGTTGTCGCCCAGCTGCAGTGGCAGCTCCTGGCGGTAGTGGAAGACGTTCTCTACGACGACGACGCGCCCGTAGTCGGTAGCCTCTGCTTCCTGTTCTTCGGGTATTGGCGCCTCGTTCATTCGGCTGCGGTGTTGCTCTTCCTTGCGGGTGGAGAGCAGTTTCGATACTCCGATACGTATTCCGAATTGTTTATGACAATCCGGACACTCGAAGACGAGTGTCTGTCCGGCGTTGTAGCGTGTTTCGTCGAAAGTGATGTGCTTATTGCATTTGGGACAGCGTACTCGTTTCATAGCGCCAAAACCCAAGTTGAAGCGTACTCCGTGCTGGTGCGGTGGAGTTTGGCATTCATATTGTAAGCTTCATTCTCAGTCTGGAAATTGCCGAGAACGACGCGATTCATCTTTCCATTATTATATACACGTGCGTCTGTGAAGCCTCGTTCCTGAAGAAGTTTGACGTAGCGGTCGGCATTCTTCAGGCTGACATCGCTGGCGAGGACAATGCAGTACTTGGCAGCGGGAGCGGGTTGCACGGCGGGGGAGGAATTCGACGGCGAGACCGTCGAACGCTCTTCAGCGGAGGGAACGGGAGCGGGAGCTGCGGGCTGCTCGGAGGCGACGGGAACGGATTGCGCGGCGGGGGAGGAATTCGACGGCGAAACCGTCGAACGCGCTTCAGCGGAGGGAGCGGGATGCGCAACCTCGACTGCGGGTGTAGAGGGCAGGAGGGTGGCCTGATTGCTCTGGCGGGCATCATCGACGGGCGATGAGAAGAGGGCGCAGAGGACAATGATGGCTGCTGCAGTGAGTGCATTCTTCAGTCCTCGGCGGCTGATGCGAATAGTGATGTGCGATGAACTATTTCTCTGCTCTTCTTCCAACGCTTGCTGCTGTGCTGTGCGGTGCTTGCCGCTGCGTTGTGCGGCCGTGAGTTTTGGCATTGCGAAGGCGTCGAGGCCGAAATATGCGGGAGTAATGACTCCAGCCTGACAGGGCGAGAAGCTCACACGTCCGTCCTCGTCCTGAGTGAAAAGGCCGATACTGCCGAAGTCCGCTTGCCCGTCGGCCAGCAGCTGTTGGCGCAGGTTCAGCACTAAGTGCTGGATGTGGCGCTTGGCTTCTGATTCAGAGCAGCGGCGCTGCTCGCGAACATCTGCCAGCAACCATCCGTCGTCCTCCATGAGGTCGGGATTGAAGCGAACCACGCGAATGGGCGGGAAGAAGAGACCTTCGGTCTCTTCACGTGTGGCATAGGTCGCCATCGTGACGAAACCTCCAAACTGCGGCACCACTACGCAATCGTGTGCCAGAAGTAGGCGTTCGATATGTCTTGAGAGTTCATTCATCGGTGCAAAGGTAGTCATTTTCTCAATTAAAAAAGAATAATTCGAAAAAAAAATGCAAGATAATTGCCTTTTAGCTTTGAAATATCACCAAAAAGACCTATTTTTGCAGCATAAAATTCAAAAAATCTTTATGAAATATACATTTTCATTCACCTCTTCTATATTTCTTCTTCTATTCTTGTCTTCTTGTGCGGGTAAGTCTGGAAGTCCCCCCGTATTCGTTGAACCTGTAGCAGATACGGCAGCAATGGAGGCTATGAAAGGTATTTGGATTGATACGGAGACACAGTCCGTTGCTTTTCGGATTAAGGCCGACAGTATTTATTATCCCGACAGCACCAACAGGCCCGTGCGCTTCGCCATCTTCGAAGATACCCTTGTGGTTTACACGGGTGATTCTGTGCGCTATCCAATCCTCAGCCTGACGGAGCACTCCTTTGAGTACGAGTCGCTCAATGGCGAAAGTGTGCGTCTGCATCTTTCCGACGACCCTGAAGACTCGCTTTACTTCCAGCCTCATAGCTACGCCCCAATGCTGATGAACGAAAAGGTTCACCGCGACACGGTTGTCTTTACTCCTTCTGGCAGCCGCTATCACCTGTATATAAATGTGAATCCAACCCGTTATCGGGTGCACTACACCACTTATTCCGACGAGGGCTTGGCCATTGACAATGTGTACTTCGACAACATCATTCATATTGGCGTCTACGAAGGCCGCCGCTGTATTTTTGCGCGCGACTTTGCCAAGTACGACTTCAAGGATATGATTCCTTCGCAGTTCCTTGAAAATGCTATCCTTTCGAACATGGATTTCAGTTCCCCTGATGCGGCAGGCTGTCATTTCCATGCGACCCTCTGTCATCCCGACGGAGCCAGCTGCTACGTTGTCAGCATCACCGTTGATTATGCCGGTCACCACTCGTTGGAACTTCTTGAATACTGAACAATTAAGCCCTCAACACCCGAAGGATCATGACTAATCCCCTAACCGTTTACAAAGCCTCGGCCGGCTCCGGAAAGACGTTTCGGCTGGCTTTGGAGTATATCAAACTTTTGGTGCTGGCTCCCGAAGGCGGAGAGTTCGCGCATATCCTTGCCGTGACCTTCACCAACAAAGCCACCGCGGAGATGAAAGACCGCATCATCAGCCAACTTTACGGTATTGCCCACGGCCTCGATTCCAGCCGTCCCTACCGCGATGAGCTGTGGAAGGCGATGAAGGATGAGCCTAACGCTCCCGCCAATGACGACGAGCTGCAACGCCGTTGCGGTCAGGCCTTGCACCAGATCCTCCATAACTACAGCCGCTTTCGTGTAGAGACTATCGACTCTTTCTTCCAGACCATTCTTCGCGGTTTGGCCCACGAGCTGGGCCTCACGGCGAACCTTCAAGTCGAGATCAACGATGCCGAGGTGCTCTCCCAGGCCGTGGACCGCATCATCGACCGCCTGCAGGAAGAACCCGTTGTCCTCGACTGGCTGCTGAGCCTCGTCCGAGATCAGATCGACAACAACCAGCGTTGGGACGTCACCCGCCGCGTGAAGGAATTCGGGCGCGCCATTTTCAATGAGGATTATCTGCGCCGCGGCGACCAGCTGCGGAGTGTGCTCAGTAATGGACCTCTTGTCCGCAAGTTTATCAGCGACCTTCGCCAGCAAGAGTCCGACGCTATTTCAATAGCCGTCAGCTACGGCAATCAGATAGACGAAACCATTCATCATTATAACCTGGATTACAGCGACTTTTCTTACGGCACCCGCGTCCTCACTGCCCTCGTCAACAAGTTGAAGTCGGGGGCTGTGACAGAAATTGAGAACACCACTAATATCGAGAAGTGGGCCGACGACCCGATGAAAATGGTGAAGGTCGCCGACGCGAACCGGAGTGAGGTCATCGAGGCTGCCGACATCATCAGCGGCGTGCTCTCTGAGCTGCTGTCGAACCTCGATAAGCTGAAGCATATCATCAACAGTTCCAGATTGGCGCTGGCACATATCAAGCCCCTGTTCCTGCTGGACTTCATCAACCGCGAGGTTGCCGAGATTAATGCCGAGACATCACGTTTCAACCTTGCGAAGACACCCATACTGCTTTCGCGGATGATTGGCGAATCCGACGCCCCCTTCGTCTTCGAGAAGATTGGGGCGCTGCTGCATCATGTGATGATCGATGAGTTCCAGGACACCTCGCGCTTGCAGTGGGAGAACTTCCGCGCACTGCTCCTCGAGAGCTACTCGCGAGGTGGTCGTAATCTCATCGTGGGCGACGTCAAGCAGAGCATCTACCGTTGGCGTGGCGGCGACTGGCGCATTCTCGGAGATATCAAGGAAAATCTGCTGCCCACGCCGAATGTCAAAACCTTGGACGTCAATCGCCGCAGTTTCCGTCGTATCGTGAACTTTAACAGCACGTTCTTTGACGAAGCCCACAAGTTGCTGGACCGCGTGTCGCAGTCCGAAGAGCAGGAACTGCAACTGCCTGATTTCTTCGCCCGCGCTTACGCCGACGTTGTTCAGCAGGTGCCAAAAGAGCGGCGCGACGAGGGCTTTATCCGCGCTCGCGTCTTCGACGGCAAGGAGTTGCCGCTGCGCGAGGACTGGGAACCCATGGTGCTCGAAGACCTCTGCAACCAGGTACGCGAGCTCCACGCTGGAGGGCTGCCATTCAATAAGATGGCGATTCTCGTGCGCCACAACAGCGACTGCGAGCCCATTGTTCAGGCCTTCGCCGAAGTGCCCGATATGCCTCCCATCGTCAGCGACGAAGCCTTCCTGCTCTCTTCCTGCCTGCCCGTCTGTCTGCTGGTCGAGAGTGTGCGATATCTCGTCGAGGAGAACCCTCTGGCCCGCTTCTATCTCGAAGAACATGATGTCGATGCACAACTGCTTGCCGACCAGCGCGAATCATTGCTGCTGACACCCCTTTACGAACTGCTCGAACAGCTCTATCGGCAGCTCGGCCTGCAGCGCTTCACGGGGCAGGATGCTTACCTCTTCGGTTTCTATGATGCTGTGGGCGAGTTCCTCAGGAACGAGGCCGCAGACCTCACCTCCTTCCTCGTCTTTTGGGACGAGACGCTCTCTCGGCAGTCCGTACCAGCCAGCGAGGTCGACGGAATCCGCATCCTCTCTATCCATAAGTCCAAGGGACTGGAGTTCCACACCGTGCTGCTACCCTTCTGTTCCTGGGACTTCGAGCGCGACAGGAAATCGTCCCTCATGTGGTGTACGCCCACCGAGGAACCCTATTCCGACCTGCAGTTGCTGCCCGTCACTCCCTCCGCCAAGACCGCACCCCATTCCGTCTTTGCCCGCGATTATTCCGAGGCCCACCTCCTTTCCCGCATGGATGAGCTGAATGCCCTCTATGTCGCCTTTACACGTGCGCGTGAAAATCTCTTAATATGGTGTGTCGGTTCTGACCTTGAGCGCGATGGTCGCACCGTGGGCGACCTCATTGCCTGTGCGGTGCCCGAAGTGGCGAACGAGACCGAGACGGGACTCTTCGTCATTGGCGAGCCCGTCCACACTTTCGAGCAGGGAACCGCCAGCCAGGAGAATCGTATGGAACTTGTTACCAGAGCATTGCCCTTGAGCATGAGCAGTTATGACCTTTCCGTGCAGTTCCGCCAGAGCAACCAGTCGGCAGAGTTCATCAGCCGCCAGTCGGGTGGGGAAGAACCCACCCAAGAGGAACGCACACAGCGACGTTATCTCGAAACCGGACGCCTGCTGCACCGAGTGCTGCAGAGCATTCGTGTTGCATCAGACGTCGTTGACGTCCTCAACGACTTCGAGCGCCAGGGGCTCATCTCCCGTATCGCCTCCGACGGCACAGAGGTTGCCGTGCCCCGCGCCCACATGGAACGATGGGTGCAGCAGGGACTGCGCAACCCAAAGGTCGCCGACTGGTTCCGGCCCGAGTGGCAGCTCTTCAACGAATGTTCCATCGTCAGCCTCAATGACAGCCTGCAGCCCGTGGTGCACCGCCCCGACCGCGTCATGATCAGTGCCGACGGTCGTCATATCATCGTTGTGGACTTCAAGTTCGGCTCCATGCACGCCGAGTACGAACAGCAGGTGTTGGAATACATGAACCTCCTCCGCCAGATGTCGCCATTGGCAGAAGTCGAGGGCTATTTATGGTTCGTCTATTCAGGCAAGGTGCATCGCGTCGGTGCCCCGGGCTCCTCATCCAAGACTCCCCGTTTCGCTGATCCATCCCAACTCACCCTTGACTTTTAGTTCTCTGCCTCCATGAATACTTTTCTTGAACACGTAGCCCAGTCGCTACTTCAAAAATACGGTTCCAACCTCAGCCAGGTAACAGTGGTTTTCCCGGGCAAGCGTGCCAGTCTCTTCCTCAATCAGGCGCTGGCCGAACAGTCTTCCTCGCCCGTCTGGGCACCTCGCTACCAAACGATCAGCGAACTCTTCCAGCGCGCCTCATCCTTTGCCCTGGCAGACCCCATCGAGAGCGTCTGCCGCCTCTATGCCGCCTATGCCCGTCATCTCGAAGACCCACAGCCCCTCGACCGATTCTGGTCGTGGGGCGAGATCCTGCTTTCCGACTTCGATGATGTTGACAAGCATCTCGTTGATGCCCGCCAGCTCTTCTGCAACATCGCACAGCTCAGGGAACTTGACGACAACAGCTATATCACCCCCGAACAGGAAGAAGCCCTGCGTACCTTCTTCCGTAACTTCTCCGTGGAGGAGAACAGCCAGCTCAAGGAGCAGTTCCTGCGCCTTTGGAACCACATGGGCGACATATACTCCGACTTCCTCGAAGACCTCCGCAGCCGAGGTGTCCTCTATGAAGGTGCCCTCCAGCGCGAGCTCATCGAACGCCTGCGCCGGCAGCGGCTCGGTGCTTCCGACGCCGAGGATTCTTCTACCTTCGGAAAGGAGATCTATGCCTTCGTCGGCTTCAACGTCCTCAATGATGTTGAGCAGGCACTCTTCGACGAACTGCAAGCCCGCGGTCAGGCACTCTTCTACTGGGACTACGACCGATTCTACACCGATTGTGACCACGAGGCCGGTCATTTCCTTCGCCAAAACCTCCAGCGCTACGGCAACGAGCTGCCTGCCGATTATTTCGACAACTTCCGCCAGTCCAAGAACATCACCTTCATCACCGCTACCAGCGAGAACGCCCAGGCACGCTACATCCCCCAATGGCTGCAGGCACAGCTGACAAAGCGCGAGAATCGCACTGCCGTCGTCCTCTGCAACGAGCAGCTCCTGCAGCCCGTGCTTCACAGCATTCCCACACTTCCTGCCGACAGCGAATCTCCAGTGCCCGCCGGCACGCCCAAGGCCGTCAATATCACTATGGGATTCCCGCTCACCGAGACGCCCGTCTACAGCTTTGTTAAGGTGCTCGTAGAATTGCAGACCGAGGGCTACGACGCCTCACGTTCCCGATTTCGCCACTCGCAGCTCAGCGCCGTAGAGCAGCATCCTTTCATTCGCCTCGTGCCTGAGGAATTGTGGCGGCGCACCACCGATGAGGAAGCAGATCTCCTCGCTTATCTCCTTGAGAACCTCTCAGCCCTCTCTGCCTCCTTCGCCGAGAACGACACTTCCACTACTCCCTCCCCCGTAGTGTGTTCGACGGTTTCGCCGTCGAATCCCTCTCCCTCCCCCGACTTCCCGCCCATCTATCGGCAACTCTATGCCGAAGCTCTCTTCAAGACCTTCACCACCATTTCACGACTGCGCGACCTGATGAACGGCGACGATGCTGTTCTCGATGTCAGCGACCACACACTACGCAGAATTCTACGTTCAATCCTCCAAGTGCAGAACGTCCCCTTCCACGGCGAACCCGCTACCGGCTTGCAGATCATGGGTGTACTCGAGACCCGTGCGCTGGATTTCGAACACCTTCTTTTGCTAAGTGTCGGCGAAGGCTACCTACCCAAGAAAGTCGCCGACACCAGCTTCATTCCCTACAACTTGCGCGAGGCCTTCGGACTCACTACCATCCGACACAAGATTGCAGTCTACGCCTACTACTTCTATCGTCTCATCCAGCGGGCCTCGCACGTCACCTTTGTATATAACGAGAGCAACGTCGGCGTGCGCCAGAACGAGCTGTCGCGCTTCCTGCGCCAGTTGCTCGCCGAGACCGACTTCCCCATCAGTGCCTTCCGCCTCGAAGCACCCACCAAGGTCATCGAGGCAGACCCGATTATCGTGGAGAAGTCCTTCGGCGTTATGAGCAAACTCCGACGAACCTACGACCTCAACAGTGCCGTGGAGGGAACAAAGACCTTTACTCTCTCCCCCACCGCCGTCAACACCTACACCACCTGTCCACTCAAGTTCTACTACTCCAACGTCTGCAACCTGAAGCCACCCCACGATCCGCAGGAAGAACTTGATGCCCGCTTCTTCGGCGACATCTTCCACAAGGCAGCAGAACTCGTATACCGCCAGCTCACATCCGCTGGCGACCTCGTCCGCCAGCAGGACATTGAACCGCTGGTGGAGCACGACGGCCAGCAGCTGCAACCCATTATCCGCCAGGCCTTCCGCACAGTGTTCTTCCAGGACCGCCCCGAGGAATACAGCGGCATTCTCATTATTGCCGAGCGCGTCATACAGGCTTACCTCGTACAGCTCCTGCGCCATGACCTCCGCCTCACACCCTTCACCGTCATCGGAGTCGAGAAAAGGTGCGAACAGATTCTCGCTATCGGAAATCTCCGCATCCGCACAGGAGGGGTCATCGACCGCCTCGATCAGGTTCGCGACCCCGAGGTCGAGGGTGGGGTAGCACTGCGCGTCGTGGACTACAAGACCGGCGGTCGGCCCGTGCCCGTACCAGATCTCGCGCGACTCTTCAAAGAAGCCGGTCAGCGCGAGCACTACGCCCTCCAGACCCTGCTCTATTCCTCCATCATCGCTTCCCAACATCAGCTGCCTGTCACGCCATGCCTCTTCTTCGTACAGAAGTCCGGCAGTCCCGACTACAGCCCCAAAATCCGTATCGAGCGACAGCTGGTGCACGACGTTCGGCCTCTGCAGGACGACTTCATGCAGCAGTTCACCGACGTCGTTACAGAGATATTTAATCCCAAAGTACCCTTCACCCAAACCCAGAAGAAAGAATCATGCTCCACCTGCGAATTTGCTCAGCTCTGTGGTCGCTGACCTTCCCCCTGCTCCTCGCTGCCCAGCTCCGCAGCTTTGACTTCACTGCTCCACAGCCCGACTACTCCGATGTCACCGGCTACGGCTACGACCTCGGCACCCGTCCCGCTACCGCGAAGGCTCCCCTGCAGCCATTCTATTTCTCCCTCCGAGTGCCCGACGGCAACTACCGCGTCACCGTCACCCTCGGGCATCGTCGCCAGGCAGCCAGCACCGCCGTCCGTGCCGAGTCCCGCCGTCTCTTCATCGAAGAGACTGCCACCCGCAAGGGAGAATTCCGAACCGTCAGCTTCCTTGTCAACAAACGCTCGCCCCGCATTGACGACAACCTCTCCGTCAGCCTCAAACCCCGCGAGCTGTCATACCTCAACTGGGACGACCGACTCACCCTCGAGTTCGCCGGTCAAGCACCTGCCGTCAGCAAAATCACCATCGAACCCGACACCACGGCAGCCACCCTCTATCTCATTGGAAACAGCACCGTCGTCGACCAAGAGAGTGAGCCTTACGCCTCCTGGGGACAGATGATACCCCGTTGGTTCGGCGACCGTCTCGCTGTCAGCAACCACGCAGAGAGCGGCCTCGCCTGCTCCTCCTTCCTCGGACAGCACCGCCTCGACAAAATCCTCTCCACCCTACGTCCCCAGGACTACGTCTTCGTCGAATTCGGACACAACGACCAGAAGGAACACGGCGTGGGCGACGGAGCCTGGTATAACTTCAGCCACAACCTCAAGATCTTCATTGACCGCGTGCGAGCAAAGGGTGCACAGATTCTCTTCGTCACCCCCACCCAGCGCCGAAACTTCGATGATCAGGGCCATATTAAGGAAACCCACGGCGACTACCCCGACGCCATGAGGGCCGTAGCCGCACGCGAACAAGTCCCCCTCATCGAGCTTCACGACATGACTCGCACCTTCTTCGAGGCACTCGGCGTCGAAGGCAGCAAGCGCGCCCTCGTCCATTATCCCGCCGGCACATATCCCCATCAGGACAAGCCCCTCGCCGACAACACACATTTCAACCCCTACGGCGCCTACGAGGTCGCAAAGATGATTGTGCTCGGCATTCGTGCTCTCGATACCGCCCCGTCCGCTTCAGCCGCCCACTTCCTCCCCCTGCAGCAGGCCCTCGAACCCTCTTTCCCTCCCTTCGACCCCGCAACACCCGACGACCCCGCCACCCTCCGTCTGCCTGCCGCCAGTCGCGTCGACACCACCAAGCCCGACGGCAACTGAATTAAAGACAAGAATTCTATCATCCCTCACACTCATCCCTCACCCCTCATCCCTCTTCCATCCATCATAATTACAATTAAGTAGCGTAAAGCGCAAGACATTTATACGTAACGCCAAATGCGTAAATACATAATAGTTCTTACGTCTTCTTGTGTAAGCCGTGACGTCTTTTCGTGTAAGCCGTGACGTCTTCTCGTGTAAGCCGTGACGTCTTTTCGTGTAAGCTGTGACGTCTTCTCGTGGAAGCCCATGCGTCTTTCTATTTGATCATGTATAAGGTATAATTGGGCTGTGCAGAGGGATAATCGTATTTATTTCGCACTCCAGACGTGGATTTTTGCTGTAATTATTTGGAGGGAATGGGATTGGGGCTTATCTTTGTGGCCGAAAAACCTAATAACCTACAAGTGGAGGTATGAAAAAATACGTATTCTTGTTTTGTCTTATGGTACTGGCGGCTGAACTGTCGGCACAGACGGTGCCTGTGGAGTTGACTGATACGACGCAACTAACAGATGCAACACAGATGGTGCAGCCGACACAGACGGTGCGGGTGGGATATTATCGTGGAAACCAAAATACGGTGGCCGGCGCTGTGGACAAGGTGACGGAGGAACGGATGAACAAGGGACTGATTACTTCGTCGCTGGACGCGCTGAGCGGTCAGGCTGCGGGGGTGCAGGTGACGACGGGAGGTAATCAGGAGGCGATGGTGAGTGCCGTGCGTGTGAGGGGTACGACGTCGCTGACGGGTGCCAACGACCCGCTGGTGATCATCGATGGCGTGGCGGCTGACCTTGCCACGCTGTCGACGATTTATCCTGCTGACATAGAGAGCTTCACGATTCTGAAGGATCCCTCCCAAACGGCGCAGTATGGTTCGCGCGGTGCTGCGGGTGTCATTGAGGTGGCCACGAAGAAGGGCAAGCAGTCGAAGTTCCATATCTCGTATGATGGGGCTATCGGCTTTGAGCGTGTGTATAAACGGGTGGGGATGCTGAATGCGAGCCAGTTCCGGCAGGCGGCAACGGCACTGGGACTGGACTACATGGATCGGGGGCAGGACACGGACTTTGGGAAGAGCATAGAGCGGACGGGATTTGTGCAGAACCATCATATCGCTTTCGGGGGTGGCTCGGAGACGGCAAACTATAGAGCATCGGTGGGTATCATGGAGCACAAGACGGTGATGCAGACGAACAACTATCGGAACTACATCGCGAAGTTAGATGTCTCGCAGCTGGCGTTCGACAATCGTCTGAAGGTGGACTTGGGGCTGCTGGGTGCTTTCCAGCGGAACAACTACTTGCCAGACCAGCAGAAGCTGCTGTACTCGGCGCAGACTTTCAATCCGACTTTTCCGGCGGAACCGAAAGCCGACGGGAGCTATGAGCAGGTGACGGAGGCGCTGTGGATCAACAACCCGCTGTCGCTGCTGAAGATGAAGGACGACGAGGACAACGGCCACTTCAATGTGCACCTGAGTGCCCGTGCCACGCTGCTGGAGGGACTGGTGCTGAGGGCTTTCGGCTCCTACAGCTTCAACATGGTGAACAATGCGCACTATTATCCGACGGCGGTATGGAGTCATGGTGAGGCTTACAGAAGTGACAACAGGAGTGAGGAGTGGTTCGGGAATATTTCACTGGACTACACGCTGAATATGAAAAGCTCGATACTGAATGTGATGTTCCTGACGGAGGTGCAGAGCGATACGGACAAGGGTTTCAACGCGACGACGACGAACTTCTCGACAGATGCGTTCGGGTATGACAAGATGTCGGCAGGAGCTGCCCGGCCGTGGGACGGCACGGACTCGTACTACAAGAAATCGAACATGGAGTCGCTGCTGCTGCATGCGCAATATTCCTTATTAAATAAATACACGTTGACGGCGAATGCGCGTATGGACGCGTCGTCGAAGGTGGGGCGGAATCATAAGTGGGGTTTCTTCCCGTCGGTCAGCGCAGCATGGATCATCAGCAAGGAGGCTTGGATGCAGGACCTGCAGTTCGTGAACAATGCGAAGCTGCGCATCGGCTATGGTCGTTCGGGTAACCTGGGGGGAATCGACCCGTATAACTCGATGCTGCTGATTCAGCCGAATGGACTGGTGCCGATGAACGGCTCGCCGGTGACTACGTTGGGCATCATCCGCAACGCGAACCCGGACTTGAAGTGGGAGACGAAGAGGGCTTTCAATCTGGGTCTGGACTTGCTGCTGTGGGATCGGCGCATAGCGCTGACGCTGGACTACTATCAGTCGAAGACGACGGATATGCTGTATGTCTATGACGTGCCCGTGCCCCCGTTCACCTACAATAAGTTGTTAGCGAATATGGGATCGATGCAGAACAGCGGACTGGAGTTGGGATTCGGCATCACACCGCTGAGGGAGAAGGATATGGAATTGACAATCAATATGAACTGGAGCCTGGAGCGGAACAAGCTGCTCTCGCTGGACGGAAACTACAACGGCCAGCAGCTGACGGCACCAACGATGAAGGGGATTTCGTCCCTTTGGGGGGCGGGATTCCACGGGAACTCTGATGTGGTGATGCAGGTCGTGGGGCAACCGATAGGGGTGTTTTATCTGCCCCACTGCAATGGACTGAAGACCTTGGATGACGGGTCGAAATACTATGATATTTCGGACGAGAAACAAATCTGCGGGCAGGCGGTGCCGAAGTTCATGATGGGTTCGAACATCGCCTTCCGCTATCGCCAGTGGGATGTGACGATGCAGATCAACGGTGCCTTCGGGCACAAGATTTACAACGGTACGAAGCTGACCTACATGAATATGCTCTCGATGCCGAATTACAACGTCATGCCGGGTGCTCCGGAACAGAATATCCAGGACCAGTCGATCAGTGACTACTACCTGGAGAACGGCAATTATGTGAACATCGACTACCTGACGGTGGGATGGAACGTGCCGCTGCGCTCGAAGTATGTATCCGGGCTGCGGATGTCGGTGTCGGTCAACAATCTGGCCACCATTACGGCTTACAGCGGACTCACCCCGATGATTAACTCGAGCGTGGTCAACGGAACGCTCGGTATCGACGATAAGAATGTGAGGCCGGTGTATCGAAGCTACACCTTTGGGTTGAGCGTGGTGTTTTGAAAAGTTGAAAAGTTGAAATGTTGAAACGTTGATAAGTTGAAATATTGAAACGTTGATAAGTTGAAATATTGAAATTTGAGTTTAGAAAATAGATAATGAAAGATATGCGAAAGTATGTTGTTTTTTTATTGGTTGGCCTTGTGGTGATGCAGGCATGCAGCCTGCAGGAGGACCCCCGAGACCAGATACCGGTGGAGGAGGCGTACACTTCGGCAACGTCGCTTTTCCAGAATACGGTGGCCACGCTGTATGCTTATATCGGTGGCAGCGAAGAGGGCGAGGGGCTGCAAGGTACCTGCCGAGGGGTTTATGACCTCCAGACCTTCGGATCTGATGAGGCGATATTGCCCACACGTGGCGGAGACTGGTATGACGGGGGACTATGGGAGCAGATGTACTGTCATTCCTGGAAGGCGGGGCACTCGCTGGCTGGGAATGCCTGGCTCTATCTCTATAAGGTGATCACGCTCTGCAACCGCTCGCTGGAACAGCTGGCAGAGCACCGGTATTTGCTGACGGACGAGGACTTCTGGAGCTATTGCGCCGAGGTGCGGGCCTTGAGGGCCATCTATTACTGGTATCTCATCGACTTGTTCGGCAATGTACCCATTGTCACTTCGACGCGGGTGTCGATGCAAGAGGTGAAGCAGTCAAGTAGGGAAGAGGTCTTTCGGTTCGCTGTCAACGAGCTGGAAGGGGTGATGGACTACCTGCCTTATGAGTATAGTCAGAAGCAGAACCGATACTACGGGCGTGTGACCGCACCCGTAGCGACCTTCGCGCTGGCCAAGTTGATGCTGAATGCGGAGGTCTACAGTGGGCAGCCCCAATGGGAGCGGACGATCTATTACTGCAATATCTTGGAAGGTATGGGCTATAAGCTGGAACCTTATTATACCTCGAACTTCGTCATCCGCAACGAGAATTCCTGCGAGAATATATGGACGATTCCCATGGATCGGGACCTCTATACCACCCTGCAGCAGAACATGCACCGTTCCTACCACTATCGTCATGCCAGTGCCTACGGATTCACGGGTGAAAACGGTTCCTGTGCCACGCGTCGGGTGCTGGAGATCTTCGGCTACGGCACCGAGGACGAGGACCCGCGGTTCTTCTTTAACTACTGGGCGGACGAAGTCTTTGACTACAACGGAGATTACATCCTCGACCGCAAAGGCAATCCGCTGGTCTATCATCCCTGGGAGGTGAAGCTGGACCTGAGCGGAAGTCCTTATGTCGAAACCGCAGGAGCACGGATGAAGAAGTACGAGATCGACAGAAATGCTATGAAAGATGGCACACTGATGGATAATGATATCGTGCTCTTCCGCTTTGCCGACGTGTTGCTGATGCGGGCTGAGGCCAAGTTCCGACTGGGAGGAGCATCTTATGCGGATGAGTTTGGTATTACGGCCCAGCAGGACTTCAATGCTGTTCGCGATAGGGTCGGAATGCCGCATCGGATAATCACCCTGCAGAACTTGCTCGACGAGCGGTTGATGGAGCTCTGTTGGGAGGGCTGGCGACGCCAGGACCTCATCCGCTTCGAACAGTACGAGAGTCTTTTCGAAGGTGATGAATTTAGTGACAAGGTCGATGAGAGCGATGGGCACACTCGTCTGTTTCCTATTCCTGGCGACGCTATGGCCATGAACCACAACCTCGTTCAGAATCCTGGATACTGACAGCCTGCGGGTTGAGTCAGGGCCGCAGGCGACGGATGTGCTGCTTCAGGATATGATAGGCAGGGTGGGGCATGGCACCGTGGTCGTAGCCCTGCATCTCGTAGAGGGTTACGTCTTTATGGCCCACGAGTTTCAGCATGCGCCAGAAATATGCCTGCTCCTCATAGCGGCCGTAGAGCTCCAGCTCGCGGTCTCCGGAGATGATGATGATGGGTGGTGCGCCGGAGCGTACGTAGGTGAGCGGGGCGTACTCATCGATGGTAGCCTGCAGAGGTGGGATGCCCTTCTGCTTGCGGATGTTGTAGTGGGTGATACATTGTCCGCTGAAGGGCACGAGGGCTGCTAAGGAATCGGCATCGACACCGTATTTGGCCAGCCATTTTTTGTCGAGTCCAATCATATCGAGGAGGTAGCCCCCTGCGGAGTGGCCGGCGACGAAGATCTTGCGGGGGCTGCCACCGTATTTGCGGATGTTCTTGTAGGTCCAGGCGACGGCAGCTGCCGCATCGTCCAGAATGTCGTCGATGTTAGCTTTAGGCAGCAGACGGTAGTTGGCCGCGACTACGACTAGTCCGCTGTTTTTGAGTTCGCTGTCAATGTGCTTGTTGCCGCCCTCGATGCCTCCCCCGTGGAACCACACCACAACGGGAGCGTCCTCGCGGTCCGTGGGATAATAGACGTCGAGCTTGCAGCGCTCTTGGGCGTAGGCATCGGTCGATGCAGTGTAGAGAATATCATTCTCATGCTTGTACTGAGCCAGGGTGATGGCCGGTACAAGCAGGAGAAGTACGATGATAGAGGAAGTTATCTTTCTCATATTCAGTCGTAATGGGGAACGGAGGTGATGGCAGGTCGTTTACTTCGACATCTGGAAACCGAGCTTCATGCCCGTGTAGTTGTTGCCGATGACACCGGCCACGGTGCCGAGGGTGGAGCTGGCCTTGCCGAGAAGGCCGGCAATGGAGGTGGTGGCGGTGAGGAGCTTGTCGGCATCATAAAGGAGGCAGAGGTTGGTGCCATCCATACCTACGATACAGGTCTGGTTGAGCAGACCAAGGGAGCCTTGCATCTTCAGGACCTTCGTGGAGGCATCGAAGGTGTAGGTACCTGTGGAGATGGTGCGGCTGCCAGTGGAGATGCTGAAGGTCTTGTCCTGATTGAAGGTGTAGGTGGTGGTGCCGGCGGAGATACCGATTTTGGAGAGATAGGTGCCGAGCTTCTGTTCGATATTTGCTGCGGCGACTTCGCCGCCGGCCTTGGCCAGGAGGTTTTCGCTCTCGAAGCGGACTTCGGGCTGGCGATAGGTCCAGGTGCCAACGAGGGTCTGCTCGGTCATGGTGCTGCCGAGGAGGGTGCCGAGGAGGCTGTTGAGGATGCTGCTGCCTGCAGTGCCGAGTACGGAGGTGACATCGGTGCCGCCAGTGGTGCCGGTAGCACCGGGTGCTCCGAGAATAGAGCCGAGGGCGGAGGTTCCTGTGGTGCCACAGCCAGAGAGAGTGAGTGAAGCAGCGAGAATGGCTGCAGAGAGAATGTTCTTTTTCATAGTCATCATGTTTTTAATTTGCTTGAGTATGGTTATTTGTCTGAGGAGGCTGGGGCGGGAAACAGCTTGAGGAATTCCGGGGGGAAAGGAGTCTCGAAAAGCATGGACTCGCCCGTGCGGGGGTGGTAGAAATGGAGACGGTAGGCGTGGAGGCAGAGACGGTGGATAGGGTCGGTGCCGTCGCCGTACTTGCGGTCGCCGCACACGGGGTGGCCGATGTCCTGCATGTGTACGCGGATCTGGTTCTTGCGCCCAGTCTCGAGCTTCAGCTCCACGAGTGAGAAGCGGGGCGTGGTCTGGAGGGTGTGGTAGTGGGTGACGGCGAACTTGCCGTCGCCGGGGTCCTCGGGGGAGGAGTAGGTGACATAGGCTTTGTTGTCCTTCAGCCAGCTCTGGATGGTGCCGCCCTCGCGCTCCAGTTCTCCGCTGACGACGGCCACGTAGCGTCGGTCATAGACGATGTCGTGCCAGTTGTCTTCAAGAATCTGCTTGGTTTCGAGATTCTTGGCATACATCATCAGGCCGCTGGTCTCGCGGTCGAGGCGATGAACAGTGTGGGCGGTGCACTTGAAGTGTCGCTTCTGGAAATATTCGTCAAGTACTTGTTTCACAGAGTATTGTTTAGCGGTGGCTGGCATCGAGAGAATGCCCTCGGTTTTCTCGATGACGATGAGGTCCTTGTCTTCATAGACGAGACGGACGTAGCGGTTCTGCAGCTGTGTGCCGCCCTTGTGCTTACTCACTCGCACCACTTGTCCGGGATGCAGGGGAAGGTCGTAGCGGGTGGTGTGCTGGCGATCAACGGTGACGCCATTTCCTGCGAGGATGTCTTTTGCGCGGTTGCGGCTAATGCCACTCATCTCCTTGAGCAGGAACTCCAGAAGGGTGGTCTCTTCGCGGACGATGTGTTCGCTGTATTTGGTGCGGGCGTAGGCTGCGCCGGTGGTGTTGAGCATGGGAATGTTGAAAAGTTGAAATGTTGAAACGTTGAAAAATTGAAATATTGAGAATTGAGATATTGAAAAATTGAAAAAGTGAGAATGGCCAGCGGCCAATAGCCAACGGCCAAGCGTCACTCGTGGTGATAGGGCTCGCCACGCATGATGGTGCAGGCGCGGTAGAGTTGCTCGACGAAGAGCAGGCGGATGAGCTGGTGGGAGAAGGTCATCTGTGAGAGTGAGATCTCCTCGGCTGCCAGCTGGTGGATGGCGGCATCGAAGCCGTAGGGGCCCCCGACGATGAAGACGATGCGGCGGCTGCCTGCTGCCAGCCGCTTGCCGAGCCATGTGGCGAATTCCACAGAGCGACGTTCTGTGCCGAGTTCATCAAGGAGTACAATGTGGTCGCCGGGCTGCAGCTGGCGCCGGATGAGCTCTGCCTCCATTGCTTTCTGCTGATCGATGGTCAGGGCTTTGGTGCTCTTCAGCTCTGGGATGACATCCAGACTGAAGGGCACATAGTGCGACAGACGGCTGGCGTAGTCGTTGATGAGCACTTGCACGTGCTTGTCTGTTGTCTTTCCTATGACGAGCAGCGATAGTTTCATTATTGCGAGAGGAGGTTCTTTGCGATTTCGTCGCCGAGGTCTGCGGCGCGCTGCAGGGCGGCACGTGCCTCGGTTCCTTTATTCTGCGCGCGGAGGCAGATTCCGAGGATGCGGTGGGCATCGGCGAAGGTGTCATCGAGGGCTATTGCCTGCTGGGCGGCGAGGATGGCCTCGTCGAGTTGGTTGAAGCGGTAGTTGATGGCTGCGAGCTCGGCGAAGTAGAGCGGTTCCTGCGGCTCCATGCGTGTGGCGGTCTCCATATCTGAGAGGGCTTGCTGGAACATACGGCAACGCATTTCGGCCTGATAGCGCTTGTAGTAGAAGTTGGCATTCAGAGACTTGGACATCAAGTGCTCGTATTCGTTGAGGTCTTTGACGGCATCGCGGTAACGTCCTAAGGAGAGCAGGGTGGTTGAGCGCATCAGCAGTGCCGGGGCGGCATCTGTCGGGTAGGGCTTGGTGAAGCACGCAACGGCACTGTCTTGCAGCGCTAAGGTCTGAAGCGTGTCGCCCTGAATCTGGCGGCACTGTGCTGCATACAGGAAATGTTCTGCCGAGCGCAGGGGCGTGTTGTTGACGGCCAGGAACTTAGATGCGGCAGCGTCGTAGTCTTTCTGGGCATAGTAGATGTGGCCTTGCAGGGCGGTGTAGATAGGCTGAGGGTCGGCGGCCTCGGCCTGTTGTACGAGTGCGAGGGCCTGTTCCAGCGTCCATGATTCAGGAACGGCACTTCCAGACTGAATAGCAGCCAGGATGCTTCGCGACTGTGAATAATTCAGTTCGGAGACATTTGCGCCGGCCTTTCGTCCGGCCTCCCATGAGGCTTCGGCCTGGAAATAGTTGTGCTGTGCCGAAAGCATCTCGGCCTGCATGGTGTAGCCGTTGGCCTCGGCGGGGAAGTGGGCTATATAGTCGGCGACGTAGGCGAGGTAGAGGGCCGTGTCGCGTGTGCCGGTGAGGTAGATGAAACTGGTGGCCTGCGAAGATTCGGAGGGCAGTTCCTTGCGGATGAGGACTTCGCGGTAGTCATCAGCGCTGGCAGAGAGGGCCGTGACTTTCAGGTCATTGACAAAGGCGGCGCTGATGGCATAGGATTTCTGCTCATCGGTTTTGGCGGGCATCTGCACCAGTCCCAGAACCTCTCCGTCCTCATTCACCACGGGGCAGGAGGCACTCTTCTCTGCTAGAGGTACAGAGAGGGTGTAATAGGCGTAGAGCTCGTTGAAGGTCTTCACGTCCTCGACGAGTGCTGCCGTGGGCACTCCGGACTTGTTGGAGAGGTAGGGAACGACGTAGACCTGCTGTCCTTTCTGGGCGAGGGTGGGGGCGAGGGTGAGGGGTGTTCCCTTGCGGATTTCTGCGCGTACTTTGATTACATCATAGAGTGATGATGCTCCACAAATGGTGAGAATGGGGTATTCGTTGCCTTTTTCGTCGATGGCCACCGCACGTGCTGCTCCACGGAACGAGCTGTAGTCTGTGAGCACTGTGCCTTCTTCATCAATGAGGAAGCCGTTGGTGGAGCGCAGCAGCTGGCCCTGGGCGTCGTAGGTTACGAGGTTCAGCTGGGCCTTGCGTGCCTTCTTCATCCATTTGTTCTGGGCCGAAGCTGAAAGGACGAAGCAAAGGGTTGCGAGGGACAAAATGATTTTTCGGATCATATCTTTAGTAGTGATTTAGCGTTTTGAATAGCGGCGTCTGTTAGTTCTGCGCCGCTGAGGAGGTGGGCAATCTCGGTGATGCGTTCCTCGTCGGAGAGCTGTACGATATGTGAGGTCGTGGCCTGGTCGTCGTCCTCCTTGTAGACGCGGTAGTGGTGTTCGCCGAGGGCTGCTATCTGAGGCAGGTGGGTGATGGAGATGACCTGTCGCTCATGTCGGCCCATTTCATACATGATTTGTGCCATTTGTTCGGCAATCTTTCCGCTCACGCCCGTATCAATTTCATCAAAGATGATGGTGGGCAGCTTCACGGCTCCGCTGATCATGGCTTTCAGCGAAAGCATGACGCGGGCAATCTCGCCGCCGGAGGCCACCATCGAAATGGGTTCCATACGGCCGCTTTTGTTGGCGCAGAAGAGGAAGACGACCTGATCGAGTCCCGAGTTGTCGGCAGTCGGGCGGGGAGTGATGCTGACCTGGAACTTCACGTTCGGCAGTCCCAGGGGCTTCAGGTGTTCTGTCATCTGGCGTTCTACCTCGCTGGCAGCCTTCTTGCGGGCTTGGGTGAGCTCGTGGCCGAGAGCCTGCATGGCAGCTTCGGCCTGTCGCTGCGCCTCTTCCAAGGCCTGAAGATTTTCTTCTGCGTGGTCTATTGTGTTCAGCCGCTGGCGGAAATCCTCGCGCAGGCTGATAAGCTCTGCTTCGGTCTGGACGTGGTGTTTCTGCTGGAGACTGTAGCAGGCGCTGAGCCAGTCGCTGACCTCTTGCAGTCGGGTGGGGTTGACATCGATGTGCTCTGTGAGCGACGATACCTCCCCTGCGATGTCGCGCAATTCTATGCGACAGCTGTCGAGCCGTTCTTCCAACGATTCGGCGTCGGGCAGCAGACTGCTGATTGAGGAGAGGTTGCGGGCGGCATCGTGCAGCGCCTGGAGAATGCCAGACTGGGAATTGCCGTCGCCATTGAGGTTGTTCTCTGTCTGCCAGAGGGCTTCGCGGATTTCTTCAGCGTGCTCCAACTGTTTGGCTTCGAGTTCCAGCTCCGCCTGTTTTCCGGCTTCGAGGTTCAGCTCGTCGAGTTGCGAGAGCTGGAACCGCAGGTAATCCTCCTCGTCGTTATCCCGCTGTACTGCCTCCTGTGCCTGGCGCAGTTCGCGCACCGACTGTTGGTAGAGCTGAAAAGCTTGGCGATAGCGGTCGATGAGTTTCTGGTCGTGGGCAATGATATCCACCACACTGAGCTGAAAGTCCTCTTGTGCGAGCAGCAGGTTCTGGTGCTGGGAGTGGATGTCGATGAGCCTGGAGCCTAAAATCTTCAGTTGTGCCACGCTGGCGGGGGTGTCGTTGATGAACGCACGGCTCTTGCCTGTGGCTGTCAGCTCCCGCCGCAGAATGCATGTCTTTCCGTCGAAGTCCAGTTCCTCTTCTTCGAAGAACGTCTCTAGTCCATATCCCTCGAGGTCGAATTCCGCTTCGATGATGCAGCGGTTCTCGCCAGCCTTGATGGTGCGAGCGTCGGCGCGTTGTCCGAGCAGTAAGCCAATGGCCCCGAGGAGGATGCTTTTTCCAGCGCCCGTTTCGCCGGTGATGACACTGAAGCCCCGATGAAACTCGATATGGAGCTCATCGATGAGGGCGTAGTTTTTTATGTAGAGCGTTTGCAGCATTATTGTTTCATCTTGTCCCAATATTGATTTTGGGAGGGATTGATGCGCGAAAGGATCTCGCAGACCGCCTCGCGCTGTTCCTTAGGAGCCTGGGAGTTGAAGATACTTACGAGTTCATCGCGCTTGATGTCGGTGAAGATCTGTGGCAACATACTCAGCGACTTGTCCTCGTGCGATTCCTTCAGCAGGTTCATGGCTTCAGCGATGTTGGTGCGCGCCTGTTCGATGTTCTCTGACATCTGGTCCAGTCCCTTGCGGTAGTATTCGTACTGCAGCTGGCGGAACTTCTCCATAGAACCGTCGAGGTAGTCGTTAGCGATAGCAAAGCGGTTCTTGGTGTCGCCGAAAGCCTTCCATCCGTCGTTGCCCAGTCCGTCGGCGTTGTTGCAGATATCCAGTGCCAGACGCAGGTAGTCGGTTCCTCCCATTGGGGACATAGCGTCGAGGTCCATACCGATAATGATATATACCCAGTAGACGAGCATCGCCGTGAGGTTGTTGTCCACCTGCTCGGGACGCCATTCCAGCTTGTCGAACTCCTGGAAGTTGAAACTGAAGTCCTTGTCGTTATAGTTCCATACCGTAGTGCTGTAGGACGAGCCCCAGACAGGACGAGTCGAAGCGACGAGGAGAGAGGCCTTGAAGGAGTTGTCGGTCTCGCTGTAGGTGCTGATGGTGATGTTGAAGGAACACTGTATGCGCTCTTGTTCGCGGAACTGGAGGTTGGTCCAACTCCGCTCGTTGAGAAATTGTGTTATCTGCTTCTCTAAGGCTTCGAAGACACCAGACTTGGTGTTCGAAACCTGCTCGCGGTTGATGAGCACACGGGCGTTGAGCTCCTGGGCCTTCAGCATCGAAGCACAGGACAGGAACAGAAGAAGGGAAAAGAACAAGCTTCGCATATTATCACTTAACGGATTATGGGAATATCAGGATATCGGAATACAGGGGGATTGAAATGTCGGGATTAAAGAATCTGGACAAGGTGGGCGATGATGTCTCTTGCTACTTCTGTCTTGGGCTTTAGCGGAAAGGCTTTGACATCAGTGGCAGAAACGATGGTTATCTTATTGGTATCGTGCTGGAATCCTGCGCCTTCGTCCTGCAGGGAGTTGAGGACGATGAAGTCGAAGTTCTTCTTCTGCAGTTTCTTGCGGGCGTTGTCCAGCTCGTCGTTGGTCTCGAGGGCGAAACCGATGAGCCGCTGGTCCTCGCGCTTCATGGCTCCCAGCCCCTTGGCTATATCTCTGGTGGGCTTCAGGCGCAGGACGAGGTCGTCGCCCTCGCGCTTGATTTTCTGGTCGGCCACGTTGTCGGGAGTGAAGTCGGCCACTGCCGCACAGAGGATGGCGGCATCCATAGAGGGGAATAGGTTGCTGGCTGCCTCCCACATCTGCCGGGCACTCTCCACACGGGTGAGATGGATGCCTGGCGTGGATGTCGACAGCTGCACGGGGCCGCATAGCAGTTCCACTTCAGCTCCGCGTGCGGCACATTCTTCAGCCAGTGCGAATCCCATCTTTCCACTGGAGTAGTTGCCGATGAATCGAACAGGATCGATGCGTTCGTAGGTGGGGCCGGCGGTGATGAGGATGCGTTTTGAGGAGAGTTCTTTCTTGGTAGCAAAACTACCAAGCACAATCTCTGCGATGCGTTCCGGCTCTTCCATCCGCCCTTTGCCTACGAGGTGACTGGCAAGTTCTCCGCTGGCGGGCTCGATGATGGTGACGCCCCGCTGACGCAGCAGTGCAAGGTTGTCCTGCGTAGAAGGATGAGCCCACATGTCGAGGTCCATAGCTGGAGCCACGAATACGGGAGCCTTCATCGACAGATAGGTGGTGATAAGCATATTGTCTGCTATGCCATGAGCCATCTTTCCGATTGTAGAGGCTGTGGCGGGAGCAACAACCATTGCATCGGCCCACAGCCCCAGACTCACATGACTGTGCCACGTGCCGTCGCGTTGAGAGAAGAAGTCGCTGATGACAGGCTTCGAGGTCAGTGCCGACAGTGTGATGGGGGTGATGAATTCCTTGCCGGCAGGGGTGATGACAACCTGCACCTCATGGCCCTGCTTCACGAACTGACGGATGAGTGTACAAGCCTTGTACGCCGCAATGCTACCAGTGATGCCGAGAACTATATTCATGGGTCGGTAAACGGGGTTGTGTGGTTTACTTAGTACTTTTACTGCGCAGGGCTATTTCAGTGAGTACCTGCTTGGTATTGAGGGCGAAGTCGCCCTGCTGAATCCAACTGTAGTAGCCTGGGTCGCGGCGCAGGACGTCGGCAACGGGCATCCCTTTGTACTTGCCGAAATTGAAAACCTCGACGTTGTTATCATCCAACACAATTCGCCCGGCGAAGTCCACGTTGCGGTTTCTGCGAGAGTATTCGGTGAGGAAATCCACGTCGTTCTGCAGCACTTCGGGATAGTGGTCGAGTTGAGCGCAAAGTACCTCGTAGGTGGCTTCGGTGTCTGCCAGTGCAGAGTGAGCCTGCTCGAGATCCTTGCCGCAGTAGAACTTATAGGCGGCGATGAGGGTGCGGCGCTCCAACTTGTGGTAGATATTCTGCACATCGATACAGCGAGTGTGGCGCAGGTCCACATTCATACCCACTCTCAGGAATTCTTCGACGAGCATTGGGATATCGAAGTGGTTGGAGTTGAAACCGCCCAGGTCGCAGTCCTTCATGAAGTCCCAAATATCTTGTGCTGCATCCTTGAAGGTCGGACAGTCTGCTACGTCTGGATCATAAATTCCGTGAACGGCAGATGCCTGTTCGGGAATGTGGATAGTGGGATTTATGCGCATCACCTTGGACTCTGTGTTGCCATTGGGTAGAACCTTCAGCAGACAAATCTCTACGATGCGGTCATTAACGGTATCAATACCTGTTGTTTCGAGGTCAAAGAAGACAATGGGTTTATCCAAATTTAGTTTCATCTGTATTATTCTGTTTAAATTATTGCAAGCACGGATTGTCGTGCCTCTGAGCCAGGACAATCCGTGCATGTGATTAAATAATGAGTTTTCTTACTTAGTCATTCAGCATCATGGGCATCAGCAACATCAGGATATCCTCTCCTTCCTTCTGTTCGGCGGGAGTGATGATGCCGGCACGGCCCGGGTCGGCGAGCTGGAAGATGACCTCCGAGCTCTCGAGGTTGCCGAGAATGTCGAGCAGTAGTGTGCCCTTGAAGCCGATGTTCATATTCGGAGAGTCGTACTCGCAGGCGATGCGCTCCTCGGCAGAGGTGGCATAGCTGACATCCTGACCGCTGACAGTAAGCTTGCTGGCGCTGAAGGCCATCTTCACCAGTGCGCTGCTTTGGTCGCAGAACACCAGCACGCGCTTGAGGGCAGAGATGAGTACTGTGCGGTCGATACGTGCGAGGTAGGGATTGTTCTGTGGAATGACACTGTTGTAGTTCGGATAGCGGCCGTCGATGAGTCGGCAGGTGAGGGTGAAGTCCGGAGCTTCTAACTTTGTCTGCTTGTCGTTGAAGGTCAGCTTCACGGTGCCTTCGCCCTTGTTCAACAGGGATTTCAAGATCGTGGCCGGCTTCTTGGGGAGGATGAATCCCACCTGATTCTCGCTGCTGACGGAGAAGTCCTTCTTGCGCACGAGCTTGCGGCCGTCGGTGCCCACAAAGACGAGGTTCTCGGGCGTAAAATCGAAATAGATACCTGTCATCACAGGGCGAATCTCATCGTCGGCCGTAGCGAACAGGCTCTGGTTGATACCCGTGAGAAGCACGTTCTGCTGAATCTCGAAGGTGTGGGACTCGCCGTCGATGGAGTGGGGGGCAGGGTATTCGTCTGCACGCTCGCCCATAATCTGGAACGAACCGTTCTGGTATTCGCCCTTGATTTCCATTGTATCGAGGTTCACGTTCAGCGTGATGGGCTGGTCGGAGATTTCCTTCAGGGAATCCTGTATGGTCTTTGCCTTGATGCAGAAGCGCGCGTCCTCACTACTTTGAATGAGTTCCACATTGGTGACCAAGGTCGTTTCGCTATCTGAGGCGGTGATGGTCATGTTCTTGTCTGCAATCTCGAAAAGATAGCAGTCCAGAATAGGGAACGAATTCTTGCTGTTGAGCACGCGGTTGATGGCGGTGAGGCGGCCGAAGAGAGCCGCACTGGAGACTTTGAGTTTCATGTAGTATATTTTTTTGTTGCTTTTACGGGCGTTTTTTATGCACTTTGGTCTCAAAAACCGAGCAAAGATAGTGTTTTTCACGCTTGCGTACAAAAATTTTTCCCTTAAAATTAGCAAAAGCGATAAGAAAGTCCTATATTTGCATCGTTTTTCACGTCAAACGTCATTATTAACCACTCAAAATAATATAAAAATGGATATTTCAGGAAAGATTATCGCAGTACTTCCCGAGCGCGGAGGAGTCTCTCAGCGTACGGGAACCGAATGGAAGGTTGCCACATATGTCCTCGAGACTATGGAACAATATCCAAAGAAGTGTTGCTTCGAGGTTTTCGGTACCGACAAAATTCAGCAGATGAACATTCAAGTCGGACAAATGCTGACCGTGAGTGTGGACATCGACGCTCACGAGTATCAGGGCCGCTGGTATAATCAGATTCGTGCCTGGAAGGCCGTGCCCTATGACCCCAACGCTCCTGTGGCACCTATGGCTCCCGTCGGCAGTTTCGATGCTGGTTCCCAGCCGGCTGCTCCCTTCCCTCCGACCGATGCTCAGCCTTCGGCTCCCGCTGCCGCTCCCGCTGCTCCCGCAGCACCTGCTTTCCCCGGCGACAGTACCGATGATCTGCCTTTCTGATCCTGTTCGTCGAAGTCAGAAAACTACGAGCCCCGCAACATCATTCAACGATGTTGCGGGGCTTGCTTCTTACCTATTTTATATTATCGCGCGCTCGCGATAAGTATAACGGGTGGCGTCGTGCATGGTGATGAGCTGATGTATGGAACCAAACCACCCCACAGATATTCCGTCACGTCTTCTGTGAAAGGCCGTCACGTCCTCCACGATAAGCCGTCACGTCTTCTGCGAAAGGCCGTCTCGTCCTCCACGATAAGCCGTCACGTCTTCTGCGAAAGGCCGTCACGTCCTCTGCGAATGGCCGTGTCCGTCTTTACATATATATGTCTCATCGTGTATCACTTGTGAGACACGGCTGTCTCACTAATGAGACAAAGCAGTCTCACCAGTGAGACAATCCAACAGAAAGGGATAAGTTAAACAAACTATAGTTTCTTCGACGAGGAACTATACTTCCTCGCACAACAAACTATAGTCCCTTGTCAGATAAGACCCGTAGGCATTACTTGCGACGTCTTACAAAAAGTTCACTCAAAAACACTCCGAACACTCCGATACACTCCGAATCATACGGTCGGTTTGCTATCTGAAGATGACATTTAGAGGAGCTAATTCGGAGTGTATCGGAGTGTTCGGAGTGTTTTTGCGTCAACTTTTTGCAACTTTACTTCCTTCTTTCTCGTCGTTATGCCCATTTTGACATCTGTTGACGTGAATCAAGGGCAAAATGATTGCTGATTTTTGACTAATCCTTATTATAAAAGAGGCTCACTTGACCTTCTTCTTGCTTTTCCTCATTTTACCTCCTTTCTTTTGTCGAATCTCATATCGCTGCCTTACTGGACAGCTCATAGCTGAACATCCTTAATCTCTATTTCCACTCTTCAGCTATAACCTTCCACTGCACAGTACCTTTGCGTGTCGATGGGCATCCATCGTTCTTCATGCTTCCTATTAAAGCAGAATGAAACGCAGCCCCTCGCGTGTCCTTCTCCGTCCGATGGCCATGACGTGCCTTGGCTGAGCATTTGACTGTCGGGCATCCTCCTTATCGTATCTGTCACTGAATTGTTCTTATTCCGACGTCTTCATTTAGGCCTTTTCCGGGCGAAGCGAGTACAATTACTTTTTCCGTCGCAAAGTTAGTGCAAGCCGTATTCTGCAAGTACAAGACGGATGCAAGGTCTTTCAAATTAGCATTATATATATATACAATAAGGTATAGTAAACCCAAATCAAGAGATTTTTGTAACTTTGTGCACTGGCATTGGAATATTGAGTCTTTTTGTTTGGCGACGTAAAAGTACTCATTTCTTGCGATTTATGCAAGTTTCCAATGCTTTTTTTGCACCTAAATATTCACTTTCGTTTTTAACTTCCGAAACTTTAAAGAATTAAGTTTTTTTGCCTGGAAAAAATGTTCTAGTCATTCTCATCAATTCATTTGCTATATTTTGAATATTGAGAATAATTCTCTAATTCTCTAATTCTTGATAGCAATATATTACCTGACAGACAACAAGTTGCCGACAAGCGGAACTTGAATCGTCTTACTTTACTCAAGCTTCGCAAGGTATGCCATAGGCATGCCTCGCAGGGGCTTTTTTCATACACTTCCATGCGCGAAAGTATTTCTAATACACTTTATCACTTTAATTTTGTTAATCCATTGAACATCAATAAATAACCTATTTTGCTAAAGTGAATATCCGAAATTTAACGTGTAGAAAACCATATATGTTTTTCCATATTTTGTTCCTTAACGTGAATATTTCATGCATTTTTCCTTAAAAATGATGGGTGTTTTATTAAAATGATGTGTGTTTTATCATATTTCCAATCTCTTCTCGGTATATGAGATTTGGATAGGAGATAGCTCTTAATGACATTTTCGCCCTATTTTATACACTTTAGCACCTAAAATTTCACGTTATTGCACCTAAATATTCACTTTATCACATCAATTTCACAGTTACCTACCCCTATTTATTCACTTTAAATCGTCCATCTACACGTTAATAAATGACTTATTACACTGATAATAAGTGATATAGCATTTTTAAAGTGATAACGTGTATCAGATTTACTTTCGCGTATGTATTTCTCCAAGATGTCAGGCCGTCTTTCCCCTTTCGTCCTGTCATCGACCTCCTAACCTCCATAACTTTTCCTTGACGACCCAA